>JBAYOV010000012.1:0-74944 GCA_041678045.1 Rhodocyclaceae bacterium
GCGGCGAGCTCGGCTGCCTTAGTCAAGCACCACCCCTGGTGCCTCTAACCTTGGTCAAAGAGAACTCTGCTACGCAGTTTCATCATACGGGGTGGCAGCTTGCTCTGCAATGACCGTTAGCATCATGCCATGCTCAACCCAGATGCACGAGATCCAGCAACGCCCCATCCTCGGCAAACAGAACATACTTGCCGTCCCGGTCGAAATCGATCATGACAGCCACACCTCCACTTCCATCCGTTGCCACGGCGCTCCGTGTTTGCGCAATACGACGATGCGGGCGGTGAGGGGCTCGCTGCGGTCGAGCATCTGGCTGACGGCAGTGTTGTGCACACGGGGCAGGTAGCCGAGCTTGTGGCCATTCCAGTCGATGCGCACCGCATTGGGGTCGAAACGGTTGCCGGGTTCGCGTACCAGCGTGACGGTCTGTTCCGGCTGCAGGTGCTGCCAGACTTGCTCACCCTGGTGGTACTGGAAGCCGGCGACGGGCGAGCGCTGGATCAGCGTGCTTGGACGAGGGATGGAGGGGGGCGCGGGGTCGGTTCTGGCGAAGGCGGTGGCAGGCACGGCGAGCGTGGCGAGCCGGGTGAGGTGGGCGATGAAGCGGCGGCGGCTGAACATGGTGGCTTCCCCAGAGAACGGTTTGCCCCATTGTTACCGGGGCGGTGGCTCACAGGATGAGTCCGCCGCCGGTTTTTTCAGCGTTCCGTGTCGTAGCGCGCCGCTGCGGCGTGCAAACGTCTGGCGGCTTCCTGCCGCAGTTCCTGCGGGGCGAGGACTTCGACTTCGGGGCCGTATTTGAGGATGTCCATCAGCAGTTCGCGCGGGTCGGAGTAGGGCACTTGCAACTCGTAGTGCTCGCCCCGCCACTGACTGATCTGGTCCGGGTGCCAGGTTTCGTTCTCGACCCAGCGTGCCGCGTGGGCGGAAAAGCGCAGCACCGCCCAGGCGCGCGCGCTGCCGGCGAAGATGCCGAAACTCGCACCGAGAAAGCGGTCGAGCTCGTTGTCGGGCAACTCCCGGGCCTGGCCGTCGAGCCGGTGGGCGGCGCCGATGCGGTCCAGGGAGAAGATGCGCAGGTCGGCGGCCGTTGCGCACCAGGCCACCAGGTACCAGTTGTCACGGTAGTGCACCAGGCGTTGCGGATCGATCCTGCGGGTGCTGGCGTGCTCGCGTTCCCGGCTTTGGTAGTCGATGGCGAGCGGGTGGCGGTTGAGCAGTGCGGCGGCGTCGTCGCCGAAGCGTTCGGCGTCGACGTGACGCCGTGCCACGCTGCGCAGCAGCACCCGCGCACTGACGGATTCGGCGGTGGTGCCGCTTTGTTCGAGCAGCCTGCGGATGCGCGCGCGCAACGGACCGATGTAGGGCGAGAGCAGTCCGGGCTGCACGCTTTCGAGCAGTTGCTCGCAGGCCAGCAGGGCGTGCAGTTCGGTGTGGTTGAACCACAGGCCGGGCAGCTCGAATTCGGGGGCAGTGGGATCGTAGTGGTAGCCGTTGGCCGTGCGTGCGTAGGTGATGGGCGCGCCCATGAACAGGCGCATGTAGTCCAGGTCGCGCTTGATCGTGGCGCGCGAGGCGTTGAGCTCTTCCATCAGCCGGGCCAGCGACGGGGGATGCCTGGCCTTGAGCAGGCGGTGCAGATGGAATATGCGTTCGGCGCGGTTCATCGGCGGTACGGTCCTGATCGGATGATGCACGGATCATCGCCGGGACGGCTCGATGGGGCAAGGGGGTCCGGACTTGTAGCACGCGATCTGTCCGGTTTCATTGTTCACCCAGGAGGTCGCCACCCGCGCCTCTCGATCCGCTGCGAGGCAGCGCAGGCTTCGTCGATTTCCGACTGAACGGGATTCAGGCGATACTGCTACCCTGCAAGTTCACTCAACGGAGCTTGGCCATGACCGCCAGCAACACGCCTCGCATGCCCACCCTGTTTGTGCCCCATGGTGCCGGCCCCTGCTTCTTCATGGACTGGAATCCGCCTGACGCGTGGAACGCCATGGCGGATTTCCTGAAGAACGTGGCCAGTACTTTACCCGCGCGCCCCACGGCCATTGTGGTGGTTTCGGCGCACTGGCTGGAGCCGGTCTTCAGCGTCACCAGCGGCACCCAACCGGCGCTGTTCTACGATTACTACGGCTTTCCGCCGCACACTTACGAGCTGCGCTATCCGGCCCCCGGCGAGCCGCCACTGGCAGCGCGCATCGCCGGCCTGCTCGGTCAGGCGCAACTGCCGGCCCAACAGGACCCCGCACGCGGTTTCGATCACGGCATGTTCATTCCGCTGAAACTGATGTTCCCCGACGCCGACATCCCGGTGGTGCAACTCTCGCTGCGCCATGACCTGGAGCCGCAGGCGCATCTGGAGGCCGGTCGCGCGCTTGCGGCGCTGCGCGACGAAGGTGTGCTGATCGTTGGCAGTGGCATGAGCTTTCACAACATGCGCGGCTATGGCGACCCGCGCTTCGGGCCGATCTCGGACGACTTCGACCGCTGGCTGGTGCAGACGGTCGAGTCTGCCGCGCAGCTGCGTGAGCAGGCGCTGGCCACTTGGGCACAGGCACCGTCGGCCCGCCTGTGTCATCCACCGCGGGCCGAGGAACACCTGCTGCCGCTGATGGTGGTGGCCGGTGCCGCCGGCGAAGGAGCCGGCCAACGCATCTTCAGCGACAGGGTGATGGAAACCACGCTGTCGGCTTTTCGGCTCGACTGACTGCATCGGGTGACCGGTGGTTCAGGCAAGGGTGCGGCGGCGGAAGTCACGCAGCCGGAAGCCGAGCATGAACAGCGTGAGGAAATACACCGCGATGCCACCGCCCACCAGCAGGCACAGGCGCATCGCCCGCTCGCCGGCGCCGTACGCAAGCCATTCGCTCCCGCTGCCCATCCCAAAATGCAGGCTTGCCCCCAGCACGGCCAGTGCCAGCATGACGCGCAGCAGAAAGCCGCCCCAGCCGGCCGTTGGGGTGTAGGCCCGTGCCTTGCGCAGGCCACGGTACAGCAGCCCGGCGTTGAGCAGTGCCGCCAGGCCGATGGACAGCGCCAGGCCGGTGTGCTGCAGCGGCAGGATGACCACGAACAACAGATTCATCAGCTGTGTGGCGGCCAGCGTGATCAGCGCAAAGCGTACCGGCGTGCGGATGTCCTGCCGGGAGTAGAAACCGGGGGCGAGGATCTTCACCAGAATCAGGCCGGTGAGCCCCACGCTGTAGGCCAGCAGCGCCAGCCGGGTCTGCATCACATCGCTGGCGCCAAAGGCGCCATGCATGAACAGCGTGCTGATCAGCGGCACGGCGAGCATCGCCAGCGACAGCGCGGCGGGCAGCGTGAGCAGCAGGGTCAGGCGCAGCCCCCAGTCGAGCAGGGACGAAAATTCCGCCCCGTTCCGGTCGCTGTGCAGCCGCGACAGGCTGGGCAGCAGGATGGTGCCCAGCGCCACGCCGAGCAGGCCTGCAGGAAACTCCATCAGGCGGTCGGCGTAATACAGCCATGAAACGCTGCCGGTGGGCAGGAAAGAGGCAAAGATGGTGTTGATCAGCAAGGACACTTGCGCCACCGACACCCCCAGCATGGCGGGCAGCATCAGCTTGCCGACCCGGCGCACGCCCTCGTCGCGCAGGTTCAGGTCGAAGCGCGGCAGCAACCCCAGTCGCGCCAGCGGGCGCACCTGCAGCGCCAGTTGCAGCACACCGCCGATGAACACCGCCCAGGCCAGCGCCAGCACCGGCGGGTCGAACCAGGGCGCCGCAAACAGGGCCATCGCGATGAAGGCGATGTTCAGCAGGACCGGTGTGAAGGCCGGAATGGCAAAGCGGCTCCAGGTGTTGAGCACCCCGCCTGCCAGCGCCACCAGCGACATGAACAGGATGTAGGGAAAGGTGATGCGGGTCAGTTCGACGGTGAGTGCAAACTTGTCGGCATCGCTCGCAAAGCCGGGCGCCGAGAGGTAAATGATGAACGGCGCCGCCACGATGCCGATGAGCGAGATCAGCGCCACCACCAGTCCGAGCAGGGTGGCGACCCGGTTGATCAGCGTATGTGCCGCCTCATCGCCCAGGCGGTTGCGGTATTCGGCCAGAATGGGTACGAAAGCCTGGGAGAAGGCCCCTTCGGCAAACATCCGTCGCAGCAGGTTGGGCAGGCGGAAGGCGACGAAAAAGGCGTCGGTGGCCGCGCCTGCACCAAAGCTTCGCGCAATCACGAAATCGCGCACAAAACCGAGTATGCGGGACAGGAAGGTGAGGCTGCTGACCGTGGCCAGGGCGCGAAGCAGGTTCATGCGGAGTGGGGCGGGCTGAAAGGGCTGCAGGAAGGGGCCGGGCGGTTCGCATGGCATGCCGGCTGCGTGAGATGGCCCGGCCGGGAGCCTTGCATTAGATTATGAAGCGGGATAAAATTGCAAGCTTTATAAAACCCATTCACTAAAACGAGAGAAGATCTATGGCCAATTCGGCACAAGCCCGCAAGCGCGCACGTCAGGCAACCAAGGCCCGCGCTCATAACGCCAGCCTGCGTTCCCGTCTGCGCACCGCGATCAAGGCCGTGCAAAAGGCAATCCTCGGTGGCGACAAGGCGGCTGCACAGCAAATTTACCGCACGTCCACCAGCACCATCGACAAAATCGCTGACAAGCAGATCATTCACAAGAACAAGGCCGCTCGTCACAAGAGCCGCCTGTCGTCTGCCATCAAGGCGATGGCTGCCTGAGTCGGTCTTCATCGAAAGAAAAACGGCGACCTTTCGGGTCGCCGTTTTTTTTCGATCTGTCATTTCAGATTTCGGCAGTTGGCACTGAGCCTGATTGATCCGCGACGAGTTCACCCCAAGCTATCGATGGCTGTTGGTGCAGTCGATGGATCGAGTGGAATCGCTGCCTGGAAAAAACGGCCCCGGTTTCGGTCCCGGTTTCGGTCCGAATTCGGCTTGAGTGTCTTCCGGAACGGCTTTAGAGCGCAGCTTCAGAGCTTGAGCTGCTCGTCGTCTATGGGTTCGATGGTCAGGTCGTTGTCTTTCGCGAAATTCACCAGAAACTTGAAGGCCAGGGGTTCGATGTCGTACAGCCTGGCGTCGACCAGTACGGTCTTGTCGCCCTTCAGATTGCAGCCCGGGCGCACATAGGGTGAATACTTCATCCGGTGGTCCGAGCCGAAGGCGGACATGATGCCGCACAGCCGGTCGGCCCAGTCGCTGGGGCGAAATTTCTTTCCGTTGCTGGTGACGCCTACGATGACGAAGCTTTCGATTTTCTGGTTCATGTCTGTGTCGTCTTGGCTGGCGATTGGCGGGCGGCGACGAGGGTGACACGCCCGGAACCGGGGAATGCGAAGAATGTGCGAACCGTATGATTGCGGCAGCGCGCAATTCTATCAGAAAGCCGCCCGGCTGCTGATGTCATTGAACGCTTCGTTCGGCCCGATCGATGTTTGTCGTGTCTGCAGCGCCCGTGTGCGTGTGCATCGGAATTCGCCTTTCGTCGTAGTGCTTGAGTTATATTCGAAAGTTGTTCATGCCCAGTGATCGTGCGCGTGTCGGGTGAATCCAGTCCGAGTGCGGACAGTTCTGGCGATGGCCCATGCTGACCGCTGCAGCCCTTGATGCAGGAGTTTCGATGCTTTTATTCCCGGTTTCCACAATTGCGACGTCCAGCGTGATCACTCTGGATCAGCAGTGCTCGATTCAGGAGGCCGTGCGTGTCATGGCCGAGCATGGCATCCATGATGTCATCGTGACGGGGGCGGCCGGGCTGTGCATCATCACCACCCAGATCATCATCACCCTGCGGCTTGCCGAAATGGATTTCGACGCGCCGCTGGTCCGGGCAGGGTTGCCCCGGGTGGCGTGCCTGCATCCGGATGCGAAGGTGGCCGATGCCCTGGTGGCCTTGCAGGGGTCGCCCACCGAGCATTTGTGCCTGGTGGACGAGCGGCAGGTGTTGCGCGGCATCGTCAGCTATTCCGACCTGATCCGTCACCTCGACCCGAAGACGCTGGCCGAAACCCGGCGCATCAAGGACTTGCTCGGGATGGCCGACTACACCCTGCTGAGCGTGAGCGACGACCTCAGGGCGGCCATGCTGAAGATGCACATGGCGGGGCATTCCGCCGCGCTGATGCAGTTGCCCGAAGGCGGGCTGGGCATCATCACCCGCAGCGACGTGACTCGTGCCCTGGAGCGGAAGGCCGACTGGAGGCAGCCGGCACAGGGCTTCATGAGCGCTCCGGCCTTTACGGTGCGGCAGGAGGTGACCCTGCAGGAGGCGCTGCAGATCAGTCGCCAGCACAGCTTCAAGCGCCTGGTGATTGTCGATGACGACAACCGGCTGCTGGGCCTGTTGCACCAGAAGGAGCTGGTTGCGCTGGCCTATGAGAATCTGAGCGAACTGCTGCGTCGTCAGGAGCGGCAGCTGCAGGCCGAGCGGGACATCCGCGAGAACGAACAGCGCTGGCGTGCGGTGCTCGAATGCACCGAGCAGGGCGTGTGGGACTGGAACGCGCAGACCAACAAGGTGTATTTCTCGCCTACCTGGAAAGCCATGCTGGGCTATGCCGAAGAGGAGGTGAGCGACAGCCTGGACGAGTGGGAATCGCGGATTCACCCGGACGACAAGGCTGCGGCCCATGCCGATCTGGAGCGACACTTTGCCGGCCAGACGCCGCTGTACGAGAACACCCACCGGGTGCGCTGCAAGGACGGCCGATACAAGTGGATTCTGGACCGTGGCAAGGTGTTCAGCACCGATGCCGAGGGCCGGCCCCTGCGGGTGATCGGCACGCATACGGATGTGACCGAGGAATACGAACAGAAGCAGAAACTCAACCGCCTGGCCGAGAACGTGCCCGGCATGCTCTACCAGTACCGCCTGTTTCCGGATGGCCACGGTTGTTTTCCGTATGCCACCAGCGGCATCCAGGACATTTACGGAGCGTCCCCGGAGGACGTGGTGGACGATGCCGGACCGGTCTTTCAGCATCTGCATCCGGACGATCTCGTGCGGGTCAGCGCGAGCATTGCCGAGTCTGCCCGCAGCCTGCAGGTGTGGGAGTGCCAGTACCGCTACCTGCATCCGCACAAGGGCACGCGCTGGCTGGAGGGGCGCGCCACGCCGAAGAGGCTGGTCGACGGTTCGGTGATCTGGAACGGCTACATCTACGACATTACCGAAACCAAGCAGCAGCAGCTTGCGCTGGAGGAGGCCCGGGCGCGATTCCAGCTCACCATGGAGGCGACCGACACCGGGTTGTGGGGCTGGAACCTGCAGACCAACACGGTGACCTGGGATGCGCAGACCTATGTGCAGCTGGGCTATGCGCCGGATGCCTTTCCCCTGTCTCTTGAGAAGTTTCAGCAGCTCATGCATCCGGAGGATCTCGACGCCACGATGGCCACCGTGATGAACCATATCGAGCGACACCAGCGCTTCGATGTGCGCTTTCGCCTGCGTGCGGCGGACGGGAGCTGGGTGTGGATTCATGGTCGGGGCAAAGTCACTGCCTCCGATGCCGAAGGCCGGCCCAGCTACATGATGGGCACGCACACCAACATTTCCAGGATCAAGCAGGTCGAACAGGAACTGGAGCAGGCGAAGGCAGCGGCCGAGGAGGCCAACCGCGCCAAGTCCGAGTTTCTGGCGAACATGAGCCACGAAATCCGCACGCCAATGAATGGCATCATCGGTTTGAGCCGGCTCAGCGCGCACGAGCACGACCCGGAGGTGCTGCGCGACCGCCTGCGCAAGGTGCATCAGTCAGGCTGCCTGCTGCTGGGCATCATCAATGACATTCTCGACTTTTCCAGAATCGAGGCCGGCAAGCTGCACATCGACCCGCAGCCCTTCAAGCTGACCGGCTTGCTCGACAGCCTGCAGGGCCTGTTTGCCCAGATGGCGGCCAGCAAGGGCCTGCAATTGCAGATCGGCGTGGATGACACGCTGGCGCCTGCGTATGTCGGCGATGAGCTGCGCCTCCGACAGGTGCTCACCAACCTGCTGGGCAATGCGATCAAATTCACCGAGCAGGGCAGCGTCACGTTGCGGGTGAGCCGTGAGCCGTCCGCAGGGGAGGCTGAAGGGGGGGCTGAAGGCGGGGAGCGGCTGCTGTTTCAGGTCAGCGACACGGGCATCGGCATCAGCGCGGAGCAGCAGGGCCGGCTGTTTCGCGCCTTCAGCCAGGCAGACCGCTCGATTACCCGTCAGCACGGCGGCTCGGGGCTGGGGCTGGTGATCAGCCAGCGCTTGGTGCAGGCCATGGGAGGAGAGGGCATCGAACTGGAGAGCGATGCCCGGCAGGGGTCCTGTTTCAGTTTTGCGCTGAACCTGCCCCGGTGTCGTCTCGAAGAGGCGGCCCTGGCTGGCAGCCGGCTCCAGCCGGACAGCGATACCCCGGTGAGGCTGCATGGCCGCGTGCTGCTGGTGGAAGACAATCCGATCAATCAGGAAGTGGCCCGCGCGCAGCTCACTGAACTGGGCCTGGATGTGGTGCTGGCCGAGAATGGCGCCGAAGCCTTGCTGCAGCTGGAGCAGTCGCGTTTCGATCTGGTGCTGATGGATATCCAGATGCCGGTGATGGACGGCCATGAAGCCACCCGCCAGCTGCGTGCCCGGGGATGCACCCTGCCGATCATCGCGCTGACCGCCGCAGCCATGGCGGAAGATCAGCACAAGGCGCTGGCCGCCGGCATGAATGGCCACCTGTCCAAACCGATCGACCCCGCCGCGCTGGAGCGGGTGTTGATGCAGTTTCTGGAGTACGACGCGGCACCGGTTGAGCCGGAGCCTATGGAGGCAGCAAGCTCAAGGGCCGGGTTAACAGAGGGCCGGATGAATGAGGGCGAGGTGGTTCAGGTGGCGGACTGCCTGGATGTTGCGGCGGGGCTGGCCATGGTGGGGGGCAACGCCGTGCTGTATCGCAACCTGCTGAAAACCTTTCTGCAGCAACTCGAAACCGGGTTTCAGGCCCTGCCGGCCCAGCTGCTGGCCTTGCAGGCAGACAGTCCGGAGGCCGATTTTGTGCTTGTCGAGCAGCAGGTACATGGTCTGAAGGGCTTGAGCGGAAATCTTTGCCTGCCCCGGCTCGCCGAGCTGAGTGGCGTGCTGGATCGGGCGCTCAAGCAGGCCAGGGTGCCGGAGGCCTCAGTGTGCCAGGCCTTTGTCGACGGCCTGCAGCAGACGGCCACCGAACTGCTGCACTGGCTGGCGGACGAGCGGGACGGTGCGGGCACGACCGCCCAGCCCCGTGCCCATGCAGCGCACCTGATGGCCGCGCTGCAACCGCTGCAGGCCGCCATCCGCAACAGCGAGTTTGTGGATGAGGCGCTGCTGGCGAGCCTGGCCGACCAGCTGCCCGAGCAGGCGCATGCGCCCTGGCAGGCCTTGTGCGCGGCGCTGGACAGTTTCGATTTTGAACAGGCGGCCGGCGCGATGACCGAATTGCTGGCACAGCTCGAACAGCCGCAAGAGAGGGCGCAAGAGAGGGCGCAAGACAGGGCGCAAGGGTAGGGCATGCTGAAAAAATTCTCCAACTCCCTGAGCAAGCGGCTGCTGCTCACCACCCTGGCGTCCGTGCTGCTGGTTGCAGTGCTGCTGACGGCCATGATCGAATGGCTGGTGCTGCAAAGCAGTCGTGAGCAATTGCTCGAGCAGCAGAAAAGCTTCACCGAGCTGGTCGCCCGTCGCATCGACCAGGGCCTGCAGGAACGTGTGCGCACCCTGCAGGGGCTGGCTCATCTGTTGCACGATGGCAATGAACTGTTGCCCAGGGAGCAGATGCAGCAGGTGCTCGATTCCCGCCTGCTGCTGCACGAGCACTTCAACAATGGCCTGCTCGTGATGAGCCCGGACGGAATCATCACGGTGGACTCACCCGTTCTGGAGGGGCGGGTGGGGCTGGACCTGCGCGACCGCGCGTATTTCCAGGTCATCACCCGGACCCGCCAGCCCTACATCACCGAACCGATCGTCGGCCGCGCGGTATTTCAGCCGATCTTCCTGATTCTGGTCCCCATCCTCAACCAGCATGATGAACTGCTGGGCTTTGCGTTCGGCTCCACCCGCCTGGAAAACGATAACCTGCTGACCCGTATCTCCCACGAAACCATCGGGACCGACGGCCGGCTCTGGGTATTCGACCTGAAGCAGGATCTGGTGGTGACCAGCTCCGTGCCGGGCATGTCCATGCGCCGGATTTCCGAACTCGATATGGGCGAGCTGACGGCCCGGCTCGGTCGTGGGGAACGGCAGGGAGCAATGCGCGGAATGAACGATGAGCGGGTGCTGTACACGACCACCCGGCTGAGTGCGACGGAGTGGACCGTGCTGCATGCCTTCCCGGCGGAGAAGGCGCTGGCCCCGGTGAAGGCGTTGCTGTTGCAGATCACTGCCGTGGTGGGGGCGTTGCTGCTGCTGTCGGCGATGCTGGCCTATGTGCTGATCAAGAACCAGCTCCAGCCCCTGAAGCGCTCGGCGAGCCAGATTCGCGACATGCTCGACAATGCAGGTGAGATCGGTCCGTTGCCGGTGGAGCAGCATGACGAGGTCGGCCTGCTGGTCACGGCCTTCAACCAGTTGCTGGAAAAGCAGGAGATCCAGGCCCTGCAGTTGCGTTCGGCGAAGGAGACGGCCGAGGCGGCCAGCAAGGCCAAGTCGGAGTTTCTGGCGAACATGAGCCACGAAATCCGCACCCCGCTGAATGCGGTGATCGGACTCAGCGAGTTACAGCTCAGCGAGCCGCTCCCCTTGCGGGTGCGCCAGCGCACGGAACAGATTCACCGCTCGGGGCAGTTGCTGCTGGGCATCGTCAACGATCTGCTCGATTTCTCGAAGATCGAGGCCGGCCGGATGGAGACCGAAACCCGTGCGTTCAGGCTGGAGGACGTGATCAAGCATCTGTCCACCCTGTTCGCCTTGCCCAGCAGCCAGAAGGGGGTCGAGCTGGTCCTGCATCTGCCCCCGGAGCTGCCCGAGTGGTACATGGGCGATTTCCTGCGCCTGACCCAGGTGCTGACCAACCTCATGGCCAATGCGATCAAGTTCACCGAAGAGGGCATGGTGGAGCTGGAGATCGACACCTGCGAGCTGACGCCGGAGCGGGCGCGGCTGGTGTTCCGCATCCGCGACACCGGCATCGGCCTGACGCAGGCGCAGCAGGCCCGCCTGTTCCAGGCTTTCAGCCAGGCGGATACGTCGATCACCCGGCGCCATGGCGGTACCGGGCTGGGCCTGATCATCAGCCAGAAGCTGATCCAGCTGATGGGGGGCGCAGGCATCGACCTGCACAGCGAACCGGGCAAGGGCAGCTGCTTCGAGTTCGAACTGTGCCTGCCGGTGGTGGCCGCACCGGCGGATCGGTCGTCCCCCCGCCTGTTGTGCCAGACCCGCACATGCCGCGCGCTGGTGGTGGATGACCAGCCCATTGCCAGAACGGTGCTGCGGGAAATCCTGGCCTCGTGGCAGATCGAGGTGGACGAGGCGGGCGATGGCGAAGATGCGGTGAGCAAGGTTTCGCAGGCCCTGCAGGATCGCCGGGCGTATGACGTGATCCTGATGGATTGGGCCATGCCCCGGCTGGACGGCTTGAGCGCCCTGCGGGCCATCCGCAGGATGATGCACGCCGCAGGCATGGCAAGTGAAATGCCGGTGATGCTGATGGTGTCGGCGCACGAGCAATCGGAGATCGAGTTCGAGCCGGAGGACGGGGTTGCCTACCTGCCCAAGCCGGTGCATCGCTCCGGCCTGTACGATGCCCTCAGCCGGGTGCTGCAACAGGGCGCGCGCCATAGAACGGAGCGGCAGGCGCGCTTCAGCGGCCAGCGTGTGCTGGTGGTGGAGGATCACCCGATCAACCAGCAGGTGGTGCAGGCGCAGCTGGAGCAGATGGGCTTGCAGGTGGCGCTGGCCGACAACGGCGCCGAAGGGGTGGAGAAGGTGCGTTCCGAAGCCTTCGATCTGGTGCTGATGGATATCCAGATGCCGGTCATGGACGGTTATCAGGCGACCCGGCACATTCGCGATTTCAATGCCGACATCCCGATCGTTGCGCTGACTGCGGCCGCACTGGTGGAAGACCGCCACAAGGCCTTGCGGGCGGGGATGAACGATCACCTGGGCAAGCCCTTCAACAGCGAGCAACTGTTCGCTCTGCTGCATCGCTGGCTGCATGCAGACAGCGGGGCGGATGAGGAGCAGCACGGGGAGGCCGAGGGGGGCGGGGGCGACGAACGTCGAACCGGTGTCTCTCCCGGGTCCGATGTGCCGGCCGTGGGCCATGCGCCCGTTGCACGCCGGCGCAGCGTGCTGATCGTCGATGACATGGTGGCCAACATCAAGGTGCTGGCCAACCTGTTGAAGGACGAGTACACCATTCAGGTGGCCAGTTCCGGCCACAAGGCGCTGGATATTGCCCGTGGGCACGCGCCGCCCGACCTGATCCTGCTGGACATCGTGATGCCGGAAATGGACGGCTACGAAGTGTGTCGCGCGCTGAAGAACGACGCGGCGACCAGCCGCATTCCGGTGATCTTCATCAGCGCCCTCGATGAGGTCAGCGACGAAACACGCGGGCTCGATCTGGGGGCAGCGGACTACATCAGCAAACCCTACCATGTGGACATTGTGCGTGCGCGCGTGCGCAACCACATGAACCTGAAGGCCAGGACGGACTTGCTGGAGGAAATGTCTCACATCGACGGGCTGACCCAGGTGGCGAACCGTCGTCATTTCGACGAAACGCTGAAACGGGAGATCAGGCGCCTGAAGCGCAACGGCAAGCCGCTGGGGCTGGTGATGCTCGACATCGACTACTTCAAGCCCTTCAACGACCACTACGGGCACGGCAAGGGCGATGACTGCCTGATCCGGGTGGCGGGCGTGCTGCAGAAGGTCATCCAGCGCCCCGGAGACCTGTTTGCCCGTTACGGTGGCGAAGAGTTCGTCGCCATCCTGCCGGAGACGGAGCGCGCCGGCGTGCAGTTGATCGCCGAAGCCATGCGCGCGGCGGTGGAGGCGCTGAACCACCCGCATGAGCACTCGCAGATTGCCGACCATGTCACCATCAGCGTGGGCTGCATGGTCAGGGTGCCCGGGGGCGAAAGCCCTGAGGAACTCCTCAGGCAGGTGGATGAAGCCTTGTACGAGGCCAAGCGCCAGGGGCGCAATCGTGTCGTGCTGGGCGACTGAACGGTAACCATGCCGGCCGCCCCGACGAAGATGGCAGCCTGTTCGCCATCCTTTCTGTATCTATACACGGCCAGCGGTTTGGCTTAACATCTTCGATTCCCGATGCACGGCGGCACCAGCCGCCGTGTGCGTTTCTGGATCCGACCGATCGAGGCTTTTCATGTCCCACATCATGAATACCTACGCCAGGCTGCCGGTGGCCTTCAGCCATGGCGAGGGCGCGTGGCTTTTCGATGAAACCGGCAAGCGCTATCTCGACGCCTTGTCGGGCATTGCGGTTTCGACCCTGGGTCACAACCACCCCCGGCTCGTACAGGCGATTGCCAGTCAGGCGGCGTGCGTGCTGCACACCTCCAACCTGTACCGCATCCCGCTGCAGGAAGAGCTGTCCGACCGCCTGGCCGCGCTGTCGGGCATGGATGAAGTGTTTTTCTGCAACTCCGGCTGCGAAGCCAACGAGGCCGCGATCAAGCTGGCGCGCTTTCATGGTCACCGCAAGGGTATCGAGGTGCCGACCGTCATCGTGATGGAAAACGCCTTCCATGGCCGCACCATGGCCACTCTGTCGGCCACCGGAAACCGCAAGGCACAGGCCGGATTCGAGCCGCTGGTGTCGGGTTTCGTGCGCGTGCCCTACCGCGACATCGACGCGATCCGCAGCATTGCCCAGCACAATCACAACATCGTTGCGGTGATGCTGGAGATGATCCAGGGCGAGGGCGGGGTGCATCTGGCCGACGAGGACTTCCAGCGCGAACTGCGCCAGGTCTGCGACGAACGCGGCTGGTTGCTGATCTGCGACGAAGTGCAGTGCGGCATGGGGCGTACCGGCAAGTGGTTCGGCTTCCAGCATGGCGGCATTCGCCCCGACGTGATGACGCTGGCAAAGGGGCTGGGTTCGGGCGTGCCGATTGGTGCCTGCCTGACCGCCGGACAGGCCAGCGGCCTGTTCGGGCCGGGCAACCACGGTTCGACCTTCGGGGGCAACCCGCTCGCCTGCGCGGCGGGGCTGACCACGCTGTCGGTGATCGAGGACGACGGCCTGATGGACAACGCGATCACGGTTGGCGAGGCCATCCGCGACGGACTGCGCAAGGCGCTCGAAGGCGTGCCGGGCCTGGTGGACGTGCGCGGCCGTGGCCTGATGATCGGCGTCGAGCTGGATCGTCCCTGCGGCGCGCTGGTCGGGCAGGCCCTGGAGGCCGGGCTGCTGATCAACGTCACCGCCGAACGCGTGGTGCGCCTGCTGCCGCCGCTGACGTTCAGCCTGCAGGATGCCGGCATGCTGGTGGACATCCTTGCCCCCCTCATCCGCACGCATCTCGAACAGTGAGCGCCACAGCATGAGCGAACTCAAACATTACCTGCAGTTCAAGGATTTCACCCGCGAGGAATACGAGCACCTTTTCGCGCGCGCGCGCTGGATCAAGAACAAGTTCAAGCGCTACGAGCCCTATCACCCGATGTTCGACCGCACGCTGGTGATGATTTTCGAGAAGGCCAGCACGCGCACCCGCCTGTCCTTCGAGGCCGGCATGCATCAGCTCGGCGGCTCGGCGATCTACCTGAACACCCGCGATTCCCAGCTTGGCCGGGGCGAGCCGGTGGAGGATGCCGCGCAGGTGATCTCGCGCATGAGCGACCTGGTGATGATCCGCACCTTCGAGCAGGACATCATCGAGCGCTTCGCGGCCAACTCCCGCGTGCCGGTGATCAACGGCCTGACCAACGAATACCATCCCTGCCAGATCCTCGCCGACATCTTCACCTACATCGAGCATCGTGGCTGCATCCAGGGCAAGACCGTGGCCTGGATCGGCGACAGCAACAACATGTGCAACACCTGGCTGCAGGCGGCCGAGGTGCTGGACTTCAATGTCCATGTGTCCACGCCACCGGGCTACGAGGTGGAGCCGGAGCGGGCCGGGCTGTATGGCACCAGCCACTTCGAGCAGTTTGCCGACCCGATGGAAGCCTGCCGGGGGGCCGATCTGGTGACCACCGATGTGTGGACCTCGATGGGCTTCGAAGCCGAGAACGAGGCCCGCATGAAGGCCTTTGCCGACTGGTGCGTGGATGCCGAGATGATGGCCCAGGCCCACCCCGACGCCGTGTTCATGCACTGCCTGCCGGCCCACCGTGGCGAGGAAGTCACCGCCGAAGTCATGGACGGACCGCAATCGGTGGTGTGGGACGAGGCGGAGAACCGGCTGCACGCGCAAAAAGCCCTGATGGAATATCTGGTCATCGGCAAGGTCGAGTGCCAGTAAACAGACCGTGGCGGGCGGCACTCGCCCGGCACTGAACATTCAACATTCAAGCACACCCCGGTCGCCGCCCGTGTGGCCGGGCAAACGGAAGAAACCATGAGCGATGTAAAGAAAGTCGTGCTCGCCTATTCGGGCGGCCTGGATACCTCGGTCATTCTCAAGTGGCTGCAGGACACCTACAACTGCGAGGTGGTGACCTTCACCGCCGACCTCGGCCAGGGCGAAGAGCTCGAACCGGCGCGCACCAAGGCGCTGAAGTTCGGCATCAAGCCCGAGAACATCTTCATCGACGACCTGCGCGAAGAGTTCGTGCGCGACTTCGTCTTCCCGATGTTCCGCGCCAATACCGTGTATGAAGGCGAGTACCTGCTCGGCACCTCCATTGCCCGCCCGCTCATCGCCAAGCGCCAGATCGAAATCGCGCGTGCCACCGGTGCCGACGCCGTGTCGCACGGCGCCACCGGCAAGGGCAACGACCAGGTGCGCTTCGAACTGGGCTACTACGCGCTGATGCCGGGCGTGAAGGTCATCGCCCCGTGGCGCGAGTGGGACCTGCTGTCCCGCGAAAAGCTGCTCGCCTACGCCGAGCAGGCCGGCATCCCCATCGAGATGAAGCACAAGCAGGGCGGCTCGCCCTATTCGATGGATGCCAACCTGCTGCACATCTCCTTCGAAGGCCGCCATCTGGAAAACCCCGCCGCCGAGGCCGAGGAAGACATGTGGCGCTGGACGGTGTCGCCGGAAGCCGCGCCGGATGCCGCCGAGTACGTCGATCTGGAGTTCGAGAAGGGCGATCTGGTGGCGATCAACGGCACCCGCATGAAGGCCCATGAACTGCTCGCCAGGCTCAACGAGCTGGGCGGCAAGCACGGCATCGGCCGTCTCGACCTGGTGGAAAACCGCTACGTCGGCATGAAGAGCCGTGGCTGCTACGAAACCCCGGGGGGCACCATTTTGCTCAAGGCCCACCGCGCCATCGAATCCATCACGCTCGACCGCGAAGTCGCCCACCTCAAGGACGACCTCATGCCGCGCTACGCCAGCGTGATCTACAACGGCTACTGGTGGAGCCCCGAGCGTCAGGCCATGCAGGCGCTCATCGACCAGACCCAGCAGACGGTCAATGGCTGGGTGCGGGTGAAGCTCTACAAGGGCAACGTCATCGTCACCGGGCGCGACTCGAAGACCGATTCGCTGTTCGACCCGACCATCGCCACCTTCGAGGACGATGCCGGCGCGTACAACCAGAAGGACGCCCACGGCTTCATCCGGCTCAATGCGCTGCGCATGCGCATTGCAGCGAACGCACGGGCAAAACGGGGCTGATTGACAGCATGGCATGACTGGCTTCGGCCAGTCTCAGGGAGAAACGGTGATGAGCAACGATCCGATCATCTTCGGACTGACAATCACGGAGTTCGAAGACCTTTCACTCAAGGTGCTGCTGACGGCACTGATCCTGTACATGCTGTTCATCATCGGCAACCTGGCCTACAAGTCCAAGGCCGGCAAGTATGGAACCGCATGGATGTTCCTCGCGCTTGGCCTGGGCTTCGTCGGCTTCATCTCGAAGAGCTTCATCCAGAAACTGATGGGCATCGAGTGACGGTGCCACGGAAGGAAAGATCAATGACGACGATTACCGAAAAGTTCGAAGGCGTCACGCTGGCCACGCGTGCCAACGTGTATTTCGAAGGCAAGTGCTTCAGCCACGCCTTCACGCTGGCCGACGGCACGCGCAAGTCGGCCGGGGTGGTGCTGCCTGCTTGCCTGACTTTTGGCACGGCCGCAGCCGAAATCATGGAATGCGTGTCCGGCAGCTGCAAGGTACGGCTCAAGGGCGAGGCCGACTGGAAGGTGTACGGCCCGGGCGAGTCCTTCGCGGTGCCGGCCGACTCCAGCTTCGACATCCAGGTGGAAGGTGAGCCCTTCCACTACGTCTGCCACTATGCATGAATGCATGAACGGGCACCTTCGTGCCTGAACACCCGGTCGGGTGAATCAATCCGGACAAACACAGGGAGAACCAGGGGTGCCATCCTTTGACATCACATCCGAAGTCGATCTGGTTGCGCTGCGTAACGCAGTGGATGTGGCCAACCGCAAGATCGGCAACCGCTATGACTTCAAGGGCAGCGATGCACGGGTAGAGCAGAACGACAAGCTGCTCACGCTGTTTGCCGACAGCGATTTTCAGCTCGACCAGATGAAGGACATCCTGTTGCCCGAGATGACCGCCAAGAAGGTCGATGTGCGCTGCCTCGACCAGGGCGACGTGCAAAAGGTCAGCGGCAACAAGGTCAAGCAGGAGGTTCGCGTGCGCACCGGCATCGAGCAGGACCTTGCGAAAAAGATCGTGAAGCTGCTCAAGGACAGCAAGCTCAAAGTGCAGGCCGCCATCCAGGGTGAGGCCGTCCGGGTATCCGGCGCCAAGCGCGACACCCTGCAGGATGCCATCGCGGTGGTGCGCAAGGACATCACCGACTTCCCGCTGCAGTACGGAAACTTCCGCGACTGACCCGCCCTCCGTCCATGGCATAGCCGGCGATCTCCGCTCATGCCATGGACATCAATGCTGCCGTCTCCTAAACTTTCCCAATGCCTGATGCATGATCCGGCGCGTCGTGCCGGCTTTGCGGGGGAGGGGACAGATGCGAAAGACGTATCGATGCCGGCTGGCGGGTTTCAGTCTGGCGGAATTGCTGCTTGCGATGGGGGTGCTGGCCGTGCTGGCCACGCTTGCGCTGCCGTCGATGGCCGCCATGGTGCGCCGTGCCCAGCTCGATACCACGGTGAATGACTTTTACTCCGGGCTGATGCTCGCCCGCGCCGAGGCCGTCAAGCGCGGCAGGCGGGTCAGCCTGTGCCCCGGCGCGGCCGACGGAGCCGCGTGCGATGCGTCCGCCGGCTGGGCGGCCGGCTTCATGGTGTTCGCGGACGACAACGACAATGGCCAGCGCGATGCGGGGGAAGACATCGTGCGCGTCGCCCCTGCATCCCGCCGCCCCGACCTCCGGACCTGGAGCACGGCCCCGCTCAGCGCCGGCATCTCCTACATCGGCACGGGTGAAACCCGCGCCTTGAACGGCGCCCTGCAGATGGGCACCGTGACATTCTGCCTCCACGACGAAGGCCGCCGGGTGGTCATCAACAGCACCGGAAGGCCAAGACTGGAACAGGCAGGGCAGGGGTGCTGAATGTGGCTGTTGGGGCAATTCGCTGGGCTGCCCCTGCGGAGGTCATGAGGATGAAGTGTTTTGCGCGGTGCTGTACCTGCTGGCGTGCGCGAAAAAATCCAGCGCACGCTGAATCTGAACGCGATTGCCCTGGCCCTCGCCGGGGATGTTTCGATCTGTTATGGTCTCCAGCCAAAAGGCCGGAGAAGGGGCTGAGCAATGCAGTCGAATTTTACGCTGCCGCTGGATGAAGTCGAAATCACCGCCATTCGTGCGCAAGGCGCCGGGGGGCAGAACGTTAACAAAGTGTCGAATGCGGTGCACCTGCGGTTCGACATTGCGGCCTCCAGTCTTCCGGACGACATCAAGGCACGCCTGCAGGCCTTGCGCGATCACCGCATCAGCAATGACGGCGTAGTGGTCATCAAGGCGCAGAAGTTTCGCAGCCTGGAAAAGAACCGGATGGAAGCCATGAGACGTCTGGAAGAACTGATCGAAAGCGTTGCGACGCTTCCCAAAGAACGCCGGGCCACGAAACCGACACGCGCATCCATTACCCGCAGGCTGGAGATGAAGGCCCGGCGGGCCTCGCTCAAAGCCTTTCGTGGAAAGGTGAACGACTGAGCCGGGCTCGTTGATTCGTGGCAGGGCGCATGCTCCCGACGACCGCTGCCATCTTCAGTTCATTCAGCCACCGGAAACAGCGCCCCCTTGACACGCTCCGCACCCAGTTCCGGCGCGCAGTACTCGATGAAGCGCAAGGCATAGTCGCGCAGGTAGTGGCCGCGGCGCAACGCGATGCGGGTGGTGTTGGGTGTGAACAGCTCCGTGCCGTCGAGCAGGGTGAGGCCGGCGTCGCGCTGCGGGTGGAAGGCCATCGCGGCGATGATCCCCACCCCCAGACCCAGCTCCACGTAAGCCTTGATCACGTCCGCATCGAGCGCGGACATCACGATGTCCGGCGCCAGTCCGGCGGCGGCAAAGGCCGCATCGATGCGCGCCCGCCCGGTATAGCCCTCGTGGTAGGTGATGATCGGGTACTCGGCCAGCGCCTCGATGCTGAGCCGGGGCTCACGGGTGAGCGGATGATCGGCCGGCACCACCAGCGAGTGCTGCCACTGGTAGAAGGGGAAGCTCACCAGGTCGTCCTCGTC
Organism: Rhodocyclaceae bacterium; assembly: GCA_041678045.1. Lineage (GTDB taxonomy): Bacteria > Pseudomonadota > Gammaproteobacteria > Burkholderiales > Rhodocyclaceae > UBA2357. The sequence continues at coordinate 19,769 of JBAYOV010000012.1, forward strand.
CCCCAGCGCCTCGGTGGCGATGCCGATGTCCACCTGGCCGTTGCGCAGCATGGCGACGATCTCCTGCGGGCCGCCCTGGTGCAGTTCCAGATGCACCTTCGGAAACGCCTGCTTGAAGCGCGTCACCACCGGCGGCAGCGCGTAGCGCGCCTGGGTGTGGGTGGTGGCGACAGCAAGGTGGCCGCGATCCTTCTGCGCGAACTGCTCGCCCAGGCGCTTGATGTTGTGGGTGTCGAGCAGGATGCGCTCGACGAAGGGCAGCAGCTCCTTGCCCGGTTCGGTGAGCCCGAGCAGGCGCTTGCCACGGCGCACGAAGAGCTCCACGCCCAGCTCATCCTCCAGATCCTTGATGTGCTTGGAGACGCCGGACTGGGCGGTATAGAGCGCTGCAGCCACCTCGGTGAGGTTGTAGTTGCGCCGCACCGTCTCGCGCACGATGCGCAGTTGCTGCAGGTTCATGCCGCCTCCCGCGGAAAGACGCGCAGGGTGGAAGGCAGCAGACGCACGCGCTGCCCTTCGGTGAGCGCCAGGGCGGTGACCCGTTCGCGCGTCAGCACGACTTCATAGTGGGTGGGTTCGCCGCGCTCGGCCGCACCGTCCAGGCTGTCGAGCTCAATCCGCGCACTGGCGCCAAAGGCCAGCACCCGGCTCACCACCGCTTCCACCCCGCGCGTCTCGGCAGGGTCGGTGACGATGTCCAACTCGTGCGGGCGTGCAAAACCCACCACCTCGCTGCCATGATCAGCGTCGCGCCCGTCGTGCGGTAGCGATGCTTCGCCAACCTTGACGTGCTCACCGTCGACGCGCCCGTGGAAGAGGTTCACCGCGCCCAGGAAGCCATACACGAAGGGGGTGGCCGGGTGTTCATAGACCTCCTCCGGGGTGCCCACCTGTTCGACCCGGCCCTTGTTCATCAGCACCACGCGGTCGGCCACTTCCAGCGCCTCTTCCTGGTCGTGGGTGACGAAGATCGAGGTGACGTGCAATTCGTCGTGCAGGCGGCGCAGCCAGCGGCGCAACTCCTTCCTCACCTTGGCGTCGAGCGCGCCAAAAGGTTCGTCGAGCAGCAGCACGCGCGGCTCCACCGCCAGCGCACGGGCGAGCGCAATGCGCTGACGCTGGCCGCCGGAGAGCTGCGCGGGGTAACGGTCGGCCAGCCAGTCGAGCTGCACCAGTTCGAGCAGGCGATGCACGCGCTTGCGGATCTCGGCCTCGCTAGGGCGCTCGCGGCGCGGTTTCACGCGCAGGCCGAAAGCGACGTTCTCGAACACCGTCATGTGGCGAAAGAGCGCGTAGTGCTGGAACACGAATCCGACCTGGCGTTCGCGCACATGGGTGTCGGAGGCGTCCTCGCCTTCAAGGATGACCCGCCCGGAGTCCGCCGTCTCCAGCCCGGCGATAACCCGCAGCAGGGTGGTCTTGCCGCAGCCCGACGGCCCCAGCAGGGCCACCAGCTCGCCGCTGGGGAAGTCGAGCGAAACCTTGTCCAGCGCGGTGAAGGCGCCGAACTGCTTGTGGATGTCCTGTACCTGAATGCTCATGTCTGTATTCCTTGAATTGGGGTTACGACCGTTCGGGCTGAGCCTGTCGAAGCCCGCTCGAAGGCACCGCCAGCAAACGCCCTTCGACAGGCTCAGGGCGAACGGTGGCGGGGTTCCTCTGCGCTCGCTACTCCGTGTCCTTGGCTGCCTGCCCGGCCTTCCACTCGATGAAGGACTTCAGGCACAGCGTCACCAGCGCCAGCAGGGCCAGCAGGGAGGCCACCGCGAAAGCGGCGGCGAAGTTGTATTCGTTGTAGAGAATCTCCACATGCAGCGGCATGGTGTTGGTCATGCCGCGGATGTGGCCGGAGACCACGCTCACCGCGCCGAACTCGCCCATCGCCCGGGCGTTGCACAGGATCACCCCATACAGCAGGCCCCACTTGATGTTGGGCAGGGTCACCCTCCAGAAGGTCTGCCAGCCGTTGGCGCCCAGCACCGTGGCGGCTTCTTCCTCCTCGCGGCCCTGCGCCTCCATCAGCGGAATCAACTCGCGGGCGACGAAGGGCACGGTGATGAACACCGTGGCCAGCACGATGCCCGGCACCGCAAAGATGATCTTGATGTCGTTCTCGATCAGCCAGGCGCCGAACCAGCCATGCGCGCCGAACAACAATACGAAGATCAGCCCCGCGATCACCGGCGACACCGAGAACGGCAGGTCGATCAGCGTGGTGAGGACGTGCTTGCCACGGAACTCGAACTTGGCAATCGACCATGCCGCCGCCACCCCGAACACCAGGTTGAGCGGCACCGAGATCGCCGCCACCAGCAAGGTCAGACGCACCGCAGCGAGCGCATCCGGATCGGTGAGCGCAACCACGTAGGTGCCCCAGCCTTTCCTCAGCGCTTCGGCAAACACCGCCACCAGCGGCAGCAGCAGGAAGAGAGCGAAGAAGCCCAGCGCCACCGCGAGGATCGCGCGCCGCACCCAGGGCGACTCGCGCGTCGCGGCATTGGTTTCGAAACGGCGGGCGTCCACCCGCCCGTGCAACACACCTGCGGCGGCCATCAGCGGTTCCTCCCGGTCCGTCTGGCGCTCCACGCCTGCAGCAGGTTGATGGCCAGCAGCATGACGAAGGAGAACACCAGCATCACCACCGCAATCGCGGTGGCACCCACGTAGTCATATTGTTCGAGCTTGGTGATGATGATCAGCGGGGTGATTTCCGAGACCATCGGGATGTTGCCGGCGATGAAGATCACCGAACCGTACTCGCCCACCGCACGCGCGAAGGCCAGCGCAAAGCCGGTGAGCAGCGCAGGGGTGAGGATGGGCAGGATCACCCGCCGGAAGATGGTCCAGCGCTGCGCGCCCAGGCTCGCGGCGGCCTCTTCCAGCTCGGTTTCCAGATCCTCCAGGATGGGCTGCACGGTGCGCACCACGAAGGGCACGCCGATGAAGACCAGCGCCACCAGCACGCCGGTGGGGGTGAAGGCAACCTTGAAGCCCAGCGGTTCCAGCACGCTGCCCAGCCAGCCGTTGCCGGCATACAGCGCGGTGAGCGCGATGCCGGCCACCGCGGTGGGCAGCGCGAAGGGCAGATCGACCAGCGCGTCGATGATCTTCTTGCCGGGGAAGGTGTAGCGCACCAGCGCCCAGGCCAGCGCCAGGCCGAACACCGCATTGATCGCCGCGGCCAGCAGTGAGGCGCCGAAGGAGAGCTGGTAGGTCGCCACCACGCGCGGCGCCGAGACGATGTCCCAGAACTCCGCCCACGACAGCGTCGAAGCCTTGAGGAACACCGCCGAGAGCGGAATCAGCACCATCAGCGACAGATACACCAGGGTGTAACCGAGCGACAGTCCGAAGCCCGGCAACACCCGGGTCTGCCGGGTGGGGTTGAAGAAGGTGGCTGCACTCATCAGCGGTTCACCACGGTGCGGTCATACAGCCCGCCATCGGCGAAGTGCTGCGGGTGCACTTCGCTCCACGGCCCCAGCAGTTCCTCGACCTTGAAGGTCTTGATCGGCGGGAAGCGGTCGGCAAACTCGGCCAGCACCTTCTCCGAACGCGGGCGGAAGTAGTGTTTGGCGATGATGCGCTGGCCGTCCTCGGAGAACAGGAAGTCCAGATAGGCGCGCGCTTCGGCCGCAGTGCCACGCTTGGCGACCACGGTTTCCACCACCGCCACCGGGGCGCTGGCGTCGATGGAGATGGACGGATAGACCACGTCGAACTTGTCCGCACCCAGTTCGCGGGCGATCAGCGCGGCCTCGTTCTCGAAAGTCACCAGCACGTCGCCCACGTCGCGCTGGGTGAAGGTGGTGGTGGCGCCACGGCCACCGCCGTCGAGCACCGGCACATTGGCAAACACCTTGCTCACAAAGGCTTGCGCGTCGGCGTCCGAACCGCCTGCCGCCTTCACGCTGCCCCAGGCGGCCAGCCATGTGTAACGGCCATTGCCGGAGGTCTTGGGGTTGGGGACGATCACGCCCAGCCCGGGGCGGGCCAGATCCGCCCAGTCCTTGATGTTCTTCGGATTGCCCTTCCTCACCAGAAACACCGAGGTGGTGGTGTAGGGCGTGGCCTGATGCGGGAAGCGTTCGCGCCAGTCGGCGGCGACCAACCCGCCGCGCTCGACCAGGATGTCGATGTCGGTGGACTGGTTCATGGTCACCACGTCGGCTTCCAGCCCGGCAGCGACCGACAGTGCCTGGCGGCTGGAGCCGCCGTGCGACTGGTTCACCGTGACGGCTGTGCCGGTCCGTGCCTGCCAGGCGGCCGAGAAGGCCGGGTTGATGTCCTTGTAGAGCTCGCGCGAGACGTCGTAGGAGGCGTTGAGCAGCGAACTCTGCGCCGCCGCAGAAAAGGACAGTGCGGCAAGGGTGGTGGCCAGCAGGCCACGCAGGGTAAGGGGGCGGGGTCGAGTGGTCATGGTTACGCTCCGTATTGGTAAGTGATGAGTGGAGCGTATTGCAGTGCAAAAAGAACTGGAAGAGATGAACGGCTATTTTTATATGCCTTAAAAGGAATAAAGAATCTGGTTCAACGTTCCAAACGTTCAGTGATGAGCGGTTTTTTGCTTCAAATCATGGGTTTGAAAAATTTCTTCGGGAGTGGAGGCGAGGATGACATGGCTTCCGAGAATTTCTGCATAGCTTTTCAGTGAATGTGCTGAGCGATGTTTCAGGATGTCCTGAAAAGCAAAGCAGTTTTTCTTGGTTCGGCTGTATCGATTCAGCCCATACATTGTTCGTCACCGACAACACACGAGGAATACTCATGAAGACCTTTTTTCGCCTGAAACCCCTGCTGGCCGGTGTGGCCCTGAGTCTGTCTTTTGCCGCGCCGTTGTCCACCGCGCACGCCCAGACCCTGCTCAACGTCTCCTATGACCCCACCCGCGAGCTCTATCAGGAATTCAATCCGGTGTTCATCAAGCACTGGGAGGAAAAGACCGGCCAGAAGCTCACCGTCCAGCAATCGCACGGCGGCGCGGGCAAGCAGGCGCGGGCGGTGATCGACGGGCTGGAGGCCGATGTGGTCACCCTGGCGCTGGCCTACGACATCGATGCCATTGCCGAGCACGGCCATCTGGCCAAGGACTGGCAGGCACGTCTGCCGAACAACAGCTCGCCCTACACTTCGACCATCGTCTTTCTGGTCCGCAAGGGCAACCCCAAGGGCATCCAGGACTGGGGCGACCTGGTCAAGCCCGGGGTGAGCGTGATCACTCCCAACCCGAAAACCTCCGGCGGTGCGCGTTGGAATTATCTGGCCGGTTGGGCGTGGGCGCTGAAGCAGCCTGGCGGTAGCGAGGAGACGGCCACCGACTACATCCGCAAGCTCTACCAGAACGTCGCGGTGCTCGACTCCGGCGCGCGCGGCTCCACCACCACCTTCGTGCAGCGCGGCATCGGCGACGTGTTCCTGTCATGGGAGAACGAAGCTTTCCTGGCGCTGAAGGAATTCGGGGCGGACAAGTTCGAGATCGTCGTGCCCTCGCTGTCCATTCTTGCCGAACCGCCGGTGACCGTGGTCGACCGGGTGGTAGACAAGAAGGGCACGCGCGAGGTGGCTACCGCCTACCTGGAGTTCCTCTATTCGAAGGAAGGCCAGGAACTGGCCGGCAAGCACTTCTACCGCCCGACCGATCCGGAGGTGGCGGCGAAGTTCAAGGATGTCTTCGTGCAGACCACGCTGGTGAACATCAACGACCTGGGCGGCTGGCAGTCAGCGCAGAAAACCCACTTTGCCGATGGCGGGGTGTTCGACCGGATTTACACTGCACGCTGAATTTTTACGCTCGATCCAGAATGAAAAAGCGGCTCAATGAGCCGCTTTTTCATATGTTTTCAGAAGCTTCCGCGTCCCATTCACTCACTGGTCAGGTCGCCAGTGAGTGAATGGCAGTTCTTCGTAACCCTTCGCGATCACGTAATGCGCAAGCCTGATCCAGTCAGGGACATCGCCGGCACTGCCAATCTGGCGGGCGACCGGGATCCCGTCCAGATCGTAGAACACCAGCGTGGGTAGAGCGAAGATGTGCTGGCTTTGCGCGAATTCGGTTTGAAGAGTGTCCTGACCGTCGAAATCCCTGACTGGCAGAGGGTAGTCGGCGAGCAGGCTGACGGTCACGAAATTGCGTTCAAAGGCCTGGCGCAAGCCGTTGTCCTTGAAGGTGGTGGCGCGCAGCTTGGCACACTCTCCGCACCCCTCCATTTCGAAAAGCACAGCAACCCCCTGACGCTCGGTCATGCGTGCATTTTCCAGTGCAGCAGCCAAGTCGTTTGCCGGTGCAAAGAAGCCATCATGCTGCTTGTTGCCTGGTTTGGACACTGTGCCGGCTTGCAGTGCATGGGCGACGATGCCGAGCACCAGCATCAGGGCGGCTGCAACGAGTGGCCACTGCGATAGCCACTGACGCAGTGACTTCGATTGTCGCACTGGCCTGTCACGGGGGGCGGCGTGCGCTGCGGGGACCGTCGGGTCGGAGAACAGGTCGTCATGGGGAAGGGGCGTGTTCATGAAGATATCCTCAGCGCAGCCAGAACAGGGCGCGGTGACGCAGCGCCTCAAGCAGGCTCATCGCGCCCCAGGTCACCACACCCGTGTACAGAATGCCTGCCACCATACGGGGATAGTCGGCAAAGTCGGCGTAATACTGGACGAACCGCCCCAGCCCTGCATTCGCGCCAAAAAGTTCAGCCACGGTGAGCAGGATGAACGAAAAACCCAGACCGACAGCCATCCCGGAAAAGATGTGTGGCAGGCTGGCGGGGAAAACCACCTTCCGGAGATACTCGGCATGCGTGAAGCCGAGCACCCAGGCATTGTCGCGGTGCCGCCCCTCTACCGCCAGCGCACCCGCAGCGGCGTTGTGGAAGATGGGCCAGAAAGCGCCAAGAAACACAACAAAAGTGGCAGACAGGTGAAACGTCGGCAGCACTGCGATGGCATACGGGATGAATACGGTGGGCGGGATCGGTGCGGCTACTTTTGCAAAAGGAAAGAAGGTGCGGGCCAGCCGAGGCGTGGTGCCGGCCAGCAGGCCAAGAGAGACCCCCAGCAGCAGCGCAGTGCCGTAGCCCGGCAGCAGGATGAGAAGGGATGAAACAGTGCCTCGTCCGAGCTCGGGGAGTGAGCTCAACAAAGCCTGGAAAACAATTTCTGGAGACGGAAGCAGGGGGTTGCCTTCAGCGGATGAGGTTCCGCCAATGAACTGCCAGGCCAGCAATAGGGCCATGCCCAGCGCCCACGGTTCCCAGGCGAAAGTGGTGAGCCGATTGCGGCGCACAGGTTTGCGACCACTGGCGTTGGATGTGTTGTTGGCGCCGGAAGGCAGCACCAGGGCCTTTGGTTGAAAGCTCATGATTGTTTCCTTGTGATTCATGCATGGGGAAGGGGTGCCGGGCTGCCGGGCTGCCGTGCAGGCAACCTGGCATCGTGTCGCAGGAAGGTCAGGCGGCTTCCAGATGGGCCAGCGTGTCTTCATCGAGTGCTTCGGCAATGTTTTCGCGCAGTCGGTGGAAGGCTGCATCCTTGAACAATGCAGTCCGCTTGCGCGGGCGGGCGAAGGGCACGGTGTATTCGCGGATGATGCGGCCCGGGTTGGCGCCCATGACCGCAACACGGTCCGCCAGCAGCAGCGCCTCATCCACGTCGTGAGTCACGAACACGACGGTGCGTCTCGGGGTCTGGCCTTGCCACACGTCCACCAGCAGATCCTGCAGCCTGGCGCGATTGATCGGATCCAAAGCTCCGAAGGGTTCGTCCATCAGCAGAAAGGGCGACTCCAGGGCCAGCGCCCGGGCAATGGCTGCGCGCTGCTGCATGCCGCCGGACAGTTCGAACGGGTGGCGTGGTGCCACATCGCCAAGACCGACCCGGATGAGGTGTTCCCGTGCAAGCGCCCGCCTTTCCTTGCGTGACAGTGTCGGGTGCGCCTTGGCAATGGCTTCGGCGATGTTGTCACCCACGGTCATCCACGGGAAAAGCGCATAGTGCTGGAACACCACTGCGCGATCCGGACCCGGACCGGTCACCGGGACGCCGTTTGCAGACAATTGGCCGCGCAGAGGTTGTTCCAGCCCTGCGATCAAACGCAGCAGGGTCGACTTTCCAGAGCCGCTGGGGCCGAGCAGGGCGAGAAATTCACCTTCGGCAACATGCAGATGAATATCGCGCAGGACGGGGGCGCCACCGTAGGCAAAATCCACCGACTCGACGGACAGTTCATGAGGTTGGCGGCTCATGGTGCATTCCTCGCTGCGGCAGTTTGCAGCAGGTTCTGCCAGAACGGATCGGCCGGATTTTCAGCAGCAAGGCTCTGCAGGGCGCGCTCGTAGATGTCGAGTGCGAAGATGGGCTCCAGCGGGCGAGCGGTGTCGACAAACTCCGAATTCAGCAGGGTGTCCCAGAATTTCCGGGTACCTTGCACATTGGCATCGGTGCCCTGTTCGAGGTGGGGCGAGTAGTAGCCGGCCTCCAGGATGTCGCGGTCAAGCTTGACGTATTTCTGAATCGCATCGATGGTTTCGGTACGGTGCGTGCTGGCGAACTGTTCTGCCCGCAGGATGGCGCGCAAGAACCTTTCCAGCGTGACCGGGTTGTTGAGCTTGTCGCTCTTTACGACCAAGCGACAGCACGGATGACCGGGCTGCAGGGCACCCGAACGGATGACCACCTCCAGTCCCTGGCGTTCGGCACGTATGTCATGCGGCCCCCACACCACGCCGGCATCCACCTGACCGGATTTGACCGCCTCAATCACGGCGGGCGGGTTTTTGAGCTCAAATATCTGGGTGTCGGTCTTCCATGCGATACCCGCATCCGTGAGCGAACCGCGCAGGACGGCGTCTCCGGTCGCCAGGCGGATGGTGGCGATCTTCTTGCCCTTCAGGTCGGCAATACTGCGTATGTCGGGTGCGTTTTCCGGCTTGACGATGATGGCTGCATCCTCACCCATGATGCCGCCAATGATCTTCAGGTCGGCCCCCCGGGCGTAGTGCACCAGCGGTGCGGTGGTGCCGAAGGCACCAATGTCCAGCTTGTTGGAAACAACGGCGTGCAGACCGTCGGCAGAGTTCACAAACTCCACCAGGTCGACTTCCAGCCCTTCCTGTTTGAAAAAACCCTGCTCTTGGGCAACAAAGAATTTGGCATGGCCCGTGACCGGAAGATAGCCTACGGTGAGTTTTTCGGCGTGTGCGATGCCCGCGCCCAAGGCAAGGGTCAGCGCGACCAGGCCAGTGCGCAGCAGGTGGGTTGCTTTCATCATGATTCCTCTGTGGTTGCAAGAAAGATGCACTGCACGCTGCAGTGCAACAGAGGGAATGTTAGAAAGCGGAGTCCTGGCAGAGAACCAAGAAAAATTCAGTTGGAAAGCAGAAAAAGGGCAAAGCGCTGTTCAGCGCGATCAGGGTCGGGAGTGAGGGTTGAACGATCCGGATGACGCGATGACTCTGCTCCAGATGCGATGCATCAATTTGCCGATCAGTGGTCAATCGCGTTCGGGCGTTTTCAGGTAATCGATTTGCATCTTCAGAAGCAGTATCTCGTGTTGGACTGCGCGTAATGCACCCTGGGCCCGAACCGTACCCGTCATGGCATCGTACATGGGCGTTGCAGCTTGGTCCGTGCTTCGGGCAAGGTCCAGCACGGCTTCCGCTGCGGCCAGTTCGGCCTCGGCGGCCGGCAGGCCACGTGCTCGCAGGGCATCAACCCGCGTGTTTAGCTCATCCAGTTGCAACGCCAAGCCAGACCGTGTGCTTGTCAAGACAACATCAAGTGTTTCAAGACAGAAACTGCGCTGGTCGGGATGGCTTGTTTGTGATCGTTGCCACCATTGCATCAAGCTGCCGATGGCGGCCAGGGATGGGTGCTTGTCCGAAACGGATACGGTTGGTGCGGTGGGGGCAGCATCGGGGCTTGGATGCTCCAGGAGGCTGATCGGTGCCTCTGCGTGGCCGGTCAATTCGGCGAGTTGGCGCAACTCGGCACGCAGGGTTGCAAGGGTCAGTTCGCGGTATGCAAGCGCATGCTGATAGTCGGCAAAGGCGCGTGCGACGGTTGCCGACTGGGCCAGGTCCTCCGGGCTACTCTGGCGTGACAGATTGAGCCATTTTCCATGAGTGCTGGCGACAGACTCCCGGGCGGCAAGCAGGGCATCTTCATGCTGCAGTGCAGAAAGGAAGTGCTGCATGACACGATGAGCCTGCTGCTGCCGTGCAGCACGTGCCGCATCGTCGCGCAGAGCTTCCGCCGCTGCGGGCGGGATGCAGTGTGCAGGCAGCAGGCGGTCGAGTTCAAGTACGGAAGCCGGATGGGGGAGAACCAAGCGGGTTCGTTTGGAGGCGTCGAGTGCGTCTTGAAGTGTGAAGGGCTCTTGGGCTTGGACTGCCGATACTGCCGATGAAATTCCCAGTGCAAGCAAGCATGGCAAGACAGCGCAGCGTTTTTTCACTTGGCCCCCCTGTGTCGCGCCTTGTATTGCGCGAAGCTTTCTGAGCGTGCTGTATCGCTTGTTGCGTAGTTGGCGAACAGCAGATATTCCTCGGCGTTCACTGGGGCGCCGGGCAGGCGGGCAAGCTCTGTCCCATCTGCGTCCAGGGCAATTGAGTAGGGGGTGCCATAGGCCTTCAATGACTGGGCAAGCTCACGCTCGGTCATTGGCAGGCCGCTTGGCGATACGATCTCGCTGGAACTGTCGGATTCGATGCGGATGATGTTGAAATGCTGCCGAAACGCCGCCTGTACCGCCTCTCTGTTGATCACGGTGTCGTGCATCCGCTTGCAGAAAGGGCACTCCTCCAGTTCGAATACGAGCAGGATGCCTTTCTTCCCATCCTTGCGCGCGATGTCGAGTTCTGCGCGCAGGTCACCGAAGCTGGTATGGAAGAAATGTTGTCCGGGGTCCCGCACAGACTGGGACAAGGCGTGATGGGGCATCAGCATGGCACCCAGCAGCAATGTCAACAAGCAGAAGCGTTCAAGTTTGGTGAGTACCATGTCGATGCGTCAGCTGCTCAATGTTGATGAATAAAGACCATGACGTCCAATATCTCGTCTTCAGTGAGTACGCTGTTGGTACCGAACAGGGGCATGTGGGCATCCGGATTGAATACCCGGGTATCCCAGATGCGCTGATAGGTATAGTCCAGCGACGGCGCACGCGACGCATAGTCCGCAAGACTTGGCCCGACCGTTCCACCCGTGTGGCCGGGCAGGCTGTGACAGGCTATGCAATTGCCCCAACGTACGTCCAGTGCAATTTTCTCCCCCCGCTTGGCGTCCCCCTGCAACGCCCCCTTGAAGCTTACTTTCTGTACCTCAGGCGGAGGCAATTGTCCGCACGGCAGTTCCTCGCTGTGGCAGGGGTAGAGCGTCAGGAATTCGGTGAGCATTGGCGTGCCCGGAGTCCATTTTTCGCGAATGACCTGCAAACGCTCGTCAGCCGCAGCCAGGTGAGGTTGCAGCACGGCCGCCGTCAACGCCAGCAAGGCCATTACCTTCAATTTCTTCATCATCGGGTGTCCTTTCTTACTGCTCAAGGTAATCAGTGTCCAGGTTGTACTGCTGGGTCGGGATGCTCATCGGATAGCCGTTGGCGCTGGCTTTCAGGAATACCTCTATGGCTGTCATGCTCGGGCTGCCTTCTGTGCCCTGATGCATGCGCGACAGTTGCTGGCAGGAGCGAATCTGGTGCTGCAGTGTGAATACGTGGGCCAGATCGTCTCCTGGCAGTGCATATGGAAAGTGGTAGATCGGATATTGCGACGCGTCCCCAAAAAAGGTCGTGGGGCGTTGTCCGCGGAGATAGTTTCCTACTGTGGGCGGTGTATGGCAGCTGGCACAGGCGTAGTGAAATTGTCCTGTGCGCTTGAAGAACAGATCTCGCCCCTTCAGGTAGGCTGTTTTTAGCGGCCCGTCCGTACCCACATCAATGTCGACGACATGACCATCGGATAGCGAGGCTACGTACATGTCCAGTACCGAATTCGCACGGGTATCGACACGCCAGTCCTGCTGCCCAAGACGTTCGCTGGCGCACACTTCGATTTGCGAGGGACCGACGACGACTCGTCCGAGGCGTTCGTTGAATTTTGGAAGGTTGGCGTAAGCGCCCTTGAGCTTTTCGCCATTTTCACCGTGACAGGAGGCGCACGACTGACCATTGGCATTTTGCCGATGAAAGACCTCCCGTCCTTCGTCGATGACCAACTCTGCGTCGAGGCTTTTCACCAACCACCGAAAATCCTTGAAGTTGACCTCATGGGAGGCCTTGCCCGCAGCACGGGCTGCTGCAATGGCCGCTGCGTCTTTCCAGTCCTGATAGGTATCGGAAAAGTTTGTGTCGCCAGAAACATGCGGAATGGTTTTGTCCCGACCTGGCCAATAGTCGTGCTGTGTGGTTTCGGCAATGTCGGTTGCACTTGCATGCGTGACACTCCCTGCGATCAGCAAGGCGGCGACGAACTCCGCCGGGTTAATAACGGATTGATTGAACCGCTGCATTATTGTTTTACTCCCTGAAGAGAGGCCGCTCATACGACCGGAAATTCGCCGGCGTCAGTCTTGCCCTGGTTATCTTTCCAGCGGATTCCCAGTACGTCGCCGCGCTTGACGCCGTGTAATTCGAAGGCCACCAGTGGGTTGGTCGAGACGGCCTGCCCCCACTCCAGACTAATGGCGGGGATGCCATTCAGGGTTATTTCCACGTCCTCGATGAAATGCGCAGGAAGACGGGCACCGGTCTTGGGGTCGGTCCGGTCGATCAGCATCGGATGGGCGATCAGGGTGCGAACGGTAGCCACGCCGTGGTCGCCGAGTTGAATGCGTGCCTTGATGGTTGAGGTACTCATGCTGTTTGTCCTTTGCTTTTTAGCCGCCGCAGCCGCCGACACTCACCTGGATGTGACGGGTGCTGCTGTAAAGCTTTCCATCTGCGCGCGCTACCACCACCACGTCCTGGGTTTTGCCAAGCTTGATGCGCAGGCTGAGCGGCGGGGAAGAGTGCTTGGTCAGTTTGTAGGAAGCCACCAGAGGCAGCGGATTACCGGTTGCAAGGACAGCGATGTAGTCGATGTTGTCGAGTGTCGAACGAATCGTCAGCGGTACTGCAGTGCCGTTTTCGGCAATGTCGGGCGCGATCAGGATCAACGCTTCGCTCGGCTCGGCTTGTGCCTCCTGGAACAGGGTGGCCAGTGCTTCCTGCGGGGTCTTGGCTTCGAAGGCCTCCGCCACTCGCGCCTGAGCGGTGGTGGGCAGCAGGCCCGCGAGTGCCCCGAAGAACGGCAGCAGGCTCGCGCCGGCCATGCCGCGAATCACTTCTCGTCTTTTCATGTTTGTGCTCCTTGTGGTCGGGCGTGTGACGACATGTCAGGCGTCACAAGTCGGGCACTATAGGCTTTTTGTTTATTCTGAAAAAATATTAAATTCTGGGTTTTATAGAGGAAAAAAAGATAAGCGGAGGGGGTAAAAGCATGCCCTGCCGCACCGATGTGGGTGCGGCAGGCAGGTTATTGAAGTGCGTCGGCCCAGATGTTGCGCGCCCAGGTCTGGGCGTACCGCCCCTCCAGTTCATTGGCAGCCGATGACAGGCCACCGGCCCCTTCGACGGCCACCAGCGTCTTCTTCTCGGGGTCGTACTTGTGTACCGAAGCGACATGCACCACGTCGGTGTCGGAGACGAAGCTGTAGCAGGTGTTGGCGATGATCGGGTGAGGGTTGACCGGGCGTCCGGTGATCAGCGCGATCACGGCATCGGCCGCTAGCTTGGCCTGGTTGTTGGCCATGAAGCCGGACTTGGGCATGCCCGGGGCGGACAGGGTGGCGTCGCCCAGCACGTGGATGCCCTTGACCGCGAGCGACTCGGTGGTCAGCCAGTCCACCCCGCACCAGCGGTCGTTGGCGGTGATCAGCCCGGCCTGCTTGGCGATGTCGCCGGCGCGCTGCGGCGGCACCACGTTGAGCACATCGGCGCGCACGTCGCCGCCCACCAGCTTGGCGGTGAGGGTTCTGGCATCGACGTCGATCAACTCGCTGTTGGGGTGGTATTCGACGATGCCCGGGTAACGCTCGGCCCATGCCTTGGTGAACAACCCCTTCTTGGACACGATGTCCTCATTCGAGTCGAGCACCAGCACCTTGGAACGCGGTTTGTGCTGCTTGAAGTAGAACGCTACCTGTGCGGCACGCTCGTAGGGCCCCGGCGGGCAGCGGTAGGGGGCTTTGGGGATGTGCAGGGCGTACACGCCGCCATCCGGAATGGCTTCCAGTTGCTTGCGCAGTGCCACGGTCTGCAGACCGGCCTTCCAGGCGTGGAGCACGCGGGACTGTGCTTCTTCAGTGGCCAGGCCGGGGATCTGGTCGTAGAGGAAGTCGATGCCGGGTGAGACGATCAGGCGGTCATAGTCCAGCGCATCGCCGCGTGCCAGGCGGACCTGACGCTTGTCCGGGTCGACCGCGACGGCCACGTCGCGCACCACCTTGACGCCGTACCGGCTGCCCAGTGCGTCGTAGCCGGTAGTCAGTTGTTCGATGGTCTTGGTGCCACCGAGCACCAGGTTGGACAGCGGGCAGGAGACGAAGGCCGGGTTGCGTTCGACCAGCACCACCTCGATCTGCGGCGCCCACAGGCGGATGTACTTGGCCGCGGTGGCGCCGCCGAAACCGCCGCCGATCACCACGACACGGGCAATCGGCTTGCGCGGGGTGGTGGCGCAGCCCGCCAGGGTGAGGGCGCCGACGGCGCTGCTGGCCTTGAGGAAATCGCGTCTGTTGAATGAAGTCATGTCGGTTCCTTTGTGATCACGGACGCTGGCGGGAGAAGTAGGTCGCGAGGCGTTCGAGTTCCTCGTCGGTGTAGCCCTTGGCGTGCTGGTGCATCACGGTGGCCGGGCGTGTGCCGTTCTTGAACGCCAGAAGACGCTGGTAAAGGCGGTCATGAGGTTCGCCTGCAATGGGCGGCATGCCGCCCACACTGTGTCCGTCGGTGCCGTGGCAGGCGGCGCAGGTGGCTGCCCAGGCACGCACTTGAGGGTCGTCGGCAGCGTTGGCCGTACCGCCGGCCAGCAGGGCACCGGCAAGCAGTGTGGAGCCCAGGCTCCGGGGAAGTCTGTACATGAGTGTTGCTCCTGTGGATGGGGAAGAATGTGCCGGGTGCTGCCGTCGGGCTCGCAGCGCGTGGCGTCGAGAGCGAATGCTAGGGAGATGAGGAAAGGGCGGGAACGAAGTATTCCTGCATTGCTTTGCAGCAGACGTGCAGAGGATCGGTTCTCTGTTCTCGTGAGGCCGCCTGATCGTGTCCGTGGGCCTGGTGCAGCAAGGACGCAAGGCCGGGTGAGTGCGGGTCAGTCAATATTCGATGCATCAACCCGATGTATTGGAATATGCATTTCAAAAATCAGTATTGGAAGTTATATCGCTGCCATTGCACAGTGAGCGCCATGCCGCAGCGCACAAGTCGATTTTTGGCTCGACCGATTGCGGCGGTGAACTCCGCCCTCAAGGGCGGCCCGGCCGCCTCGATAGCGCACCCGTACGTCTGAGGCAGTCGCTGCATTTTCATTCTGATTGCATTCAATACATAACGGAGAAGGATCATGAGCATTCATTCAGTCAACGTCAGAAACCAGTTCCGTGGCCGCATCAAGGAGATCATCCACGGCCCGGTGGTCTCCGAGATCGACGTGGAGACACCGCACGGCATCGTCACCTCGGTAATCACCACCCGTTCGGTCGAAGAGCTTCAACTCAAGCCGGGCAGCGAGGTGATTGCGCTGGTGAAGTCCACCGAAGTGGCGATTGCCAAGATTTGACTATCGCAAGGGGGGTCTAAAAATGAAACTGAAGAATCTATCCATTCGTGGTGCAAACCTGGCTGCCCGCACTGCGGCCGCCTTGCTGGTGGCGCTGGCCGTGTTCGGTAGCACGCCGGCACAGGCGCAGCAGGACAAGGAGTTCCGCGTGGGCTGGCAGAAAGGCGGCAGCCTGGCGGTGATCAAGGCGCGCGGCAACCTCGACAAGCGCCTGGCGGAGCAGGGCGTGAACGTGCGCTGGATCGAGTTTCCGGCCGGACCGCAACTGCTCGAAGGCTTGAACGTGGGCAGTCTGGATTTCGGGCTGGTGGGCGAGACGCCGCCGGTGTTTGCCCAGGCTGCCGGCGCCAATCTCCTGTATGTGGCGGTGGAGCCGCCGGCGCCGCAGGCCGAGCGCGTGCTGGTGCCCAAGGATTCGCCGATCAAGTCGGTGAAGGATCTGAAAGGCAAGCGTGTGGCGCTGAACAAGGGCTCCAACGTCCACTACCTGCTGGTGAAGTTGCTGGAGCGCGAAGGGCTCAAGTATTCCGATGTGAATGTGGTCTTCCTGCCCCCGGCCGATGCGCGCGCCGCGTTCGAGAGCGGCCGTGTGGACGCCTGGGCCATCTGGGAGCCGTTTGCCGGTGCGGCGGAGGCGCAGATCGGGGCGCGTACGCTGGCCGACGGCACCGGGGTGGTGAATAACCACATTTTCTTCATCGGCACCCGCAACCACGCCGAACGCAACCCGCAGGTGCTCGGCACCGTGGTCGAGGTGATCAACACCGAGGGCAAGTGGATCGAACAGAACATCAAGGAGGCGGCCGCCATCGTGGCGCCGCAGCTCGGACTCACCCAGGAAATCGCTGAGGTTGCCGTATCGCGCTACCGCTACGGCGTCAGTCTGCTGTCGGGCGAAGTGGTACGCCAGCAACAGGAAATCGCCGACGTGTTTTTCGATCTCAAGCTGATCCCGAAGAAGCTGGATGTGGCTTCCGTGGTCTGGCAACCGAAGCATTGAGGGAGGCAGCGACGATGAGCGACAAGAAACTGAACGTGTTCTGGTTTCTGCCCACCCACGGCGACGGCCGCTACCTGGGCAGTGCCAAGGAGGCCCGTGCGGTCGATCAGGCGTATTTGCAACAGATCGCCCAGGCCGCGGACAACCTGGGCTATGGCGGGGTGCTGATCCCCACCGGGCGCTTTTGCGAGGATTCATGGATCGTCGCTGCCAGCCTGATCCCGGTTACGCAGCGCCTGAAGTTCCTGGTAGCGCTGCGTCCGGCCACCATCTCGCCCACGGTGGCTGCCCGTCAGGCGGCCACGCTGGATCGCCTGTCGGGGGGGCGGCTGCTGGTCAATATCGTTGCCGGTGGCGATGCGGACGACCTCGCCGGCGACGGCATCTTCCTGGGGCATGACGAGCGCTACGAGCACGCCGATGAGTTCATCGAAGTATGGAAGCGGGTGCTGGGCGGCGAGACGGTCGATTTCGACGGCAAGCACGTGCGGGTAAGAGGCGCGCGCCAGCTCTTCCCCCCGGTGCAGCAGCCGCACCCGCCGCTGTTCTTCGGTGGCTCATCGAACCGTGCGCACGATACTGCGGCCAAGCATGTGGAGCTCTACCTGTCGTGGGGCGAGCCGCCCGACGAGGTGGCGCGCAAGTTTGCCGATGTCAGAAAGCGCGCAGCGAAGGAAGGCCGCGAAGTGCGTTTCGGCGTGCGCCTGCACGTGATTCCGCGGGAAACCGAGGCCGAAGCCTGGGCCGCGGCTGAACGGCTGATCAGCGAGCTGGACGACGACACCATCGCCGGCGCGCAGCAGACCCTGGCGCGCATGGACTCCGAGGGCCAGCGCCGCATGCGCGAACTGCATGCCGGGCGGCGCGACCAGCTCGAAGTGTCGCCCAACCTGTGGGCCGGCGTCGGGCTGGTGCGTGGTGGGGCCGGCACCGCGCTGGTGGGCGACGGCAAGATCATCGCCGAGCGACTCAAGGAATACGCCGCCATCGGTGCCGACACCTTCGTGCTGTCCGGTTATCCCCACCTCGAGGAAGCCTACCGCTTCGCCGAACTGGTTTTTCCGCACCTGCCGCTGGCCGGCGCCGCGCCCGACAACGTCGTCGCCCTGCGCACGCCGAAGCTGGTCAGCCCGTTCGGCGAAATCGTCGCGCACGACCGCTTTCCCAAAACTGCACAAAGCTGAATCAACCCACTTCAGGAGCACATTATGTCGATTTCAGAGAATCCCGTACCCGGTTACAAGCTGCTTGCCATCGAACCCTATACCCCCAACATCGGCGCCGTGGTACATGGCCTGGACTTGTCTGTGGGGGGGGGATACGGTCCTGGAAGACGAACTACGCCGTGCGCTGGCCGAGTTCCAGGTCCTGTTCTTCCGCAAGCAGACGCTGACGCCCGAGCAGCAGTTGGCGGTGGCACGCATCTTCGGCGATCCGGACAAGGCCAAGGCGTTCTTCCCGCGCCATGACACCCAGGATCTGATCGAGCTGATCGAATCGAAACCGGGCGGGCACCGCTACGGTACCGACCAGTGGCACGCGGACATCACCTTCCAGGCCAATCCGCCCACGGCGGTGGTGCTCTACGCCAAGGTGATCCCCGCAGTGGGGGGTGACACCGTGTGGTCCAGCGCCACCCGGGTGTATGAATCGCTGCCGGTGGAACTGCGCGCCTATCTGGAAACCCTGGAAGCGGTGCACTCCTTCGAGCACAGCGGCTGGCCGCGCTTCTTCCTGGCCCAGCCCGACGGTGAGGCGCTGTATCGCAAGGCGCGCGCCGAGCATCTGCCGGTGGTGCATCCGGTCATCCGCACCCATCCGGTCACCGGCAAGAAACTGGTGTACGTCAATCCCAACTTCACCAGTCACATCAAGGGGCTCTCGCGCCAGGAAAGCGATCAGTTGCTGGGCTGGCTGTTCGGGCAGTTTGCACGCCCCGACTTTCACGCCCGCCTGCGTTGGGAGAAGGACACCGTGGCGATCTGGGACAACCGTGCCACGGTGCACTACGCGGTGGCTGACTATGCGCCCCAGCATCGCCTGCTGCACCGCGTGACGGTGGGCGAAGAGCGCAGCTTCTGACCCCAGCAAAAGGAGAATCGTCATGAGCAGATCTACCCGCTGGCAAGCGGCCGGCGAGCGCCTGGTGCCGTGGGCGGTGCCGCTGGGCCTGCTGGCCATCTGGCAACTGGCCGCACAACTGGGCTGGCTGTCCACCCGGGTGGCCCCTGCGCCGCTCAACGTGCTGCAGGCCGGCTGGGCGCTGGCCAGCACCGGTGAACTGTTCGAGCATCTGTGGGCCAGTTCGGTGCGGGCCGCCATCGGCTTTGCCATCGGCGGCAGCCTGGGTCTGCTGTTCGGCCTGCTCAACGGCGGTTTCCGCATCTTCGAGCGCCTGTTCGACACCTCTATCCAGATGGTGCGCAACGTGCCCCATCTGGCCCTCATTCCGCTGGTGATCCTGTGGTTCGGCATCGACGAGGCCGGCAAGCTGTTCCTGGTGGCGCTGGGCACGCTGTTCCCGATCTATCTCAACACCTTCCACGGCATCCGCTCGGTGGATGCCGGGCTGGTGGAGATGGGGCGCTC
Source organism: Rhodocyclaceae bacterium (assembly GCA_041678045.1). GTDB lineage: Bacteria > Pseudomonadota > Gammaproteobacteria > Burkholderiales > Rhodocyclaceae > UBA2357. Next base: position 39,164 of record JBAYOV010000012.1, read on the forward strand.
CTACGGGCTGTCGAACTGGCAGCTGTTCCGCCAGGTGATCCTGCCCGGCGCCTTGCCCAACATTCTGGTCGGTGTGCGCTATGCACTGGGTTTCATGTGGCTGACCCTGATCGTCGCGGAAACGATCTCGGCGACCAGCGGCATCGGCTACATGGCGATGAATGCGCGCGAGTTCCTGCAGACCGACGTGGTGGTGCTGGCGATCCTGTTCTACGCCCTGCTCGGCAAGGCGGCCGACGTTGCGGCACGCGCGCTGGAACGCAACTGGTTGCGCTGGAACACCAGTTTCCAGCCGGCCTGAAGGAGAAACAATACGATGACTGCAATCGATCAGATCGAACTGGCCCGCGTGGCCGACTCCGGAACCGGTAGTGGCCGTGGCGGCGTGGCGGTGGCGGTGCACGAGGTGGTGCGCCGCTTTGGCGAACGCCGGGTGCTAGACGGCCTGTCCATCGGCCTGCGTGCGGGGGAATTTACCGCCATCGTTGGCAAGAGCGGCTGCGGAAAGAGCACCTTGCTGCGCCTGCTGGCCGGGCTGGATGGCGCCGACGGCGGAACCATCACGGTCGACGGCAGGCCGCTGGCGGGGCTCTCCGAAGATGTCCGCATCATGTATCAGGATGCCCGCCTGTTGCCCTGGCAGAGCGTGGTGAACAATGTCGCCCTTGGGCTGCCGGGGCCGCGCACCGTAGTGCGGGCGCGGGCGCTGGAGGCACTCGACCAGGTCGGTCTGGCCGACCGCGCCGACGAGTGGCCCAGCCGGCTGTCCGGTGGCCAGCGTCAGCGCGTGGCCCTGGCGCGCGCATTGGTCCATCGGCCACGCCTGCTGTTGCTCGATGAACCGCTCGGCGCGCTCGATGCGCTGACCCGCATCGAGATGCACCGCCTGATCGAGCGTATCTGGTGCGAACACGGTTTTACCGCAGTGCTGGTGACGCACGATGTGAGCGAGTCGGTGGCGCTGGCCGACCGCATCGTGCTGATCGAGGACGGCCGCATCGCACTCGACCAGAGCGTCGCGCTGGCGCGGCCGCGTGAACGCGGCGACGCCGCCTTTGCTGCCTTGGAAGGCCGGGTGCTGGACCGCTTGCTCAACGTGCAGGCGCTCAATCCGCGCAACCAGATTCGCGGGCGGGTGAGCGCCATCCGCAGCGGCGACGTACTCTCGGAAGTCGAGGTGGAAGTGGTCGATGTCTTCGGTACGCCCGGCCGGGTGATCTCCACCCTGACTACGCGCAACCTGCACGAACACGCGCTGGAAGTGGGCGCGGAGGTGCTGGCTGTGTTCAAGTCCAACGAAGTGGCACTGGCCACGCGGCGCTGATTTCGGAAAGAAGGCAGAGTGACTACCGGGTCCACACCTGACCGCGCCTGTCCTCCACGCGCTTGGCCTTGTGGGTTGCGCGGGGCAGGGTGCCCGGGTCGAGGATGGAGACCCGGGCACCGACCCCGGTCTGGGCCTTCACCCTGTCTTTCAGGCGCGCGCTCAACTCGTCGGAACTGCCATGGAAGTCTGCATGGTGTTCGGCTTCGATGGTCAGTCGGTCGAGATGATCCACCCGGTCCACCACCAGCCGGTACTCGCCACTGAAATCGTGATCCTTCCGTATGATGGCTTCCACGTCGCTCGGGAAGATATTGACACCGCGAATGATCAGCATGTCGTCTCGTCGGCCATGCACCCCGAGCAGACGCTGGCTGGTGCGTCCGCATGTGCAGGGCTCGTCGGTGAAGCTGACGATGTCGCCCGTGCGGAAACGGACCAGGGGGCGGGCACGTTTCTTGAGCGTGGTCAGCACCATCTCGCCGCGCTCACCATAGGGCACAGGCTCCCCTGTTTCGGGATCGATGACTTCGACCAGAATGTGATCTTCCGCCCAGTGCAAACCCTGTTTTTCCTCGCACATGCCTGCACAGGCACCGAAGATGTCCGAAAGCCCGTAATAGTCATACACTTCGGCCCCCCAGAGCGCTTCGATCCGCGCACGGGTTTCGGGAATCGATCCGCCGGGTTCGCCTGCCACAAAAATGCGCCGGACGGCCAGTTCGGTTCTGGGGTCAAGGCCTTCCTGCTGTGCGGTTTCACCGAGATACCAGGCATAGGAGGGGGTGGTCCAGATTGCGGTCGCCTGGAATTGCTTGAGAATGGAGAGCAGCCGCTCCGAAGGCACGGTGCCGGCGTGGATGGTGAGTGCCCCGAGTTTCTGCGCGCCCAGGACGCAAGGTCCACCGATGAACAGCGAGAAGTTCAGCGAATGCGCATAACGATCATGGGGACGCAGGCCGGACGACCAGAACTGGCGCGCCTCGTAATCGATCCAGTCATCGAAGTCCTGCTGGGTGAAAGGCGACACGGTTGGCACGCCGGTGGAGCCGGAAGAGGCCGATACATACACGACCTCGCGTTCCGGCACTGCTGCCAGATCGCCTAGCAGCGGCACGGCTTCCTGCCGTTCGCGCAGGGTCTGCTTGTCGAGGGTGGGGAAACGGCGCAGGTCATCCAGTGTCTTCAGCTGTGCTGGATGGACGCCTGCAGCATCGAAGCTGGCCCGATAGTAGGGTGAATTGGCATAAGCGTGGTGCAGGTGCTCTTTCAGCAAGCCGAGTTTCAGTGCTTCCCATTCGGCACGAGATTGGGTTTCGAGTCGGGTGTCCCAGTATTTCCGTTCTTGATCCATGTGAGAATTTCCGGTCGTCAGGTTGGGTAGGGGCATTGCGATTACGTCAAGATTACGTCAAGACCTCACCGCCAATGCAGCCAGAGCCGGTGTAGCTGGCGGGTTCCGTAGTCGAGCAGAAAGCCCAGGCTGCCGATCACAACGATTGAGGCCATCAGCTCAGCGTATGCGAGGCGGTCGTGGGTGTCGAGAATGAAGTAGCCCAGCCCGGCATCGACGCCGAGCATCTCGGCCGGCACCAGGATGATCCAGATGATGCCAATGGCCAGGCGCACGCCCATGCGCAGGGTCTCGGACACGCCGAGAAAGCCTGCGTAGGAGTTGACCGCCAGCGCCCACAGCACCGAATGGTGAGTGTGGCTTCAGGCCATCGCAGGTTCCAGCGGCGCGCCGCTGGCATCGAAGATGCCTTCGAAGAGGATGGAGCTCAGATAGCGCTCGCCCGAGTCGGGCAGGATGACGACGATGGTCTTGCCGGCGTGCTCCGGTTTGCGGGCGAAGCGGGCGGCGACCGCCAGCGCTGCGCCGCTGGAGATTCCGGACAAAATACCTTCTTCGCGCGCCAGACGGCGGGCGTACTCGATGGCTTCGTCGTTGCTGACTTTCTCCACCGCGTCGACCAGCGAGAGGTCCAGCACTTCCGGCACGAAACCCGCGCCAATGCCCTGGATTTTGTGCGGGGCCGGCTTGAGCGGTTCGCCGGCCAGTTTCTGGCTGAGCACCGGGCTGGCTTCGGGCTCGACCGCGACCGACAGGACCGGTTTGCTGCGGGAGTGCTTGAGGTAGCGCGACACTCCGGTGATGGTGCCGCCCGTGCCCACGCCCGAGACCAGGATGTCGACCTGGCCTTCGGTGTCCTTCCAGATTTCCGGGCCGGTGGTGGCCTCGTGGATGGCCGGATTGGCGGGGTTCTTGAACTGCTGCAGCAGCACGTAGCGCCCGGGATCGGAGGCGGCGATTTCCTCGGCCTTGGCGACCGCCCCGCTCATGCCCTTGGCGCCTTCGGTGAGCACCAGCTTGGCGCCGTAGGCGAGCAGCAGCTTGCGCCGTTCGATGCTCATCGTCTCCGGCATGGTCAGGGTGAGCGGAATGCCGCGCGCGGCTGCGACGAAGGCCAGTGCGATGCCGGTGTTGCCGCTGGTCGGCTCCACCAGTTCCTTGCCGGGGCCAAGCAGGCCGCGCTTTTCCGCATCCCGGATCAGTGCGGCGCCGATACGGCATTTGACCGAATAGGCAGGGTTGCGCCCCTCGATCTTGGCCAGCACGGTGGCGCCCGCGCCCTCGACGATTCGGTTCAGGCGGATCAGCGGGGTGTGGCCGATGGACTCGGCGTTGTCGGTGTACCAATGGGACATGCGTTCAGCTCCTTCATGTAATGAAAGGTTCAGTCCTGAAGACTCACACGGATGGGCGCTCGTCTTGCAGCGGACAGGCGGGGGGTGACGCCTGGGGGTGAAATACGACGATGGGGCAGTGTGCTGACGCCCGATGGACGATTGATCGAGTCGACCAAGGCCATGTACAGCTCGAAGCCTTCTGGCCAGGGGCCGAAGCCTGCATCTACATTGATGTGCCCCTTGTCGCCCGCGTCGATGAACCGGCTGGCCCAGCGCCCGGCCCAGTGACGGGCTGTGGCCAGTGACACCCAGGGGTCGGTGGTGCTGGCAACAACGAGACTTGGAAAGCCGAGATGCGTCGCTGGCAGCAGGTGTCCCACCCCGAACTTGCGCGGATCGGCGGGGGCGACCAGCAGGGCGGCGGCAATGCGGTCGGGGGTGCGTGCGGCGGCCGCCACGCTCGCCAGGCAGCCAAAGCTGTGGGCAACCAGCACCACGCGGCCGGTTGCCGCTTCGATGTGCTCGTTCACCCGTGCCACCCAGCGCTGCAGATCGGGTGTGTCCGGATCGTCCTGTTCGACGCGCCGGGCGTCCGGGAGCAATGTCTGAAACCAGGTCTGCCAGTGTGCCGGTCCGCTGCCGTGAAGCCCCGGAACGATCAGGGTGGTGAGCATCTCGCATGACTCCTGCTGAAGATCGAGTCAGGGAGTATCGTCAAAAGCGGTGGCAATGCGAACGAAGATTTGGTGATTTGCTTAGCACGCATGCTGACACAGGGGCTGCGAAGATGGATCGGCGATCCGGTACACGAGTGCGCAAAGAAATGAACCGGCGGCAGTATCGGTGCGCACGCGTCTGGAATTGCTATGCATTTTTTTGTGGTTGGGCGGGGCGTGTCAAGGTCATAGACTGGTGCTGTCATCAAAAGCGGTCATCAAAAGTTCTTGACGGAGTGTTCGATCATGAGTGCAAATGCAAAATTATCCGGTCAGCTCGAAAATCTGCCCCTGAGCTGGCGGCAAGGCATGTCTTTGCACCGTCAGGCAGGAGGTTTGGTCGTGGCGCGTTTCTTCGGAGCTGAGCTGACCAGTGTGTTTCAGCCCGTGGTGGAGCCAGTCTCAGGGAAGCGAGTTGGGTATGAGGCGTTCGTGCGTTGCCATGCTCGTGGCGATGCTGCACTTTCTCCGTGGAGCTTGTTCTCTCTGGTGGCCGATGATGAAACGCTGGTGGAACTCGACCGGCTGTGCCGCATCCTGCATGTTCTGAATGACCCTCGGGAGCACGAGGGCGAACTGCTGTTCCTGAATGTGCATGGCCGTCTGCTGGCAGCGGTGAGCGAGGATCACGGACGGTTTTTTCATCGGGTGCTGCAGGCGCTGGGCAAGAGGCCGCGCAGCATCGTCATTGAAACCCCGGAGTCCGCATGTCGTGAGCCTGACCTGCTGTCCTTTGTGTTCACGAACTACCGACTCAACGGCTTTCAGGTTGCGGCCAATGTGACCTCCGTCGAAGAGGCCGGTGTCGTGCTCGACCGGGTCAGGCCGGAATTCATAAAGGCTGATACCCGCCACGTCAGCACCGCCCCGCCCCGGACGGCGCTGCATGCACGTGTGCGTGAGCAGGGCGGTACGCGCTTGCTGTTTACCCGCGTGGCCAGCGTGGGCGAGGTGCTGGCCTTGCGTGCCCTGCCCGATGTTCTGGTGCAGGGGTATGCACTGGGTGGGCCTGTGCCACCGAGTCTTGCTGAACACGGTGGGCTTTTGATGGCCGGTTGATCGGCTTCGTGATTCAGCGGTTCCGGGCACAGTCAGTGCCTGCCCGACGAACCCTCAGTCATCCCTGCGCACGCGAGCGGGCTTGCCCGGCAGCACTTCGCCGGTGGCCCCGTCGACATAGAACTCCAGCCTGCGGCCATTGCGGTCGCTGGCTTTCACCTCGTAGGCGTGGCGCTCGTCTTCCCGTTCAATTTTCTCCACGTTTCCGTAACCCTCCGCCTCAAGGCGCTCCAGAACCTGAGGGATGCTGACCCACTGCGCCTGCATGTCGGGCGAGGCTGCCGGGCCTGTCTGGGAAAAGACCGGTTGCGCCAGGGCGGTGAGGGCGCTCAGGGCGGTGATGGCGAGCATTTTGCGATTCAACATGATTGAACTCCTTGAAAGTGGATTGCGGTGCCTTGTCGGACCGTGAAACCATTCTGCAAGGGGGTGGCTGAATGCCGGTTGAAGCGGCTGTTCATCCTGCGTTCATGCAGATCAAGTGTGAAACGGTGGCCATGATCTGGCTGCTGCCGCCTCGTTTTCCGTTCAGGTTCGGTTCATCCGTGCGCTTGCAAACTGTTTGCCAGGCACCGGATGAACGGCATGTGAGATGCCCGTCCGGCCCAGTCATCAGCCCGGATCAAGGAACGACCATGAACTGCAAATTACGCGCGTTTGCGCTCCTGTGTGGCCTGGCGGCGAGCGCCGGGGCGCTTACCGCACCGCCTGCCGCCCTGATTGAACGATACGAAGCCCAGGCGCGGGCGGCCGATCCCGCCTTCGCAGGCTTTTCCGTGGCGCGCGGCGAGTCCCTGCACCGAACCCGCTACGCCCTTGGCAAGCCGGATACGCCCGCCTGCACCTCTTGTCATGGCGAGGACACACGCGCCGCCGGCAAGACCCGGACAGGCAAACTCATCGAACCCATGGCGCCGTCGGTTGTGGGCACGCGCTACAGCGATCCGGCCAAGGTCGAAAAGTGGTTCAAGCGCAACTGCACCGAAGTGCTGGGGCGCGAGTGCACGCCGCAAGAAAAAGGCGACTGGCTCGCCTGGATGAAAACCCAGTAAGCAATCCTGCAACCTGCCTTCGGAGAAACATCATGAACCCTTCAATCCTTCGCCCGCTCGCCCTGGGTGCGGCCGTGCTGGCCGTGACTGCGCTGCTCTTCGGCCGTGCCCGGGCGGGTGACGACGATTACTACCCGCCGGTCACCGACCAACTCACCTTGCAGGAATGCGCAAGCTGTCATATCGCCTTTCCGCCGTCGATGCTGCCGGCGGCATCCTGGAAACGCATGATGGGCGAGCTCGACAATCACTTCGGTGACGATGCCAGCATCGATGCTGAAAGCAATGCCGCAATCACCCGCTATCTGACCGAACATGCGGGCGACGCGCCGGGGCAGGCGAGCAAGCTGCTGCGTGGCGTGCGGGCCGGTGATGCACCGCAACGCATCACCGAACTGCCGAAGTGGGTCCGTGAGCATGACGAAGTGCCCAAATCGGATTGGGCACGCAAGGACGTCGGTAGCAAGGCCAACTGTACGGCTTGCCACATCGATGCCGAACGGGGCTATTTCGAGGACGATTGAGGAGCCACGATCATGAAACGCTTTCTGACGACTTTCATCGCCCTGGTCACGCTGGCCTGGGCGTGGCAGCTTTCTTCGATGCCACCTGTGCCTGCCGGTCCCGCAGCCCAGGCCTGGATGTGGCGCGAACAGGCGCTTCTCCTGACCGGCTTGTGGTCTTTCGCGCTGATGTCCCTGGCGATGGTGCTGGCCACCCGGCCGGTCTGGCTGGAGCGGCCCTTCGGTGGCATGGATCGCATCTACCGTGTGCACAAGTGGGCGGGCATTCTCGCTGTGGGATTTGCCGCGCTGCACTGGCTGGTCGAGATGTCCGACGATGTGATCAAGTCGGTGTGGGGCCGTGAGGGGCGTTTGCCCAGGGAGCACGGCAGCGGTTTTCTCGAGGCCATGCGCGATGTGGCCGAAGATCTCGGCGAGTTCGCAATCTATGCGCTGCTGGCGATGCTGGTGCTGACGCTGTGGAGGCGCTTTCCGTTCAGTATCTGGCGCTACCTCCACAAGGTGATGCCGGTGCTGTACCTGGCGCTGGCTTTCCATGCGGCCTTTCTCGCACCACGTGACTACTGGACGCAGCCCGTGGGCGCGATGCTGGCGGTGTTGATTGCCGCCGGTTCGATGGCCAGTGTGCTGGCCCTGGCCGGCAGCATCGGCCGCCGCCGCCGTGTCGCCGGGGTGGTGGAATCGGTACGCGAAGCGGGGCCGGGCGTCACCGAGGTGAGCTGCCGGCTGGATGAAGGCTGGCGCGGCCATCAACCGGGTCAGTTCGCTTTTGCCACCTTCGACCGTCTCGAGGGCGCTCATCCCTTCACGATTGCCAGCGCCGACCGGGGAGATCGCCGCATCGTCTTCGAGATCAAGGCGCTGGGGGACTACACCCGGGGGCTTGCACAGCGACTGAAAACGGGGCAGGCCGTACAGGTCGAAGGGCCCTACGGCTGTTTCAGCCTACCGTCCGGGCAGACCAGGCGCGATCAGGTGTGGATTGCCGGTGGCATCGGCGTGACGCCTTTCATCGCCTGGCTGGAGGCCTTGCAGGCACGGCCGGATGCGGCCCCCGAGGCTGATCTCTACTACTGTGTGCGTGACCGCGATGCAGACCCCTTCGTGGCCCGTCTCGAAAGCTTGTGTGCGCAGCTGCCTTCGGTGCGCCTGCAGGTCCTGAGCAGTGGCCACAACGAGAATTTGAATGCGGCCATGCTTGGCGAGCGCATGCGCTCCCGGGGCGCGGCCGATGTGTGGTTCTGCGGGCCGCAGGGTCTGGCCGACACGCTGCGCAAAGGGCTGCGCGACAAGGGGCTGACCGGTATCCGCTTCCACCAGGAAGCGTTCGAGATGCGCTGAACCTGCCCGGGCAGCACTGGGGTAGACCCGGATCGGGTTTGAGCGGTGTGGCCGGCTGCGTTGAGGCGCTGCACAATTCAGGCTGTCGCTGCTCGAACGGCGATTGCAGGCGCGGGCAACTGCGCCATCTTTTCCAGGAGATCGAGAATGAACAAGGGCTTGTGTGCCGTTCTGTTTTGCCTGTTTTGCGCGGTGGTGTCGCCCGTACACGCCGATGACGATGACCATGAGCGCGCGCGCCGCGCCCTGCAGGCGGGCGAGGTGCTGTCGCTGGCCACGGTGCTGGAGCGGCTCGAACACAGCCACCCGGGGCAGGTGCTGGAGGTGGAGCTGGAACATGAAGACGAAGGCTGGGTGTATGAGATCAAGTTGTTGCAGACCGATGGCCGCTTGCTCAAGCTGGAGCTGGATGCGCGTGACGGCAGCCTGTTGCGCAGCCGCAGCCGGCCCATGCGCGGAGGGCAGGACTGATGCGCATCCTGGTGGTTGAGGACGAGCCCAGGCTGGCCACCCAGCTGCATGGCGCGCTTGAAGCGGCCGGCTACGCAGTGGATGCCGCCAGCAACGGCCGCGATGCGCTGCATCTGGGAGAGCAGGAGCCCTACGATGCGGTGGTGCTCGATCTCGGCTTGCCGCTGCTCGACGGGCTGAGCGTGCTGCGGCGCTGGCGAAGCGGCGGGCGCAACATGCCGGTGCTGATCCTGACCGCACGCGATGCCTGGCATGAGAAGGTGGACGGCATCGATGCCGGGGCCGACGACTACCTCACCAAACCCTTCCACATGGAAGAACTGCTGGCCCGGCTGCGTGCGCTGATCCGGCGTGCGGCCGGCCAGGCCAGTGCCGAAATCCTCTGCGGTGCGGTGGTGCTGGACACCCGGCGCGGTCTGGTCACGGTCGATGGCCTGGCCGTCACCCTCACCAGTCATGAATACCGCCTGCTGTCCTATCTGATGCACCGCCCTGGCCAGATCGTGTCACGTGGAGAGCTGGTCGAACACCTCTATGCCCAGGACTTCGACCGCGACTCCAACACCATCGAGGTTTTCATCGGCCGCCTGCGCAAGAAGCTGCCACCGGGCCTGATCGAGACGGTGCGCGGGTTGGGCTACCGTCTGCAGTGTCCGGCCTGATGGGCACGCCGCCCGTCCGCAATCCGCAGCATCGGCGCTCGCTGCGTCTGCGGCTGCTCGTCGGCACGCTGGCCTGGATATTCGGCTCGCTTGCGCTGGCCGGCTGGGGGCTGGCGGAGCTGTTTCGCCAGCATGTGGAGCGCCAGTTCCAGGCCGAACTGCACACCCATCTCGACCAGCTGATCGCGGCCCTCAATCTGGGTGAAACGCCCTTGCGGCTGGTGGGCTCGCTGTCCGATCCCCGTTTCACACGGCCGTACAGCGGTCTGTACTGGCAAGTCGACCGGATGCCTTCCGGCGCTGCGGCCGAATCCGGTCACCTGCGCGCGCGCGCGCTGTGGGATGCCACCCTGACGGTGCCCGCCGATACGCCGGCTGACGGACAACTGCATGTGCACCGCATTGCCGGCCCGCGCGGGGAGCCGCTCTACATGATCGAACGGCTGATCCGGCCGGACCCATCCGGTGGTCAAGCCTGGCGCCTGATCGTGGCTGCCGATGAAGCCTTGCTGGCGGAGCCGGTGGCCCGCTTCAGCGGTGCGCTGTGGGTCGCGCTGGCGCTGCTTGGCAGTGGGCTGGTGGTGGCCGCTGTGGTGCAGGTGTGGCTGGGGCTGCGGCCGCTGGCCGAACTGCGGGCAGCCCTGGTCAGGGTGCGCGAAGGCCAGGCCGGTACGATGGAAGGACGCTTTCCGGACGAGGTGCAGCCGCTGGTGGACGAGTTCAATGCCGCGCTGGCCACCAATGCCGAAATCGTCGCCCGGGCCCGCACCCAGGCCGGCAATCTCGCCCATGCGCTGAAGACGCCGCTGGCGGTGCTGGCCAATGCGGCCGAAGCGGAGCAGGGGCCGTTCGCCGAGCTGGTGCGTGAACAGCTGGCCGTTGCCCGCACCCAGGTCGATCACCACCTGGCGCGGGCCCGCGCCGCTGCCGCCGTGCGTACGCCGGGCCTGCGCACCCCGCTGCAGTCCAGCCTGCAAGGTGTGCTGCGGGTAATGAACCATGTGCATGCCGAGCGTGGCCTGAGCCTGCATCTGGGCCATTGCCCGTCGGGGGCGGAGGTTCGGGCCGAAGCCCAGGACCTGCAGGAAATGCTGGGCAACCTGCTCGACAATGCCTGCAAATGGGCCCGCCACCGGGTCGATGTGGAGATCGAGGAGGGGGGCAGAGCGCCGTTCGGCGAGCAGCCGGAGCAGCGCGGGGCGCCGGCCCGGCAGTGGCTGATCCGTATTACCGACGATGGTCCCGGTCTGCCGGCCACGGCCCTGGAGGCGGTGCTGGAGCGCGGGGTGCGGGCCGACGAGCGCACGCCGGGCAGCGGGCTGGGGCTGGCCATCGTGCGCGATCTGGCCAGCGCCTACGGCGGCAGCATCCGCCTGGACCAGGCGCCGGGCGGGGGCCTGTGTGCGGAGCTGCGCTTGCCGGCAGCCTGAGGCGGGGTCGCTTAAGTCCGCTTTAATGTCTCTTGGGCAAGATGAAGTCATCGCATTCATGGAGACGTCATCTTGAGGCCACAGCACAAGCATTTCGAATCGCACGGCAATCGTCATGCCGTGCGCTGCCTGCATGCGGGCAGTGAGGGCCATGATGGCCATGAGGCGGATGGGCGTCGGCAGGCGGCAGAAGCCTTCATCCGTGCGGTATTCCATCGCCGTTATGGCGCGCAGGTGCCGACCGTCGCGCCCAATCTGATGCTGCTCGAACAGTACGGGGACATCCTCGCCGCCGCCGGCTGGCGGGCTGCCGACCGGGGGCAGCTGATGCTGGAGGACTATCTGGATCAGCCGGTCGAAGAACTGGTCGGTCGCCTGGCCGGGCAGCCGGTGGCGCGTGCGCGCATTGTCGAGGTGGGCAACTTCGCCGCCTGTCGCGCGGGCAGCAGCCTCATCCTGATTCCAGCTCTGGCTGCCCATCTGGATCGTCTGGGTTATGAGTGGGTGGTGTTCACCGCCACGTCCGAACTGATCGGCATTTTCCGTCGCCTTGGCCTGCCGCCGCTGGCTTTGGCACCGGCCGATCCGCAGCGTCTGGGGGCGCAGGCGCTGGCCTGGGGCAGCTATTACAGCACTGCGCCGGTGGTGGTGGCCGGGCGCATCCGGCTGGCACTGGCGCGTGGAGACGTTCATGCCTGAGCTGGACTGGTTCGAGACCCTGGCCGGCCATGGGCTGCAGTCGGTCTTGCTGCGCGAGGCTCGGCGCGACTGGCAGGTCGCGGAGATCGCGCCGCTATACTCAGGCGCATTGCCGTGTGACGGTGAGGCTGTCCGCCGTCGCCGAAGGCTGGCTTTTGTTGGTGTGCGATGAGGGGCCGGGTGTGCCGGAAGACACCGTGGGCCGACTGGGCGAGCGTTTCTTCCGTGTTGCCGGCCCGCATCAAGCCGAAGGCTGTGGTCTGGGGCTGGCGATCGTGGAGCGCATCGCGCAACTGCATGGCGCGCGTTTGCATGTCGCCAGCCGGCCCGGGACGGGCTTCGAAATCGGTCTGAACGGTCTGCCGCGCTAACGCAGATTGGGCAGATCACCGTGAATGTCACATCGTCGGCGACTTTGGATCAAGGCACTCAGCAAGGCGCGATGGCATGGGGCACTTGCTTCCCGGGTAATGCCTATGGCATTGTTCGGCGATGCGTATCGCCATTCTCGGTTTTGCCCTGGGGGTGTGGGGCGTGCAACAGCTGGCGGCCTTGCCGTCGGTGGTGGGGTTGTTGCTGCTCGGGTTTGGAGGGGCTGGCGGCTTGTATCTGGGGCAAGGCGTGCGTGTGCGCTGGCGGATGTGGGGCGTGCAGTTGTTGTGTGGCGTACTGCTGGGTGGGGCATGGGCCGGGCTGAGGGCGGAGTGGCGTTTGCAGGAGGCCTTGCCTGAAGACTTGCAGCGGGTGGACATTGTGCTCGAAGGGTGGGTGAATGGCTTGCCGCAATTCAACCCGGAGGTGGGGAGCGTTCGCTTCGGGTTTGTGGTGGAGCGTGCTGTTGGTGGCGAAGCGGTCCCCCGGCATCTGCTGTTGTCGTGGTATGCGCGAGGGGGCCAGGTTGTGCCGGCGCTGCGGCCAGGCGAGCGCTGGCAACTGAAGGTGCGCCTGAAGCGTCCCCATGGCTTCAGCAATCCACATGGCTTCGACTATGAGGCGTGGTTGCTGGAGCGGGGGGTGCGGGCCACGGGACATGTTCGCGCGGATGCGGGCAACCAGCGTGTTGACTCGGGTGTGCATGGCTGGATGAATCGGGTGCATCGCCTGCGGGGCGAGATCCGCGAGCGCTTTGCACAGCATCTGCCGGATGCGCAGTATGCGGGCATTTTGACGGCTCTGGTGATTGGCGATCAGCGTGGCATTGACGAGGCGCAGTGGCAGGTCTTTCGTAGCACCGGAGTGGCGCATCTGGTGGCGATCTCGGGCATGCATGTGTCGATGATGGCCGTGCTGTGTGGCGGGATGGTTGGCTGGCTGTGGCGGCGCAGTGTGCGTCTGATGTTGTGGTGGCCGGCGCGCAAGGCGTCGGTTCTGGCCGGTCTGGTCGGGGCGGCAGGCTATGCACTGCTGGCGGGCCTGGGTTTGCCCACCCAGCGCGCGCTGGTGATGCTGAGTGTGGCCGCAGTCGGCTATCTGTGTGCCCGGGAAACGCTTGGCAGCCGTTTGTGGGCGCAGGCCTTGCTGGTGGTGTTGCTGATCGATCCGTGGGCCGTGCTGTCCGCCGGTTTCTGGTTGTCGTTTGCCGCAGTAGGGGCGATTCTGTTCGTGATGAGTGGCCGCACACACAGGCTGCAGGGGTGGCGTGCCGTGTTGCAGGTGCAACTGGCCATCTCGCTGCTGACGGCACCGCTGTTGCTGCTGCTGTTCAATGCTCTGCCGCTGGTTTCGCTGCCGGCCAATCTGGTCGCAATCCCGATGATGACGCTGGCCGTCGCGCCGCTGGCGTTGCTGGCGATGATGCCGCCGTTGACCCTGTTGCTTGATCTGGCGCACTGGATTCTGTCGGTGATGATGCTTTGGCTGGAATGGCTGGCGAGTTGGCCGCTTGCGCTGTGGCAGCAGGCCGCACTTCCTCCGGGGTTGATGATGGTGGTATGCGGTCTGCTGGTGTGGGCGATGCTGCCCGCCGGCACACCCTCCCGGGCGCTGGCGCTGTGCATGGTCTGTCTGGTTGTGTGGTCATGGTCACCGCCCAGGCCGGAATCGGGTGAATTTGTTACCAGCGTGCTGGATGTGGGCAATGGCATGGCGGTGCATGTCAGCACCTCCGGGCATGATCTGCTGTACGACACCGGGCCGCCGTATGGGCCATCTGCCGATGCGGGCTCACGGGTGATCCTGCCCTATCTGCGAGGGCTGGGTGTGTCACGTCTGAATGCGGTGGTGCTTTCGCATGACGACATCGATCACACCGGCGGTGCGGCCACCGTGCAGGCGGCCATGCCGGTTGAGCGTTGGTGGTTTTCTCCAGGCGCGGCACATGCGGCGCTGCGCGGACGCGGACAGTGGAAAGCGTGTGTTGCGGGTGAAGCCTGGGTGTGGGATGGGGTGCGTTTTGAGTGGTTGCACCCGGGGCCGGGGGAGGGGATGTTCAGGCGTGACAACGACAACTCGTGCGTTCTCAGGGTGGTCGCCGCGAGTGGACGCAGCCTGTTGCTTGCCGGTGATGTCGAGCGTGCAGCCGAGGCCAGTTTGCTGAGGCGAGAACGCGAGCGCGGGCGACTGGGCAGCGATGTGGTGCTGGTGCCGCACCACGGCAGTCGCTCCTCTTCGTCGCCGGACTTCGTGAAGGCCGTTGCGGCGCAGCATGCCGTGCATTCGGCCGGCTATTTGAATGCTTTTGGCCACCCCCACCCCGAGGTGTTGTCACGCTGGTCACAGGCCGGTGCGCGCAACTGGCGTACCGACCTGCAGGGGGCTGTGCGGGTGCACATGGGAGATGAAGTGTCGGTGAGTGCCCAGCGCAGCCTGAAGCCACGCTACTGGCACGCGCTGCGATGACGCAGGGGCGCTCACCGGCCCGGCTTGTGCGGTTAAACTTCCCGCATGCATGTGCATGAGAATATGAGAATGGGTGGGCCGCTGATATGGGTTTTGTCGATGCAGTGAGGCGTTGGTTGCGACCCGCCGGGTCGATGGTGCAGGCGGTGGTCGGGCATGAGATGCGGGTGCGCTCGGTGCAATGTATCGGGCCACATGGGCTGCACCGCATGGCCTATACCGAATGGGGCGATCCGCACAACCGCAAGGTGCTGGTGTGCGTGCATGGTCTGACCCGCAACGGGCGCGACTTCGATGATCTGGCGCGCAGCCTGGCCGACGAATACCGCGTGGTGTGCCCGGATGTGGTTGGACGAGGGCGCAGCGACTGGCTGGGGGTGAAGGATGACTACGGTTTCCCGCTGTATGTGTCGGATATGGTCACGCTGCTTGCCAGGCTGGATGCCGAGACGGTGCACTGGGTGGGCACCTCGATGGGGGGCATCATCGGCATGTTGCTGGCCAGCCAGCCGCACACGCCGATCGAGCGCCTGGTGCTCAATGATGTGGGGCCGGTGATCACCGCCGCCTCACTGCGCCGGATTGGCGAGTATGTGGGGCGCGCGCCCCTGTTTGCGGACATGGGCGAGGCGGAGGCCTGGCTTCGGGAAGTGGGCGCTTCGTTCGGGCCGCTGACCGATGCCCAGTGGCAGCACATCACGCAGCATTCGGTGGGCCCTGTCCCGGGGGGCTATGCGGTGGTGTACGACCCCGGCATTGGCGAAGTCTTCCGCAAAACTCCGCTGCTCGCGGATGTGAGTCTGTGGGAGGTGTATGACCACATCCGCTGCCCCACGCTGGCCATTCGTGGGGCTGAATCGGATCTGCTGGAGGCTTCCACCCTGCATGCCATGGGGCAGCGCGGTCCGTGTGCCGAGTGCGTGGAGTTTCCCGGTGTGGGGCACGCGCCAATGCTCATGGATGCAGGGCAGATCGCCCGGGTCAGGGGGTTTTTGCTGGGTGCTGAAAGCGGATCGATGCGGAGTTGATGCAGTAGCGCAGCCCGGTGGGTGCCGGACCATCTTCGAAGACATGGCCAAGATGGGCACCGCAGTGCCGGCACAGCACTTCGGTGCGGTGCATGAAATGGCTGTGATCGTCCTGTTCGGCAACGTTCTCCGCGTTTGCGGCCGCCCAGAAACTGGGCCAGCCGCAGCCGGCGTCGAACTTGTGGGCCGCATCGAACAGTGGGGTGTCGCAGCAGATGCAGCGATACGTGCCTGCCGCCCAGTGATTCCAGTAGGCACCGGTGAACGGTCGTTCGGTGCCTTTTTCCCGGGTCACATGATATTGCTCCGGGGTCAGGCGGGCACGCCAGCGGGTGTCGGAGTGGACGTCACGGGCATCCGCAAGCGCCTCGGAAACGGGCTCGGTGGTTTCTTCCGAGCCGGGGGCTTTGTCGTCGTGGCCTTTCCTGTCGCTCATGGCGTGCTCCTGTGTGGGCCTCAGTGCAGATGGCGCGGCGTCTGCTCGGCGTGTTCCTCGGGCATTTCTGCATGCACGATCTCACCGTCGGGGGAGGCGTACAGCGGTGAGCCGCAGTCATCGCAGTATTCCAGCGGAAAACGGTGCTCGAGGTTGACGATGTCATTGACGCCGCATTCACGCAGCACGGCTTCGATTTCGGTGGCGATGTCGGAGTTGTCGTCCTCCGGCCCGAGCAACGGCCACACCACCCCGTGCATCACCTGATCGTCGCCGTGGCGGGTGAAGCTGATGCGGTATTCCTGCAATTGCCGGTCGTGGAAAGGGGCAATCACGGCCCGCAGCCCGGATGACGGAATCTGCAGTTCGGCGCCGAGAAAGGCCACCGACGCATGGATCGCGTACGGTCGGCTGGAGCGATCGGCCTGACGGCTGGCTGCAAAGTAGGCCTCCGGCAGCACGACTTCGATTGCGCAGCCCGGCAGCAGCGGGGTGATGCAGGCCCCGCCCTGACTGCGCCACTGGCCAAGCGCCTGTTTGCGGTCGCTGCCGGTGCTTTCCTGCCAGTTGAACAGGGGCTGGTCACGCGGCACTGCCACGGCGGCGAGAAGGTAGCGGGTGTCGGACAGGAAGTGCACGGTCTCGGGCATGTTGCTGGTGTCGATGTGCAGGTCCTGGTTGTCCAGCGCGGCGCGCCCCAGAATGGCGGCAAATTCTGCGGTGGCGCAGTAGCCTTGCGGCAACTGGTCGGGGCTGAACAGGAAGTCGGCCACGGCCACCTGTGCCCCTTCGGCCAGCACATGGGCCTGCAGATGCACGCGCAGGTTGGCCATCACCGCCTTGGGCACGGTGTGGGTCGGGATGCGGAAGCGTGACCAGGCGAGCACCGGTGCGGCCAGCAGCAGGATGTCGTGCGCTTCGGATACGCCCAGCGCGTTCTCGGCACGCGATTCGATGCAGTCCGCCAGTTCTTCGTAGGCTCGCATCTCGGTGTTGTACAGATGATCGAGCGCGGCATTGAGCGCTTCTTCATCGTGGTTGCCGAGCAGGGTGTCGATGTGTGAGGACAGTTGCGATTCCCAGTAGCGGTCCTCGGCACGACTGCCGGACTCGGCCAGCCCGGTGGCCAGCCAGACCAGTTGTTCGGCGCCGCCGGCGAGACCGCCACGGCGTTTCTGTCGGGTTCTTTTCATTGCTTCCTCGGAGGTTTGCTTGATTCTGCGTGGTTTTGCGTGATTTTTCGGGGGCGTCCGGAGGCTGTCTCAGAAGCCCGGGTTCTTCAGTCTGACGGCCTGCAGGATGATTGCGGAGATTTCCTCGATCGACTTGGTGGTTGAGTCGAGCCAGGGGATGTTCTCGCGGCGCATCATCTTCTGGGCCGCATCGATTTCGTAGCGGCAGTTGTCGAGTGAGGCGTAGCGGCTGTTCGGGCGGCGCTCCTGGCGAATCTGGACCAGGCGCTCCGGGGCGATGGTCAGGCCAAACAGCTTGCGACGGTGGTTGTTGAGTTCTCCGGGCAGCTTGTTGCGCTCGAAATCTTCCGGAATCAGTGGGTAGTTCGCCGCCTTCACGCCGAACTGCATGGCCAGGTACAGGCTGGTGGGCGTTTTGCCGGAGCGTGACACGCCCACCAGGATCACATCTGCATCGGCCAGTTCGCCGTCGGAGGATACCCCATCATCGTGGGCCATGGCGTAATTGATCGCTTCGATGCGCGCCTTGTAGTTCTGGCTGTCCGCAATGCCGTGAAAACGGCCGACCGCGTGCGTGGAGCGCATGCCCAGTTCGGCTTCCAGCGGGCCGATGAATTGCTCGAACAGATCGACGAACAGGGCATCGATGCCCTGCATGCCCCTGATCGTCTCAGGATTGACCAGGGTGCTGAAAACGATTGGGCGCATGCCGTCCTTGCGTGCCGCTTCGCGAATTTGCCGACCACAGTCGATGGCCTTGTCGAGGTCGTCGACAAAGGGCATGCGCACCTGCCTGAAGTTGAACTCCGGGAACTGGGCAAGCAGGCTGTGACCGAGTGTTTCGGCGGTGATGCCGGTGCCGTCCGAGATGAAAAACACGGTGCGGGGGGTGGATGGGCTCATGATCGTCCGTGCGGTTGCGTGGAAAAGTGCACAAAGCCGCACACAAGTGGTGCGGCACAGCAGCAAAGTTCGGTAAAATCACATTTTGCGTTTTCCCCAACATTTTCGGAAGGCCATTCATGTCCCGCTACGTCATCCCCTTCACTGAACTTCGCATGACCGACGTCGATAAAGTCGGCGGCAAGAACGCTTCGCTTGGCGAAATGATCAGCCAGTTGCCTGCCAGCGTGCGGGTGCCGGGCGGTTTTGCCACGACGGCAGACGCTTACCGCGAGTTCCTGGCACATCAGGGGCTGGCTGACCGGATTCATGCCGCACTCGAATCGCTGGATGTGGACGATGTGGATGCGCTGGTCAAGATTGGCGCCCACATCCGTCAGTGGATTGTCGATACGCCGTTCCCGGCCCAGCTCGAGGCTGAAATCAAGGCTGCGTATGAGCAGATCACCTCGGAAGGGGAAGGCAGCTTTGCGGTGCGCTCCTCGGCGACGGCCGAAGACCTCCCGGATGCCTCGTTTGCGGGTCAGCAGGAAACCTTCCTGAACATCCACGGCTACGAGAACATCCTGCACGCGATGAAGGAAGTGTTCGCGTCCCTGTACAACGACCGGGCGATCGCCTACCGGGTGCACAAGGGTTTTACCCATGCCGAAGTGGCCCTGTCGGCTGGCGTGCAGCGCATGGTGCGCTCGGATACCGGTGCCTCCGGTGTGATGTTTACCATCGATACCGAATCGGGCTTTTCCGACGTGGTGTTCATCACCGCCTCCTACGGCCTGGGCGAAACCGTGGTGCAGGGCGCGGTGAACCCGGACGAATTCTATGTGCACAAGCCCACTCTGGCCTTGGGCAAGCCGGCCGTGGTGCGCCGCAACCTGGGTTCGAAGCTGATCAAGATGGTGTTTGCCGACAAGGCCGAGGCCGGCAAGTCGGTGCGTACCGTGGATGTGGCCGAAGCCGACCGCAACCGTTTCTCGCTCACCGACGAGGACGTGCTCGAACTCGCCCGCTATGCGGTGATCATCGAGCAGCACTATGGTCGCCCGATGGACATCGAGTGGGGTAAAGACGGTGTGGATGGCAAGCTCTACATCCTGCAGGCCCGTCCCGAGACGGTGAAGTCGCAGTCCTCCGGGCTGGTGATGGAAAAGTACCGCCTCAAGCAGTACGGCAAGGCACTCACCCACGGCCGTGCGATCGGCCAGAAGATCGGTGCCGGCACCGTGCGCGTGGTGAAGGATGCCTCCGAAATGAACCGTGTGCAGGCCGGCGACATCCTGGTCACCGACATGACCGACCCCAACTGGGAGCCGGTGATGAAGCGCGCCAGCGCCATTGTCACCAATCGCGGCGGGCGTACCTGCCACGCGGCGATCATCGCGCGTGAGCTGGGCATTCCGGCCATCGTCGGCTGCGGCAACGCCACCGAGGTGCTGGAAGAGGGCGATTCGGTCACCGTCTCCTGCGCCGAAGGCGACACCGGTTATGTGTATCGCGGCAAGCTGGAATTCGAGGTCATCACCACCGACATGGGCAACTTGCCCGACATTCCGGTGAAGATCATGATGAACGTGGGCAACCCGGAACTCGCCTTCGAGTTTGCGCAGATTCCCAACGGTGGCGTTGGTCTGGCGCGGGTGGAGTTCGTCATCAACAACATGATCGGCATTCACCCGAAGGCGATCCTTGAGCTGGGCCAGGTGCCGGCCAACCTGCGTGACGAGATCACGCGTCGTTCGCGCGGTTACGCCACGCCCAAGCAGTTCTTCATCGAAAAGCTGGTCGAAGGCATTGCCACGATTGCGGCCGCCTTCTATCCGAAGCCGGTGATCGTGCGCATGTCGGACTTCAAGTCCAACGAATACCGCAAGCTGCTCGGTGGCGACATCTATGAGCCGGAAGAGGAAAACCCGATGCTGGGTTTCCGTGGTGCTTCGCGCTACATCGCGCATTCTTTCCGTGACTGCTTCGAGATGGAAGTGGCCGCCATGAAGCGGGTGCGCAACGAGTTGGGGCTCACCAACGTGCAGGTGATGATCCCCTTCGTGCGCAATCTGGAAGAAGCTGCCGGGGTGGTCGAGTTGCTCGCCGAACACGGTCTGAAGCGTGGTGAAGACGACCTGAAGCTGATCATGATGTGCGAGATCCCCTCCAACGCCATCCTGGCCGACCGTTTCCTGGAATATTTCGACGGTTTCTCCATCGGCTCGAACGACCTGACCCAGCTCACCCTTGGGCTGGACCGCGATTCCGGTCTGGTGGCGCACGCCTTCGACGAGCGCGATCCGGCGGTCAAGCAGCTGCTTTCCATGGCCATCCAGAGCGCCAACAAGCTCGATAAATATGTCGGCATCTGCGGCCAAGGGCCGTCCGACCATGCTGATTTTGCCGAATGGCTGATGGACGAAGGCATCCAGACCATCTCGCTGAACCCCGACACGGTGGTCGATACCTGGCTGAAGCTCGCCGCGCATCGCAAGTGACGGGTTGGGGCACGGGCGCATCGGTCCGTGCCTGCGCAGGCTGACATGACGGCAGTCTCCGGACTGCCGTCGTTGCGTTCACTGTCTCATTCCGGAGTGAAACAAGACATGTCTTTGGTGTTAGACTTCCGCGTTCGTTTTTCATTTTGTCCAACAGTGTTGAGACAAATACAACCCGGGTGACCGGTGTGTCACCCCCAGTCATCGATCTGAACAAGCGTTCGCGTGGGTGTTTGGCGGAGCAGGAGTTTCGAGCATGGCTTTCATGATTGTTTCAGCGGGACGGGTTGCATCGTCGGCAACGCGCACCGTGCGCCTGAGTGTCATGGTGGTGTCGCTGCTGGTTGTGGTGCTGACGATGTTTGCGGCCGGTTTGCTGGTCGGAGCCAGGTGGCTGCCGGATTCACGCAGCGGGGCGCCGATGCCGCAGCCTGAGCACGTGGCTGCCGTGGAGGCTCCGGTGACGCCTGAATTGCCGGAAGTAACGCCTGCCCGTGTTGCAGAGGACGCGGAGGACCGCTTGCTGATCGAACGCTTGGGCGAGCTCTCGGGACGGGTGATACAGTTGGAAGCCGAGGCGATGGCGCTCACCGAGCGTATCGGCGCGATTCAGGATTTCGAAGCCCGGGTTGCCGGTCAGGATTTCGAGAACATCAAGGGGCGGCTGGCGAAGACGCCGCCTGGCCGGTCGTCCGGTGGTCCGCTGCTTGAGGCCTTGCCCGAGCCGTCAGCGCAGCCGTCCCTCACGGCGCCGTCACTGACCGCTGAAATGCTCGACCAGATGGTGGGTGTCGAATCCGAGATCGGCCGTTTGGCCGCGCTGCTTTCCGAGCTCGACCGGCTTGCAGCGAGCATCAACATTACCCATCTGTCCTTTCCGGGGCGTTCGCCCATGCCCGATCAGCGCATCACCTCGGCGTTCGGCAACCGGATCGACCCATTCAACCGGCGTCGCGCCTTCCACAGCGGGGTGGATTATCCCGCGCCCAAGGGAAGTCCGATTCATGCCAGTGCCGGTGGCAAGGTGATTTTTGCGGGGCGTCGCCCGTTTTATGGCAACACGGTGGAGATCGACCACGGTGCCGGGCTGGTGACGCGTTATGCGCACGCCTCCCGCCTGAATGTGAAGCTGGGTGATGTGGTGATGCCCGGCGAAAAGATTGCGGAAGTGGGTTCCACCGGGCGTTCCACCGGGCCGCATCTGCATTTCGAAATTCTCAAGGATGGACATTTTGTCGATCCGACCGTTTATCTGGCCCGCTTCTGATCTGAGCTTCCTGTCATCGTGAGTCGAAAACTGCCCGTCAATCGCAACCTGACCCGCGCCTCTCTGGCGCTCGCTCCCCGATGCAGTCCGCTACGTGGCGTCCTTCTTGTGTGCCTTGGCCTGGTCATGGGGCTGTTGGCGGCCGGCGTGTTCTGGTTTGCGTTCGATGCCACGGTGGTGCCCGAGAGGGGCGCCCCCGCTGCGGCGATGGATGAGATCGGTCTGGATGCGCTGCGCGAGGCTCACGCCGAGCAGACGCGTGCAAACGAGGCGCTGAAGGATTCGCTGAGCGCGGCAATCACCGATCTTGAAGTCGAGAAGGCCACCCGGCAGGAGCTGGAGCGGCAGCTTGGCCTGTTGAATCAGCAACTCAAGGAAGCGAATGAGGCGCTGGAGTTTTTTCGCGCCAACACTGATGGCGCGCGGTGAGCGGGGTCTGCGCGCGCAAAGAATCGCCGGAGAGTGGAGGCATGATGTTCGGCAAGAAAAAAGACAAACGTAACGCAATCGAAGTCACGCGCCTGTCCAGCCTGGTGGCGGACAATCTGCAGGTGGTCGGCGATGTGCTGTTTGCCGGTGGTCTTCGGGTAGATGGCAAGATCGAGGGCAATGTGCTCGGGCGCGAGGGCGAGAAGAGCCTGATCGTGCTCAGCCAGAAAGGCTGCATCGTGGGGCGGGTACGCGCCTACGATGCGGTGATCAATGGCACCATCTCGGGCGATCTGGAGGTGGAGCATTTTCTCGAACTGCAGGCCGGTGCGCGCGTGTCCGGCAATATCAGTTACCGGCAGCTGCAAATGGAGTGCGGGGCCACCATAGAGGGGCAGTTGGTGTGCACCGAAGACGTGCGCTCCGTACTTCAGGAACGTGCGAGCGCAACTTCTGTACCGGCACGGCTCGCCATGCCCGTGGTTGAAGCGTCCTCCGTGCAGGATGACGAAACCACGGTCATCCCCTCTTCGCCGGGGACTGTGCCTCGCCCCTGAGCGCTCGGGGCGTATGGGCCGGGGAGTCGGGTATAATCGGGCGTTTGGGTTGCAGCGCCCGTCAGGGGGCCACTCAAGTCCGATCCCCATCACTGATCCTACCCCATGGCCATGATCCTCAAACTGCGCGGCGCCGACGCGCTTTCCGCTTCCCGTCTTGACCGTCTTGCGAGCAACCTTTCCGCCATTGTGCCCAGGCTCAAGGGGCTGAGTGCGGAGCACTGGTATTTCGTTGAGCTGTCCGCCGCACTGGAGGCCGACGAGCAGGCTCGTCTGGTCGAGTTGATCGGTGCCACGCCGTCTTCGTCCGAGGCGCCGCAGGGCACGTCGCTGCTGGTGGTGCCGCGTCTGGGCACGATTTCGCCCTGGTCGTCCAAGGCCACCGACATTGCCCGTCAGTGCGGTTTCGAAAAACTGCTGCGCATCGAGCGTGGCATCGCCTTCGTGCTGGATGTGAAGGGCGGGCTGGATGAGCGCCAGTTCTCGGCGGTGTTGCCGATGCTGCACGACCGCATGACCGAGTCCGTGCTGCAGGATGTGGACGCGGCCGAAGCCCTGTTCCATCACTACGAACCCCAGCCGCTCACTTCGGTGGATGTGCTGGGCGGAGGACGTGCGGCGCTGGTCGGTGCGAATGCCGAACTGGGGCTGGCGCTGTCCGAGGATGAGATCGACTATCTGGTGGACAACTTCAGTCGCATCGGGCGCAATCCCACCGATGTCGAACTGATGATGTTTGCGCAGGCCAATTCAGAGCACTGCCGCCACAAGATTTTCAATGCCGACTGGGTGATCGATGCACGCCCGATGGACAAGACCCTGTTTGGCATGATCCGTGACACCCACAAGGCACACCCCGAAGGCACGGTCGTGGCGTATTCCGACAATGCCTCGGTGATCGAAGGGGCCGAGGTCGATGTGCTGTATCCGGATGCCGATGGACAGTGGCGTTATCACCGGGAACTGACGCACATTCTGGCGAAGGTCGAAACGCACAACCACCCGACTGCGATTTCGCCCTTTCCGGGCGCAGCCACCGGGGCCGGAGGCGAGATTCGCGACGAGGGCGCGACCGGGCGCGGTTCGCGTCCCAAGGCCGGGCTGACCGGCTTTTCGGTGTCGAGCCTGAACATCCCCGATTTTCCGCAACCCTGGGAGAAGCCCTACGGCCGGCCGGAGCGCATCGCTTCGGCGCTGGACATCATGATCGAAGGGCCGATCGGGGGGGCTGCGTTCAACAACGAATTTGGCCGGCCGAATCTGGCGGGCTACTTCCGCAGCTTCGAGCAGGAAGTGATGGGCGAGGTACGCGGGTACCACAAGCCGATCATGATTGCGGGGGGGCTGGGCAACATCCAGTCCGGGCAGTCCTTCAAGAAGCAGTTCGCTCCGGGCACCCTGCTGATCCAGCTCGGCGGGCCGGGGATGCTGATCGGCCTCGGGGGCGGTGCGGCATCGAGCATGACCACGGGCACGAACACGGCCGATCTTGACTTTGCTTCGGTGCAGCGCGGCAACCCGGAAATCCAGCGCCGTTGCCAGGAGGTCATCGACCGCTGCTGGCAGCAGGGCGAAGCCAATCCGATTTTGTCGATTCACGATGTGGGGGCGGGCGGGCTGTCCAATGCCATGCCCGAACTGGCCGACTCGGCGGGCTTGGGCGCGTGCTTCGAGCTGCGCGAGGTGCATATCGAGGAGCCGGGCATGAGCCCGCGCGAAATCTGGAGCAATGAGTCGCAGGAGCGCTACGTGCTTGCGGTGTCGCCTGAGCGCCTGGACGACTTCCGGGCCATCTGCGAGCGCGAGCGTTGCCCGTTCGCAGTGCTCGGCGAAGCCACCGACGATGGCCACCTCACCGTGACCGATCGTCATTTCGGCAACAAGCCGGTGGACATGGAAATGCAGGTGCTGCTCGGCAAGCCGCCGAAGATGACCCGCAATGTGTCGCGCCGCGTGGTGCATCTGCCACCGTTCGACACCACCGACTATGACCTGTGCGAAGCCGGCCTGCGCGTGCTGCGCCTGCCGGCCGTGGCCTCCAAGGAGTTTCTCATCACCATTGGCGACCGTTCGGTGGGCGGGCTGGTGGCACGTGACCAGATGGTCGGCCCCTGGCAGGTGCCGGTGGCCGATGTGGCGGTGACTGCCATGAGCTTCACCGGCCATCGCGGTGAAGCCTTTGCCATGGGCGAGCGTACGCCGGTGGCCTGCCTGGATGCCAGCGCATCGGTCAGGCTGGCGGTGGGCGAGGCCATCACCAACATTGCCGCCGCGCAGATTGCCGGGCTGGGGCAGGTGAAACTGTCCGCCAACTGGATGGCCGCTGCCGGACATCGTGGTGAGGATGCCCGCTTGTTTGACGCGGTGAGTGCGGTGTCGACCTTCTGCCAATCTGCCGGATTGGCGATTCCGGTGGGCAAGGATTCGCTGTCCATGAAGACCGCATGGAGCGAAGAGGTGGGCGGCAAAGCGGTGGACAAGCAGGTGATTGCACCCCTGTCGCTTATCGTGACGGCTTTTGCGCCGGTAGAGGACATCCGTCGTACGCTTACTCCGCAGCTGCAAATCAGCGAAGGGGTGGAAACCGACCTGATTCTGATCGATCTGGGCAATGGCCGGAACCGGCTGGGGGGTTCGGCGCTGGCGCAGGTGTATGGCTCGGTGGCCGAACACGCGCCCGATGTCGATGCACAGCAGTTGGCCGCGTTTTTCGAGCTGATCCAGCAGTTCCGCCGTGACGGCCTGCTGCTGGCCTACCACGATCGCAGCGATGGCGGCCTGTTTGCGACGCTGTGCGAAATGGCCTTTGCGTCACACTGCGGTCTGTCGGTATTGCTCGATACGGTGTGCTTCGACCCCTACATGAATGATGTGGATGGCCTGGACAAGAAGCCGGACACCATCAAGGGGCGTCTTGACGACCGTCTGTTCTCCGGCCTGTTCGCCGAGGAACTGGGCGCAGTGATTCAGATCCGCCGCGAGGACCGTGCCCGCATCACCGCGCCGCTGGCCGGGGCCGGCCTGGCCTACCACTTTGTCGGTGAGCCCAACGACAAGGACGAACTGCGCTTCTGGCGTAATGCGAAGCTGGTGTTCAACGCTCCGCGAGCCGAGTTGCAGCAGGCGTGGAGCGAAACCAGTTATCACATTGCCCGGCTGCGTGACGACCCCGAATCGGTACAGCAGGCATTCGATGCGATGGCCCGGGGAGATGATCCTGGCCTGTCGGTCAGCACCACGTTCGATCCGGCCGAGGACATTACCGCCCCGATGATTGCCACGGGGGTGCGTCCTCCGGTGGCGGTGCTGCGCGAGCAGGGCGTGAATTCCCACGTCGAGATGTCTGCCGCATTCGAGCGGGCCGGTTTCCAGCCGCATGATGTGCATATGTCCGACCTGCAGTCGGGCCGGGTGAAGCTGGATGACTTCATCGGCCTGGCTGCCTGCGGTGGTTTCTCGTACGGCGACGTGCTCGGGGCGGGGCAGGGCTGGGCCAAGTCCATTCTGTTCAATCCGGAGCTGCGGGCGATGTTCGAGCGCTTCTTTACCCGTGAGGACAGCTTTGCGCTGGGGGTGTGCAATGGCTGCCAGATGATGGCGCATCTGGCCCCGATCATTCCGGGGGCGGAGCACTGGCCGCGCTTCCATCGCAACCGCAGCGAGCAGTTCGAAGCCCGCTTCGTGATGACCGAGGTGCTCGACAGCCCGTCGATCCTTCTGGCCGGCATGGCCGGCAGCCGCATGCCGATCGTGGTCAGCCATGGCGAGGGCAGGGCGGTGTTCCGGGAGGAGGCCGACCGCCTGGCCGCGCTGGGCAGTCTGCGCTACATCGACAACAGCGGGGCGGTGGCCGAACGCTATCCGTTCAACCCGAACGGTACGCCGGATGGGGTGACTGGCTTCACTACGGCGAACGGTCGTTTCACCATCATGATGCCCCACCCGGAGCGCACCTTCCGCAGCGTGCAGATGAGCTGGCGCCCGCACACGCTGGGTGAGGATTCGCCCTGGCTGCGCATGTTCCGCAATGCCCGTCGCTGGGTGGGCTGAGCGGTCATGAACGACGGCCTCCGGGGGGCTACCGGAGGCCGTTTTGCTTGAGACGGGTCAAGGTGCCGTGTGCCTGGCCCGCTATACTCGCCCTGAATGCCTGAAGGAGAAATCATGCTTTCCAGAGCACGCAATGCCGTGAATCGTGTGCAGCGGTTGATGTGGATGTTGCTGCTGGCCGTGCTGCTGACGGCCTGCGCCGAACAGGGGCCGGGCTTTCACGCGACGGACATCACCGGCGCGAACTATGGCAAGGATTTCCGGCTGGTCGATTCGGAGGGACAGTTGCGTACCCTGGCAGATTTCCGTGGCAAGGTGGTGGTGGTGTATTTCGGTTTCATCCAGTGCCCGGATGTGTGCCCCACTGCGCTGTTGCGGGCTGTTGAGGCGAAAAGCTTGCTCGGCGACCAGGGCGAACGCATGCAGGTGGTCTATATCACGGTCGACCCCGAGCGCGACACGCCGGACATCGTGAAGGAATACATGGCCGCCTTCGATCCGGCGTTCATCGGTCTGCATCCGACGCTGGAAGAGCTGCCGGAGGTGGCAAAAACCTTCCGCGTGTTCTACCGCAAGGTGCCCACGGGTGAGTCCTACACCATGGACCACACGGCCACCTCATTCGTTTACGACACCGAGGGCCGGCTCAGGCTGGCCATTCCACACGCACAATCGGCCGAGCACATGGCCGCAGACTTGCGAACCCTGCTCGGCATGGCAAAGTAAGCACACGCTCGCTGGCGTGTGCCGAAGGCCAGCAAAAACGGCAGCGGGGTTGATCGCCCGGCTGCCGCTTTCCTTGCCCCTGCGCTTCAGGTGCCGAGGTGCTTACATCCCCTGATACAGCGGACCTTCCCCGCCTTGCGGCACCACCCAGTTGATGTTTTGCGTGGGGTCCTTGATATCGCAGGTCTTGCAGTGCACGCAGTTCTGCGCATTGATCTGCAGGCGGGGGCCAGCCTCTTCCTGCACGATTTCATACACCCCTGCCGGGCAGTAACGCTGCTCAGGTGCGTCGTAACGGGCAAGGTTGACCGTGATCGGCACCGAGGCGTCCTTCAGCTGAAGGTGACAGGGTTGCTCTTCCTCGTGGTTGGTGTTGGAGAGGAACACCGAGGACAGACGATCGAAGGTGAGCACGCCGTCGGGCTTGGGATACTCGATCTTCGGGCATTCGGACGCGGGTTTCAGCGTGGTGTGATCGGCGCTGTTGTGCAGCGTCCAGGGGGCCTTGCCGCGCAGCACGATCTGGTCGAAGCCGAACAGCAGCGAACCGAGAATCAAGCCTTTCTTCATGTAGGGCTTGAAGTTGCGTGACTTGTGCAGCTCCTCGTGCAGCCAGCTTTCGCGGAATGCTTTTGGATAGGCGTCCAGTTCGTCGCGGCTGCGTTCGGCCGTCACGGCCTCGAAAGCTGCCTCCGCAGCCAGCATGCCGCTCTTGATCGCCGCATGAATGCCCTTGATGCGTGCAGCGTTGAGATAGCCCGCATCGTCGCCGATCAGGGCGCCGCCGGGGAAGGTGGTTTTCGGCAGCGATTGCAGGCCACCGGCAGCCAGGGCGCGGGCGCCATACGACAGGCGCTTGCCGCCTTCGAGGAATTTGCGCACTTCCGGATGCGTC
This sequence comes from Rhodocyclaceae bacterium, assembly GCA_041678045.1. Classification (GTDB taxonomy): domain Bacteria; phylum Pseudomonadota; class Gammaproteobacteria; order Burkholderiales; family Rhodocyclaceae; genus UBA2357. The sequence continues at coordinate 67,938 of JBAYOV010000012.1, forward strand.
TTGTAGCGCTGGAACTCTTCAAATGGCGACAGGTGCGGATTGCTGTAGTTAAGACCGACAACGAACCCCACCGCAACCAGATTGTCCTCCAGGTGATACATGAAGGAGCCGCCGTAAGTCTGCGTGTCCAGCGGCCAGCCAGCGGTGTGCATCACCATGCCCGGCACATGCTGGCTGGCCGGCACTTCCCACAGTTCCTTGATACCGATGCCGTAGGTTTGCGGATCGACCCCCTCGCGCAGATTGAAGCGGGTCTCGAGCTCCTTGCCCAGATGACCACGGCAGCCCTCGGCAAACAGGGTGTAGCGTGCATGCAGCTCCATGCCGGGCTGGTGGTTGGGGCCGGGTGTGCCGTCGCGGTGCAGGCCCATGTCGCCGGTGGCGATGCCCTTCACCGCGCCGTTTTCGTCATACAGCACTTCGGCCGCGGCAAAGCCGGGGTAGACCTCGATGCCGGCAGCCTCGCACTGCTCGCCCAGCCATTTTGCGAGATGCCCCAGGCGCACGATGTAGTTGCCGTGGTTGGTGAAGCAGTCGGGCAGCAGCGCATTGGGGGTGCTGCGGGCGCCGCTTTCGGTCAGGAACAGGAAGCGGTCTTCGGAAACTTCGGTCTGGATCGGTGCGCCCTTTTCCTTCCAGTCGGGAATCAGCTCGTTCAGCGAGCGGGGGTCGAGCACGGCGCCCGACAGCGAATGGGCGCCAATCTCCGCGCCCTTTTCGATCAGGCAGATCGACACGTCCTGCCCCTTCTCGTCGGCGAGCTGCTTGAGACGCAGCGCTGCGGCCAGTCCTGCAGGGCCTCCTCCGACGACCAGGACATCGAATTCCATCGATTCGCGTTCCATATTGTGCTTCTCCTCGCGGTGCTTCCGGTTATACGGTTGTCTGTCCAGCCGGGCAGCGCCGGTGCGCCGTGACTGAACCTGCTCTGGCAATGCGGCAACACTTCACATGCTAGTATCACCGACATCGGTAACATACGGTGGCGTATGTTACATTAGCTCCCGCCGGTTGATCAAAAGGAGATGAATCAATGCACGAAGAACGCAAACTGCTGCTCACCACGCGCATGCCGGTGCGCTGGGGCGACATGGACTACTACGGCCATGTCAACAACACGGTGTACTTTCGCTATTTCGAGCAGGCGCGGGTGGAGTGGATCGAGAACATGGGTTTTCCCGTGAGTCCGTCCGAGGAAAGCGGGGCGGTCATCGTGAACGCCGATTGCACCTTCAGGATTCCGGTAAACTACCCGGCCACCGTGGAGATCAAAGTGTTTGCCGGCAAGCCCGGACGCAGCAGCGTGATGACCTGGTACGAGCTGTATGTGGTCGGCGATGAGCGCCTTTACGCAGAGGGTTCGGCCAAGGTGGTGTGGATGAATCCGGCCACCGGCAAGTCGGTGCCCTTGCCCGAGCGCCTGCGCGAACTGCTGTAAGGGTGGCACGCCGGTCAGTGACAAGCAGGCAAGCAGTACCCCTAACCATACAAATAAACCAATAAGCAGGAGACTTTCAGATGACGGCCGTAGCCGAGCGCCCATTGTGGACCCCATCCGCAGAACGTATTGCCCAAGCCAATCTCACCGCGTTTGCCCGCAAGGCCGAAGCGCGCTGGGGCGTGAGCCTGCCCGATTACGAGGCACTGCATGCCTGGTCGGTGCAGGCCCCGGAGCAGTTCTGGAGCAGCGTCTGGGACGGCGATGAAGCCGGCACGGGCGTGCTGGGCGAGGCCGGCAGTGTGGTGCTGGCCGATGGCGGCCGCATGCCGGGTGCACACTGGTTTCCCGAAGCCAGGCTGAACTTTGCGCAGAACCTGCTGCGCAGCCGCGATGCCCACGATGCGCTGGTGTTCTGGGGCGAAGACAAGGTGAAAAACCGCCTCAGCCATGGCGAGCTGTATCGCGAGGTGGCACGCTTTGCCGCCGCATTGCGCGAGCAGGGTGTGGTGCGTGGCGACCGGGTGGCGGCCTACATGCCGAACATGCCCCAGACCATCGTTGCAATGCTGGCTGCAGCCAGCATCGGCGCGATCTTCACCTCGGCTTCGCCCGATTTCGGGGTGCAGGGCGTGATCGACCGCTTCGGTCAGACCCTGCCCAAGGTGCTGATTGCCTGCGACGGCTACTGGTACAACGGCAAGATCGTCGATGTGCTGCCCAAGCTGGCCGAGATCGTGCCGCAGCTGCCCACGGTCGAGCGCGTGGTGGTGGTGCCTTATGTGCATGGCGAGCACGACCTGTCGGCCATTCCGCATGCGCGCATGTGGGACGCCTTCGTCGAGGATCACCGCGCGGTGACCGAGATCGAATTCGCCCAGCTGCCGTTCGATCATCCGCTCTACATCATGTATTCATCGGGCACCACGGGCGTGCCCAAGTGCATCGTGCATTGTGCGGGCGGCGCCCTGTTGCAGCATCTCAAGGAACACCGTCTGCATGGCGATGTGAGGCCTGGCGACCGGGTGTTCTACTTCACCACCTGCGGCTGGATGATGTGGAACTGGCTGGTGTCCGGTCTGGCAGCGGGCGCCACGCTGTTGCTGTACGATGGCTCGCCCTTCATCGGCAAGGGCACGATCCTCTTCGACTATGCCGACGCCGAGCGCATGACCCACTTCGGCACGTCGGCCAAGTTCATCGATGCGATCGCCAAGATCGAGCTCAAGCCGCGCGAGACGCACCGCCTGGAAGCCCTGCGGGTGATGATGAGCACCGGTAGCCCGCTGGTGCCGGAAGGCTTCGACTACGTGTATCGCGACATCAAGACCGACCTGCAGCTGTCGTCGATTTCCGGGGGCACCGACATCATTTCCTGCTTCGTGCTGGGCAGTCCGTGGCTGCCGGTGTGGCGTGGCGAGATCCAGTGCAAGGGCCTGGGCATGGCGGTCGAGGTGTTCGATGAAGAAGGCCGTCCGCTCAGTGGCGAGAAGGGCGAGCTGGTGTGCACCCGCCCCTTCCCGGTGATGCCGGTAGGGTTCTGGAACGATCCGCAGGGCGAGAAGTATCGTGCCGCCTACTTCGAGCGCTTCGACAACATCTGGTGCCATGGAGACTTCTGCGAGGTGACCGGGCATGGTGGGCTGATCATCTATGGCCGCTCCGATGCCACCCTCAACCCCGGTGGCGTGCGCATCGGCACGGCCGAGATCTACCGCCAGGTGGAGAAGCTGCCCGAAGTGGTCGAATCCATCGTCATCGGCCAGGACTGGCCGCCGCAGCAGCCCAACGACGTGCGTGTGGTGCTGTTCGTCAAGCTGCGCGACGGGCTCACGCTGGATGAAGCGCTGGTCAAGCGCATCAAGCAAACCATTCGCGACAACACCACGCCGCGCCATGTGCCGGCGAAGGTGCTGCAGGTGGCCGACATTCCGCGCACCAAGAGCGGCAAGATCGTCGAGCTGGCGGTGCGCAATGTGGTGCATGACAAACCGGTGCGCAACAAGGAGGCGCTTGCCAACCCCGAAGCGCTTGCACACTTTGCCCATCGCGCCGAATTGGCAGACTGAACGCACCGCACGGTGTACAAGGAGCAGGCAACATGCTGATGAACCGAGACAAATCCACGCTGCTCATCATCGATGTGCAGACCCGGCTGGCGCCGGCGATCCACGACGGACAGCGGGTGGTGGAGCGCTGCATCTGGCTGGCCGGCGTGGCCAACCGCATGAGCGTGCCGGTGGTGGTGACCGAACACTTTCCCGACAAGATCGGCGCCACGCTCGACGCGGTGAAAGCCGTCACGCCGGACGCCTGCTATGTAAGCAAGCAGTGCTTTTCCGGTCAGGCCGAAGGGCGTCTGGACGCCACTGCAGTGGGGGAGCGGCGCCAGGTGGTTGTTTGCGGCACCGAGGCCCATGTGTGTGTCCAGCAGACTGCGCTGGAGTTGCGCTGGGCCGGCAAGGAAGTGTTTGTGGTCGCCGACGCCTCGGGTTCGCGCGATCCGGCCAACCGCGATCTGGCGTTTGAACGCATGCGGGCACACGGCATCGAGATTGTCTCTTCGGAGATGGTTGCGTTCGAGTGGCTGCAGCGCGGTGGTACCGAGCTGTTCCGCACGGTCAACCGCGATTTCATTCGCTGAGTTCCTGCGGCCGTACCCGCCCTGGGCGGGTACGGGGCCGGCAAGGCGGTGAGGGTGATTTTGCGCCCGCCGTCCTTCCGGAGCGGGGGTGACTTCGGTTATCATCGCGCTTTCCCGCAGTTGCATTCTCATGACCAAATACGTCTTCGTTACTGGCGGTGTCGTGTCCTCTCTGGGCAAGGGCATCGCGGCGGCCTCGCTGGGCGCCATCCTGGAATCCCGCGGCATCAAGGTCACGCACCTCAAGCTGGATCCTTACATCAACGTCGATCCGGGCACGATGAGCCCGTTTCAGCACGGCGAGGTGTTCGTCACCGAGGACGGTGCCGAAACCGACCTCGATCTCGGTCACTACGAGCGCTTCACCAGCGCCCGCATGAGCCGTGCGAACAACTTCACCACCGGTCAGATCTACGAATCGGTGATCAAGAAGGAGCGTCGCGGCGAATACCTGGGCAAGACCGTGCAGGTGATCCCGCACATCACCGACGAGATCAAGCTGTCCATCAAGCGTGGCGCAGCCGGGGCCGATGTGGCCATCGTCGAGGTGGGCGGCACCGTGGGCGACATCGAGTCGCTGCCGTTTCTCGAAGCCATCCGTCAGATGGGCATCGAGGAGGGGCGCAACCGCACCTGTTTCATCCACCTCACGCTGCTGCCCTACATTCCCACGGCCGGTGAGCTGAAGACCAAGCCCACCCAGCATTCGGTGAAGGAATTGCGCGAGATCGGCATCCAGCCCGACATCCTGCTGTGCCGTGCGGACCGCTCGATTCCGGCCGACGAGCGCAAGAAGATCGCGCTGTTCTGCAACGTGATGCCCGAGGCGGTGATCGAGTGCCTGGATGCGGACTCCATCTACAAGATTCCCGGCATGCTGCATGACCAGATGCTCGACGAGATCGTCTGTCACAAGCTGGGCATCCTGGCGCGTGCAGCCGACCTGAGCGTGTGGGAGAACCTCATCGATGCGCTCGAAAATCCGAGACAGTCGGTGGACATCGCCTTTGTCGGCAAGTATGTCGACCTCACCGAGTCCTACAAGTCGCTGATCGAGGCGGTCAATCACGCCGGCATGCACACCCGCAGCAAGGTGAACATCCACTTCATCGACTCGGAAGACATCGAAAGCAGCGGCACCGCGATGCTCGCACGCATGGATGCCATTCTGGTGCCGGGCGGTTTCGGCAAGCGTGGCACCGAAGGCAAGATTGCCGCAATCCGTCATGCCCGCGAAAACCGGGTGCCGTATCTGGGCATCTGCCTCGGCATGCAGCTCGCGGTGGTCGAGTTTGCGCGCAATGTGGCCGCCATGGACGGGGCGCATTCCACCGAATTCGAGCAGGATACCCCCTACCCGGTGATCGGCCTGATTACCGAATGGCAGGATCGCAGCGGCAAGCGCGAGAAGCGCAGCGCAGAATCCGACCTGGGAGGCACGATGCGTTTGGGGGGCAGGTGTGCCATCTGGCCGAAGGCTCGCTGGCGCGCGAAATCTACGGTGCCGATGACATTCTGGAGCGCCACCGTCACCGCTACGAAGTGAACAACACCTTGTTGAGCAGACTCGAAGAAAAGGGGCTGCGCGTCTCCGGCCGCGCGCCGGGCACGGATCTGTGCGAAATGGTCGAACTGCCGGCAGAGGTGCATCCCTGGTTTGTCGGTTGCCAGTTCCACCCCGAATTCACCTCCAACCCGCGCAAGGGCCATCCGCTGTTCAGCGCCTTCATGAAGGCCGCGCTTGCGCACAAATCCGCAGCCGCTGCGGCTTGAGGAGTCCTGCCATGAAACTGTGTGGATTCGATGTCGGACTGGACCAGCCCATCTTCCTGATTTCCGGACCCTGCGTGATCGAATCGCGCGACATGGCCTTCGAGACGGCCGGTCAGCTGAAGGACATCTGCGCCGAGCTGGGCATTCCGTTCATCTACAAGTCGTCCTACGACAAGGCCAACCGTAGTTCGGGCAAGTCTTATCGTGGGATGGGCATGGACAAGGGGCTGGAAATCCTTGCCGATGTGCGCAAGACCCTGGGGGTCCCGGTGCTCACCGACGTGCATACCGCTGAGGAAGTGCCCGCCGTGGCTGCGGTGGTCGATGTGCTGCAGACGCCGGCCTTCCTGTGTCGCCAGACCGATTTCATTCATGCCGTGGCGGCTTCGGGCAAGCCGGTGAACATCAAGAAGGGGCAGTTCCTGGCGCCCGGCGACATGAAACAGGTGGTGCTCAAGGCGCGCGAGGCGGCCGGCGGGGCGGACAGCATCATGGTGTGCGAGCGTGGCGTGTCCTTTGGCTACAACAACCTCGTCTCCGACATGCGCAGCCTTGCGATCATGCGCGAAACCGGTTGCCCGGTCGTGTTCGATGCCACCCACTCGGTGCAGCTGCCCGGTGGGCAGGGCAGTGCCTCGGGCGGTCAGCGCGAGTTCGTGCCGGTGCTGGCGCGGGCGGCCGTGGCTGCCGGCGTGGCTGGCCTGTTCATGGAATCGCACCCCGACCCCGCGAAGGCCCTTTCGGATGGCCCCAATGCCTGGCCGCTGGACCGGATGAAAGCCCTGCTGCACACGCTGCGCGAGCTCGATGCGCTGGTCAAGCAGCATGGCTTCCTCGAACAGGGCCTGACGGCTGCGGCCTGAGGCCGGGCTGCGGACAGCCCCAAGATTTTCCCTTTAACCTGCTTTACCTACAGGAAACACCATGAGTGCAATCGTTGATGTCATCGCCCGGGAGATTCTCGACTCGCGCGGCAACCCGACGGTCGAAGCCGATGTGCTGCTCGAATCGGGCATGATGGGGCGTGCCGCCGTGCCGTCCGGCGCGTCCACCGGTTCGCGCGAGGCCATCGAGCTGCGCGACGGCGATGCGGCCCGCTTTCTGGGCAAGGGCGTGCTGCAGGCCGTCGAGAACGTCAATACCGAAATTTCC
>JBAYOV010000013.1:0-72253 GCA_041678045.1 Rhodocyclaceae bacterium
AACGACTTCGCCGGCATGGAGCGGCTGTTCACGAGCTTCTTCGCCAGCATTCCGCACGACTGGTTTCGCAACAACCCAATTGCGCAATACGAGGGCTATTACGCCAGCGTGTTCTACGCCTACTTCGCATCGCTGGGGCTGGACATCGTGCCGGAAGAATCGAGCAACGCCGGGCGGCTGGACATGGCGGTGCGGTTCAACGGCAACGTGTATCTGTTCGAGTTCAAGGTGGTGGAACTCGAACCGGAAGGCGCGGCGCTGGCGCAGATCAAGGCGCGGGGCTATGCGGACAAGTACTGCAACCGCAACGAGCCCATCCACCTCATCGGGGTGGAGTTCAGCCGTGAGCAGCGGCGGGTGGTGGGGTTTGAAGTGGAGACCCAGGCATGAATACGCTGCCCCGCAAGAAACTGCCCATCGGCATCCAGACCTTCGCCAAAATCCGTGAGGACGACTACTACTATGTCGACAAAACGCCCTATGCGCTGAACCTGATCGAGCAGGGCACGCACTACTTCCTGTCGCGTCCGCGCCGCTTCGGCAAGAGCCTGTTCATCGACACGCTGGCGGAGTTGTTTGCGGGCAACGAGGCGCTGTTTCGCGGGCTGTACTGCCATGACCGGTGGAATTGGTCGGTCAAGTATCCGGTGATCCGCATCAGCTTTGCCGAGGGCATCATCGAAAACCGGTCAGAACTGGAGGAGCGTATCGATTTTCTGCTCGCGCACAATGCTGGGCGGCTGGGTTTGGAGCCGTTGCCGACCGGCTCGATCCACAACCGCTTCAGCATCCTGATCGAACGTGCCGAACACGCATTCGGCCAGCGCGTGGTGGTGCTGGTCGATGAGTACGACAAGCCGATTCTCGACAACCTTACCCGCCCGGAACGGGCCCGCCAGATGCGCGACGGGCTGCGCGATCTGTACTCGGTCATCAAGGGCCAGGACGCGCACATCAAGTTTGCGATGCTCACCGGGGTGTCGAAGTTCAGCAAGGTGAGCCTGTTCTCGGGGCTGAATAACCTGTTCGACATTACCGTGTCGCCGACGTACTCGGCGATCTGCGGCTACACCGATACGGATGTGGATACTGTGTTCGCGCCCGAACTGCCCGGTCTGGACCGTGAGCTGATCCGCGAGTGGTACAACGGCTACAACTGGACCGGGGAGTCGGTGTACAACCCCTTCGACCTGCTGCTGTTGATGCGCGAACGCGTGTTTCGTCCGTACTGGTTCGAGACGGGCACGCCCACGTTTTTGATTGATTTGCTGCGTAGCCGTCAAGTCATGCTGCCCGAGCTTGGTCGGCCGGTGACAAGTGAAGCCTTGTTATCCACTTTCGATGTGGAGCTGATCGCCACCGAAGCTTTGATGTGGCAGGCAGGCTATCTGACCATCGATCGTGTCGAGCGCATTTTCGGGGAGTATCGCTACCATCTGCGTTACCCCAATCAGGAGGTCTATCAAAGCCTGTCGAACGCATTGCTGCATGCCTGGACGGGGACACAGGAAAGCCCGCGTACAGCGCTGAACAACAAGTTCCGGCTTGGAGACCTGTTGCTGGCCAACGACTTCGCCGGCATGGAAAGTCTCTTTACCGCCTTCTTCGCCAGCATCCCGCACGACTGGTTCCGCAACAACCCCATCGCGCAATACGAGGGTTACTACGCCAGCGTGTTCTATGCCTACTTCGCCAGTCTGGGGCTGGACATCGTGCCGGAAGAATCGAGCAACGCCGGCAGGCTGGACATGGCGGTGCGCTTCAACGGTCAAGTCTATCTGTTCGAGTTCAAGGTGGTGGAACTCGAACCGGAAGGCGCGGCGCTGGAACAGATCAAGCAGAGGGGTTATGCGGACAAGTACCGCGACCGTAACGAGCCGATCCACCTCATCGGGGTGGAGTTCAGCCGCGAGCAACGGCGGGTGGTGGGGTTTGCTGTGGAGTGCGCTGCTCGTGCTGGGGGCCGAATAAAATAATGAATTATGCTATTTATATTTTTCATCTGTTGGCAAGTCCAAAATGTACCAACTCCCTGTTGTCGCAACGATCAGCGTTCATGAGGCCAGCAAGCCGCTCAAGCGTGGTCGTGTCCAGGATTTTCCAGGTTCGTCTTGAACCAAGTATGCAACCAGCGCGCAGCCAGCCGTGGAACAAGCTAATAGCTATTGCAAAAGCAAAATCTTAGCGTGAAAGAGATGTACTGGCAGACGACAGCATTCCTGACCAGCGAAGGTCACGCGTGGATGGTGAGTCTTGATCAAGCTTGGGCTGGTGGGATGAAGCCGAACTTGGTCAGTGCCTTGATCCAGCGAGGGGCGTTACGTTGAACGGAAAGCGCTTCATAGTCGGTGGCGCAATCCCGGTAATGTTCGCGCCGCTTGAGCATGAAGAAGATGGTGCGAAGAATCTTGTGGCCGACGGCGACAATGGCGCGCTTGTAGCCACGACGGACAACGAGCGACTGGAACTTCGACTTGAACACCGAGGTGGTACGACTTGCGGCATGAGCAAATTCGCAGAGCAGGCGACGGACGTAGAGATTGCCCTTGCGAACACGGCCGGACTTGCGCTTGCCGGCCGACTCATTGTTGCCGGGGCAGATGCCGACCCAGGAGGCGAGGCGATCCGCACTGCCGAAGGCATCCATGTCGGTGCCAATTTCGATCAGCAGCATGGCGGCGCCGATCAGATCGACACCGGGAATCGTTTGCAGCAGCGCCAGAGCATTGCGCTCGGATTCGAGCTCGGTCAGCAGCCGGGCATCGAAACGGGCAATGCGGGCTTCGATCTCCTCGATATGGCGCATCAGCTCATCGAGGACGAAGCGGTGGCTGGCGGTCAAGTCTCCCTGCAGGGCATCAAAGATTTCCTCCCGGCTCGCCTTGAGTCGGGCACTGGCCAGTTTGATCACCTCGTGAGGGGGCTGCCCAGCGACAATGGCCTTGACCATAGCGCGGGCGGACTTGCCGTGAAGGTCACTGACCACCACCCCGAGGCGGATGCCACTGTCGGTGAGCACCTTGTGCAGACGGTTCTTCTCCGAAGCCAATTGGCCGACCAGTTTCTGCCGCTGGCGAGCAATCAGTCGCAGTTCGCGCAACTTGGCAGGCGGCACAAATGAGCCGCGCAACAGCCCCGCACGCGCCAGTGTCGCCAACCAGTGCGCATCGCCCACATCGGTCTTGCGGCCAGGGACATTTTTGACATGCCGGGCATTGACCACCTTCGCGCGAATGCCCACTGCCTCCAGCGCCGCATACGGGCTTTTCCAGTATATGCCGGTGCTTTCCATCACGACTTCGTCGGGACGCAACGAAGCCACCCATTCAGCCAGTTCTCGACGATCCCGTTTGAAGCCGCCAAATTGACGTTGTTCAATGCGTGTGCTGCCATCGGCTTGCTCAATGAGCGCGCAGGCCGTGATCTGCGCCTGATGAATGTCCAGGCCGATGACGCGTTTGTACAGTGCCACCAGTTCCATGTCGCCTCCTGTCGGACTACACTCAAGGGCGGAAGGTGGTGGGTGCCGGAACTGAATGAGCCTGAAGGCGACAAGTCGCCAACGGCCTGTTTAGCGTGCGCTCTCAATGGAAGCAATCCGGGGTGCGAGTCAGTCCGGCAGGTCACGTTAAGAACGGGGTTCAGCCGCCAAAAACTTTACGACCTCTACCCAACACCTTCCACCCCAAAGTCTCTTTCATCTTCAGGGGTGGTGCCAGCCCGCACCATGATCGTTAAGGAGTGTGACATGGGCTTAACTTATGCAGACATCGAAGTCGAAAATTTGTTCTCGAAACGCCAATTGTCCGTGAAGGCACTCGTCGATTCGGGGGCGGTTTTTCTGAGCGTTCCCGAGCACGTTGCCGTGCAGCTAGGCTTCGACCTCACCGAAGTTGCAACCCGTGAGGTCGTGTTGGCGAACGGTCATCGCGAAGCCGCGCCGATGATTGGCCCGCTGCGAGTGAGGTTCGCGGACCGGTATTGCGACCTGTCGGCGCTGGTGCTCGGTGATGAGCCTTTGCTGGGTGCCGTGCCGATGGAGATGATGGACTTGGTGCTACACCCCGCAACTCAGTCGCTTACCATCAATCCGGCCAATCCATATGTGCCGGTTGCGCTGGCGAAGTGAAGGGCAAGATTGGAGGCCGAGTTGGCAGCGGCCTTTGCAGAACTCCGCAAGCAGCGCCCGGTGACGACTGCGGTATTTGACCGCGAGGTTTGGCGCCGGCCAGCGATGAACGGGACCACTATAACCGCTGCCCTGCGCGCACGATTTCTGCAGCGACTGCTGTGCCCGAGCGCACGGCAGACTCCAGTGTTGCGGGGTAGGGGGAGTCGAGATAGTCGCCGGCGAGCCACAAACCGGCCACGGGCGTGCGGATGCCGGGTCGCTGGATGCCGGGGCGGCAGGCGATGGTGGCACGTTTCTCGGTGATGGTCATCGACCATTCCGGGCTGGGCAGGGGGGCGCGCAGGCAGCGTTCGAGTTGCTGATGCACCGCAATCTGCAGATCGTCCCGGCTGAGCGCTTCGTGCGGGCCGTGGGCGCTGATGACCAGCGCGACCAGGCCTTCCGGGCCGCCCAGGCGGCCACGGTCAAAAGCCCATTGGGCGGGGCCGGCGCTCAGGCCGATCATTGTATCCGGCAGGCGAAAGCCTTTGCCCAGCGCGAGATACACGGTGGTGATCGGTTCATGTTCCAGGGCATCGATCTGCGCCGCCAGACGGTCGCACTGGCCAACTGTGGCGAGGAGGCTGGCCGCATGGTAAGGCGCCGTGGCCACCACCACACTGTCGTAGCGCTGGCTGGGGGCGGGGTCGCCCGCCAGGCGGAAGCCTTGCGTGCAGGGCTCGATGCCTTCGATACCGGTGCCGGTGCGCAGCTTGCCGCGCCGGGTGGCAAGGTAGCGCGCGCACTGTACCGGAAACAGTTCCGAGAGATCCACACGCGGAATCAGCAGGTTGCTGGCATGCGCGCCGGCAGCCAGCGAGTCGCGCAGGACGGCGGCAAACACACGGGCGCTGGCCTGGTCGATGGGGGTGTTCAGGGCCGCCACGCACAGCGGCTCCCAGATGGTAGTGATCACCTTGTCGGTTTGATCGGTGGCCTGCAGCAGGGTGCGGACCGTCATGCCGGCTTCGGGGGCGAACTGCTGGCGCTTGAGATGACGCAACAGGCGCACCATCGCCATGCGGTCGGCCCAGCTCAGGCCCCGTGCGCGCAACAGCCCGACCGCCAGATGCAGGGGGGCCGGCAGGCGGGCAGCGCGCAGGTCGAGCAGGCTGGGGGTGTGCAGGGTGAGCGGCAGGGTTTCGAACACCTTGGGCGACACGCCCGTCAGCCGCAGCAGGCGCAGCAGTTCGGCATAGGCGCCGATCAGGATGTGCTGACCGTTATCCACCCGCCAGCCATCGCGGGTGACCAGCCGGGCACGTCCGCCCAGTACATGCGAGCGTTCGAACACGGTAACGAAGTGGCCGTTGCGGGCCAGTTCCACCGCGCAGGCCAGGCCGGCATAGCCGGCGCCGATGATGGCAATCGACTGGCTCATCGGTTCAGGCCCTCATCCAGGTGGTGCCGGCGAGCCAGACCTTGCGCAGCGGGGTGAGCGAGGTGCGGCGGTCGAGCACCAGAAAGTCGTCGCGTGCGATCTCGTCGAGCAGGGTGCGGTAGATGGCGGCCATCACCAGTCCGGGACGCTGTCGCTTGCGATCGACCGTTGGCAACTGGGCCATCGCCTGATCGTAAAAACCGTAGGCGCGCTCGGCCTGAAAGCGCATCAGGGCGACGAAGCGTTCCGAGTGCCGGGCTTCCAGAATGTCGCTGGCCGGCACATTGAAGCGCTTCAGTTCGTCCATCGGAAGATAGATGCGACCACGGCGGGCATCCTCGCCGACGTCGCGGATGATGTTGGTGAGCTGAAAGGCCAGCCCCAGGTCGTGGGCGTATTTCAGGGTCTGGCGGTTTTCATAGCCGAAAATTTCGGCTGCGAGCAGGCCCACCACGCTGGCCACCCGGTAGCAATACAGCTGCAGGCCCTTGAAGTCCAGATAGCGGCTCTGGGTGAGGTCCATTGCCATGCCGTCGATGATCTCGTGCAACTGCTCGCGGGGGAGGCTGAACTGCTGGCTCACGTCGCGCAGCGCATGCCCCACGGGGTGGGTGGGCGTGTCGTCGAATACCCGGTCCACCTCCGCCCGCCACCAGGCCAGCTTGGTCTGCGCCAGATGCGGGTCCGGACATTCGTCCACCACATCATCGACCTCGCGGCAAAAGGCGTACAGCGCCGTGATTGCCCGGCGCCGTTCGGCGGGCAGGAAGACGAAGCTGTAATAAAAGCTGGAGCCGCTTTGTGCGGCCTTTTCCTGACAGTAGTCGTGGGGATTCATCGTGATCCAAGAAAGGGCGCCCGCAGTGCGAGCCGCAGCCAGTCGGTGGCGCCCAGCCGGGGCCGGCGCCGGAAAACATCGTATTCGACCGCTTCGATGCGTTCGAGAATGCGCAGCCCGCCGAGCACCATCAGCCGCAGCTCCCAGCCAATGCGCCCGGGCAGGCGGCGGGCGAGCGGTGCCCCGGCCAGCATCATCGTGCGCGCCTCGTCTACCAGCGTGGTCATCAATGTGCGCCATGCGGCGTCGGTGCGCGCCTCGGCCAGATGGGATTCGCTCACTGCGCAGGCCTGCATCGCATCTTGCGGCAGATACACCCGGGGCTTGTCCCAGTCGATGGCCACATCCTGCCAGAAATTGATCAATTGCAAGGCGCTGCAGATGCGATCGGAGTACACCAGATTCTCTGCCGTGTCGGCCTCGTACAGCCTGAGCAGCAGGCGCCCGACCGGGTTGGCCGAGCGGCGGCAGTAATCCATCAGCTCGGCACGGTTCGCATAGCGGGTCTTCACCACGTCCTGCGCGAAGGCGTCGAGCAGGTCGTGAAACAGTTGCAGGGGCAGGCGATGGGCTGCCACGTGGGGCGCCAGCCGGGCAAACACCGGTGCAAGTTCCGCATCCTGCGGGGACTGGCCGTCGGCCAGGCGCTGCAGCTCCCGGCGATAGTCGTCCAGCCGGGCCAGGCGTTGCTCGGCCGGGGCGTCACCTTCGTCGGCCACATCGTCGGCGCCCCGTGCGAAGGCATAGATGGCCTCGACCGGTGCGCGCAACCGGGCAGGGAGCAGGACGGAGGCGACCGGGAAGTTCTCGTAGTGTTCGACGGGCATGTGCGGGAGCTCGGGCGGTTCGGTACACCGCACAGGGCGGCCGGCGCGGAAAATGTGGATGCGGTGAGTCAAGGGCAGGCGGGAGTATACGACAGGCGGGAGTATGCGACACCCGGCGAGACAGCGGTCGGCATGGGTGGGCAGGTCCCGGAATCGGTGCTGGACGTCGCTGCTGTGCTGAGCGATGATGAATACAAAAGCAGGATGGGGCAGACAGAATGTTCATGCAAGAGGGTGCGCACAGCGAAGCGCCGGAGCCGGACATCTTCCGGCGCGGTGTGGATGCGGCGGCAGAAGAGCGCGTGTTGCTGCTGGTCGATGATGAGCCGAACATCCTGACCGCGCTCAAGCGCCTGCTGCGGCGCGATGGTTACACCATGCTCACGGCCAGCAGTGGCGAGGCGGGGCTGGAGGTGCTGGCCAGCCATCCGGTGGATGTGATCCTGTCCGACCAGCGCATGCCGGGCATGAGCGGGGTGGAGTTCCTGCGTCAGGCCAAGATCATGCGACCCGATACGGTGCGTCTGGTGTTGTCGGGCTACACTGAATTGCACTCCATCACCAGCGCCATCAACGAAGGGGCGATCTTCAAGTTCCTCACCAAGCCCTGGGATGACGCGCAGTTGCGCAGCATCATTGCCGAGGCCTTTCAGTTCAAGAAGCTCGCCAATGAGAATGTACGCCTGACCGAGGCGCTCAGGCTGGCCAACCGCCAGCTTGAGCAACTCCTCGATGAGCAGCGTCTGCGCAGCGAGCGCGACCGGCAGACGGTGCAGGTGCTGCATGAAGTGCTGCAACTGTTGCCTTGGCCGCTGCTCGGTGTTGATGACGATGGAATGATTGCGGTGGCCAATGAGGCTGCCGAGGCGCTGCTGGGCGATGGCGATGCGCTGATTGGTCGCATGGCGGCAGAAGTGTTGCCCGCGTTGCTGGCCGCCTGGCTGGACAGCCCGCAGGCAGACGATGTCTGTCTCGACCTGCACGGCACGCGCCACCGCGTAAAGCTCATCCCGACCGGGCAGCAGTCCTCCGGGCGGGGCAGGCTGCTGGTACTGACACCGGAAGACAGATCGTGAATACAGAAAGCACACCGGGCGGGCAACAGGCGCTGTCGCTCGAAGCACGCCGGCAGTTGATGAATGAGTCGCTGGAGGAGCGCTTCCGCCACGCCGGCGATTCGGCGCTGACGCGAGGCCTGAAGGTGCTCGTCAGGCGTCATCGTGAAAACCAGAACTGTCCGGTACCGCGTCCGCGCCGTATGTCCGGAGGCACGGAAGGTGCGACAGGCGTGACGGAGGCGCAGCCCCCTGCCATGCCGGTCGATCCTCAGGATTTGCGCGCCCGTTTGCAGAAAATGCCCGGCTTGCCGCCGCTGGCCGGCGAGCTTCTGGCCAGCTTTGCCAACGAGGAAATCGATCTGTCCACGCTGGGCAAGCGCATCGCGCTCGATCAGGCCCTGCTGGCCCGGGTGCTGCGCATTGCCAATTCTCCGTTTTATGGTTTGCGTGGCCAGGTGCTGAGCATCGATGAGGCCATCATGGTGCTGGGGGTGCGGGCGGTGCGCACGCTGGTGCTCAGTGCTGCCCTGGTGTCGGGGTTCCGGGACAGGCAGTGCACCGGATTCCAGCCCGAGCGCTTCTGGCATCACTCGGTGGCAGTGGCGATTGCCGCACGCTCGCTGGCGAAAAGGATCGGTGTGAATGCGGATCAGGTATATGTGGACGGTTTGCTGCACGACCTCGGGCGTTATGCGCTGGCGGTGTGTTACCCGGCGTCGTATCAGGCGGTGCTGGACTGGCAGCAGCGGCGTCAGTGCATGTTGCGACAGGCCGAACGCGATGTGCTGGGGCTGGATCATGCGCTTGCCGGCGGTGTGCTGGCCCAGCTCTGGGGCTTGCCGGAGCGCTTTGCGAACGTCATGCAGATGCACCACACCCCTGATAGCGAGGTCGATGCGGCCCTGGTGCATCTGGGCGATGTGCTGGCCCATGCGATCGATCTGGGGCGGGAGGGGGACGACTTCGTACCCCCGCCCGATGAGGCAGCGTGGGCGTGTTTCAAACCGGGCGAGGCGTTGTTGCTGGAAGTCTTCGAAGAGGCGGAGCGCAGTTTCGATGAAGCCTGCCGGGCCTTGCTGAACTGAACGGAAACGGTGAGTGGCGATGCAGAAACTGATCGATGCGCTGATGGTGACCGGTTTGCCGCGTCATGTGATGCTGATGGTGGGCGACCGTGACGGCCGCATCCTGTATGTCAGTCCGCGCCTGTGCGAAGTGCTGGGGTATTCCGCCGAGGAGCTGACCGGGCAGGGTTTCAGGTCGCTCAAGAGCGGTCTGCACGACGATGCGTTCTATGCCGGCATGTGGTCTGCGGTGGCTCGCGGTGAGGAGTGGCACCACGAAATTGCCAATCGCTGCAAGGATGGCAGCACCGTATGGCTGGAGATGACGCTGTTTGCCCTCGACGGGGCGGAGCAGCGTTATCTTGGGGTGTGCTCGAATGTGACCGAGCGCAAGCGGGCCGAACAGGCGCACCGGCAGGTGGAGGATCTGCTGGCACAAACGCTGCAGGGCGATCCGGTGCCGACCTTCGTGATCGATGCCACCCATCGGGTAACCCACTGGAACCGTGCGCTTGAGGCACTGACCGGGGTGCGGGCTGCCGACGTGGCAAACAGCGGGCAGGCGGCCCGAATCTTCTATGGCGAAGTCCGGCCGGTGATGGCCGACATGATCGTCGATGGCAGCATCGAGCGACTGGAGGCCTTTTACGGAACCACGCTCCGGCGCAGCCCGGTGGTGACCGATGCGTACGAGGCCGAAGGGTACTTTCCCGACATCGGCGGGGGCGGTCGCTGGCTGGCCTTCACTGCGGCGCCGCTGCGCGATGCGGCCGGCCGGATCATCGGGGCGATCGAAACCCTGCAGGACGTGACCGAACGCAAGCAGGCCGAAGCGGCGCTCAAGCATGCTTATGACGAACTGGAAATGCTCGTGCAGCAGCGTACCGGCGAGCTGGCCAGGGCGAAGGCCGCACTGGAGGCGGACATGCAGGAGCGGGAGCGCTCCGAGCGCGAGTTGCTGCGACGCAATGCCGAGCTGACCGAACTCAACACCCGGCTGGGCGAGGCGCAGGAACAGCTCGCACAGTCCGAGCGGCTGGCGTCGATCGGTCAGCTGGCCGCAGGCGTGGCTCACGAGATCAACAATCCGATTGGCTATGTGCAGTCCAACCTGGGCACTCTGGGGAGTTATCTGGACGACCTGTTCCAGCTCATGAGCAGTTACGAACTGGCGCTGGTCGAGATGCCGCGCGACAACCCACAGCTGATTGCGGCGATGCAGCTCAAGCAGGAGAAGGATTTCGACTTCCTGCGCGAGGATGTGCCCTCGCTGATGGCCGAGTCTCACGAGGGCATCACCCGGGTGCGCAAGATCGTTGCCGACCTGAAGGATTTTTCGCGGGTGGACAACAGCCAGGAATGGCAGTGGGCCAATCTGCATCAGGGGCTGGAGAGCACCCTCAACATCGTCAATAACGAGATCAAGTACAAAGCCGATGTGGTCAAGCAGTTTGGCGATCTGCCCGACATCGAATGCCTGCCCTCGCAGCTCAACCAGGTGTTCATGAACCTGATGGTGAATGCCGCGCATGCCATTCCGGTCAACACCCGTGGCACCATCACCCTGCGCACCGGCATGGGCGAGGGCGGCGACACGGTATGGGTGGAGGTTGCAGACACCGGCTGCGGCATCGAGGCCGATCACCTGAAGCGCATTTTCGATCCCTTCTTCACGACCAAGCCGGTGGGCAAGGGGACCGGACTGGGTCTGTCCCTCTCATATGGCATCGTGCAGAAGCATGGTGGCCAGATCATGGTGAGCAGCGAGCCGGGCAAGGGCAGCCGTTTCCGGGTGAGCCTGCCGGTCAGCCAGACCCACGGCGAGGAGCATGATCGCACGGAGGGGCTGCAGTGAGCGAAGGGGGCGACTGGAACGCAGGGGGCGAGAAGGCAGAGGAGGCCGCAGAGGCCGCAGAGGCCGGCGCGGCCGAGGGTCTTGCAGGCCGCGATGACCGCCTGCAGGGCCCGGCGAGCATTCTGTGCGTCGATGACGAGCGCAACATCCTGTCCGCCCTGCGCCGGTTGTTCCGGCCCAGCGGTTACCGGGTACTGGTGGCTGAAAGCGGCAGCGAGGCCCTGGCCCTGCTCGAAGCCGAACAGGGCAGGGTGAATCTGGTCATTTCCGACATGCGCATGCCGGTGATGGACGGCGCCCGCTTTCTGGCCGAGGTGCGTGGCCGCTGGCCCGACATCGTGCGCATTCTCCTCACCGGCTATGCCGACATGGCGTCGACCATCGCCGCGATCAACGAAGGCCAGATCTACCGCTACATCTCCAAGCCCTGGAACGACAGCGATGTGCTGCTCACCGTGCAGGGCGCGCTGGAGCGGCAGGCGCTGCAGCACGAGAAGGCCCGGCTGGAAGCGCTCACCGTGCGGCAGAACGCCGAACTGAAGCAGCTCAATGCCGGTCTCGAAGAAAAGGTGCGCGAACGTACCGAGGAACTGCGTCTGGCCAATGACCGGATCAAGCGCAGCTTCTTCACCTCCATTCAGGTGTTTGCCAACCTGATCGAACTGCGCGGCGGCAATGTGGCCGGTCATTCGCGCCGGGTGGCCGACCTGTCGCGCAAGATCGCCGCTGCGATGGGCCTGGACGGACGGGCCTGCAACGACATCTTTCTGGCCGGTCTGCTGCACGATATCGGCAAGATCGGGCTGCCTGACGCGCTGCTCGCCAAACCGCCCAACAAGATGACCGGCGAAGAACTCGGCCCTTTTCGCCGGCACGCGATCAAGGGCGAACAGACCCTCATGGCGCTCGAAGACCTGCGCCCGGCCGCACGCATCATCCGAAGCCATCACGAGCGTTTCGATGGGCAGGGCTATCCCGACGGTCTGGCCGGAATGATGATTCCGCATGGGGCGCGCATTCTTGCGCTGGCCAATGAGTACGACGGGCATGTGCACGGCACGCTGACCGGCAAACGGCTCACTGCCGACGAGGCCCGGATGATGATCCTGCAGGGGCGGGGCAAGCGCTACGACCCGGCGGTGGTCGATGCCTTCATCCAGCTGTTCGGCGCGCCGCCCACGCCGCCGGCCGACGAGATCGCCATCGCCCCGGCCAACCTGCGCCCCGGCATGGTGCTGGCGCGCGACCTGATCAGCTCCGACGGGGCCTTGCTGCTGGCGGTCGACTACATGCTCGACGAAAACCTGATCCGCCAGATCCAGGACTATGAACGTGGCGAAGGCACGCGCATCACCCTGTACGTGCGCCCGCAGCGCGCCCCGCTCAAGGGCAGGGTAGCGGGTTCATGAAGGCAGATAGCGCCGTGCTCCGTGAAGCGCCCGCCTGGGGTAATCGCGCCTTGCTCTGGCTCGCGGTGTTGTTGCTCGTCGGCATTACCGCCGCAGTGCTGGTGGAAGTGCGCAAGCAGGCGCATGAACAGGCGCGGGGGCAGATGGCAGAAACCCTGAGCACCGTTTCCACGATCAAGCTGGCCGACCTGCGCCACTGGCTGCACGACCTGCAGACCAAGAATGCACTGCCGGTCGGTAATGTACTGGGGCGTGCACTGGCCGCTGCCGACACTGCCCCCGGGCAGCTTCAGGTGCCTGACGCACATGAGCGGCTGCGCTGGCTGGTGGAGCGCTCCGACGAATTTCGCACCGGCTGGCTGCTCGACCTGAGCGGCCAGCCGGTGCTGAGTCTGGACGAGGTGCCGCCGCCGCAGTTGCCGGACACGCTGCTCGCCGAGGCTGCAGCCCAGCCCTTGCCCCAGCTGGGGGATTTTTACCTCAACCCGCAGGGACTGCCCTCGCTTGCCACGGTCACGGCGGTACGCACATGGCAGGCCGGGCAGGCCGTGTTGGTCGGTTACATGGTCATCGAGATCGAGCCGGCAGCAGACCTCTTTCCGATGCTCGACAGTGGCCTGTCGGAAGGGCGTGCGCTGCGGGTATGGCTCATGCGGCGTGAAGGCGAGAGCGTGCGCTTTCTCGGCAGCAGCGGACCGCTTGAGGCGCCGGGGCATTTCAGCCTGATGACGGTCCAGGGGCAGGACGTGCTGGCGATGAAACCGCCCGAGATGGCCGGTCAGGTGCTTGAAGCGGAAGACGTGACCGGCGAGCCGGCGATCGGCGTGGTACAGCGCCTGCAGGGGCGTGACTGGCTGCTGGTCACCAGCATTCCGCTGGCGGTGGTGGAGGCCGAAGCGCAGGCCGCCTTCGTACGGGTGGCTGCCAGCGTGGTGGCGCTGGTCGTGCTGCTGGCAGGTCTGCTGGGGGCGCTCATGGGCGTGTTCAGCCTGCGGCGCAATCTGCAGGCGGTGTCGGTGGACCTGCAGCGGGTGCGCCGGGAAAGCCTGCTCGATTTCTTCATCCGCTACGCCAACGACGTGGTGTTGCTGATGGACGAGACGGGGACGATTCTGGAATGCAACGATGCGGCCTGCACCACTTACGGCCATTCCCGCGAGCAGCTTATCGGGGCCAATGTGAGGATGCTCCGGGCACCCGAAACGCTGAAGGATGTGGCCCGGCAGCTGAGCGATGCGAGCACGCCGCTCGGACTGACCTTCAAGACCCTCCATCAGCGCGCGGACGGCAGCCGTTTCGCGGTGGAGGTCAGCTCGGGCACCTTCGAGCATGAAGGCCGGCGTTACCGGCAGAGCATCATCCGCGACATCAGCCAGCGCGAGGCCGACGCCATTGCGCTGGCCCGCAGCGAGGCGCAGCTGCGCGAAGCGCTCGATCAACAGATCGAACTCAACCGCAAACTGGCTGCCGCACACAGCCAGTTGCTGCAGTCCGAGAAAATGGCCTCCATCGGCCAGCTGGCCGCAGGCGTGGCTCACGAGATCAACAATCCGGTCGGTTTTGTCAACTCCAATCTCGGCACCTTGTGCACCTATGTAGAGGCCTTGCTGACGCTTGTGGAGACGGCGCGCGAGCAACTGCAGGCCGGTGACCATGCTGATGCTTTCGAAGCGCAGCTGATCGCGCACGACTTTGCCTTCATCCGCGAGGATGCGCCCGCCCTGCTCAACGAGTCGCTGGAGGGGCTGATGCGGGTGCGCAAGATCGTGCAGGACCTCAAGGATTTCTCGCGGGTGGGCGAGAACGACTGGCAATGGGCCAACCTGCATGCGGGGCTGGACAGCACGCTGAACATTGTCTGGAACGAGATCAAGTACAAGGCCCGGGTGGACAAGCAGTACGGCACGCTGCCCGAGGTGATGTGCCTGCCCTCCCAGCTCAACCAGGTGTTCATGAACCTGCTGGTGAATGCCGCGCAGGCCATCGACAGCCAGGGGGTGATCACCCTGCGCACCGGCACGCTGCCGGAATCGGATGATGTTTGGGTGGAAGTCGAGGATAATGGGTGCGGTATCGACGAGGCGCTCGTGCCACGTCTGTTCGACCCGTTTTTTACAACCAAGCCCGTGGGGGCGGGCACCGGACTGGGGCTGTCGCTGGCGTTCTCGATCGTGCGCAAGCATGAGGGACACATCGAAGTGCGCAGCCAGCCGGGCAAGGGCAGTTGCTTCAGACTGGTCCTGCCACGGTGCCCAGCCGAGCGCATGCGCGAGGCCGGCCAGCCGGCCATGCCCCGGCCTGCGGATCAAGAGGTAGCGTCATGACACACCGAATCCTGTTGGTGGATGATGAGTCCGGCATCCTGAGCGCGCTCAGGCGGCTGCTGGTGCTCACACCCTGTACTTTCAATGGTCGCACCTACCGGCTGCAGGTCGATACCTTCGACTGCCCGGTGGCCGCGCTGGCGTCCGTCGAAACGGTGCCTTACGAGCTGGTCGTGTCCGACTACCGCATGCCCGGCATGGATGGTGTGCAGTTTCTCAGCCAGGTGCGCGAGCTGCAACCCCATGCGGTGCGTTTCATTCTGTCGGGCTACGCCGATCTGGGCGCACTGGTGGGGGCGATCAACGAGGCGCAAATCAGCCGTTTCATTGCCAAGCCCTGGAACGATTACGAGCTGGTGTCGGCGATTGCGCAGGGGCTGGCCTACCGGGAGTTGCAGGTTGAAACCGAGCGCCTGGCCAACGAAAAGCGTGTGGAGCGCCAAATGCTCAGCCGCGAGGAGTACGAGCTGAAGAAGCTGGAAGCCGAGTCGCCGGGCATCACCCGGGTGCGCTGGGGAGACGACGGTTCGGTGATCCTCGACCCCGATTTGCAGGCCGAATACGAACGCCTGCACCCGGACGAATAAACAGGCATGATGTGCGACCCGATCATCCGCACGCGGTACGGAGCTGAATGATGCTTGAAGCCTTCAAGTGGGATCACCGCTATGAACTGGGCCTGGAAGAGGTCGATGCCCAGCATCACCGGCTGGTCGACATGCTCAACGAGCTTATCGAGGTACTGACCAGCCAGCGGGACATCCCGGAGGAGGTCATCGCACATCTGCTCGACGAGCTGGAGGCTTATGCCCATGTGCACTTCCAGGATGAAGAGGCGTTGATGCTGGCCGGTCAGTGCGACCCCCGGCATATTGCCATTCACACCCGCCAGCACCAGATGTTCGTGGAGCAGGTACGCATGGCACGCAGCGAATACCACGCGGCAGGCCGGCCACGCGACATTCTCGAACTGTTGGCCAGCTTTGCGATTACCTGGCTGTCCTTTCACATCCTGGGCTCCGACCGTGAAATGGCCGGGCAGCTCGAACGGGTGAAAGCCGGTCAGCCGGCCGAGCGTCGATCCCAGTCCGAAGTCGAAGTCGATGGTGGGGCCACCCGCATTCTGGTCGAGGCGATGAGCCGGCTGTACGACCTGATGGCCCAGCGCAATCTGGCCCTGTCCGCTGCCCGTGACGAGCTCGCCATGCTCAATGCCAGCCTGGAGCAGCGCGTGTCGGAACGCACGGCCGAGCTGAAGGCCGCGCTCGACGAGGTGGAGCGTACCCGAGAGCAGTTGCTGCAATCCGAAAAAATGTCGGCCATCGGCCAGCTGGCTGCGGGTGTGGCGCATGAAATCAACAACCCGGTCGGCTTCGTCAGCTCCAATCTGGGCAGCCTGCGGCAATACACCCTGCGTCTGCTCGACCTGATTGCCGGCTACGACCGCCTGCTGCAGTCCATGAACGCTCCCGAGCGGGTGATGCAGGCGTTCGAGCAGCTCAAGCAGCAGCACGATTATGCCTACATGCGCGAAGACCTGGGCGACCTTCTGAACGAATCGATGGAAGGGCTCGACCGGGTGAAGAAGATCGTGCACGACATGAAGGAGTTCTCCCATGTCGACCGTGCCGAGTGGGAGTCTGCCGACCTCAATGCGTTGCTCGAGAGCACGCTCACCATGGTGTGGCATGAGCTCAAGTACAAGGCCGAGGTGCAGCGCGACTTTCAGCCGCTGCCCGCAGTGCGCTGCATGCCGGCGCAGCTCAGCCAGGTGTTCATGAACATGCTGGTGAATGCCGCACAGGCCATCGAGCAGGCGCCCGGGCGCATCGTTCTGAGCTCACGCATGCACGGCAACGAGGTGACGCTGTCGGTGCGTGACAATGGCAAGGGAATGGGGGCGGAGGTGATCAAGCATTTGTTCGAGCCGTTCTTCACCACCAAGCCGGTGGGCAAGGGCACCGGGCTGGGCTTGTCGATTGCCTATGAGATCGTCAAGCGCCACGCCGGGCGGATCGAGGTGGACAGCACGCCGGGGGCGGGCACCTGCTTTACGGTGCACCTGCCGCTCGACCCCGAGCCCGCACTGCAGGACTGACGACGCATTCCGGGGCCGGATGCCAGCATGCCCCGGGGCCGACTGCTCAGGGTTTGCGCAATTTTTCCGCCACCCGGAAGGCGTCGCGCAACTCCTGGCGCAGCACTTGATCGTCCCAGGGCTTGGTGAAGAACTTGTAGATCGCCCCCCGGTTGACCGCTTCGGTGATGGCGTCGGCCTCGGAAAAACCCGACAGCACGATGCGGATGGTGTCCGGGTGCAGTTCCTTGACCCGCGAGAGGAATTCGGTACCGCTCATTTCCGGCATGCGCTGGTCGGACACGATCACCTGCACCGGATTGCGCGCCAGAATGTCGAAGGCCTCGTGCGGGCTGGTGGTGGCATGGACCCGGTAGCCCTCCTGCCGCAGCAGGCGCTGCAGGGCACGCAGGATGTTCGGTTCGTCGTCGAGCAGCAGCAGCCCGCGCACCGGCGCTTCGTCGGGGCCGCTTTCCGGCGGCGGCAGGCTGCGGGCTTCCAGCAGCAAGGTTTCGAAGTCCTCCGCCTTCAGCGGACGGCTGAACAGATAGCCCTGCATCGAAGCGCACCCGCGTTCGCGCAGGAAGTTCAGCTGACTGTCGTTCTCCACGCCCTCGGCGAGCACGGACGTGTGCAGGCTGTCGGCCAGCGCGATGGTGGTGCGTGCAATGGCTGCATTCGTCGGATTGGAGGTGATGTCCTGCACGAAAGACTGGTCGATCTTGATCTTGTCGAAAGGAAAGCGCGACAGATAAGCCAGCGAGGAATAACCGGTGCCAAAGTCGTCAAGCGCCAGCCGCACGCCCAACCGGTGCAGTTGGGCGCAGGTTTCGATGGCGGCTTCGGCATCATCGATGAAGGCGCTTTCGGTGATTTCCACTTCCAGACAGTGGGCCGGCAGGGCGGTACGGGCGATGATGTCGCTCACGATGCTGACGAAATCCGGCGCGCGGAACTGACGCAGCGACACGTTGACCGCCATGCACAGCGCGGGCAGGCCGCGATCCTGCCACTGCTTGTTCTGCCTGCACGCTTCTTCCATGGCCCAGGTGCCGAGCGGAAAGATCAGTCCGCTCTGTTCGGCTACCGGAATGAAGGTGGCGGGCGATACCGTGCCCAGGGTGGGGCTGTGCCAGCGCATCAGGGCCTCGATGCCGTTGATGCGGCCGCTGCGAATGTCCACCTGCGGTTGATAGTGCAGACTGAGCTCGCCCCGCTGCAGCGCCACGCGCAATTCGTTTTCCAGCGTCAGTCGCTGGCGCACGGCGGCACTGAGCTCCTCGGTATAGAAGCAGTACTGGTCGCGACCGCGCTCCTTGGCCGCATTCAGCGCGGTGTCTGCGTGCTGGATGAGTGACTGGGCGTCTTCGCCGTCTTCCGGGTACAGGCTGATGCCCACGCTGGCGCTGGTGAAGGCGTGGTGAGTGTCGAGCAGGTCGACCGGTTCGCGCAGCTTTTCGATCAGGTCGCGTGCCAGCCGTGCGGCATCGTCGGGCAGGGCCAGGGCTTCGACGATGATCAGGAATTCGTCGCCCCCAAGCCGGGCCACGGTTCCGTGACCATTCACGTTGTGCTGCAGGCGGTGAGCCATCGTCACCAGCAGCTGGTCTCCGGCGTAGTGCCCCAGACTGTCGTTGATGCGCTTGAAGTGGTCAAGGTCGATCTGCAGCACGGCAATGCGCTGGTGGGTCCGCTGCGCCTGCTCGATGGCATGTTCCAGCCGAGACTGGGCAAGCAGCCGGTTGGGCAGGTGCGTCAGCGGGTCGAAGTGGGTCAGGCGTTCGCGCTCTTCTTCAGACTGGCGCAGGCGCGACAGGTCGGTGGTGACGCCAACGTAATGCGTGGGCTGGCTGTCTGCATCGTACACTGCGGTGATGCTCAGCAGTTGCGGGTAGGTTTCACCGTTCTTGCGCCGGTTCCAGATTTCGCCGCGCCAGTTGCCCTGGGTGAGCAGGCCGTGCCACAGCGCCTGATAGCGTTCGGGCGACTCGATGCCGGACTTGAGCATCGAGGGGTTATGGCCAAGGGCCTCCTCACGGGTGTAGCCGGTGATTTCGCACCAGGCCTCATTCACGAAAACAATCGCCGGCGAGTTGTCGGTGATCACCACGCCATCGCGCGTGTTCGACACGCTGGTGTAGAACAGGCGCTGAACCTGCACCGAGGTGTAGCGCTCGATGGTGAGGCCGGCCACCAAAGCAAAATCGGGCAGATGGCGCAGTGCCCGCGCAGAGGTGCAGGGGGTGTCCGCCAGCAGTGCCAGCAGGCCCAGCGGCCGGTCGCCGGGGCCATTCAGGCGCATGAACCAGCCATGTGCGCAGCCACTGCTGTGCAGCAGGTTCTGCCAGTGTGCGCCATCCGGGTCCGTGGCGGGCTCTTCGAGGGTGACATGGAGCGGCCGCTTCGGGTCCAGTCCACGCAGCGCAGCGGGTAGCCAGTGCGCGGCGGCGGCCGCTCGAAACCCGCTCAAGGTGTCGACCGCTGCATCGCGTGCCCCCCCTTCTTCCTGCGCCCTGTCCTGCACAGGAAAGTCTGCCGAAGCGTCGGTGACCAGCACCGCTGCATGGCAGCCGAAGTAACAGCTTGCCAGACGCGCCTCGATCAGTGCCAGCAGGCTGGTGAGCTTCTGGCCTTCGGACATGCGCTCGCGTACCTCCAGCCGCAGGTCGCGGACGCTGGTGTCCAGTGCCTCGTCCAGCGCATCGGTCCAGGTGCCGATGATCTCGGTGACCTCGCCCTCATGGTTGCGTATGAAGCGCTGATGGTCGCGCACCCACAGCAGCGAACCGTCCCGATGGTGAAAGCGGTAGCGCAGTTCGATCTCGTCCTGATCGGGGGCAATGTCTTGCAGGGCGCCGATCCGCTCACGGTCGCCCTCGAACAGGTTGCGCCACCACCAGTGCTCGGCGAGCACCTCCTGCAGGGTGTAACCGAGCACGCGTTCCACGTTCTCGCTGACCCAGGCAGGTATTCTGTGCCCATCGTTCATGCGCAGCTTGAAGAGCAGGGTGGGGCTGCTCTCGAGCAGGCTTGCGTAACGCTCGTTGAGCGCCTGCAAAGCGTCGCGCTCCCGGCGCAGCTCGTATTGGTGGCGCACCTTGTCGAGCATGGCCGGCAGGCTGTGCAGGTAGTTGTCGTTGCGCGCCACCAGATCGGCGACTTCGAGGTGGCTTGCCAGGGCCGCCAGCTGCTCATCGTAGCCGGACACCAGCAGCACTACCGGCAGGGGAGGCGCGGTCAGCGCGCGAATCTGGCGGATCAGCTCCAGACGCTCGATTTCCCGATGGCCATGATCGCCCAGCAGCACGATTTCCGGCAAGGGGTGCTCCGCACCGCTTGCGGTGGGCTGTGCAAGCAGGGCCTTGAGCAGTGCATCGGCCGTGTGAAACCCTCTCACCTCGATCCACGGTGCGTTGCTCGCCATGAAGCGGACAGTGCGGTCGAGTGCCGCCAGGTTGCTGTCCAGATACAGTACCAGCAGGCCGCGCTCCATGCGCCGACGTGCCGGCCGCAGGGCTTCGCGCAGTCGTTGTGGCAGCTGCTTCAGGTAGTCGCTGCGCTTGGCGATGAAATCGCAGGCCCCCGCCCGCAGGGCAGTGACGGCGGCGCCCAGGTCATCATGACCGGTGACGATGACCACCGGCGTGGTGCGTTGCTGTTGCTGCAGGATGCGCAGCAGGTCAAAGCCGCTGCCATCCGGAAAGCTGAGGTCCGAGAGGATCAGATCGTACTCGGCGCCTGCCAGCCGTTCGAGGGCGGCCTGCAAGCCATCGGCAATGTCCAGCCGGATTTCCGGTGCGTTGCGCGACAGCGACAGCCGGGTCAGTTCGGCGTCGGTCGTGGAGTCTTCGACGTAGAGTAGATGCATGGCCTCACGGCGTGTGTGGAGCATTGCAGGCAAGGGCGGTACGGCGCTTGCGGTCGGTGCAGTGCAAGTGTTCGCGGATCGCCAGGCCGGATGATGCCCGATTGTGCCACCAATCGGCGTGCCGGTGCGCAGGGATGCAGTGATTTGTTCGATGTCCCCGGCGTTTTGCGCCGCGTTTGCCCAGCCAATCGTCAGGGGTGCTCTGTGCTAATATGTTGCCCTTGTTCCTGCCTACCGGCCGCCGGCCCGATGCCGGCAAGACCGGTGGTGAGGCGGGTCGGTGAGACGGGTGTTTCCCGGATGGATTCTGTTGGATTTTCAATGCGTATTCTGCTCAGTAACGACGACGGGTATTTTGCCCCTGGCATTGCAGCGCTGGCCGAAGCCCTGCAGGATCTGGCCGAGATCACCGTGGTGGCGCCGGAGCGCGATCGCAGCGGCGCGAGCAACTCGCTGACCCTGGATCGACCGCTGTCGCTGCGTCGGGCCACCAACGGTTTTTACTTCGTGAATGGCACGCCGACCGACTGCGTGCACCTGGCCGTCACCGGCATGCTGGAGCATTTGCCCGACATGGTGGTTTCCGGCATCAATCATGGCGCCAACATGGGCGACGACACGATTTATTCCGGTACGGTGGCAGCGGCCACCGAGGGCTTTTTGCTGGGGGTGCCGTCGATTGCGGTATCGCTGGTGAGCAAGTCATCGGTCGATTTTTCGGCTGCGGCACGGGTCACGCGCGAGCTGGTGCAGCGTTTCATGCAACACCCGATTCGTCAGCCTGCGCTGCTCAATGTGAATGTGCCCGAAGGCGAATATGACGCCCTGCGCGGCATCCGGGTCACCCGTCTGGGCAAGCGCCACAAGGCCGAACCGGTCGTGCGCGATTCGACTCCGCGTGGCGACACGGTGTACTGGATCGGGCCGGCAGGCCAGGCGGCCGATGCCGGTGGTGGCACCGACTTCAATGCGGTTGCTGAAGGATTTGTCTCGATTACTCCGCTGCAGATCGACCTGACCCACAATGGGTTGATCCCCGTGGTGGATGAGTGGCTGGAAAAATAACATGCGCATGATGGATTCTGCTGTCATGGCGTCTGCGCGTGCGCGCATGCGCATGGTGGAGCGCCTGCGCGCGCAGGGTATCCGTGATGAAAAGGTGCTGGAGGCCATGGCCAAGGTGCCGCGCGAACGCTTCGTGGAAGAGGCGCTCGCCTACAGTGCCTATGACGATACGCCCCTGCCGATCGGCTATCAGCAGACCATCTCCCAGCCCTATGTCGTGGCCAGGATGATCGAACTTTTGCGTGCCGGGCGCGAACTTGGGCGCACGCTTGAGGTCGGTGCAGGGTGTGGCTACCAGGCTGCGGTGATGGCGCAGCTGGCCACTGCCGTGTTCGGCGTCGAGCGCATCCGCCCGCTTCTGGAGCGGGCCAAGGAAAACCTGCGCCCCCTGAGGCTGGCCAATCTGCGCCTGAAATACGCTGACGGTATGCTGGGTCTGCCCGAGGCTGCACCGTTCGACACCATCATAGTCGCTGCTGCCGGCCGTGAGATTCCACCCGCCCTGAAGCAGCAACTTGCGCCGGGGGGGCGGATGGTGATTCCGCTCGCCAGTGGTGAGCAGCAGCAGCTCGTGATGCTGGAACGGCAGGGCAACCTTTACAGGGAAAGCCGGTACGATGCCGTGCGCTTCGTGCCTTTGCTGAGTGGAATGGAATGAGCAATACGAACATGATGTGCACTGCCGCTGTGTTTCCCCATCTCTTGACGGCCCTGCTGGCGGGTGTGCTGCTGGCAGGCTGCACGGCGAACACGCCGGCACCGATTCGCAGCAGCACTGCCACGCCGGCGGGTACGGTACAGACTCAGCCCGCGCAGGTAAGAGGCGCGCGCGAGCATGTGGTGCAACCCGGCGACACCCTGATGGGCATCGGGCGGCTGTATGGTCAGCACCCGTCCGATCTCGCGCGCTGGAACGGGCTGAGCAATCCGCATCAGATCAATGTCGGACAACGACTGGTGGTGGCCCCCCCGGGCAGTACGGGAGGGGGCTCTATGGGCAGTTCCGTCGAGCCGGTGGCGGTGGCACAGCCGGTGCAGGTGATTCCAGTCGCTCCGGATGTCTCCCCAGTCACCCCTGTGCCGGTGAAACAGACACCGCAGGGCGGCAAGCAACCCTACAACGATCAGGCCTGGGCAGCCGTGCGCCCGGGCGCGATGAGCCCCCCTCCGACTCCGGTGCCGACGACGCCTCCAGCCACGACCGCCACGACCGCGCCCAAAAGTTCGGCCTGGATCTGGCCCGCCTCGGGCAGATTGATCGCAGGCTTCAACGAAGCAAGCAACAAGGGCGTGGATATCGGCGGCAACCCGGGCGATCCGGTGGTGGCATCGGCCGGCGGCAAGGTGGTGTATTCCGGTAGTGGCTTGCGTGGTTACGGAAAACTGGTCATCATCAAGCATGATGAAAATTATCTGACGGCATATGCCCACAACCGCGAACTGCTGGTCAAGGAGGGAGACTCCGTGACCCAGGGGCAGAAGATCGCGGAACTGGGTAGTACCGATGCCGACAAGCCAAAACTGCATTTCGAGATCCGCAGGCAGGGCCGTCCGGTCGATCCGATGAGCTACCTGCCACCACGCTGAGGGGGCGCGTATGTACGATCCGGACAATCATGACGCAAGCGAAAGTCAGGAGCCGGATCTGCCGCCCGAGGTGGAGTTGCTCACAGCTTCTCCACCTCCGGCCTATGAAAGTGAATTCCTCAACGATGTCACCCAGATTTATCTGAACGAGATTGGCGCCAATCCGCTGCTCACCGCAGACGAGGAGCGCGCACTCACCCGCAGGGTGCGTACCGGCGATTTTGCGGCCCGCCAGGAAATGATCGAGCGCAACCTGCGTCTGGTGGTCAACATCGCCAAGCACTACCTGAACCGGGGCATTCCTCTGCTCGATCTGGTGGAAGAGGGCAATCTGGGCCTGATCCATGCGCTTGAAAAGTTCGATCCGGAGCGGGGCTTCCGCTTTTCCACGTATGCCACTTGGTGGATACGGCAGAATATCGAACGTGCGATCATGAACCAGTCGCGCACCATCCGTTTGCCGGTGCATGTGGTGAAGGAGCTCAATCAGGTATTGCGTGCCCGTCGTGTGCTTGAAGCGGTGGGCAATGGCGACTGTACGCTGGAGGCCGTGGCGGAGAAGGTTGGCAAGACAGTGGATGAGGTTCGTCAGTTGCTGTCGCTCGGCGAGCACACCGCATCACTGGATGCACCGCTGGATATCGACCCGAGTCTTTCGATCGGCGAATCGCTCGCCGACGACCAGGTCAATCCCCCTGAACTGCGCATCCAGGATGCCGAAATCGAAACGCTGCTGCGCGAGTGGATCGACAAGCTCAACGACAAGCAGCGCACGGTCATACGGCATCGCTACGGTCTGGACGAGTGCGAATTGATGACGCTTGAAGAACTCGCCAGCCTGCTCGGCCTGACCCGTGAGCGTGTGCGCCAGATCCAGCTGGAAGCCCTGGGTCTGTTGCGTCGTGCGATCAGGCGCCGCGGCATTTCGCGTGACGTGCTGCTCTGAGCCGCCACGCGGGTTGTCCGCCTGTCAGCGCATGCGGGCGGCAATCGTCTCGGCCAGTTCGAACACCGACATCGCATAAAAGCTGCTGCGGTTGTAACGGGTGATGACATAGAAATTGCGATATCCCACCCAGTACTCGGTCGGCCGTTCGGGGGTGACCAGGTCCACCAGCGTGGCGGGTGCCGGGTACAGCTCCTCGCTCACGCCACCGATACCGGCTGCGCGCAGCTGTTCCAGCGACAGGGTGGGTTCGATTCCGTTGTCAATCAGCGGTGCGGCGGCTGCGGCCGAAGGTACGCGCACCCGCATGGCCACCGGCTCGCCCGGACGCCAGCCGTGTTCAGCCAGATAGTTCGCCACGCTGCCTATTGCATCCACCGGGTCGGATTCGAAATCGATCTTGCCGTCGTTGTTGAAGTCGACGGCGTAGTGGCGCACGCTGCTCGGCAGAAACTGCGGGTAGCCGAGCGCTCCGGCATAGGAGCCGGTGTAGCTGAACGGGTCGCGCCCCTGTTCGCGGGCGAGCAGGAACAGGTTTTCCAGTTCCTTGCGGAATAGTGGCGCGCGCGCGGGGTAGTTGAAGGCCAGCGTGGCCAGTGCCGATACGGTCTGGAAGTTGCCGGTGTAGCCGCCGTAATGGGTTTCGACCCCGATGATGGACACGATGATCTCGGGCGGCACGCCATAGCGTGCACTGGCGGCTTCGATCACGTCGCGGTGCCGTTGCCAGAAGCGCACGCCGCCCGCAATCCGTTGTTCGGTGAGAAAACGCCCCCGGTAGCTGTGCCATGAACGGGCGGCTGGCCGGCTGGGGGGCGTGATCAGCCGGATCACCTGGGCATCGTGACGGGCACGGTGCAGGGCGTCGAGCAGTGGCTGGCGTTCAAAACCATGCCGTTCGACCATCTCTTGCACAAAGCTCAGGGCCGCTTCGTTCGACAGGAACGAAGCGCTGGCCGACAGGCTGCTCAGCCCTAGCAGTGCAGCAATGAGCAGGTTGGCAAGCAATCCGGGCAGGCGCAGGCCGGAACGGTGGGCGCAGGCATGCGCAGGCAGGGCGGGGCGGGGCGTCGGGTGTGTCATCGAGGTCTGAACATCCTGATTCGTTGTTCCAGTGCGCGCAACTGTCGCGCATCGGGCGCCTGGCGGCTGGCATAGCGCAGCCGCGCATAGCGTGCGGCAATCGCGCGGATGGTGTCGGCTTGTTCCGGAAGGGCACGGGCAGCCCGGTCAGCGTACTCGATAGGCCCTTCCCATTGCAAACGGGGTAGTCCATGGCGGCGCATCTTGCGGCAGAAGTGCTGCCATGCACGCTCCAGCGGGTCGAGCCGCGAGCGCTGGAACAGCGCCCAGAACAGCAGGCCCAGCATCACCCCCGCAGCGCCCAGCCCCATCAGTATCGAGAGGCTGCGCCAGTCCGGATTGCGCACGCCGAGACGCTCCAGCAGTTCCCGCTGGCGCTCGGGGGTGTAGCCCAGCACCCACTGGTTCCAGGCGTTGGACACCGCCTCCCACTGGTAGCGCATGTCGCGCAGCCACTCAAACCCGGGGCGCATCATGAAGGAACCGAATTCTCCCTCGGGCAGCGAGGCGGCAAGCCCTTCCTCGATGCGGGCTGGGGCGGCCAGGGCAGTGGGGTCCACCCTCACCCAGCCTCGGCCCTCAAGCCAGACTTCCGCCCAGGCATGGGCGTCGGACTGGCGCACCACCAGGATGCCGTCGACCGGGTTGATTTCGCCTCCCTGATAGCCGGTCACCACTCGCGCAGGCACTCCGGCTGCACGCATCATGAACACGAAAGCGGATGAAAAGTGTTCACAGAAACCACGGTGGGTGTCGAACAGGAATTCATCGACCGAGTGCGTGCCGAGTCGTGGTGGCTGCAGCGTATAGACCAGGGGCAGTTCGCGCAGGCGCTCCAGAATCCGGGCAAGCTTCTCTTCAGCCGGCAGGTTGTCAGGGAACAACTGGGCGATTTCGTCACGGGTGCGCGGATTGCTGCCGGCCGGCAGGTGCCGGTTGGCGCGCAGCACGGCCGCCTGTTCATCCAGTCCGACCCGTGTTTCTGGGTAGGCGCTCAACTCC
This sequence comes from Rhodocyclaceae bacterium, assembly GCA_041678045.1. GTDB lineage: Bacteria > Pseudomonadota > Gammaproteobacteria > Burkholderiales > Rhodocyclaceae > UBA2357. The sequence continues at coordinate 26,556 of JBAYOV010000013.1, forward strand.
AGCCGGCGGCGGCTATGCACCGGCACCATGGACAGGAGTTGATAGCTGGCGGCATGCTGGGCACGTTCGGTACCGCCGCCGGGAAAGTCCATGGCCAGCAGCCAGTTACGGTTGTGCGGCTCCAGGGTAAGGCGATAGTCGTAGCGACGTCCCTGCGGTTCATAGGGGGGGGCGGGGTAAAACGGTGCGGGCATCGGACGCCAGGTGCGGCCATCGAACAGCGTCAGCACCGGGCCGCGCCAGTAGCGCAGCGCGGGCGGAGGCGGCGGGCCGTCGAATTCGGCGCGAAAGGCAATTTCGCTCGACTCGCTCAGATTGCTGATCGAGCCGGGTTCCATGCTGTCGGACAGTCCGGTGCGTCCGGCATAGGCATCCGAGGGCAGCCCCCATAGTGGACCATCCACACGAGGAAAGGCAATGAACAGGACCAGCAGCAGCGGCAGGGCTTGCAGCATCATCAACCCGGAGGCCCGCAATTGCGTGCTGGCCGGGGGGTGTGGATCGCTCAGGCTGTACAGCGTGGTGGTCGAGACCCATACGCCGAGCATTGCGACCAGCGCCACCGGAATGGTCTGGTAATACATGAACAGACCCAGCTGCAGGAAGTAACTGAGCAGGATGGCAGCGCGGATGTCGCGCTCGCTGTCGCCTTCCAGCTGCTTCAGGCACAGCAGCGTGGCCAGGAAGGCGATGCCGGGGTCCATGCCAAAGAAGTAGCCGAAGTGCAGCTTCATGGCCACGCCACTGCCCAGGGCGAGCAGCAGGACCGGCCATCGGGACGGTGGCCGCCGGGGCAAGCTTGAGGTGGCGCGCCTCAGTCGCCAGCCCTGCCAGAGCAGAAGTGGCACGCAGAAAGCGGACACCCAGTAGGGCAGGTGGGCGAAATGGGGCGCCAGGGTGATCGCGATGCTGGCCAGCAGCCAGTGCGCAGGACGGGCTTCAAGCGGATGTTTCATCACGGATACCGAACAGGGCCAGCGCCCGCAGTGCATTGTGGGTGTGGTGCAGGCCGGAGTCGATGGGCAGCTGCAGGCCGGGCAGGATCAGCGAAAAGGCCAGGCCATCGGCATCGGCGGCCAGCACCCAGGCGGTCATGCGCGACAGGCGTGCTTCCTGATCCATGCTGGCCGGTGTGGCCTGCCAGTCGATGCACACCGCGCCAGCACCGCTGCCGGTGAAGTGCTTGGTGAGCATCGGACCGCCACGGGCCACCACCTTCCAGGCAATATGGCGGGGGGAGTGTGCGGGATCATGCGGACGCAGGCCGGCAAAGTCATCGTCGCCATCGCGTTCGGACAGTGTGCCGTTGTCGAGTTGGCCATGCAGGGGCAGCGGTGGGGGCGCGGATTCGGGGCGGGGGTATACCAGCGCGCGCATGTCGGGGCGAAACACGCTCCAGGCGCGGATCAGACCAAGTGGGTAGGTGGTTTCCAGGGTGACGCGGCCAGCGTGCATCCAGCCTCGCTGGTGGGTGGGCAAGTCGAGGGTGATGCGTGTCTCGCTGTCGGGTGCAAGGCTGAAGCGGGTTTGCGCACTCGGGCGGGCCGATGGGGGCCGCTGTTGCGCGGTGAGCGGACAGTTCAGCAGCAGGGCGGGGCGGCGGCGTGCCTCGCGGTTGGAAAAAATCAGTGGAAAGTGGGCGGTGTCCCCGGCAAACACCGGTTCCACCCGGGCCGGGGTGAGGCTGAGGCGCAGCAGATTGCGAAAGGCATGCACGATGCTCACGAAGGCAATGCCCCCCAGGCTGAAGACCATGATGTAGCCCAGGCTGAGGTGGTAGTTGATGCTTGCAATGAGCATCACCACCATGGCCAGCGCAAAGCCCCAGCCCGCGCGGGTGGGCAGCACGAAGATGCGGCGTTGTCCGAGCACGATCGGGCCGGCCTCAAGGCGGGCGGCACGGAACAGGTACTTGTCCAGCGGCCCCCGCAGCCGTGACCAGCCACGTTCCAGGTGTTGTGCAAACTGCATCGGTGCGATCTGCATCGATCAGCTCACGGAGACGCCGTGCAGGAGTTGCGTCAGCGCCTCGGCCCGGGCAGGGCGGCCATCGCCCGCCATGAACAAGCGGTGCCCGGCCAGGTGCGGAAACACCATCTGCACGTCTTCGGGCAAGACATGGTCGCGCCCCTGCACCAGTGCCCAGGCACGTGCGGCGGACAGCAGCCCCAGTCCGGCGCGTGGTGACAAGCCGGTGCTGAAGGCGGCACTTTGCCGGGTGGCGACCAGGAGTCGCTGCACGTAATCCACCAGGGCTTCGGAAGTGATGATCTGCCGGGCCGCTTGCTGCAGTGCAACCAGCTGGTCAGGGTGCACGACCGGTTGCTGGGTTTCGAGCAGGCTGCGCCGGTCCTCGCCCATGAGCAGCGCCCGTTCGGCGTTGCGATCGGGATAGCCCAGGGAGATACGCATCAGGAAGCGGTCGAGCTGGCTTTCGGGTAGCGGGAAGGTACCGATCTGGTAGGTCGGGTTTTGCGTGGCAATCACGAAGAACGGCTCGGGCAGCGCCAGGGTGCGGCCGTCGGCGGTGACCTGATGCTCCTCCATGGCTTCGAGCAGGGCACTTTGTGTCTTGGGCGTGGCGCGGTTGATTTCGTCGGCCAGGATCAGTTGCGCGAACAGCGGGCCGGGGTGAAAGCGAAAGCTGCCATCTTCCCGGTCGTAGATCGACACGCCGACAATGTCGGCGGGCAGCAGGTCGCTTGTGAATTGGATGCGCTGGTATTGCAGGCCGATCAGGCGAGCCAGGACATGGGCCAGCGTGGTCTTGCCCACACCGGGGACATCCTCGATGAGCAGGTGCCCGCGCGCAATCATGCAGGTGAGTGCCAGCGCAAGGTCATGCGATTTGCCGAGAATGATGCGGTTGGCCGCATCGAGTATTCGCGCAATATCCTCCTGGTGCGCGGCGCGCGAAGCGGCGGATGAAGTGTGAGGCACTGCAGGGGTCGAGGTCTGGGACATTGTGCTGGGTACTGTGAAATTGGGCCTGAAGCGGTGATAATAGATTACAAGCGCTGGATGGCACGCCGGAGCAGGGGTACAGGCTCATCGAGACATCATGCCACCAGAAAAAGTTCGTCTGATCGAGGAGAGAGAGGGAATGACGACAACTGCGTTCATTACGCACAGGGATTGCTGGTTGCACGACATGGGCAGTTTCCATCCGGAATGTCCCGACCGGCTGGCAGCGATCAACGATCGCCTGATCGCCGCCGGTCTCGATCTGTATTTGTCATTTTACGATGCTCCGCTGGCGACCGAGGAACAAATCCTCCGCGCACACGACCCGGATTACTTCAAGGAGTTGAAGGATAACGTGCCCGAGCACGGTATCCGCCACCTCGATCCCGATACGGCCATGAGTCCGCACACCTTGCAGGCCGCGCTGCGCTCGGCGGGGGCGGGGGTGCTGGCCACCGATCTGGTGATCGGCGGCGAGATCGAGAATGCCTTCTGCGCAGTGCGCCCGCCCGGTCACCACGCCGAGCACGGCAAGGCCATGGGTTTCTGCTTTCTGAACAATGTCGCCATCGCTGCACGCCACGCGCTCGAAGCGCATGGCCTGAAGCGGGTGGCCGTCGTCGACTTCGATGTACATCACGGCAACGGCACCGAGGACATCTTCCGCAACGACCCCAGGGTGATGATGGCGAGCATCTTCCAGCACCCCTTCTATCCTTACTCCGGAGCGGACAACAAGGCCGCGCACATGGTCAATGTGCCGGTGGCGGCCGGTACCCGGGGCGACGCCTTCCGCCAGATCGTCTCCGAAGTCTGGCTGCCGGCCCTGCGCAACCACAACCCCGAGATGCTCTTCATCTCCGCCGGTTTCGATGCGCACTATGAAGACGACATGGGTTCCTGCGGCCTGGTCGAGGCCGACTACATCTGGGTCACCGAACAGCTCAAGAAGCTGGTGGAAGAGTGTGGTCACAAGCGCATCGTGTCGGTGCTGGAAGGCGGGTACGCGCTGTCTGCGATGTCGCGCTCGGCCGTCGCACACGTCAAGGCGCTGGCCGAACTCTGAACCGTCCTGAGGCTGCACGCATGCGTCCGGTTCCGGCCTGTGGGCCGGAGCATCCAGCCACTCCCGGTCGGTGCCAGCATTTCGATACAGGTGATTGCAGAGGGGATGTGGCAATCGGTTAGAATGGTCCTTTCAATCATTCTCTGCCCTCGATCCCTCATGATTACCGGTTCCATTGTCGCCATCGTCACCCCCATGCACCCGGACGGCAGCCTGGATTACCCTGCGCTGGCCCGTCTCATCGACTTTCATGTCGCCGAGGGCAGTGACGGCATCGTGGTCGTCGGCACCACCGGCGAGTCGCCCACCGTATCGGTGGAAGAGCACTGCGAGTTGATCCGCTTCACCGTGGAAAAGGCCGCCGGTCGCATTCCGGTCATCGCCGGTGCCGGTGGCAACTCGACTGCCGAGGCGATCGAGCTTGCCCAGTTTGCCGAGCGCGCGGGTGCTCAGGCTCATCTTTCGGTGGTGCCCTACTACAACAAGCCGACGCAGGAGGGCATGTACCGCCACTATCGGATGATTGCCGAAGCGGTGGAACTGCCGATGATCCTCTACAACGTGCCCGGGCGCACCGTGGCCGATCTGTCGAATGACACCGCATTGCGTCTGGCAGAGATTCCCAACATCATCGGCATCAAGGACGCCACCGGCAACATCGACCGCGCCTGCGACCTGTTCGAACGCGCCCCGGCCGATTTCGCCATCTACACCGGCGATGACATGACCGGAGTTGCCTTCATCCTGCTTGGCGGGCATGGTGCGATCTCGGTCACGGCCAACGTCGCTCCGCGCGCCATGCACGAGATGTGTGTCGCGGCGCGCGCTGGCGATGTCGCCACCGCCCGGGCAATCAACCAGCGTCTGCTGTGGCTGCATCGCCACCTGTTCTGCGAGGCCAACCCGATCCCGGTCAAGTGGGCACTTGAGCAGATGGGCATGATCGCCTCGGGCATCCGCCTGCCGCTGACCCCCCTGGCCGATCAGTGCCATGGCCGTGTGCGCGAGGCACTGCGCCATGCCGGCATTGATGTTTGACCCTTTTATCGGATTCAAGGACTTCCGGATGCATCCAAACCGTCGGACCGGGCGCCTCATGCGCCTGAGAAAAACCTTGCCGCTGCTGGCCTTGTCGCTGACCGTGGCAGGATGTTCGGGCTCCCTGCTCGAATCCAAGAAGATCGACTACCGCAGCGCGAAAAAGGTGGCGCCGCTGGAAATTCCGCCGGACCTCACCGCGCCGGGCCGGGACGAGCGTTTCGCCATTCCCGACACCGCTCCGCGTGGCGTGGCGACGTATTCTGCCTACTCCAGCAATCGCGAAGCGGTGCCGGTACGGGCAGGCAGCGCACCGGTACTGGCCCAGGTCGACAGCATGCGCATCGAGCGCGCCGGTTCGCAGCGCTGGCTGGTGGTGCCCGGTCAGCCTGAAGTGCTGTGGGACGACATCAAGGATTTTTGGCTCGAGTTGGGCTTCATCCTGAACGTGGAGCGTCCCGAGATTGGGGTGATGGAAACCGACTGGGCCGAGGACCGCGCGAAGATTCCGCAGGATTTCGTGCGTCAGGCGCTGGGCCGGGTGCTCGATGGCTTGTTCTCCACGTCCGAGCGCGACAGGTTCCGCACCCGCCTGGAGGCAGGCAAGGAGCCGGGTACGGTGGAGATCTACATCAGCCACCGTGGCATGCAGGAAGTTTACGCAAGCAGCGCGCAGGACTCCACCGTATGGCAACCCCGGCCGGCTGATCCCGAGCTGGAAGCCGAAATGCTGCGCCGTTTGATGATCCGCCTGGGGGTGGAAGAGCAGCGCGCCACTCAGATTATTGCCACGGCCGAGCAGCCCGCGCGCGCCAGCCTGCAACTGCAGGAAGGCCGGGCACGCCTGCTGGTCGACGAGTCCTTCGACCGGGCCTGGCGCCGTGTCGGTCTGGCGCTCGACCGCATCGGCTTTACCGTCGAAGACCGCGACCGCACCGAAGGGTTGTATTTCGTGCGCTACATCGATCCCGACATGCGCAGCGAGTCGGGTGGTTTCCTGTCGCGCATGGCCTTCTGGCGCAGCAGCGGTGAGGGTCAGCAGGCGCAGGGCAGCGAGTATCGCATCCGTGTCAGCAGCGAGGGCGAATGGTCTCAGGTCAGTGTCCTGACCCGTGAGGGGGGCGAGGACCACTCCGAAACGGCCCGCCGCATGCTTGGCCTGCTGGAGCAGGAACTGCGCTGAAGCTGTGCAACCCCCTTCGGGCCAGACTGCTCCGGCAGCGCTGGCCCGCCGGTTCAAAGCACCGCCACAAGCCCCCCGGCGCCCAGCCCGCAGCCGACCACCACCAGCCACGGGGGCAGTTTCCAGGTCACTAGGGCGACCAGCGCGAGCAGGGCCAGGCCGAAGTCCTGGGGGGTGTGAATCGCGCTGGTCCACACCGGCTGGTAGAGGGCGGCCAGCAGCAGGCCGACCACGGCGGCGTTGATGCCTGACAGGGCCGCCTGTACGCGCAGGTTGCGACGAAGTGGCTCCCAAAACGGCAGCACGCCCAGCACCAGCAGGAAGGCGGGTGCGAAGATCGCCAGCAGGCAGATCGATGCCCCCAGCCAGCCGGAGGGCGCTTCGTTCATCGACGCGCCCAGAAAGGCCGCAAAAGTGAATAGCGGCCCGGGCACCGCCTGGGCCGCTCCGTAGCCAGCCAGAAACGCATCGTTCACCACCCAGCCGCTGGGCACCACCTCGGCCTGCAGCAAGGGCAGCACGACATGCCCGCCACCAAAGACCAGCGATCCTGCCCGATAGAATGCATCCACCATTGCCAGCGTCTGGTTCGGGAACAGGCCCGCGAGCAGGGGTAGTCCAGTCAGCAGCAGCACGAACAGGGCCAGCCAGAGCAGCCCCGCGCGACGTCCGACGACAAGCGGCAGCGGGTCGGTGGTGATGCCCGCCTGAGGTTTGAACAGCATCAGTCCGATCAGTCCGGCCACTGCAATCACCCCAAGCTGTCCCCAGGCTGAGGGCAACAGCAGCACCACGCAGGTTGCTGCTGCCATGATGCTGATGCGCGGCGCATCCGGACACAGACTGCGCGCCATGCCCCAGACGGCCTGTGCGACCACTGCGACCGCCACCACCTTCAGCCCGTGCAGTACCCCCGCAGGCACCGTTTCGCCGTAACTGGCCAGGCCGAGCGCAAACAGGATCAGGGCCAGTGCGGAGGGTGCGGTGAATCCGGCCCAGGCCGCCAGTGCCCCAGCATGGCCGGCCCGGTACAGCCCGATCGCGATGCCCACCTGGCTGCTCGCCGGCCCCGGCAGGAACTGGCAGAGCGCGACCAGATCGGCGTAGCTGCGCTCACTCATCCATTTGCGCCGGGTCACGAACTCCTCGCGGAAGTAGCCCAGGTGTGCAATCGGCCCGCCAAAAGAGGTCAGGCCCAGGCGCAGAAAGATCAGAAACACGGCCCATGGGCTGTGGCCTGCTGCGGTGCTGCGGGTCGAGTCGGTCATGGTCGGGGAGGGCGTGTGACAAACTTCGTGCAGCGTAACCGAAGTTTGATGACGAAAGCGATCATGCGGCCTGCCTAGGCTCAACCCACCGGCTTGATCACTTGGTTTGAGGGTACAGTTAACCAACTTCGTTGGTGCGGAATTCCCTGATTCTGAGGCGTGCCAGCAGATTCCCGTATGTGTTTAGGGTGATGAGGAAGAGGAGTGGCGATGAACAACCGGTTGCGTGCAGCAGCGCCATGCTTGCGTTGGGGCGTTGCCGTCGCCCTTGTGATGGCGGCGGTTTCAGTGGCGGCGGATGGCGATTGCGATGCCGTTCTCGCAGTCGAGCGTCAAGGCACGATCTGGCTGTGGCATGCCCGTGACGGTGAGCGCGAGCTTGTGCAAGGGGGCTGTGCCGCGCTCGAGCGTGGCGCGCGGCGGCTGGCCTATTGCACTCCGGCGGACGCCATGGGGCAGCCGGGGCGCGAGCTTCATGTGCGCAGGCTCGACGGCACTCACCCCGAGTGGGTGCATCGTGCGGGTGAAGGGGCGTTCATCAGTGAGGCGGCCTGGTCGCCCGAGGGGGGCCGGCTGGCCTTTATCGAAACCGACCGCGACTACCGCAGTCACCTGATGCTGTGGTCGCCCGGCGGCCCCGCTCGCCGGGTCGCCAGTGCGCCGGGCTCGATGTCCCATCTCTGGTGGAGTCTGGGCTGGATCGCCGACGGCAGTGCGCTCACCGTCCATGACATGACAGTGCTGCAGCGGATCGCACTCGACGGCAGGGCGCCCGACAGCATTCCACTGCCCGAACTCATCGGCGCCGGCCTCGAGACGGTCACCAGCACCGACCGCGTACTGCCGGCCCCGCACGATCCCACAGTGTTCGCCTATACCCGGCTGGTGCCGGGCAGTGCGCTGTTTTCGCGTGTCATGCACGAACCGAACAGCGCGCTGTTCGTGCATGACCGGTTTCTCGGGCGCGGCAAGAATCTGCGCCTCACTGCCGAGGCGGTTACGGTGCTCGATGTTGCCTGGACCCCGGACGGGCGCAGTCTGCACTTTGCCGGCTATCTGGATATTCATGCGGCCGATGAAGACCCGTTCCGGATCTACCGGATCGACCGTAATGGTCGTGGTTTGCGGGCGTTGCTGCGCGGTGAGCGGGTGAGCGTCGCGTGTCGTGAGCCGGCGTCACGGGAGGCCATCAAATGACGCGTGGGAAAACGGCTTCTCCGGAGCCGGCCAACGCCCCCCCGGTCCTGCGCTGGCAGGGCCAGGTGCCGCGCTTCTCGCGCTTGCGCGAAGGCGGCCCGGGGCGTCCGGCCAGTCTCGCGTTGCTCGTTGTCTTCGGACTGGCCCTGCTCGTCATCGGCAAGCGCGCGATGGAAGCGGAGGGCATTTCGAGCGGTGGTCCGGCGGCCATGCTGCTGGGCGTGTGCGTGCTCGGTTTCGTGGTGCTGTGGGTGTTCATCAAGGCGGTGCTGCGCAGCCGCGAGGTGACCTTTGTGGTGGATGCCAGGGGGGTGGCGATCCGGCCGTCTGCGCAACAGCGCAAGCTGGATAAACGTCTGTTTTGGCTGTCGATGTTCGTTTTTTGGGCGACCTGGCGGGGCGGAATCTGGAGCGCCTGGGCGCCGGTGACGCGCTGGAAGGAAGTGCGCCGCGTCGAATACGACGATGCGGCACGCCAGATTCTGGTGCGCGGGGGGGCGTGGGACATTCGGTTGATGTGCACCGCAGAAAATTATGCAGGGGTGCGTGAGCTTATCGAGGCACGAAGAAAGCAGCGTGGAACATGAACGAATGAGAATGAACGAACCGGACTGGGAACGTTTCCGGCATTCGAATTAGAATCGGGCCAGTTTCTCATTCGATGACCTGCTCATGCCCACCATGAAAATTTCCGATCCCGGCCAGACCCGGCGCTGCAACGAAGTCCAGTTGATGCTTGCCGAATTGCCCCTCGACGACGCGCGTGTGCTTGAACTGGGGTGTGGGCGCGCGCAGAAAACGCGCACCCTGGCTGAAAGCGGCCGGGTGCGCGAGATCCTCGCGCTGGAGGTGGACGCCATCCAGCACGCTCGCAACCTGCTGATCGACGACCTGCCTCAGGTCCGTTTCGCGCAGGGCGGGGCGGAGGCGATTCCTGCCGAAGCGGACAGCTTCGACATCGTGATCATGCTCAAGTCCCTGCACCATGTGCCGGTGAGGCACATGACCCGGGCCATGGAAGAAATTGCCCGGGTGTTGCGTCCGGGTGGGCTGGCGTGGATTTCCGAACCGGTGTTTGCCGGCGAGATGAACGAGGTCATGCGCCTTTTCCATGACGAAGAAAGCGTGCGGGAAGCCGCGTTTGGGGCCGTATGCGGGGCGGTCGAGCGCGGCATCCTGAAGCTGGAGCAGCAGTTGTTCTTCCAGACCCGCAGCGCCTTTGCCGACTTTGCCGAATTCGACGCACGCATGATTCAGGTCACCCACACCGAGCACCGCCTGTCTCCCGAGTGCTACGCCGAGGTCCGCCGGCGCTTCGAAGCCCATCTCACTGCGGAAGGTGCAACCTTCTTCAATCCCCAGCGAGTGGATGTGCTGAGTAAACCGGTGCGTTGAGGTCGACCGTTCAGGCACTCAGTCGCTGGCGAAAGCCGCCAGTGCGTCGAGCACGTGTTGCGTGTTGACGCCCTCGGCCGGTTCGGCCACATCGCTGAAGCTGGCCTGTTCGCCGGCCTGCTTGATCCGCGCCACGGCCTGTCCGGCCTCGCGGGGCGATTCAAACCCCCGGCTTTGCAGCAACAGGCGGCCTTCGCCATCGACCAGCTTGAAATAGAACTGCCCGTCAGCCTCGCGATATTGCTTGAACTGCGGTTTGGCCTGCGTGCGCTCGCGCTGCGGGGTAGCGGCGGTGGCGATGCGGTGCAGTGGGCGCAGGCCCACGGCGTGGCGCAGCTCGGCAATGAAAGGGGTGGCAATCGTGCGCGCCCGCGCAGCCCCTTCCTGCAGCTTCTGCTCGATCAGTTCGGGCTGCGCGATCAGGGCTTCGTAGTGCTCGCGCATCGGGGCCACCGCGCGCTCGATGTGTTCAAACACCGCCTGCTTGGCCTCGCCCCACGCAATTCCGTCGGCAAATGCGGTGCGCATGGCCCGGGTTTCGTCCTCGGTGGCAAAGGCCTGATACAGCTGGAACAGGGCCGAGCCTTCGGTGTCCTTGGGTTCGCCCGGCTCGCGTGAGTCGGTGAGAATCGAAAACACCCGCTTGCGCAGTTCGGCGGTGGGCGCGAACAAGGGAATCACGTTGTCGTAGGACTTGCTCATCTTGCGCCCGTCAAGGCCGGGCAGGGTGGCCACGGCCTCATCGATCACCGCTTCGGGCAACACGAAATGCTCGCCGTACAGGTGGTTGAAGCGCGCCGCAATGTCACGCGCCATTTCGATGTGCTGGATCTGGTCGCGCCCCACCGGCACCGCGTGTGCCTTGAACATCAGGATGTCGGCCGCCATCAGCACCGGGTAGTTGAACAGGCCCATGTTCACCCCTGCGTCCGGCTCCTCGCCCTCGGCGTTGTTGCGATCGACCGCTGCCTTGTAGGCGTGGGCGCGGTTGAGCAACCCTTTGCCGGCAACGCAGCACAGCAGCCAGGTCAGTTCGGGGATTTCGGGGATGTCGGACTGACGGTAAAACCACACCCGCTCACTATCCAGCCCTGCTGCCAGCCAGGTGGCCGCGATCTCCAGCGTGGAGCGCTGTACCCGCACCGGATCGGTGGTGCTGATCAGCGCATGGTAATCGGCAAGAAAGTAGAAGCTCTCGGCATCGGTGCGCCTGCTTGCGGCCACGGCGGGGCGGATCGCTCCGGCGTAGTTGCCAAGGTGCGGCGTGCCGGAAGGCTTGATGCCGGTGAGAATGCGTTGAACGGCCATGGCGGAGTCCTGCAACAGTAAGAAAGGATCGGTCGGGAATGCCCTGGCAGCCGGCTGGATGCACCAGCCCCTGACGGACAAAGCCCGCAAGTTTACCAATCCGTGGGCGAAGTGGCGCTGAAAACCGGACCTTGCGAGCCTGCCTGGCGGACTTTTATGGCACCGGATGCGGGCGGGCATCTCCGGATTTTCATGTTTTTCTCGTATATCATGAATACGATTGAATAATCAGGGGAGTGTAAGACCCGATTATTCAATCGGATGGTCAATCACGTCACACTGACGAAGCAGGGAAAATGTTCATGAAAATGTCAACGCACATGTTGCGCGGTCTGGTGTTTGCCGCTGTCTGTCACGCTGCGCCCGCTGTTGCGCAGGAAGTGATTCTGGGCGTCAGCGAGGGTACTTCGGACAGCCTCAACAACCTGGTTGCGCTGGCCAAGTACAGGCCGCTGGCCGATGCCATCGGGCGGGGCCTGGGCCGGCAGGTGAATGTGGTGTTCGTGCGCGAGTTCAAGACGCTTGAAGAAGGGATGAGGAGCGGGTATTACGATTTCGTGGCCGCCCGCCCGAGCGACTACCCGGCGCGCGCATTGCGCGATCATGGCTACCGCTATGTGGCCACGACCTTGCCGGAGACGGCCTGCTACATCGTTGCCGCGCAGGGTACCCCGTACCGCCAGATTGCCGACCTGAAGGGCAAGCGCTGGGCGATGCCGGAGGCGGTGAGCTACATCAGCCAGGTCTGCCGTGCAGAGCTGAAGGAGATGGGCGTCGATCTGGCCACCGAAGAGGTGCAGTACATGCGGGAGCAGGGGGCGGTGGCCTTTGCGCTCGAAAATGCCTTTGCCGATGTGGGGGGGCTGGGTTCGAATGCCGGCGTGACCCGCCAGTGGGAAAAGGCCGGCCATCCGGTGCTGCACAAGGGCAGGCTGCAGCCCTTCTTCCCGGTCATCGCGCATGGACGCTTCAGCGGCGAACAGGTGGAGGCGGTGCAGACGCAGTTGCGCAGCCTGAGCGCCACCGAAGCGGGGCGGACCGCGCTCAAGGGCATGGGGATCGAGCGCTTCGATACCGCTTCCGAGCAACGCCTGCGCGGGCTTTTGAACTGGCTGGATCTGTAGGTCATACTGTCCGGTGTTGTCGCAATTCAATCGATCGAGGTGGCGTGATGAAGCGGTGGCGGGGGCTGGTGGGTGGGATGTGGGCGGCGGCGTTGCTGGCAGGGTGCGGCGGCGAGCGGGCCGAGCCGGTTGGAGCAGTCACCGAGCCGCCGGCACAGGCGCAGGCCGTGGCGCCGGGTGGCGTGCCTGCACCTGTGCAGCCACCCGCACAGGTGCAGGCACCGGCAGCCGCAGTGGTGGCGGATGTGGCCACGCTCAAGGCGAAGCATGCGAACCAGCCCTTGTCGGTGGTCGATGTGTCCGAGCTCGACGTACGGGGTGCCAGCGCACTGGTGGTGTCGTTCTCGGTGCCGCTGGACCCGGACCAGCGCTTCGATACCTTGCTGACGCTTGCCGATGCGCAGGGCGGGCGCCTGGAGGGGGGCTGGGTGCTGTCCGACAATCTTCAGGAACTGCGCCGTCAGCCGCTCGAGCCCGAGCGCCGGCTCAGCCTGCAGATCGCCGCCGGCCTGCGCAGCGTGGCCGGGGTGGAACTGGGCCGGACGGCGTCGCATACGCTCACCACTCGTGCGCAGACGCCGTCGCTTGGCTTTGCCAGCCGTGGTTCGCTGCTGCCCTTGCGGCTGGCCGATGGGTTGCCGGTGATTGCGCTCAATGTGGACAAGGTCGATGTCGAGTTCTTCCGCATCCGGCCGGAGCAGTTGCACGGTTTTCTGTCCGAATGGAATCGGCAGTCGGCGATGGAGCTGTGGCAGTTGGGCGATCTGCCAGCCAAGGCGCAGCTGGTGCATACCGCTCAGTTTGCACTCAACCCGCCCCCCAATACGCGTGAGCGTCTGATGCTGCCGCTCGATGACATTGCCGCGCTGGCCGAGCCGGGGGTCTTCGTTGCGGTGATGCGCCGGAGTGGCACCTTTGAATACAGCCTGCCGGTGACGGTGTTCAGCCGCAGTGACATCGGGCTGAGCGTGCGTCGCAGTGCCGCCGCGCTCGATGCCTTCGTGCAGTCGCTTGACGGCGGAGTGCCGCTTGCCGAGGTCAGGCTGGAGCTGCTCGATGCGAGGGGGCTGACGCTCGCCGAGGGGCGCAGCGGCAGCGATGGCCATGTGCGCCTGCCCACGCACAAGGACGCACGCCTGTTGCTGGCCACCCGCGAACGTTCGACCACGCTGATCCGCCTGCAGGATGCCGCCCTCGATCTGGCCGAGTTTCCGGTCAGCGGGCCACGTGCCGGCGCGCTCACCCTGTTCGCCTTTGGTCCGCGCGACCTTTACCGCCCCGGCGAAACCGTGCTGGTCAACGCCTTGCTGCGCGATGCCGATGGCCGTGCCCTGTCGTCGCAGCCACACCAACCCATTCCGACCCGCATCCTGCGGCCCGATGGCGAGGTGGTGCGCAGCTTTGTGTGGCAGGCCGACGCAGAAGGGCTCTACCAATACCGTTACCCACTCTCCGACAGCGCCCAGACCGGGCGCTGGCGCATGCAGATGGAACTGGGCGGCGAAAGCGCCGCCGTGTATGAATTTCTGGTCGAGGACTTCCTGCCCGAGCGCCTCGCGCTGGACATCGCACCCCAGGCGACCGATCCCCTTGCGCCGCATGACGAGGCGCAGTTCACGGTTGAGGCACGCTATCTGTACGGCGCCCCGGCATCGGGCAATCGCCTGATCGGGCAGCTGTTCGTCGAGCCGCTGCGCGAAGCAGTGCCCGGTCTGCCGGGTTTCCAGTTCGGTGACGCGACCGAGGCAGCGCAGCGTCGGGTGATCGAGCTCTCCGAGCACTGGCTCGACGAGGCCGGCGAGGGTGAGCTGAGCGTGCCCAGCGAATGGGCCGAACGGCGCTCGCCCTTGTCGCTGACCCTGCAGGCCAGCGTGCAGGAGTCCGGCGGCCGGCCGGTGACGCGGCGCACGTCGGTGCCGGTGTGGCCGGGTCATCGCCTGCCCGGCATCCGGCCGCTGTTTGCCGATGGACGCGTCGATGCGTCGAGCGAGGCCCGCTTTGAAATCGTGATCGCCAATCCGGCCGGTGAGCGTCTGGCGGCGAGCGGGGTCACCGTGCGCCTGGTGATGGAGCGGCGCGATTACTTCTGGCAGTTCTCGTCCGACGAGGGCTGGCGCAGCAGCTTCAACCAGAAGGATCTGGTGTTGTCGGCCGAGCGTCACGACATCGCCGCCGATGACCGCATCGAGGTGGGCGTGCCGACCGAGTGGGGCTGGTACCGGCTTGAGGCGGAGGACCCCGAAACCGGGCTCGTCTCCAGCGTCCGTTTCCACGCCGGTTACCTGTGGCAGGAGAACGCGGAGGAGGGCAACGTGCGCCCCGACAAGATTCGCCTCAGTCTCGACAAGCCGCGCTACCGCGCGGGCGAGGTGGCGAGCATCGCGGTCGAAGCGCCGGCCGCCGGCCAGGGGTATCTGATGGTGGAGTCGGCCGAAGGGCCGCTATGGTGGCAACCCATCGAAGTGCCAGCGGAGGGCGCGCGTTTCGAGCTGCCGATTCCGCAGACCTGGGCACGCCACGACCTCTATGTGAGCGCACTGGTGGTGCGCCCCGGTGAGCGCACCGCCCACACCGTGCCGCGTCGTGCCGTGGGGGTGTTGCACCTGCCGCTGGATCGCGAGGACAGACGCCTCGCGCTCGACCTTCAGGTGCCCGACAAAATGCGCCCCGACCGTACCCTGCCAGTACGCCTCAGCCTGCCCGGACAGGCCGGCGAGACGGTGCGGGTGATCGTGTCGGCGGTCGATGTCGGCATTCTCAACCTGACCCGCTTCGAAACGCCCGATCCGTTTGCGACCTTTTTCGGTCGCCGTGGCTACGCCATCGACCACCTCGACATTTACGGGCAGTTGATCGAAGTGGGCGACACGCGCCGCGCCAAGCTCAATTTCGGGGGCGATCAGGAAAGCGACCGGGGCGGACGCTCGCCGATCACCTCGGTCGAACTGGTGGCGCTGCAGTCAGTCCCGGTCACGCTCGGGCCGGACGGTACGGCCGAGATCGGCCTGGAGATTCCCGACTTCAACGGCGAACTGCGCATCATGGCGCAGGCCTGGAGCGACAGCGCCTACGGCATGGCCGAGGCGCGTACTGTCGTTGCCGCGCCGCTGGTGGCCAGTCTTGCCGCGCCACGCTTTCTGGCCGGGGGCGATCGCACCGAGGTGGCGATCGACCTGACCAATCTCACCGACCGGCCGCAGACGCTGCAACCGCAACTGCAGGTGGATGGGCTGCTGGCCACATCCGGTGAGTGGCCCGAGCGCATCGAGCTGGCGCCGGGCGCGCGCGCCACCCTGCGCATGCCGCTCGAAGCCGGTATCGGCATGGGGGAGGGCACGCTCAGCCTCAGCGTCGCCGGCCTGTCGTTGCCGGATGAGCAGTTTGCACCGCTGGCACGCCAGTGGCGCATTGGCGTGCGGCCGGCCTGGCCAGCGCAGACGGCAAGCTTTATTGCCACGCTGCAGCCCGGCGACCGTCCCTGGTCGCTGGCCGAGCTGGCCCCCCAGTATGGACAGCTGGATGCGCGCAGCGTGGCGGTGACGCTCTCCGCCCGCCCGCCGCTGGATCTGGCCGAGCATGTGCGCGAGCTGTTCGCCTATCCCTATGGATGCGCCGAACAGACCACCAGCGGACTGTATCCCTCGCTGTACGCACGGCCGGAGCTGCTGGCCACGCTCGGCATTCGTGGTCAGGACGCAGACACGCGCCGCACCCGCATCGAAATCGGCATCGAGCGTCTGCTCGGGATGCAGCGCTACAACGGCAGCTTCGGATTGTGGAGCAGCGATGGCGCGGAAGAGTATTGGCTGACCGCCTATGTGGGGGATTTCCTCCTGCGCGCCGCCGAAGAGGGATTTGCGGTGCCCCAGGCGGCACTGGAATCGGTGCGCCAGCGCCTGCTCGCGTATCTCCAGAATCCCGCCCAGATCGAAATGCCCTATACCGACAACGCCGGGCGCAGCCGCTTTGCGGTGCAGGCCTATGCGGCTTATGTGCTGACCCGCCATGGCCAGGCGCCGCTGGGCAGCTTGCGCCAGCTGGCCGAGCGGCACGAGCACGCGCCGTCCGGGCTGGCGCTGGCGCAATTGGGGTTTGCCCTGCAGCGCATGGGTGACGGCCCGCGCGGCGATACCCTGCTCGATGCCGCGCTGCAGCGGTCGCGCGATGGCAACCGCTGGATCGGGGACTACGGCAGCCCGCTGCGCGATATCGCGCTGACCCTTGCCTTGTTCGAGGAGCACGCGCTGCAGGTGCGTGCCCGCGACCGGCTGCACCTGATGCTCAGCGAGCAACTGCGCGAGCGTCCGTGGCTGTCCACCCAGGAGCGCAACGCCTTGTTCCTTGCCGGTCGCCATGGCCTGTCGCGTGCCGGGGAAAGCTGGCAGGCCGAGGTCACGGCAGCGACCCTGCAGCGAGTGGAAGGTGACCGTCCGATGGCCCTGCGTTTCGGGGAAACCGAACTGGGGCCGGACTTCCAGCTCGGCAATGCAGGCACCACCACGCTCTACCAGCGCACCACGCTGAGCGGTTATCCCCGCAGTGCACTGCCGGCGGACGAGGATCAGATTGCGGTCAGCCGGCGCATGCTGCGCCTCGATGGCAGCGAAGTCACGGATACGCTCGACAGTGGCGAGCTGGTGCTGGTGCATCTGACGTTGCGCGCGCGCAGCCGTGTGCATGATGCGCTGGTGGTCGACCTGCTGCCGGCCGGGCTGGAGCTCGAAAACCAGCGGCTGGACGGCTCCGCCCGCCTGCCCAGCGCCAGTGCCGAGATCAACGGGCTGTTGCAGCGCCGTGGCGATTACACCCCCCGTCACGAAGCCTGGCTGGGCGACCGCTATGTGGCCGCAGTCACGCTGGGCGAGGGCGAGCGCGTGGACCTGCTGTATCTGGCCCGCGCGGTCACGCCCGGGGTGTACCGTGTCCCGCCGCCCCTGGTCGAATCGATGTATCGACCGGAAGTGCAGGGGCGTGGCGAGACGCCACCGGACTTGCAGGTGATTGCACGCTGACAGGCCGGAGGGCATGCGCATCCAGGCCATGTTGCAGGCACGGCGGGCAGGCGTGCGTCGTGGGCGCCGCCTGCTTGCTGCCCTGCTGGGTGGGGGCCTGCTGGCGGTGGCGCTGGCCTGGGGGGCGGATCGCCTGTGGCCCTTGCCCTTGCCCGCCGAGGACAGCGCCCGCATCGTGCTCGCGCACGACGGCACGCCGCTGTGGCGTTTTGCCGATGTGAATGGGGTGTGGCGCCATGCCGTGCGGCCCGATGAGGTGTCGCCCCTGTACCTGCAGGCCCTGCTGGGCTACGAGGACCGCTGGTTTTATCGACATCCCGGCATCAATCCGCTGGCCCTGGCGCGGGCAGCCTGGCTCAACGCGCAGGCCGGGCACATCGTCTCCGGTGGCAGCACCCTGTCAATGCAGGTGGCGCGCCTGCTCGAACCACATCCCCGCACGCTGCGCGGAAAACTGCGCCAGATGGCGCGCACGCTGCAGCTTGAGTGGCATCTGAGCAAGGACGAAATCCTTACCCTGTATCTCAACCGTGCCCCCTTCGGCGGCACCATCGAAGGCATTGCCGCTGCCAGCTGGACGCTGCTGGGCAAACCCCCCAACGACTTGACCCATGCCGAGGCGGCCCTGCTCGTGGTGTTGCCCCAGGCGCCCAGCCGCCTGCGCCCGGACCGCTACCCGGAACGTGCCACGGCCGCACGCGACAAGGTGTTGATGCGCATGCGCGACAACCTGACATGGCCGCACGCGGTGGTGGATGAAGCCTTGCAGGAGGCCGTGTTGCTGGCGCCGCGCGACCCGCCCGGGCTGGCCCCCTTGTTTGCGCGCAGGGTGGTGGCCGAGCGCGCCGGCGCACGGGTGCGCACGACCGTAGACGCCCGTCTGCAGCGTCGTGTCGAGGCCCTCGTGCATGCCTGGCGGGGTCGTCTGCCACCGCGCACCTCCGCTGCCGTGATGGTGGTCGAGCATGACACCATGGCCGTGCGTGCCTATCTCGGTTCGGCCGACTTTGACAATGAGCAACGCTTCGGCCATGTCGACATGGTGCGTGCGGTGCGCTCTCCCGGCTCCACCCTCAAACCCTTCCTCACCGGTCTGGCGCTGGATGCCGGCCTGATTCATTCGGAGTCCTTGCTGCAGGACGTGCCACGGGTGCATGCCACGTATCGTCCCGGCAACTTTGCGAGCGGTTTTTCCGGTCCGGTGTCGGCCGCCGAGGCCCTTGCACGTTCGCTCAACCTGCCGGCAGTGCAATTGCTGGAGGCGTATGGTGCACGTCGCTTTCAGGCGGAGTTGACGCAGGCGGGGGTTCCGCTGGTGCTGCCCCCCCACGTCGCGCCCAGTCTGGCGGTCATCCTGGGCGGTGTCGGCACGCGCCTGGAAGACCTGCTGGCCGGCTATCGCGCCTTTGCGCGCGGTGGGCGCAGCGCGCGCCTGCGCTGGTTCGACGATGCGCCCCTGGTCGAGCGCCGTTTAATGTCGGAGGGCGCGGCCTGGATCGTCCGCCAGACCCTGCTCGGGCGGCGCGCCTCCGGCCAGCCGCTGGCGATGGATGCCGCTGCGCATTCCACGCTGGCCTGGAAGACCGGCACCAGCTACGGTTTTCGCGATGCGTGGGCCATCGGGGTTGGGCCGCGTTACCTGATCGGTGTCTGGATCGGGCGTCCCGACGGCACGCCGGTGGCGGCGCAGTTCGGGGTTGGCTCGGCCGCTCCGTTGTTGTTTCAGGTGCATGAACTGGTGCGCGGCGGTGCGCCCGACTGGCATGAGGCCGCACCGGCTGCGGTGGCCGTGCGCGACATCTGCTGGCCAGGCGGTCAGACGCTGTCCGCAGCCCATCCCGACTGTCGCCAGCTGTGTCAGGCGTGGGTGCTCGATGGCATTGTGCCCCCCACGCTGCCCTTGCTCGACCACCCGAGCGGCGGCGCGCAGCGCCTGGTGCATTGGCTTGACAGCGAGGGACAGTGGGTGGCGCCCGACTGCGCCAATGCACACCGTACCGAGTTGCTTCTGTGGCCGGCGGCGCTGGAGGCCTGGCTCCCCGCGCGTGAGCAGCGCGCCCAGCGGCTCCCGCCCCGATCCTCGACCTGTCCACCGCCCCCCGACCCACGAGCCAGCGCACCCTTGCAGATCGTTGGCCTGCGCGATGGCGACATCGTGCGCCTGGTCGGCGGCCGCCAAGGCCCGCTTGCCCTCAACCTCAGCGCCACCGGCGGAGCAGGGCTGCGACGCTGGTTCCTGGGCGGCGAACCCATCGGCAGCAGCCAGGGCGAAACCCCCCTCGCGCTGACCCTCGACCGCCCCGGCGAACACCAGCTGAGCGTGATCGACGAAAGCGGCCAGATAGGGCGGATCGGGATCAGGGTGCTGGGGCGGTGAGGGGGCACCTCAGCCGCAGGTGCCGACTGCGCCGCAGGCGGTGCAGAAGTCGCAGCCGTCCTTGCGGATCACCGAGTGGTTGCCGCATTCGCTGCACAGCGAACCCTGCATGACTTCGGGGTCGCTGTCGCTGTGCGGGGCTTCGAGGATGCCCATTTCACGGGTGGGGTAGCCTTTCTCGTCGAGCACGCCAAGCATGGCGTAGCGATGAATCATGAGCTGCGCCATGTAGGCCACCGTGCTGGGGTAGTTCTGCTGGCGACGGGTGCCGGGCACGAAGGCCATGAAATCGCCCAGGGGCTCGGGGTAGTTGAGCAGCTTGCGCAGCTTCATGCCGATCCAGGCAGGGTCCATGACCCGCATGTCGAGCGACAGGATGCGGGTCAGGCCGTCGAGTGCGCGCGGGTAGTTGCCGGACAGCCACACCGAGTACGGACGGGTGACGCCGTCGGGCAGGGTGATTTCCTTCAGGCCGAGCACGAAATCCTCGCCGGTGGATGGATTGGTGATGTCCACCGTCCATGACAGCGTGCCGTCGGTGCCGGTTTTCGGCTCCTGCTGGCTGAACAGCGAGTCGAGCACCGGGGTGGCCGTGCCGTCGTTGTCCAGTGCGCCGAGATGTTCGCAGCGGTAGCGCACCACCTGGGCAAAGGCCGACACGGCGCCCGGGAACATACGCTTTTCGCCATACGGCGGGAACGCCATTTCGAACGACTTTTCGCCGATGGTGCGGGCCAGGATGTCGAGCTTGAGGGCCAGCCAGCCCCGGTCGTTGGCGCGCATGTCCATGGACAGGGTCTTGGCCACGGCACCCAGGCCGCGCGGCTGGTTGGCGCCATTCACCCACACTTCGAAGGGGAAGCCGTTCACGCTGACCGGCTGGGTGTCGACATGGCCGATGAACAGGGCAAAGTCGCCCTGCGGGGTGTCGAGCATGTACGTCCAGGCCATGTTGCCGTCGGGCAGCTCGGGCCGGCCCGGCCAGCGCAGGCTGGAGAGCACCGGGGCGGGCAGGTTCTTGATCGACAGGCGGCGGTTGGGGTCGGACAGTTCCACGTCCTGCGGCTGCTTCTGTTCGGTGCTGGGGGTGACCGACAGCACCGAGCCGAGCACGCTGTTCGGGCGGTAAGTGGCCAGCCCCTTCAGGCCCGCCTTCCAGGCGGTGAGGTAGAGATCTTCGAAGTCGGCGTAGGGGTAGTCGCCCGGCACGTTCACCGTTTTGGAAATGGAGGTGTCCACATAGGGGGCGACGGCGGCGACCATGTCCTTGTGCGCCTGGGCGGAGATTTCCAGTGCGGTGACGAAGTAGGGCGGCAGCTTGTTCACATCGCCACCGAGGTGACGGTACAGGCGCCAGGCGTAGTCCTCGACCGCGTACTCCTTGAAGGTGCCGTCGGCCATGCGCTTGCGCCGGGTGTAGGTGTAGGAGAAGGGCGGTTCGATGCCGTTGGAGGCGTTGTCGGCAAAGGCCAGCGAAATGGTGCCGGTGGGGGCGATCGACAGCAGGTGCGAGTTGCGCAGGCCGTGCTTGCGGATCTTGTCCTTCACGTCGGCCGGCAGGCGCGAGGCGAAGTTGCCGCCCGACAGGTACATGTCGGCGTTGAACAGCGGGAAGGCGCCGCGTTCGGTGGCCAGATTCACCGAGGCCAGATAGGCGCGGTTGCGCATGAACTCGGAAATGCGGGTGGCCATGGCGCGCGCTTCGGGGGTGTCATAGCGCAGCTGCAGCATGATCAGCGTGTCGCCCAGACCGGTGAACCCGAGGCCGACACGGCGCTTGGACCGGGCTTCGGCCTGCTGCTCGGACAGCGGCCAGTGGGTCACGTCGAGCACGTTGTCGAGCATGCGGATGGCGACATCGATGACCTTGCCGAAGCCTTCGAAATCGAACTCGGCCTTGTCGGTGAAGGGGTTGCGCACGAACGGCGTCAGGTTGGCCGACCCCAGGCAGCAGCAGCCGTACGGCGGCAGGGGCTGTTCGGCGCAGGGGTTGGTGGCCTCGATGGTCTCGCAGTAGTACAGGTTGTTGTCCTGGTTCATGCGATCCAGGAACAGGATGCCCGGTTCGGCGTGGTCGTAGGTCGAGCGCATGACCTGATCCCACAGTTCGCGTGCGCGCACCTTGCGATACACCCACAGGCCGTCGTCGAGCTGGTAGGCCCCGGCCTGCTTGAGTTCGTCGATGGGTTCGGCCTTGTGGGTGAGTTCCACGAAGCTGTCGGTTTCCACTGCCTTCATGAAGGCATCGGTCACGCCCACCGAGATGTTGAAGTTGGTCAGGTCGCCATGATCCTTGGCGTGGATGAATTCCTCGATGTCCGGGTGATCGCAGCGCAACACGCCCATCTGGGCACCGCGACGGGCGCCGGCGGACTCCACGGTTTCGCAGGAGCGGTCGAACACGCGCATGTAGGACACCGGCCCGGAGGCGTTGGACTGAGTGCCCTTCACCATGGCGCCTTTCGGACGAATGCTGGAGAAGTCATAGCCCACCCCGCCACCACGGCGCATGGTTTCGGCGGCCTGGGCCAGGGCGGTGTAGATGCCGGGACGGCCATCCACCGACTCGGTCACCGAGTCGCCCACCGGCTGCACGAAGCAGTTGATCAGGGTGGCCTGCAGGTTGGTGCCGGCGGCGCTGTTGATGCGCCCGGCGGGCACGAAGCCCATTTCCTGCGCTTCAAGGAAGCGCGCTTCCCAGTGGGCGCGCTTGTCTTCGGCTTCGACGGCGGCGAGGGCGCGGGCGACACGGCCGCGCACTTCGGCGATGCTCTGTTCGTCGCCCTTGGCATATTTTTCAATCAGGACTTCGGCGCAGATCTCCTGCGGCGCAAGGGTGCTGGCGTCGTGACGGGCTTTGGATTGGGTCTTGTTGCTCATGATCGGACAACGGCCTCCGTTGGGGGGGTGCTTACGTTTTTGTTGGCCGAAGAATAGCGTTTAATTCAGGGAAAATCAAAAAAATAAAATTGTTATAAAACAATAAGATAACAGTTTTTACAGTAGCGCAAGTGTTTTTTGACCACTATATGTAGTATGTGGAAAACCTGTTGAAAAGTGCTTGGAAACGGCGTGTTTGCTGGTGCTTGGGGGTGTGGATAAACGTTTTTTCAGGGCGTTTCGGTAAAATGCCGCTTTCCCGTCATCCCCACTCATGGATGCCACCGCCTGCCCATCAGGCCACAGATACAGGACCCCGCTGCATGCCCCTCACCCTTCCGCAACTCGAACGCCATCTGTTCAAGGCGGCCGACATCCTGCGCGGCAAGATGGACGCCTCGGAATTCAAGGAATACATCTTCGGCATGCTGTTCCTCAAACGCTGCTCCGACGTCTTCGAGGAGCGTCGTGCCGAGGTGATCCAGCAGGCGCTGGACGCCGGCAAGACCCAGGCCGAAGCCGAGCTGTCCGCCGACAACCCGCGCTGGTACAGCCGCGACGGCCACTTCTGGGTGCCGCCGCATTCGCGTTTCGACCATCTGCTCGATCATGCCCACCAAAACGTCGGCGACTGGCTGAACAAGGCGCTGAGCGGTATCGAGGCCAGCAACAGCAGCCTGGCCGGCGTGCTGGAACACATCGACTTCACCCGCAAGGTCGGCCAGGGCAAGATCCCCGACCTCAAGCTGCGCCAGTTGATCAGCCACTTCGCCGAGATCAATCTGCGCAACGCCAACTTCGAGTTCCCCGACCTGCTCGGCGCCGCCTACGAGTACCTGATCGCCGAGTTCGCCGACTCCGCCGGCAAGAAGGGCGGCGAGTTCTACACCCCGCTGCTGGAGACATTGTCATGATTTGTGCAAGCACCCCTTGCACAAATTGTCCAACAGTCTGTTGGACAAACGGGAGCCTGATATGCCCCAGCGCCTGCCGCCCCGCGAAACCCTCACCGTCGAATTCAAGAGCGACCTGAAGAAGCTCCCCGACCGGGAGCTGATCGAGGCGCTGGTCTGCCTGAAAACCAACTACACCTTGGGTACCATGGCCTGTGAGCGGTTTATTAACCCGGCCCTTAAAGTCACTGCCAACCGTTCGGGCTGAGCCTGTCGAAGCCCAGTCCCGGCAGCGCCCTTCGACAAGCTCAGGGCGAGCGGAGACAGCATGCTCAAGGGCCGGGTTAATAACGGATAGCGTTATGGGCCGTTATGGGCCTATATGGGACAATAGGCTTGTTTATGATCCGTCCCCTTCAGTCACAAGGACGTAGCCAATGACCACCGTCGCCATCCCGGCCTGGAATGCGCTGGGACTGTTGCCACCTATCGATGCCGAGGCGCCTGCCAGCAGCAAGCGTTCGCCTTACCCTGTGTCGTTGCTCGATGTGGTGCGGCGCTTTTCCTCTAGTCCGGAGCGTCAGGCTATTTTGCTCGGATTTTTGGCATACCGGCAGGCACTGCATGATGTGGGAGTGGTCAGTGGTTTCCAGTGGCTGGATGGCAGCTTTTTCGAGCATGTCGAACTGCTCGAGCAACGCCCTCCGCGAGATATCGACGTGGTTTCCTTTTTCCGTGTTCCAGAGGGCGTGAGCCAGCAGGAACTCTTGCTGCGCAATCCTGAGCTGTTCCGGCAGCCTACCGTCAAGGAGCGCTTCTCTGTGGACGGCTATCTTGTTCATTTGGGGAAGAGTTCCGAGCGTTTGGTTACCGAAAGCGCCTACTGGTACAGCATGTGGTCACATCGGCGTAACCAGGCTTGGAAGGGCTTCGTACAGGTCGACTTGGCTCCCGGGCAGGATGCCGATGCTCTAGGTTGGCTGCAGCAGCAAGGAGAGTTCGCATGAATCGCACTGATTACCTGCACTTGCTCAGCGAGCGGGAAACCGTGCGCGCGCTGTTGGCCGACACTCCGGAAGAGGATGTCATCGACCGCTTCAGCCTGGAGGATCGTCTTTCCCAAATCGAGGCAACCATACAAGACGCACAAATAGACGAGCAGGAGCCGGCACGTGCGCGGCTGACCTTCAACGGTCGCCCCGTGGTTGGCAGCCATGGCATCTTTGCCGACTTCGGCATGCGCGCCGTCAGCAGCTTCACCGAGGCTGTCGCCTCCCTGGCTGCTTCGCTGGTCGCGCCTTTGGCTGCCAGCGGCCCGATTCCCAACCGCGAGCAGTATCAGCTGCTGATCACCAATACCGCGCTGGGCTCGTTCGGCTTCGAGCTGGAGGAGTTCCGCGGCAGTCAGCTGCCTCTGGAGCAAGCCAGTCAGGTGGCGCAGGCGTTGGAGCGCACCCAGATATTGCTGAGCAGCACGCTGGGCAATGACGATGAGCTGGCCGATGCGGTATCCGAAACCGATCCGCGAGCCCTGGAAAAGGTGCGTGGCTTTCTGCAGGTGCTGGCCGACAGCGATGCTGTCTGCACGCTGCAATGGAACGAACGGAGCGTCCGCTTCAGCAACGTGAGTCAGGTTCGCAGCAGCCTGGAGCGCCTGAGCCAGGACAATCTTCAGGAAGAGGAACGCACCTTGGTGGGTAAGTTCCTGGGGGCATTGCCGAACCGCCGTGCCTTCGAATTCCTCCCGGATGGGCAGAAGGAGTTCATTAGTGGCAAGGTCGCGGCTGCGGTGCAGGGTATCGAAGAGATCAACCGTCACGTGCAGCAACCAGTGACCATCCGCGTGATGGAAACCCGTGTCGGCAAGGGCAAGCCGCGCTACCTGCTGCTGGAGCTGCCGGACTGGACGTGAGTTGCGGGCCGCATGTGGCTTGCGTAACGGGTGAGCATGGATGCCATCGGATGTTCGCCATCCGATCAGGATGGAGTAGTGGATGGGCTGGGAACTGCAAGACGTCGAGAAACCCTTCATCGCCCAACTGCAGGGCCTGGGCTGGACGCATGTCGAGGGCAGCATCGACGACCCGGCCGTGACCGGGCGCGGCAGCTTCGCCGAGGTGGTGCAGGAGGCAGTGCTGCGCGAGCGACTGCGGGCCATCAACCTGCGTGACGGCGCGCCCTGGCTGGACGACGAACGTCTGGCCGAGGCGGTGGCCGCGATCACCCGGCTGCCACGGCGGACCTGCCGGCGCATTACGCGCCCTTCCTGCGCAGCGTGCTGGAGGTGGCCTGTGCCGGCGCCGCGCCGCAGCCGGCCAGCTGCTGCGCCTGAAGGACGTGACGGTGGAACTGGTCGACCTGCTGGTGGACGAGCTGCGGAGCCACCGCGACATCTGGAGCCCGCGCAAGAAGGCCGCGCAGGATGATTACGCCCGCCGCAAGACCTGGCTGGCCGAGCACGGGATGGAGGTCGAGGGGGTCTGAGCATTCGTCCCCGGGCGGTCGATGCGCTAAGCGCAGCGTAGATGTTCCGGCTCAACCTGCACGGTTTCGCGTCCGTCGGTGACCCATACCTGACCTTCCTGAATGGTGAATTGCAGGCGCATGCTGCGTTCGGTGAGGCGGGCCAGGGCGGGGGCGGCCTCGGGGGGGAGTCTGAGCACCGTGAGCTTGTCCTGGCGGGCGAGCTTGTCGCGTGTGCCTTGCCACCAGATGTCTGCCGTGCGGCCATAGTTGATCAGCGTGACCCGCCGCGCCCGCCCGCAGGCCTTGCGGATCCACTTTTCGTCCGGTTGCCCGACATCCAGCCAGTGCAGGATGTCTCCGGTCAGGTCGCGCAGCCACAGGTCCGGTTCGTCATCCACGCACAAGCCCTTGCCGAAGCCCAAGCCCTCGTCGGCAAACAGCGCAAAGGCCAGCATGCGCACCATCATGCGCTCGTCGGTTTCCGACGGATGGCGGGCGAGTGTCAGGTTATGGGTGGCGTAGTAATTGCGGTCCATGTCGGCAATCTGCAGTTCTGCCTTGTAAATGGTTGCCTTGAGGGCCATGCGGACGTTCCTGGATGAAAAAAGGGGAGGGGGCTGCGCCCCGGTGGCGCAGCGGGTTGTGGGTTGCGGGCGAGGGGTGGGGGCCTTACCCCGGGATGCGGGTCACATGCAGCAGGTTGGTGGTGCCGCTGTGGCCGAAGGGGATGCCGGCGATGACCACGATGTCGTCGCCGGCGCGGGCAAAGTCGCCGGCAACCACGCCATGCACTGCATGGCTGACCATTTCGTTGAGGTCGTGGATTTCCTCGAACGGTACTGCATGCACCCCCCATACGAGCGCCAGCCGGCGGGCCGCGTCCAGTTGCGGGGTCATGGCCAGGATGGGGGTGGCGGGGCGTTCGCGCGAGGCGCGCAGCGCGGTGAAGCCGGAGGAGGTATAGGCCACGGTGGCCACCGGCGAGAGCAGGCGGGTGACCTGCCGCAGCGCACAACAGATGGCGTCGGGGGTGTTCGACTCGGCGGGCACATGAGTGGCGTCGAGGTTTTCATGCCAGGCGGGGTCGGCTTCCACTTCGCGGATGATGCGGTCCATGATGGTGACCGCTTCCACCGGATACTGGCCGGAGGCCGATTCGGCCGACAGCATCACGGCATCGGCCCCTTCGTAGATGGCGGTGGCCACGTCGGAGGCTTCGGCGCGGGTGGGAATCGGGGCGTTGATCATGGATTCGAGCATCTGGGTGGCGACCACCACGGGTTTTCCGGCCTTGCGGGCGGCGCGGATGATGCGCCGCTGCAGCACCGGCACCTGCTGCGGGGGCAGCTCGACGCCCAGGTCGCCACGGGCCACCATGATGCCGTCGGCTTCGGCGACGATGGCATCGAGCTCGTCGATGGCGGCCGGTTTTTCCAGCTTGGCCATCAGCCAGGCGCGGCCGCCGATCAGCTCGCGTGCCTCGACCAGATCGGAGGGACGTTGCACGAAGGACAGCGCCACCCAGTCCACGCCCAGCTCAAGGCCGAACGCCAGATCGGCCAGATCCTTTTCGGTGAGCGGGGAGATGGGCAGCACCACGCCGGGCACGTTCACGCCCTTGCGGTCGGACAGCGCCCCTCCCACGATGACCCGGGTTTCGGCGTGATCGGGGGCGCAGGACTCGACTTGCAGGCGCATCTTGCCGTCGTCGAGCAACAGTTCGGTGCCGGCATGCAGGGCTGCAAAAATCTCGGGGTGGGGCAGCGGTGCGCGCCGCCGGTCGCCCGGGGTGTCGTCCAGATCGAGGCGAAACGGCTCGCCGGCCTGCAGCTCGATGCGCCCTTCGGCAAAACGGCCGACGCGCAGCTTGGGCCCTTGCAGGTCGAGCAGGATGCCGACCGGGCGTCCGGTGCGCTGTTCGATGTCGCGGATGGTGCGCACGCGCTCGGCGTGATCCTCATGGCTGCCATGGCTGAAATTGAGCCGGAACACGTCCGCTCCGCTGGCGAAGAGGGTCTGGATGCGCTCGGGGGTGGAGCTGGCGGGCCCCAGGGTGGCGAGGACTCGGGCCTGACGCTTGCGACGCATGTGTGTCTCCTGATGCTGTGAAGGGAATGAAGGGAGGCGGACGGCGGGGGCGGGCAGGTGCCGGGTCTCAGGTGTCGAAACCGAGCCGTTGCCGCCAGATGAGGCCGTCCACCGTGTTGCCGGCGGGCACGTATTCGCAGCCCACCCAGCCGCTGTATTCCAGCCGGTCCAGTTCGCGCAGCAGCCAGGCATAGTGGATTTCACCGCTGCCGGGTTCGTGCCGGCCGGGGTTGTCGGCGATCTGCACATGCCCGATGCGCGGCAGGAGGCGGGCCAGCGTGGCCGCCAGCTCGCCTTCCATGCGCTGTGCGTGATACACGTCGTACTGGATGAACAGGTTGTCCGCCCCCACTGCGTCGAGCACGGCGGCGGCTTGTGCGCTGCGGTTGAGAAAGAAGCCGGGAATGTCGCGGGTGTTGATCGGTTCGATCAGCAGGCGCAGGCCGGCCGTGGCGAGGCGTTGCGCGGCATGGCGCAGGTTGTGCACGAAGGTGGCGTGGGCCAGCGCGTCGCTCACGCCGGGCGGCTGTATGCCGGCCAGGCAGTTGAGCTGCGGGCAGCCCAGCGTGACGGCCCAGGCCAGGGCGCGCTCCACGCCCGCCTGGAATTCGTCCACACGGTCGGGGTGGCAGGCGATGCCCCGCTCACCGCCGGCCCAGTCTCCGGCCGGCAGGTTGTGCAGCACCATGGTCAGCCCGGCACGCCTGAGCCGCTCGGCCAGGATGTCGGCCGGCCAGTCGTAGGGAAACTGGCACTCCACCGCCTGAAAGCCGGCCGCCGCCGCAGCGGCAAAGCGGTCGGGAAAGTCGTATTCGGTAAACAGCATGCTCAGATTGGCGCTGAAGCGGGGCATGGGCGGCTCCGGTGGTTGGCATGACAGCCCCGAATGATAGCGCATGCGCCCTGCGCGCCCGCTGCTGGCGGCGCTGCGGGTGCAGGAGGCATGACGTATGTCATGGTGGCGCCGCGCGGTGGGTATAGAATGAAAGCCCTGACCGCATCGAGGGGCGTCCAATGACAGACATGAAAGCACGGGTTGCGGAGGTGGTCGAGCGCCACCGGCGCGACGCATCGCGGCTGTTGCAGATATTGATCGGGGTGCAGGATGCACTCGGTTACCTGCCTGCGGACAGCCTCAGCGAGATTGCCCGGCTGCTCGCCGTGCCGCGCGCCAGGGTGGAAGGCGTGGCTGGCTTCTACAGCTTCCTGCACACCGCTCCGGTGGGGCGTTACCGCATTCTGTTTTCCGACAACATCACCGACCGCATGCTGGGTGCTCCGGCCCTCATGGACAGTCTGTGCAGCAAGCTGTGGGTGGAGCGCGGCAAGCTGTCGGAAGACGGTCTGGTGAGCGTGGACACCACCTCCTGTACCGGCATGTGCGATCAGGGGCCGGCCATGCTGGTGAATGGCTGGCCGGTCACCCGGCTCGATCATCGCCGGGTCAACGAGATTGCCGAGCTGGTGCGTCGCCAGGTGCCCATGGAGTCATGGCCGGTGGCCTTCTTTGCGGTCGAGGACAATGTGCAGCGCAGCGATGCGCTGCTCAATGCCGCGCAGCCGCATGGCGATGCCCTGCTGGCCGCGATTCGCATGGGCGCGCAGGCCTGGTTGAACGAAGTGCGCAGCGCCAACCTGCGCGGACGGGGCGGGGCGGGATTCACCACGGCGGTGAAGTGGCAGGCCTGCCGCGATGCGCCGGGCGAGGACAAGGTGGTGGTGTGCAACGCCGATGAGGGCGAACCGGGCACCTTCAAGGACAGGGTGTTGCTCACCAGTCACGCCGAGAAGGTGATCGAGGGCATGACCCTGTGCGCCTGGGCGGTGGGCGCGCGGCAGGGGTTCATCTATCTGCGCGGCGAATATCGCTATCTGCTGCCGCAACTGGAGGGGGCGCTGGCGCGCCGGCGCACGGCAGGGCTGCTCGGGCAGGCCATTTTGGGCGAGCAGGGCTTCGACTTCGACATCGAGATCCATCTCGGGGCGGGGGCCTATGTGTGCGGCGAGGAAACCGCCTTGCTCGAATCGCTGGAGGGCAAGCGCGGCACGCCGCGCATCCGTCCGCCTTTCCCGGTGACACAGGGTTATCTGGGGCGCCCGACCGTGGTGAATAACGTGGAAACACTCGCCAAGACGGTGCTGATCGCCCGTCAGGGGGGCGAGACGTTTGCAGCCATGGGCACCCAGCAATCCACCGGCACCAAGCTGCTGTCGGTGTCGGGCGACTGTGCGCGGCCGGGCATTTATGAATACCCCTTCGGGGTCACGGTGAGCCAGGTGCTGGAGGACTGCGGCGCGAGCGATACCCAGGCCGTGCAGGTGGGCGGCGCCTCGGGCATCATGTTGTCGGGGTATGAGTTCCACCGCCGGATTGCTTTCGAGGACGTGCCCACGGCCGGCGCCTTCATGGTGTTCGACTCCAGCCGCGATGCCTTCGAGGTGGCGCACAACTTCGTCGACTTCTTTGCGCACGAGAGCTGCGGCTTTTGCACGCCGTGCCGGGTGGGCACCAACCTGCTGAAGGGCTACATGGACAAGCTGGCGAGCGGCCACGGGGCCAAGCCCGATCTGGCCGACATCGAATGGGTGGTGCGCCTGCTGCGCAATGCCAGCCACTGCGGGCTGGGATCGGCGGCACCGAATCCGGTGAATGATTCCCTTGTCAAGTTCCGGCCGTCCTATGAACGGCGGCTCGAATCGCTGGATTTCGAGCCCGCCTTCGATCTGGATGCGGCACTGGCCCGGGCGCGTGCGATCACCGGTCGCGACGACGATGCCGCCCACCTCGACCTGCATCAGGAGACTTCGCGATGAGCAAGCAGTTTCTGTTCGATGGACAGCCCGTCGCCTTCGAGGACGGCCAGACCATCCTCCAGGCCGCCCGCGCGGCCGGGCATTACATTCCGCATCTGTGCTGGCATCCGGATTTTCCGCCGCATGGTTCGTGCAAGCTGTGCATCGTGAAGGTGGCCGGCCGGCATGTGTCGTCCTGTGCCATGCCGGTGAAGGAGGGCATGGAGGTGGAGAGCAACACGCCCGAGATCAACGCCGAGCGGCGCGCGCTGTTGCAGATGCTGTTCGTGGAGGGCAACCACTTCTGTCCTTCGTGCGAGAAGAGCGGCAACTGCCAGTTGCAGGCGCTGGCGTATGAGCTGGAGATGACCAGCACCCGCTTCAACCACTTCTTTCCCGTCCGTCCGGTGGATGCATCGCACCGCGATGTGCTGCTCGATTTCAACCGCTGCATCTTCTGCGAGCTGTGCGTGCGCGCCAGCCGCGACAAGGACGGCAAGAGCGTGTTTGCCCTCACCGAGCGCGGCATCCACAAGCATCTGGTGGTGAATGCGCAGTCGGGCCGGCTGGCGGATACCGACTTCAGCGCCGACGATGTGGCGGCGAACATCTGCCCTGTGGGGGTGATCCTGCACAAGCGGGTGGGGTTTGCCGTCCCCATCGGCAGCCGCCAGTATGACGAACACCCGATCAGCCAGGTGGCCATGGCCGGGGCACGCGAAAAGGTGAGCAAATGAGCAAACCCCGTCTGCGCATCGCCACCACTTCGCTGGCCGGCTGTTTTGGCTGCCACATGTCCTTTCTGGACATTGACGAACATTTCTTCGAGCTGGCCGGGCTGGTCGAGTTTGACCGCTCCCCGCTGACCGACATCAAGCACTGCGGCCCGTGCGACATCGGGCTGATCGAGGGGGGCGTGTGCAACGCCGAGAACGTGCATGTGCTGCGCGAGTTCCGGCGCAACTGCAAGACCCTGATTGCGGTGGGTGCCTGCGCGGTGAATGGCGGCCTGCCGGCGCAGCGCAACCATCTCGACCTGGAAGCCTGTTTGCGCGAAGTGTACCAGTTCCGGGAGGGGCTGACCGACCCGTGCGTGCCGAACGACCCCGATCTGCCGCTGCTGCTTGACAAGGTGCACCCGATTCACGAGATCGTGCGGGTGGATTACTTCATTCCGGGCTGCCCGCCCTCGGGCGAGGCGATCTGGAAATTTCTCAGCGACCTGCTGGCCGGCCGTACGCCGCGCCTGCCGCAGGGCCTGCTGCATTTCGACTGAGCAACGAGGTCTGTGCATGAGTGACGCACTGGAAACCGCGAGCAATCGCGAGAACCTGAAGAAAGTCGTGATCGATCCGGTATCGCGGGTCGAAGGGCATGGCAAGGTGACCCTGCTGCTCGACGAGCATGACGAGGTACGCGAGGCGCGGCTGCATATCGTGGAGTTTCGTGGCTTCGAAGTCTTCATTCAGGGGCGCCCCTATTGGGAAGTGCCGGTGATGGTGCAGCGGCTGTGCGGCATCTGCCCGGTCAGCCACCATCTGGCGGCGGCGAAGGCGCTCGACCATGTGGTGGGCGCCGCGCAGGTGCCGGTGAGCGCCGTGAAGATGCGCCGGCTGATGCACTACGGGCAGATCCTGCAATCGCATGCGCTGCATTTCTTCCACCTGTCTTCGCCCGACCTGCTGTTCGGTTTCGATTCCGAGGTGGCACGGCGCAACATCGTGGGCGTGGCGGCCGAATATCCCGAGGTGGCCCGTCAGGGGGTGTTGTTGCGCAAGTTCGGCCAGCAGATCATCGAGGCCACGGCGGGCAAGCGGATTCATGGCACCGGGGCGATTCCGGGGGGCATGAACCGCCATCTGGCGCGCGAGGATCGTGACCGCCTGCGCGCGCAGGCCGACCAGATGGTGAGCTGGTCGTGGGAGGCGGTGGCGCTGGCGCGCCGGCTGCATCAGGGCATGGCGCCCGATTACCGGGATTTTGGCCTGTTCCGCTCGCGCATGATGAGCATCGTGCGTGCCGACGGGGCGATGGACCTGTACGACGGCCAGCTGCGCTTCCGCGATGCGAACGGCAACATCCTGCTCGATGGCGTGCCCGACCAGGAATACATGAACGTGATCAGCGAGCAGGTGCGTCCGTGGAGCTACATGAAGTTCCCGTACATGCGCGACAGCGACCCGGAGACGGGCTGGTACAAGGTCGGGCCGCTCGCCCGGGTGCAGAATTGCGACTTCATTCCTTCGCCCCTGGCCGAGGCCGAGCGCCGTGCTTTCATTGCCGAGGGCGGCGGCGAGCCGGTGCACGAGACGCTGGCCTACCACTGGACGCGCATGATCGAGATGCTGCATGCCGCCGAAGTGGTGCGCGACCTGCTGGACGACCCGGAACTGCTGGCGGGCGATCTGGTGGCCACGGGCAGCCATCGCCGGGAGGGGGTGGGCGTCATCGAGGCCCCGCGCGGCACCCTCATCCACCACTATCAGGTGGATGAGAACGATCTGGTGAGCATGTGCAACCTGATCGTCTCCACCACGCACAACAACCAGGCCATGAACACCGCGATTCGTGCGGTGGCGCGCCGTTACCTGAGCGGTCGCAAGCTCACCGAGGGCTTGCTCAATCACATCGAGGTGGCGATTCGCGCCTTCGACCCCTGCCTGTCCTGTGCCACGCATGCCCTGGGGCAGATGCCGCTGGCGGTCGAGCTGCAGGCGCCCGATGGCACGCTGCTTGAATCGCTGCACTCCGGTGCCTGAGCGTATGGACTGTATGGACCGTCTGGACCCGGCGGCTGGATGCGCTGTTTCCGATTCCGATTCCGATTCCGATACGCCGGAAAGGCCGCTTCATCTGCTGGTGATGGCCATCGGCAACCCCTCGCGGGGCGACGATGCGCTCGGCCCCTTGCTGGCCGGGCGGCTGGCGCCCGACCTTCCGGAGCGGGTCGAGCTGCTGGTTGATTTTCAGCTGCAGGTCGAGCATGCGCTGGATCTGGAACGTGCCGCGCTGGCCCTGTTCATCGATGCGCAAGTGGGGCTGACAGACAGTTTCCGCTTTGCGGAAATCGCCCCTCAACCCATGGACGCTGCCTTCTCCCACGCGCTGCGCCCGGAAAAGGTACTCGGGGTGATGGCGCGACTGGGCTTGCCGCACCGGCCCGCAGCCTTTGTGCTGGGTGTGCGTGCCAGCCGCTTCGAACTCGGGGAGGGGCTGTCGGCCACCGCCAGCGACGCACTGGACGCCGCCACCACCTTCACCCGCACGCTGCTCGCCCAACCCGATCCGGCCTGCTGGCGCAGCCTGCAGCGGGGCTGAGCCGGCTACTGAGTCATTACCCGGCTACTGAGTTATTACCCCGCCCTTGAGCATGCTGTTTCCGCTCGCCCTGAGCTTGTCGAAGGGCCTGCCGGGACTGAGCTTCGACAGGTTCAGCCGAACGGTTGGCAGTGGCGTCAGGGGCCGGGTTAATAATCTGACCTCTCCGTGGTCTCGGATCGGCGAAGCCGAGCGAGCCAGGCGGCAAACGAAGCGCGGTAGGTAAGGGGCCGAGAAAATTGTAAAGTGTTATCGGAAATGGCGTTTAACGGCCGAAGGAGGAACCCCTTTTAGGCGGATAAATGCACGCCGCATTCGCTCTACGTCCGTGAAGCCACATTGGCGCGCCACAACCTGTACCGAGCTGTTGCCGCTTTCCAATGCGGCGCTTGCAGCCTCGACCCTTAGCATCTCAACGGCCCGTGCCGGAGTTGTCCCGATCTCTGAAGAGAAGCATCGGGCGAAATGTCTTGGACTCATGCACGCTTGATCCGCAAGATCGCAGACCGAGAGCCGTTTTTCCAGATTGCTTCGAATGTAATCGAGTAAGCCAGCGAAGCGACCATCTCCCATGTCCATTTCCAACAACGCGGAATACTGGGATTGCCCGCCAGGGCGACGGTAATAGACCACAAGTTGGCGGGCAACGTGACGAGCGATCTGCTCTCCAAGATCATCGGCAATCAGTGCTAAGGAAAGATCAATGCCTGCACTGATTCCCGCCGAGGTCCATAGATTACCGTCATTGACATAGATACGGTCCTCATCGAGGGAAACGTCGGGAAAACGACGCTTGAAGTCGGCACTACGCCGCCAGTGCGTTGTCGCCCTCCGTCCATTGAGCAACCCGGCTGAGGCGAGCAGGTAGGCCCCTGAACACACGCTCGCCACTCGCCGCGCCTTCTGCGAAAGATCGCGGATGAAGGTAAGCATCTCTACCGAGGCCGTAGCCTCAATGACACCCTCACCACCGACGGCAATCACGGTATCCGCATCGAACACTTGGGCGAACGACGTGGTGAGCAGCATGGTACCGGCCGAACTTTCCACCGTACTACCCTCCTGGCTGGCCAACGTCAGTTCATACGTTTTCGGCTTCATCCGGTTAGCCATCTCGAAAGCTGCGATCGGGCCGGCTACATCCAACAATTGAAAATCAGGGAATACGACGAGAACCAGTTTGCGTGCCATGGCAGAAAAGGAGGGAACTATGTCTTTATTACTCTAAACCATGCATGCAACATGTCAATGGCAACCACTCACAACGCAAGGAGGAAACCATGTTGATGTCCGAACCGCTGTCTGCGCCTGTATCCGTTGCCAACGAACAGCTTCCAGTAGGGTTGAGTGGAGAGATCATTTCTCGGTCCCAAATCGGGCAGGAATTTGTCTGGCCGAAGAGTGATCCTCGTTCGCAGTGGCAGCCACAGCGTATCTACGTCCCCAGTGACGATGCACGAATTCGGCGCCTCGGCATTTCACCCCACTTTGACATGGATGCTTTCTTGGAGCGAACCAAAACACTCGATCTCCCATCACGGATCATCGAACTACTGAACCACAACGCCTTTCAATTCAATTCAAGAAAGAAGTTTCGCGAATCCGATCAGTGGTGTCAGATAGTCACGGAAGCTTGCGAAAAAGGTGCCTCAATCGAGGTTCTGATCCTCGCGTTCTGCGTAATTAGTAATCCAACCAAGCGGGTACAACCTACCGAGGTGACCACGGCAGATGATGTATCGCTGCTCCACATGGACAATATTGCCCGACAAATTGCGAGCATCTACCCACCGGGAGCCGTTTTCCATGTAATCAGCGACAGCACGTTCTATGCGCTGCCACTGGGGGTTACGTCAGTAGAGGCACAGAACTATCTGGTTCAACTGCGTCAGCGGACCGAAGACTTGCAGATAGCGGATACCATCAAGATTCATGATATTTCCGACTATCTTTCCAACTACAACCAATTATTCCACGAACGATTCGAAATTTGGCGCGCCAAGTTCCTGACTGATCCGCTGTCGCATGATTTGCCCGCCGATGAATACCAACGCTGGCATGCCAGCATGCGTACCACGCTCAATTCCCGGAGAATGGGATTCTCCTACGAGCAGTTGGCGGCCATTTTCTGTTCCGATTCCGGCATTTCCCTGGCTCACCTTGATGACAGTGCCACTCTGGCGCTGGCTGAGTACCGAGCGTTGAAGGCGGCTGCTGCTGATACGAACTGGGAGAAACGCCATTTTCCGAACGCCATTCGGGCTACGATCCATGCAAAGAAAATCCCCGTCTTGGGTCTTCGTCTGTATCCGGAGTACAAGTTGGGCTCCCGTCTCCTCCCGTACCATGGAATTGCGGTCCTACTGCCGGGCAACAATGATGGCACCGAACGGATGGAAATCCGTCACGAGATAACCGTGATTGGCAATCCGTCCTTCACCCGCGTCATCGATCAGAAGGGGCTGACGCAATTTTACGAACCGTCAAAGCCCGGCGTATGAACCGCAACATCTTTCTTCTGGCGCTCTCCCAGGCGGCGATGATGACCACGATCAGTCTCGTGCTCTCATCGTCGGCCCTGGTAGGGGCTCAACTCTCGTCGCTGGATTTAGCTACCGTGCCACTGGCTATCCAATACCTAGGGACCATGGTGATGCTCTATCCGGTGGCCAGGCTCATGGAACGATTTGGGCGCCGCTTGGTTTTCTGTAGCGGAGCTCTGGTTGGTGCAGCGGGTTCGATATGCGCTGCTTTCGGCGTGCAGATCGGAAGTTTTTCTCTGTTCGCAGCAGCGGGGTTCTTGATCGGCACCTTTGGTGCGGTCGGACAATACTACCGGTTTGCGGCTGTCGACTCGGTGGCCTCGGAAAGAAAAAGCCTGGCTATCTCTTGGACGCTGACAGGCGGACTCCTTGCCGCGGTGGCCGGTCCGATGCTCGCTCGGTGGACGAAGGACGCGCTTGAGCCGGCATTTTATGCCAGTTTTCTTTCATTGACGGGTGTGGCGTTACTGGGCGCCCTTTTCGCGCTGGGTCTCAGCTTGCCCCCGCTGGTAAGAGCGGAAGACAAGCAAGCGAGGCGATCATGGTCGGAGATTGCCCGTCATCCCAAGTTGGCCATGGCTATTTTTGCAGGTGTCGTTGGCTATGCTGTGATGAATCTCCTGATGACCGCCACACCTCTAGCGATGATGTGCGCACAGCTCGACTTCGCTCAGACCGCCTCGGTTATTCAATGGCATGTGCTCGCCATGTTTGCCCCTTCATTTTTCACTGGATCACTCATTCAGAGAATCGGCACCATGCCGGTCATGCTATTGGGCTGTTTTTTGAACCTTGGGAGTATTGCAGTCAGTCAGATTGGAGTCGAGTTGGTTCACTTTGAGGCTGCGTTGATTCTGTTGGGGGTTGGCTGGAATTTTCTCTACGTCGGTGCCACGGTCCTGCTGGCCGAAAACTGTCGCAAGGAGGAGGCTGCCCGCGTTCAGGCACTGAACGATACGTTCGTCTTCTTGGGAGTTACAGCTGCGACCTTACTCTCCGGTACGATGGTCAATGCGCTAGGCTGGCAAACAGTCAATCTGTACGCCGTTTTTCCGATCCTGCTCGTCATGGTGGGGCTCGTTGGGTTGATGAATTGGTCTCGTCTACCATGGTTGCGTGCGGGGTAATTGATGAAGATCGAGAAACCGCTCAACGGAGACTTTGCTGCCCACTTCTTCTCTCCCAATAATACGGCTGGGGGGTATGGCTCACAGCCCATCCGGAAAGAGCAGCGCGACATAGCTGACCAGATCGAGTTCGGCCAGTGCGCGCAACTCGCCAAATACATCGGGTTGCAGGCCCAGTTCGGACCACACCACCGGGTCTACCCGGGCGGCCGCTTGCGGGTTGTCTTCGTTGTGCCGGTCGGCTGACACCACATGCATGGCCAGATTGAGCACTGTGGCTTCCGCCACGCAGTGACCGCCCATGCGCGGATCGATCTGGGCACCGACGATTTGCGCAAAGCAGCTTGGCAGGCGCCAG
Source organism: Rhodocyclaceae bacterium (assembly GCA_041678045.1). Classification (GTDB taxonomy): domain Bacteria; phylum Pseudomonadota; class Gammaproteobacteria; order Burkholderiales; family Rhodocyclaceae; genus UBA2357. The sequence goes on from JBAYOV010000013.1 coordinate 64,954, forward strand.
TGCTCCATCAGGGTGGCGCCGATTTCGGCATGGTCGCAACCCACGATCTGGCGTTCGCACAGGTGCAACGGCCGCCCGGCGTCCGCCTCGACCTGCGCATTCAAGGCCAGATCGGGCACGGTCTGGTACATCACCAGATGGCCAATGTCGGCAAGCAGGCCAAGAATCAGCAGGCGTTCCGGGTTGGGCGACTCGATGCGCCGGCCGATCTCGCGCGCCGCCAGCCCGCACATCACGCTGCAACGCCAGAAGCGGCGCATGTCCAGGTGCTGTGGCTGAACGTTGCTGAAGGCGTTGCCGACCGACATGGCCAGTACCAGATCGTGCACATTTTGTAGCCCCAGGATGGTCACGGCGCGGTTGACCGAATCGATCCGCCCGCCGTAGCCATACAGGGCGCTGTTGACCACCCTGAGCAGGCGCGTGGTAAGGGCCGGGTCGGTGGCGATGATGGCCGCCACTTCGGGCATCGAACAGTCTTCCTTGTCCAGCGCTTCCTGAATGCGCAGATAGACCGAAGGCAGCGAGGCAAGCGATTCGATGTGACTGACCAGTTCCTGTGCTGAGTGCATGGCGATGTGTCCTGCGCGGTCGGGTGGGTGAGGGCGGGCGATGAACGATGAACGCCGCACGCTGTGTCCATTATCGGCGATTCGGGTGTGGATGTGCCTATACTTCACGCACGCCTAAAGTCCGCGCGAAGTCATGGCCGGTGGGCGGTAAAGCCATTCGGAATGAAATTTGTGGAAGGGGTGACGGCGGAAGTGGGGTGGTGTGATGCGAAATAAAACAGCAGTCAATATTCTTTCCTGGAATATTCAGTGGGGGCGAGGGGCGGATGGTGAGGTGAGGCTGTCGCGCATCATCGATACGGTGCGCGGCATGGGGGCCGTGGAGGTGATCTGCCTGCAGGAGGTGGCGCAGGGGGTTGAGGGGCTGAAGGGGGGCGCAGTGGGCGATCAGGTGGCCCGGTTGGCAGAGGCCTTCCCGCAGCACCGGGCCTTTTTCGGAGCGGCCGTGGATCGTTTGTGCGAGGATGGTGGACGGGCGCGTTTCGGAAATCTTGTCCTGAGCAGTCTGCCGGTGGATCAGGTGTTTCACCATCTGCTACCCTGTCCGGCCGATCCGGGCGTGCCGGGCATGCCGCGCGCGTGCACCGAGGTGGTGGTGCTTGCCGACAGCGGCCCGCTGCGCGTGCTGACCACGCATCTGGAGTATTACTCGCCCCGCCAGCGTGAGGCGCAGGTGGCAGCCCTGCGCGCGCTGCAGCTGGAGGTGGCCGACAACCTGTTGCACCCGGCAAATGGCAAGGAAGACAACCCGGTGTTCGCGCCGCGCCCCCGGCCACTGGAGGCGGTGGTGTGCGGTGACTTCAACTGCGAGCCGGATTCGCCGGCCTACCGTCTGATGGGCGAGGCGATGACCGTGCCACAGGCTCGCTGGCGCGATGCCTGGCGCGTGCTGCACGATGGGCCGCATCCGGCGACGGTTGGCCTGAATGGCGCCGAGTGGCCGGATCGTCCCTATTGTTGCGACTACTTTTGGGTGTCGGAGGCGTTGCGCCCGCGTGTACGGGCACTGAGCTGCAATCCGCACACCGCCGCCAGCGACCACCAGCCCCTGTTATTGACGCTGGGTTGACCGGGGTACGGGGCTGTGGGCAGTGGCGTGGTGCGTGGTCTGCGGAATCAGCGTGTGGCCAGGAAGGTGCGCAGCGCCTGGCCGAGCGCTTCGGGGGCTTCGCTCATCATTGCGTGCCCGGAACCGGGCAGTTGCACCACCTGCACCCCACCGGGCACCGCGCTCAGGGCCGCCTGCAGCGGGCGGGTGGCCTTCGGCGGCGTCATCAGGTCGCGCTCGCCACACACCAGCAGGGTGGGGCAACGCACCGCTGCGGCGGCGGCCTCTCCGCCGGTGTAGGCATTGCAGGCGCCCAGATCGGTTGCCAGGCAGCCCTCGGCCTGGCGCTCCATCAGCCTGCGGTTGATCACGGTCAGGCGCATGCCGGGCAGGGCGCTGCGGCCCAGTTGTGCCGACGGGGCAAACGACCACTGGTTGATCATGCTGTGCGCCCGCTCACGCCGTTGTGCGGCGGCGTCGAGCAAGGCGGGGGCCACCGGCATCGGAATCACGCTGCCGACCAGCGCCAGCCGGGAGACACGCCCGGGGGCGGTGGCCGCCAACTGCAGCGCGATCAGCGAGCCCATGCTGTGACCGACCACGCTTGCTTCGGACACCTCCAGGGTATCGAGCAGGTGCCCGCACCAGTCGGCCAGCGCTTCGATGCCGGGCAGCGGCGTGCCGCCCGAGCGGCCATGGCCGGGCAGGTCGGGCGCCAGCACCGAAAAGCCATGGTGGGCGAGTTGGCGCGCCTGGAAGTTCCACACACCATGGTCGTGACCGGCTCCGTGCAGCAGCAGCACGCAGGGTTGGTTGGCCTGCGGAGAGCGGCCGCCGGTGTACAGATGAACCGGCTGGTTGGCAACGATACAGTCCATGCGCCTCACCTTTTCAACAGTCGTGCGACCGCATGCAGGCCGCGGTCGAGGTCTTCAATCAGGTCGGAGGCGTTTTCCAGGCCGACCGACAACCTTATCGTGCCTTCCCCAATGCCGGCTGCGGCCAGATCGGTGGTCGACATGCGCAAATGGGTGGTGCTGGCAGGGTGGATCACCAGTGACTTGGCATCGCCCACATTCGCCAGATGGGAGAACAGACGCAACGCGCCCATGAAGGCAGCGCCCGCTTCGCGCCCGCCCTTCAGCTCGAAGGACAGGACTGCGCCTGCGCCGTGCGGCAGCAGCGTTTGCGCCAGGGCATGGTCGGGATGGCTTTCCAGCCCCGGATAGGCCACCTTCAGCACCAGCGGGTGGGCTTCGAGATGGGCGGCGACGGTCTGCGCATTGGCAACGTGGGCCCGCATGCGCAGCGGCAGGGTTTCCATGCCCTGCAGGATCTGGAACGCGTTCATTGGCGACAGGCAGGCACCGAAATCGCGCAGGCCTTCGCGTCGTGCGCGCAGGATGAAGGCCGCCACCGTGGATTCATCGACAAAGTTCATGCCGTGAAAACCGTCGTACGCTTCGGTGAGGGTGGGAAACAGGCCGGAGGCCGCCCAGTCGAAGCGTCCGCCGTCGACCAGCAGGCCGCCTACCGCGACGCCATGACCGCCAAGAAACTTGGTGGCCGAGTGCATCACCAGATCGGCCCCCAGTTCGATGGGCTTTTGCAGGCAGGGGGTGAGCAGGGTGGCATCCACCAGCAGGGGCAGGCGGTGGTCGTGGGCAATGTTTGCGACAGTGGGAATGTCGAGCACGTCCAGCGCCGGGTTGCCGATGGATTCGGCAAACAGCAAACGGGTTTCCGGGCGGATGGCACGGCGCCAGGCGTCGGCGTCGCGGGTGTCGACAAAAGTGGTCTGGATGCCGAAGCGGGGCAGGGTGTAGCTCAGCAGGTTGTGCGAGCCGCCGTACAGCGAGCGTGAGGCGACGATGTGGCCGCCTGCGCCCATCAGCGTGCCGATGGCCAGATGCAGGGCCGCCTGCCCGCTGGCCACGGCCAGCGCCCCCACGCCTTCGTCAAGGGCGGCAATGCGCTCTTCGAGCACGGCGTTGGTGGGGTTGGAAATGCGGGCATAGACATGGCCCGGAGTTTCCAGGTTGAACAGCGCCGCCGCATGCGCAGCGTCCTGGAAGACATGGCTGGTGGTGAAGTAGATGGGGGTGGCGCGTGCGCCGAAGTCGCCGTCGGGCGATTGGCCTGCGTGCAGGGCCAGTGTCTCGTTCCTGAAGGGGGTGGTATCGGCCATGGGGATCCGTGGTCTGTTGTTGTGGTGGGTCAGGATGCGGCGAGGAATCAGGCAAACTCGTCCGGTTCCAGCGCCCGTTCGAGCAGGGCGATGCGATCCTTGAGCATCAGCTTGCGTTTCTTCAACCGGCGAACCATCAGTTCGTCGCAGACTTCCTGCGTGCTCAGTTGCTCGATGGCCCCGTCCAGGTCACGGTGCTCCTGCCTGAGTTCGTCAAGCCGGGCCTGCAGGCTCGAGGCTTCGTCAAAGGCTGGATCGTTCATGCTGACTCCTTTCTGATGGGTGACCGGACTGGCAAGATTGGCCTGACATGTTATGCGTCTGTCCCGGCGATGACAAGGCAGATCGGTTTGCCATGGGGGTGAAACTGCATCCTTCTGATTTAATGAAGAAAGCCTTTTTGTTTTGGGGGCGTTTCCGGTTCCGTGCGACGTCATGTATTTTTCATTTTGACGCGCCTTGAGCGATAATGATGTACGAATCGAACGGAAATCTTGATTCATTCCCTGAGAGTCGCTTGGTGCTTGGTTATTTTTATTTACCAGGAAGGTTTCATGTACAACTTTAAGTCTGTTCAAAGACTTTATCAAAATTACGACATGTCCAATGTCGATAAAACGGTTTCTCCTAGCGAAACAATGGCCAATGAGGTTTACTTTGAAATTGGGAGAAGTGCTGTTGAGGTCATCGTTGCTGCGTTGCTTGCAACGCAGGTGCAGTCGGTGAAAAAAGTCCTTGACATGCCGTGCGGGCATGGTCGGGTTTTGCGTCATCTGGTTCAGTTGTTTCCGGACGCTGAAATAAGTGCGTGCGATGTTGACCGGGAAGGGGTTGAATTTTGTGCAGCGCAGTTCGGCGCTCGTCCCATTTTTTCGAAAGAGGACCTGACCAGTGTCGACTTTGAGGAAAAATACGACATTATTTGGGTGGGGTCGTTATTTACTCACACGTCAAAAGAACTGACTGAAAAATGGATGGCACATCTGTGCAAGTTCCTTAGCCCGACGGGGATCATCATTGCGACCTCACATGGGCGATGGTCTGAGTATGTTCATGATAATTATTCTCCCTATATAGGTGGAAAAAGATGGAGAAACATCATGGATCAGTATCGCTCGTCAGGATATGGTTATTCGGACTATGCAGAGTCGGAATCCCATGATTATATTGCCGGAAGTTACGGAGTTTCGCTTGTACGACCGAATGTTTTGATCAAGATTGTTGAGTCTCTTCCCGATGTGCGAATTTTCTTTTATGGTGAGCGTTTTTGGGCCGACCATCAGGATGTGATTGTCTTTGGTCGCCCGTCGGTCAATGACCCTTGGACAAAAAGTCTGGGGCCACCGCCGGAATTTGCCTGAAATTGCCTTTTTAAGGGTCGGGTAAATAATGCATGCCCCCCTGCCGATCACCCGAATCCGGCAGGGGCGAGAGCGTCAGCTCGCCGCCCTGGCGCGTGCCGTGTGCAGTTTGCGGTAGCTGTCGATCAGGCGTTGGTGGCGGTCGAGGCCTTCGAGCTTCATGCTCGTGGGCGTCAGGCCGTAGAAGCGCACGCTGCCGTCCACCGAGCCCAGCACCGCATCCATGCGCGGGTTGCCGAACATGCGGCGGAAGTTGGCCTCGTAGTCGGCCAGTTCCAGCTCGTCGTCCAGCACAACTTCCAGCACCACATTCAGGGCTTGGTAAAAGAGTACGCGGTCGACGGTGTTCTCGTTGTACTGCAGGAAGGTTTCGACCCGTTCCTTTGCGGATTCGAACTGGCGCAAGGCAAGGTTGATCAGTAGCTTCAACTCCAGGATGGTGAGTTGGCCCCATGCCGTGTTTTCGTCGAACTCGATGCCGATCAGGGTGATGATGTCGGTGTAGTCATCGAGTTCGCTGGCCTCCAGGCGCGCCAGCAAACTGTCCAGTGCGGCATCGTCGAGGCGGTGCAGGTTCAGGATGTCTTCCCGGAAAGCCAGCGCCTTGTTGGTGTTGTCCCAGATCAGGTCCTCGACCGGATAGATTTCGGAATACCCCGGCACCAGAATGCGGCAGGCGATGGCGCCGAGTTGGTCGTACACGGCCATGTACACCTCCTTGCCCATGTCCTGGAGGATGCCCAGCAGGCTGGCGGCCTCATCTGCGTTGGAGTTCTCGCCCTGGCCGGAGAAGTCCCATTCGACAAATGCGTGATCGGCTCTGGCGCTGAAAAAGCGCCACGACACCACGCCGCTGGAGTCGATGAAGTGTTCGACGAAATTGTTCGGTTCGGTGACTGCACCGCTTTCAAAAGTGGGTTGAGGCAAGTCGTTCAGACCCTCAAAGCTGCGCCCCTGCAGCAATTCGGTGAGGCTGCGCTCGAGTGCCACTTCAAGGCTCGGGTGCGCCCCGAAGGAGGCAAACACGCCGCCGGTGCGCGGGTTCATCAGCGTCACGCACATGACCGGAAACACCCCGCCGAGCGAGGCATCTTTCACCAGCACCGGAAAGCCCTGGCCTTCCAGCGCCTCGATGCCGGCCACAATGCCGGGGTATTTCGCCAGCACTTCGGACGGCACATCGGGCAGGGCGATTTCGCTTTCCAGAATTTCACGCTTCACCGCCCGCTCGAAGATCTCGGACAGGCATTGCACTTGCGCTTCGGCCAGCGTGTTGCCGGCACTCATGCCATTGCTCAGATACAGGTTGTCGATCAGGTTGGAGGGGAAATACACCACCGCCCCGTCCGACTGGCGCACATAGGGCAGCGAACAAATGCCGCGCGACACATTGCCGGAATTGGTGTCGTACAGGTGCGAGCCACGCAATTCGCCGTCCGGGTCGTAAATTTCAAGGCAGTATTCATCGAGAATGCCATCCGGCAGGGCATCGTCCGGACCCGGTTTGAACCAGCGTTCATTCGGGTAATGTACAAACGCCGCGCGGGCGATGTCTTCTCCCCAGAACTGGTCGTTGTAGAAATGGTTGCAATTCAGGCGCTCGATATATTCGCCCAGCGCCGACGCCAGGGCACTTTCTTTGGTCGCGCCCTTGCCATTCGTGAAGCACATTGGTGAGTGGGCGTCGCGAATGTGCAGCGACCAGACATTGGGCACCAGATTGCGCCACGAGGCGATCTCGATCTTGATGCCCAAGTCCGCGAGCACTCCCGACATGTTGGCGATGGTCTGCTCGAGTGGCAGATCCTTGCCCAGGATGTAGGTGCTGGCCTGGGCGTCCGGATTCAGCGTCAGCAAGGCTTGCGCATCGGCATCCAGGTTCTCGACTTCCTCAATCACGAATTCCGGCCCGGTCTGCACCACTTTTTTGACCGTGCAGCGCTCGACCGAGCGCAGGATACCCTGACGGTCCTTGGCGGAAATATCCTCGGGCAACTCGATCTGAATCGTAAGCGCTCCACAAACCCCATCCTTACAAAGTGGAGTTGGTCCGTGCATGCTGCAGTTTCCTTTTTCCCTGGAGCAGAAGCATGTCGGAGCGCAGAGCGTTTTGGTTGTCGCACCTGTCAGC
>JBAYOV010000014.1:0-71493 GCA_041678045.1 Rhodocyclaceae bacterium
ACGACACGTTCCGGACTCGATCGCCACGCTCAGACAGATGCTGGCCGCACGGATCGCTCGAGTACTGCCACGCTGTCCGTGCTGCGGGAGGGCTAGGCGGAATTTGTGACACAGTCAAACTAGATCGGCCAATCGAAAAGCCGGACACCTTCACCGGCCTGGGGCAGCACCCATTCTTGAAGGTGTGCTATTGAAGGAGCGCAAATTGCTATCAGCTATTCAAGCAAAGCTGCAATGGATAGAGAACGATTTGTCTGGCCTCGCCGCACCTGAAGGCATCACGTTAGACGCCGTTCGGGACAGCATTGAAAAAATACAACGGAATATCTTGCGCGAGTTGTTTGATCGCCTGAGCGATGGCGACTCAGAAGCCGTGCTCGTAATCCCCTCTGGCTTCGAACACGCATCCAAAGCATTCCTGGACAAGTGCAATCAGCTTGGCCCAGGTGGGCTGCTCTTGCTGGCGGTGAGTGCGCTAGATGGCTGCCGAAGGTGCATCGAGAATGAAGAGTTCAACCATGCACTGATTGTCGATCAACTGTGTGTAGCCATCCGGATGCACGAGCGATTCCAAAACCTGCTGCTGCAAGCGCCCGCCTTGCGTGAAACATGGGCTGAGCTGCTGAGCGAAACACGGCGACATCAGGCGGCACGCGGGGCTAGAGGTTTGCACGCGGTCGATCCCCGGCAGCAAGAAAAAGCTCTCATCAAGGAACAGTGGGCCGAGTGGCAAGGCAATCCGACGAGATATCGAGGCAAGGCCGAATTTGCAAAACAGATGCTCAAAGAATGCAAGCATCTCACCTCTCAAAAGGTGATCGAGGACTGGTGCCGCATATGGGAGAAAACGTAAGCCTGCTGAGCAGGATGCGCATTCTGCTCAGCACAAAGGTTTCGGCCCGCTCCAGTTAGTCCCATAGTCGCTCCATCGCCGAGCACGTCGGCGCATCAAGGAGCGAACGATGCAATCTCAATCACCCACCGTCACCGCCGCCCTGGCGAAACTTGAAAGCCTTCCCGACGCTGCACTAAGTCTCACCGTCAAGGATGTCGCGCTGATCCTGGGGCGGTCGGAGTCTTCGGTGTGGCGCGACGTACGGCTGGCCCGGCTGCCGAAGCCGATCAAGACCGGCCCCGCCTGCACGCGCTGGAACGTTGGCGCAATCCGCCGGCACCTGGCAGCCCTCGGGGTGTCGGCATGACCCGCTTGACACCCTCCACCCCATCGGCGCATCATCTCCCCCGCCGGCAAACAACCGGCAACGGGTTTAGCAGCCCGGATGACAAAGGCGGACGAGTCCGCCACCCTGGCGGATTTTTTACGTCCACATCCACAGCATGTGCTGCCTTTTCTATGGTGGGCGCTGTTGGGGAGCCGCAAGGCTCGCGGGTTCCTTTGTCCCCGTCTGCTAACCCGACACGCGCCCGCCACCCCCGTTTAGCAGCGGGGCGCGGGATTCAGACCGCAGACAAAGGAGTACCAGCCATGCGTAACCACGCATCGGGCACGCCTGCCCACACCTTCACCGCATTCCATCGTCTTACCGCATACCGCACCCTGCGGCGCTTCGTCGGGCCTGTGCTCGCCTTCCGTCTGTCGCTGGGGAGGGCCTGAGCCATGCCGCGCGCCTCTGCAATCACCGCTGCCAACTGGGCAGCCGACAGCCTCCCTACCGAACTGCAACCCGGCTTCCTGGCCGGGCATGCGCTGCTGATGCTCATCCAGCACACCGTGCGGATGCAGGTCATGAGTCAGGGGGACCACGACATCGGTCACATTGCGCGCTTGGTGCGCGATGCCCTGCCCCCACCCGGACCCGCCGCTGCCGGCTTCGCCCTGGCGCTGGGCGAATACCTGGCGATGGTGGCCGATGGCGATGTGCCCACACCCGGCCATGCACCAGTCCAACAAGATGCCTGGCGGGCACTCAGCACCCCGGGGAGGACCTGACCGTGGACACCCAAGCACTCACATCCGCCATCCGGGCAATCGACGCCGCCGCTTCGGCACTCGGAGGGCTGGTGGACATCGGCCAGCTCGACCCCGATCAAATCCGCCTGCTGCTGGAGAGCGTGCAGCGCTGCGCGGCTGAAGGGCTCGAAGCGCTCGACAGGCAATCACCGACCGATCTCCACCTGATGGCCGCTCTGGCGAAGGTGGAAGGGGGCAAGAGTGGAGGCCCGCGATGACTGACCACGACTTCATCACCGCGATCCATGCCGCCGGGCTGGAGCCGGTGAAGCCGCTGGATCTGCCCGAAGGCAAGCTGGTGCGCTTCCGGGTACGCGGGGACAAGAGCGGTTCGCGCAACGGGTGGGCGGTGCTGCACCGCTCTCCGGTTGCCGCGGGCGCATTCGGCCCACCAATACCCCGTAGCACCAAGTAGCAAGAAGACTCAGAAACCCGCGTGGCTCAAGGCTTCGCGGGTTTTTTCTTGTGTCACCCGTAGCACCAAGAGGCATGCCATACCGTCACTGTTGACGGTAGACTTGACGGTATATTGGCAGGGCGTCAAGGCTAGGGCGTAGCTACCAGTTTCGATTGCACCCCCACGAATGATTGCCTTGCGGTTTCGGTCTAAGCCCGAAAATGCAGTAAAATTATCGGTTTGTCAGTGCACGGGGTGTTCGGGAATGAATTTTGACAAGGAAGTGGATGCGCGCGGACTGAACTGTCCTTTGCCGATTCTGCGGGCGAAGAAGGCCCTGGCCGAGATGGATGCCGGTCAAACCCTGCGGGTGCTGGCCACCGACCCGGGTTCGGTGAAGGATTTTCAGGCCTTTGCCAAGCAGACCGGCAATGAGTTGGTCGGCCAGGGTGAAACCTCGGACAAGGCTTTCGAATTTTACCTGCGTCGCAAGTAAGCAGCAGGGGCAGGGTAGCAGCACCCTGCCTGCGCAACGTTCGGCCCCGCAGCCTGCTTGAAAGGTGCGGGGCTTTTTGCTGGGATCGGCAGAGGCACGAACCGGCTCAGGCGGTGCTGCTCATTATCGTAGCCAGCAATCGCTGCTCAAAATCGTGCGCAGACAGGGGCGGGTGGAAAAAATAGCCCTGGCAATGGTCGCAGCCGACCATCTTCAGCCATTCATGCTGGTCGCCCGATTCCACCCCTTCGGCGACCACCTCGTAGCCCAGCCGGTGAGCCAGCGCAATCATGGCGCTGACGATGGCCGCACCGTTGCGTGCGCCACGTGCGGTAAGCCCGAGATCGAGGTTGCCGACGAAGGACTTGTCGATCTTGAGGCAGTCGATGTCCAGCAGTTGCAGGTAGGAGAGGGAAGAGTAGCCGGTGCCGAAGTCGTCCAGCGCAATCCGGAAACCCGATGCATGCAGGCTGTTGAGGGTGCGAATGGCGCCGGTTTCGGGGTGCAGCAGCACCGATTCGGTCACCTCCAGGCCGACATGCTCGTGAGGCACGCCATGGCGGCGGCAGCAGTCGATGAGGGCCGCCTGCACGTCGCCAAGCTGGAACTGGCGGGGCGAAAGGTTGATCGACATGACAAAGTCGGGCGGCAGGTGCTCGCGCCATTCGGCGAACTGGGCCAGCGCCTTGTCCATCACCAGTCGGCCAAGCGGTTCGATCAGACCGATTTCCTCGGCCAGCGGAATGAACTGGTCGGGTCGCACCAGCCGGTCGCCATCCTGCCAGCGCACCAGCGCCTCGGCTCCGCACAGGCTGCCGTCGGCAAAGCGTCGCTGTGGCTGAAAGTGCAGTAGCAGGTCGCCACGTTCGATGGCGCTCTGAAGGCGGTTTTCCAGCGCTACCCGGTGGTCGATCTGTTCGCGCATGCGCGACTCGAAGAAGCTCAAGCGGTTGCCGCCGGCCGCTTTGGCCGAATACATCGCCAGATCGGCACTGCGCAGCAGGGTGTCCGAATCGGTGCCGTCCTCCGGAAACAGGGCAATGCCCACGCTGGCGCTGATGCGCAAGGTTTTGCCTTCGATGTCGAGTGGCTGGTTGATCAACTCCAGCAGGCGCTGGCCAACATGGCAGGCTTCCTGCCGGTCGGACAGGCCGGAGAGCAGGACGGTGAGCTCGTCGCCGCCCTGTCGGATGAGTGTGTCGTAGGCGCGCAGCACGACCGGCAGGCGCCGGGCGATCTCGACCAGCAGCAGATCGCCGAAAAGGTGGCCGTATGAGTCATTGACATGCTTGAAGCGGTCCAGATCGATGAAGATCACGGCCACCATTTCACCCGAACGGCGTGCCTCGGCGAGGACGGCGGGCAACCGCTCCATCAGGCTGCGCCGGTTGGGCAGGCCGGTGAGCTGGTCGTTGAGTGCCAGCTCGCGCACCCGCTCCTCGTGTTCCACGCGGGCGGTGATGTCGGATACCGAACCGGCCATCAGCGTGCCCACGCCGCGCCGGTTGCGGATCGCCAGCCCGCGTGCGGCCAGCCAGCGGTAACGGCCGTCGCTGCCGCGCACCCGGTATTCGCAGTAGAAGTGGTCGGTTTCGCCCTTCAGGTGGCGCGACACGCTGCGGTTGTACTTCTCGCGGTCGTCCGGGTGCACGATCTCCAGCCAGGCATCGCTGCTGGTGAGGAAGTCTTCGGTGTATCCGAGGATGGCCAGCAGTCGCTGGCTGACCTTGAGCCGTTTGCTGCGCGGGTTCCATTCGAACAGGCCGTCGTGTGCCCCGCTCATCATCAGGTCCAGCGCACGCAGCGAACGCAGCGCCTGCGGCACCAGCAGCACGCTGCTCAGCAAACCACACAGGGCGAGCAGCAGGGCGAGCGCGACATGGGCTGTGTCGCTCAGGGTGAGTCCGAGCACCGCGCCCACGATCAGGCTCATCACCGCGAGCAGCAGCCACAGCAGCCCACGGCCATGTGCGCCAATCAGTTTGTCGTGCTGCAAGGGGCCGTAGGCGGTGGGCATCATCGTCGGGCCTGCAGTTGAAGGGTGGGCGGAGGCGGGAGGCTGGTGCCCCCCGCGCATCCGCACAGTTTAACCCCGGTTGAGGCGTTCGAGCTGTGGCGTGAGCTTGGCGAGGCTTTCTTCGAAGGCGGCCAGCCGTCCCTTTTCCTGTTCGACCACGGCGGCCGGCGCACGCTCCACAAAACTCGGATTGCCGAGCTTGGCGGCCGCCTTGCCGATTTCGCCCTGCAGGCGGGCAATCTCTTTGGTGAGGCGTTCGCGTTCGGCGGCCACGTCGATTTCGACCTTCAGCATCAGCCGGTGACTGCCCACCACCGCGACCGGTGCCAGCGCGTCGGCCGGGATGTCGTCGACGATGTCCACGTCCGAAAGCTTCGCCAGACCGGCCAGATAGGGTACGCAGGCCGACAGCTGGGCCGCGTCGCCTGTTTTGTCGGTGGCCAGCACCAGCGGCAGCCGCTGTGCCGGGGAGATGTTCATCTCGCCGCGCAGGTTGCGGCACACATGGATCATGGCTTTGAGTTCGGCCATGCGTGCTTCGCTGGCCTCATCGATGCGCGCCGGGTCGGCCTGCGGATAGGGCGCCTTCATGATGCTGTCGCACTGCTTGCGTCCGGCCAGCGGGGCGACGGTCTGCCACAGCTCTTCGGTGATGAACGGAATCAGCGGATGGGCCAGGCGCAGCACGGTTTCAAGCACGCGCAGCAGGGTGCGCCGGGTGGCGCGTTGCTGGGCCTCGCTGCCGTTTTGCAGCTGAACTTTGGCCAGTTCCAGATACCAGTCGCAATACTCGTCCCACACGAATTCATAGATCGTCTTGGCGATCAGGTCGAAGCGGTAGTCCTCGAAGTGCTTTGCGATCTCGAGCTCGGCCCGTTGCAGGCGCGACACGATCCAGCGGTCGGCAAAGGAAAAGTCCAGATAGCCGCCGGGAGCACACTGGCTGGCATCGTGTGTGTCCAGGCCGCAGTCCTGCCCTTCGGTGTTCATCAGCACAAAGCGGGTGGCGTTCCACAGCTTGTTGCAGAAGTTGCGGTAGCCTTCGCAGCGCGACAGGTCGAACTTGATGTCGCGGCCCGGGCTGGCCAGGCTGGCGAAGGTGAAGCGCAGTGCGTCGGTGCCGAAGGCGGGGATGCCGTCGGGGAATTCCTTGCGCGTTTTCTTCTCGATCTTCTGTGCGTCCTTCGGGTTCATCAGCCCGAAGGTGCGCTTTTGCACCAGTTCGTCCAGCGTGATGCCGTCGATCAGGTCGATCGGGTCAAGCACGTTGCCCTTGGACTTGGACATCTTCTGGCCTTCGGCATCGCGGATCAGGCCGTGCACATAGACGTGCTTGAACGGGATCTTGCCGGTGATGTGCTTGGTCATCATGACCATGCGCGCGACCCAGAAGAAGATGATGTCAAAGCCGGTGACCAGCACGGAGGAAGGCAGGTACAGGTCGATGGCGTCGTTGGACTGCTCGGGCCATTCGGGGGTCCAGTCCAGCGTCGAGAACGGCCACAGCGCGGACGAATACCAGGTGTCGAGCACGTCCTCGTCGCGGCGCAGACGCCCGGTGTAGCCCTCGGCGGCGGCCAGCGCGCGTGCCTCGTCCTCGTCGTGCGCTACCCAGTACAGCGGGGTGTCGCCCTCGTCGGCATACCAGGCCGGAATCTGGTGGCCCCACCACAGCTGGCGCGAGATGCACCAGTCCTGGATGTTGTTGAGCCACTGGTTGTAGGTGTTCACCCAGTTTTCCGGGTAGAACTTGATCTCGCCCGATGTCACGCACTCCAGTGCCTGCTCGGTGATGCTCTTGCCGTTGGCGCCGGGGCGGGTCATGGCCACGAACCACTGGTCGGTGAGCATCGGCTCGATCACCGCCGAGGTGCGGTCGCCGCGCGGCACCATCAGCTTGTGTGGCTTGATTTCACGCAGCAGGCCGAGGGCTTCGAGGTCCTTCACGATGACTTCGCGGGCCACGAAGCGGTCGAGGCCGCGATAGGCTTCGGGGGCTTCGTCGCTGATGTGGGCGTCCAGACGCAGGATGCTGATCATCGGCAGCTTGTGCCGCTGGCCCACCGCGTAGTCGTTGAAGTCGTGCGCCGGCGTGACTTTCACGCAGCCAGTGCCGAATGCGGGATCGACATATTCATCGGAAATGATCGGAATGTCGCGGTTGCACAGCGGCAGGCGCACGGTCTTGCCGATCAGGTGGGTGTAGCGCTCGTCCTCGGGGTGGACCATGACCGCGACGTCGCCGAGCATGGTCTCGGGGCGGGTGGTGGCCACGGTGAGCCCTTCCAGGCCGTCGATCGGCCCTTCGCTGAAGGGGTAGAGGATGTGCCACAGGAAGCCGTCTTCTTCTTCGGACACCACTTCGAGGTCGGATACGGCGGTGCCCAGCTTGGGATCCCAGTTCACCAGACGCTTGCCACGGTAAATCAGCCCCTCGCGGTACAGGCGCACGAAGGTTTCGGTGACGGTTTTCGACAACCCTTCGTCCATCGTGAAGCGCTCGCGCGACCAGTCGGGCGAGGCGCCGAGGCGGCGCATCTGGCGGGTGATGGTGCCGCCGGAGAAGTTCTTCCACTCCCACACCTTCTCCAGAAACTTCTCGCGACCGAGGTCGTGGCGGGAGACCCCCTGGGCATCGAGCTGGCGTTCGACGACGATCTGCGTGGCGATGCCGGCGTGGTCGGTGCCCGGTTGCCACAGCGTGTTGACGCCGAGCATGCGGTGGTAGCGGGTGAGGCCGTCCATGATGGTCTGGTTGAAGCCGTGCCCCATGTGCAGCGTGCCGGTGACGTTGGGCGGTGGCATCAGGATGCAGAATGCGTCGTCCGGATTGGACTTGTCCAGACCTGCGGCAAAGTAGCCGCGCGACTCCCACTCCGGATACCAGCGCGCTTCGATCGCCGCCGGTTCAAAACTCTTGGCCAGTGTCATGGTGTACCTGAGGGTTTGAAGGCAAAACCGCAATTATAGCGGATGACCTCAGGTCGGTTGCCGGCCCGATTCGTGGCTTCGTGACTCGCGGCCCGGCGTTGGGTCGGTTCAGCGCTTGATGCTGGGAATCTGCGAAAGTCGTTCGGACAGGTGCTCGGAAAGCGTGGGCAGCAGGGTGGCGCGTACATGGGCCATGACTTCCTCACGGAGCCGTTCGGACATGCGTTCGAGCTCGCGGGATACCAACTGCGGCAGTTCGCTGGCGAACCAGGCTTCGATCTCGCGGGCAATCTCGGTGTCGATGCTGATCATGTATTCGACCAGCTCGATGGATTCGCTGGAGTCGCCCAGCTGGGCGGTCGGGGCGCCCTTGGTCTTGCTCTTCGGTGTCGGGGCGAGCAGGTCGGCGTCGATGGGCGGGAGCATCACGTCGAATTCATTGACGACTTCGGTGAGCACCGGAATTTCGGTTGCGGCGTTTTCCGACAGCAGTGTTTCCCGCTCGCCGCCCCGGCGCCGCAGCAGGGCGTCGGCCTTGTCGATGAGTTCGTCTGCCTCGCGCAGCGGGTCGTTGGTGGGTTCGAAGGGGGATGGGTGCTGGCTCATAGTGCCTCCCTGCGCACTGAGTCGAAGGCCTTCAGCGGATGACCGGCAGCCTTGTACTGCTGCCAGCGCCGACGGGCCGGGGTGATGACGGATTCGCTGCGGCCGATGATCTCGACCAGCATGCGGAAGCGATCATACTCTTCCGGAATGTCGGGCGCGAGATTGAACAGCATGTCGTCATGGTCTGGGGGCGCGTTGGCCGGTGCTGCCAGGATCAGCACCGGAGTGCGCTGCGCCAGCGCGTCGTCGGCCGGAACGTGGGGGATGAAGCTGCCGGCCTCATGCGTCCACAGCAGGCGGTCGAAACCCTGTGCGGCGCGGTTGTCCTCCAGGCGCACGACAACCCGCCGCCCGCCGTGGTACGCCCGCCCGACCAGCTCGCAGGCCAGTGCCAGCGGGTCGGGCGTGTTGTGGTAGAAGCGGATCTGTGTCACCGCCGGGCTCCGCTGGCCTGCTCAGCGGGCACGGCCGATCAGGAACTCGCACAGCAGCGGCACTGGCCGGCCGGTGGCGCCCTTGGCTTCGCCAGACACCCAGGCGGTTCCGGCAATGTCCAGATGCGCCCACTTGTAGGCCTTGGTGAAGCGCGACAGGAAGCAGGCGGCGGTGATCGAGCCGGCCGTCTTGCCGCCGATGTTGCCCATGTCGGCAAAATTGCTCTTCAGGAGGTCCTGATAGTCGTCCCACAGGGGCAGCTGCCAGGCGCGGTCTGCTGCGCGGTTGCCACAATCGAGCAGCTCGCGGGCCAGATCGTCATCGTTGGCCATCAGGCCGGTGGGAATCTTGCCCAGGGCAATGATCACGGCGCCGGTCAGCGTCGCGATGTCGATCACGCAGGCCGGGTCGAAGCGTTCCGCATAGGTCAGCGCATCGCACAGGATGAGCCGGCCTTCGGCATCGGTGTTGAGGATTTCGATGGTCTGCCCGCTCATCGAGGTGACCACGTCTCCCGGTTTGGTGGCACCGCCCCCGGGCATGTTCTCGGTGGCCGGGATCAGGCCCACGACGTTGATCGGCAGCTGCATTTCGGCAATCGCGCGGAAGGTGCCGAGCACGCTGGCGGCTCCGCACATGTCGTACTTCATTTCGTCCATCTCGGGCGCGGGCTTGAGCGAAATGCCACCGGTGTCGAAGGTGATGCCCTTGCCGACCAGCACCACGGGCTTGTCCTTCGCCTTGCCGCCGCGATACTCCATGACGATGAATTTGGGGGGCTGGTGGGAGCCGCGCGCCACTGCCAGGAAGGCGCCCATGCCGAGTTTTTCGGCGTCCTTGCGCTCCAGCACCTCGACCTTGAACTTGTAGTGCTTGCCCAGCTTCAGCGCGGTGTCGGCCAGATGGGTGGGGGTGCAGAAGTTGGCCGGCAGGTTGGCCAGTTCGCGGCTCAGCGCCATGCCTTCGGCAATGGCCTGGCCACGTTCGGCAGCGAGCTTCAGGGCCGCATCGTGCTTGTCTTCTGCGAGCAGCACAATCGAGCGGGCGCCGCGCTGGGCGGCCTTGTCGTCCTTGCGGCTGCGGGTGGTGTCGTAACGGTAGGTGGCATCCTGCAGCAGGCGGGCGCTCTGGGCGAAGGCCCAGGCGGTGTCACGCCCGGGCACGGCCAGGCTGGCCAGCGTGAAGCCGGCGTCCTGCGCTGCGCTGCCGGACAGCCAGCGGGCGGCGGCACTCACGGCATCGCGCCACGCCTTCTCGCTGAATGCGTCCTGCGGGCCCAGGCTCACCAGCAGCACGCGCGGGGCGGTGACGCCCGGCAGGTCGTGCAGCACCAGCAGCGCGCCGGCCTTCTCTTCGAGATCGCCCCGCGCGATGGCGGCACTCAGCCGTCCGTCGCTGGCGGCATCCAGGGCGCTGGCCGCTGCCGACAGCCTGCCTTCGGCGAACACACCGGCCACGATGACGCCTGCCTTGAGCTTTTCCGGGCGGGTGCTCTTTATGGTAAATTCCATTGCTTATTCCTTTTGCCAATGCTTTGCCTAGACCGGATCGATTATGGACCGTTCGTGGCAAGGCCGTCAAAACCCGCTGTGTGGCCGCTGCCGGCCCGTCTGCCCATTCAGAAAAAATGATCTTCAGTCGCGCCCTGAGGCGTGAGTTTGCCCAATCCGCCTCCGGGGTGTTCGTCGCGCTGTTTGCGATCCTCATCACCACGGTGCTCATCCGCCTGCTCGGGCAGGCGGCGGGTGGCCGGCTGCCTGCCGATGCGGTGCTGTCCATGATCGGGCTGGGGGCGGTGGCCCAGTTGCCGCTGGTGCTGTCGCTGTCGGTGTTCATCGCGATCCTGATGTCGCTGTCGCGCGCCTATCGTGATTCCGAGATGGTGGTGTGGGCGGCCTCCGGTGTGTCCCTGCTGCGCTTTTTCGGGCCGGTGCTGCGCTTTGCCTTGCCCTTCGTGCTGATTGCCGCGTTCGGCGCGCTGTTCCTGTCGCCCTGGGCCAACCAGAAGACCGCCGAATTCCAGGCCAGCCTGGAGACCCGGGACGACACCACGCGCGTGGCGCCGGGGGTGTTCCGTGAGTCGGCCTCGGCAGGCCGGGTGTTTTTCGTGGAAACCGGAGCGAGCGGGGACGAGATGCTGCGCAACGTGTTCGTCGCTTCGGAAACCGATGGGCTGCTCGACATTGTGGTGGCGGCGGAAGGGGCGATCGTCACCGACGAGAACGGATCGCGCCATGCGGTGCTCCGCGACGGGCGGCGCTTCGAGGGGGCCGCTGGCAGCATGGCTTTTCGGGTGCTGGAGTTCGAGCGCTACACGGTGCAGGTGGAGGCGCCGAAAACGGTCGATACCTTCACCAAGCTCAAGTCGGTGCCGACGCTGGACCTGTTGTCCGACCCCACGCCGCGCCATCTGGGCGAGCTGAGCAGCCGCATCGGCATGCCGCTGACCTTTCTGCTGCTGGCCTTGCTGGCGGTGCCGCTGGCATATGTGAATCCGCGTGCCGGCCGGGGCAACAACCTGATCGTGGCGGTGCTGGCCTATCTGATCTACAGCAATGTGGTGAGTGTGTTCCAGGCCTGGGTAGGCCAGGAGCGCATGGGTTTCGCGCTTGCGGTGATCCTGCCTCATGCGCTGGCGGCGGCGGTGCTGGTGTTCATGGTGTATCGCCGGGTGGTGCTGGTGCCGTTCTGGAGGCGTCGTCGATGAGTGCGGTACTCACCCGTTACCTCGCGCGTGAGATCGTGGTGTCGACCGCGCTGGTCACGCTGGCCTTCATCGGGTTGTTTGCCTTCTTCGACTTCATCAACGAACTCGATGGCGTCGGACGCAATGGCTATGAACTGCACCATGCGCTGGTGTATGTGCTGCTGATCCTGCCCGGGCGGGTGTATGAGCTGATTCCGATCACCGTCCTGATCGGCACGCTGTATGCGCTGACTACGCTGGCACGCCATTCCGAGATCACGGTGATGCGGGCCTCGGGCATGTCGACCGCGCGCATGTTGCGCACGCTGGCCGGCACCGGGCTGATTTTCGTGGTGCTGACCTTTGCATTCGGCGAATATGTGGCGCCTCCGGCGGAGCGGGCCGCCCAGCAGTGGAAGCTCACGGCGACGGGCTCGGCCGTATCGCAGCAACTGCGTTCCGGCCTGTGGGTGCGCGATGGTGCGCGCTTCATCAACGTGATGCGGGTGCTGCCCGATCGCAGCATGGAGCGGGTCCGCATCTATACCTTCGACGATGAGCGCATGCTGTCCTCGCTGAGTCAGGCCGTGCGTGGGGAGTACGATGCCCAGCAACGCGAGTGGCGGCTCATCGATGTGGTCAGCACCCGCTTTACCGGCAGCGAAACCCAACTCACCCACGAGGCCGAGGTGCGCTGGCGCTCGGACCTGACGCCGGAGGTGCTCAGCGTGCTGATGGTCGCGCCGGAGCGCATGCAGGTGACCACGCTGTATGCTTACATCAAGCACCTGCGCGATAACCGCCAGAATGCCGATCGTTTCGAGATCGCGCTCTGGAAGAAGGTGTTCTATCCCTTTGCCTCGCTGGTGATGATTGCGCTGGCACTGCCGTTTGCCTTCACTCATGACCGCATGGGCGGGGTGAGCGTGAAGGTGTTCATGGGGGTCATGCTGGGCGTGGGCTTTTACCTGCTCAACGGCCTGTTCTCCAACCTCGGGGTGATCAATGCCTGGCCGCCGGTGATGGCGGCCATGACACCCAGCCTGATCTTCCTTGCCGCTGCGGCGGTGATGTTGCTCGGGGTGGAGCGGCGTTAGCGCGCGGCAGGGGCGCTGACTGGAGCGTTCGCCTCGGGTTGTGGGCTGCCCTGGATGTGCAGGTCCAACCGCTCGATCAGCTTGCGATCATGACCGGTGCCGGGGTTGGGCGTGGTCAGCAGGTGGTCGCCATAGAAGATCGAATTGGCGCCGGCCAGAATGCACAGGGCCTGCAGGGCGTCGTCCATGTTTTCGCGTCCGGCGGACAGACGCACCCGGGTGCGTGGCATGGTGATGCGGGCCACCGCAATGGTGCGGACGAATTCGAAGGGGTCCAGCGCCGGGCTGTTGACCAGCGGAGTGCCCTCCACCGGAACCAGATGGTTGATCGGGACCGATTCGGGATAAGGGTCGAGATTGGCCAGTTCGGCGATCAGTGCGGCCCGTTGGGGGCGTGATTCGCCCATGCCGATGATGCCGCCGCTGCACACATGGATGCCCGCCTGCCGGACGTGGCCCAGGGTGTCGAGGCGATCCTGATAGTCCCGCGTCGTGACCACCTGCGCATAATAGTCGGGTGCCGTATCCAGGTTGTGGTTGTAGTAGTCCAGCCCGGCCGCCTTCAGGGCCTGGGCCTGCTCGCCGGAGAGCATGCCCAGTGTCATGCAGGTTTCCATGCCCAGCGCCCGCACTTCACGCACCATCGTGGTTAGCGCTCCCATGTCCCGGGGCTTGGGGTTGCGCCATGCCGCCCCCATGCAGAAGCGGCTTGCACCCTGGGCCTTCGCGGCCCGCGCGGCATCCACCACCTGTTCCACCGGCATCAGCTTCTCCGCCTTCACGGCGGTATCGAAGTGGGCCGACTGCGAACAATAGCCGCAATCCTCCGCGCAGCCTCCGGTCTTGATCGACAGCAGGGTGGAGAGCTGCAGCTCGTTCGGGTCGAAGTGTTCCCGGTGCACCGACTGCGCACGGTACATCAAGGTCATGAAGGGCAGCGCGAAGAGGGCTTCAACGTCGGCTACCTTCCAGGGGCCACCACGGGTCATGGGCGCATCGTGGCCGGACGGCTGGGTGCGGGCGGTGGCACGCAGGGCTTGGGGGGTTGTGTTGGCGACAATCATGCTCATGCTTTCTGGTATTTTTGATTTTGAATTCATAATTATAAACTGACCGACCACCTTTTCGTACAGCCACCCCGGTCCGCCACTAGCCCCCTGGCCCGAGTGTGGCTATCCTCTTGCGCATGTCCTTCAATGCCAGTTTCAGCGAAGCTTTTGCCCTGATTGCGACCTTTGATGGCCGGGTTGCGGAAATCGTCATCCTGTCCCTGCAGGTGAGCGGGGCGGCGGTGTTGCTGGGTACGCTGATCGGCCTGCCGCTGGGGGCGCTGCTGGCCGTGGGGCGCTTTCCCGGGCAGCAGGTGCTGAGCGTGCTGGTGAATGCGCTGATGGGCTTGCCTTCGGTGGTGGTGGGCGTGGTCGTCTATTTGCTGCTCTCCCGCTCGGGGCCACTCGGTGGGTTCGGGCTGTTGTACACCCCGTCGGCGATGGTGGTTGCGCAGACCCTGCTGGTGATTCCGCTGATGGCGGCGATTGCCCGCCAGGTTGTCGATGATGCCTGGCAACGCTACGCCGAAGAGTTGCGCATGATGCGCTTCAGCTGGTGGCAGAGCGTGACCACGCTACTCCATGATTGTCGCCACTCCCTGCTGGTGGCCGTGCTTGCGGGGCTGGGCCGGGCAATGAGCGAGGTGGGGGCGGTGATGATCGTGGGGGGCAACATCGACCGCGCCACCCGGGTGATGACCACGGCCATCGCGCTGGAGACGAGCAAGGGCGACCTGCCGCTGGCTATTGCGCTTGGGTTGGTGCTGGTGTTGATCATTCTGGTGCTCAATGCACTGGCCTTTGCAGTGCGGGCCTGGGCAGTGCGCCGTTTTGGCTGAGGGGGCTCGAATTGGCGAGCATGTCTTCCGTGCCGATGTTCCCGCTGCGCATCCGCGACCTTCGCTATCAGGCGGCGGGTCGCCAGGGCGGCCGGATGTTGCTCGATGGCGTGAATCTGGAATTGGGCGATGAGGGCATCACGCTGATCCTCGGGCCCAACGGCGCGGGCAAGAGCCTGCTGCTGCGCTGTCTGTGTGGCCTGCTGCAACCGACGGGCGGGATGCTCGAGTGGGGTGAGGGAGCGTGCCCGGAACGGGCGGTGATGATGGTGTTTCAGCATCCGATGATGCTGCGCGCCAGCGTGCTGGACAATGCTGCGCTGGCGCTCAAGGCGCAGGGTATCGGCAGGCGAGAACGGCGGCGAAGGGCAGCCGACATGCTTGAACGGGTCGGGTTGGGCGCGCGGGCCGAAGACAGTGCACGTCGTCTGTCCGGCGGTGAACAGCAGCGTCTGGCCTTGGCACGTGCATGGTTGGCTCAGCCCCGCCTGCTGTTGCTCGATGAACCCACTGCCAGTCTCGATCCGTCAGCCAGCGCCGAAGTGGAGCGCATCGTCCGCCAGATCCGCACCGATGGAACACGCATCCTGATGGTCACCCACAACTTGGGCCAGGCCACCCGCCTGGGCGACGACATTGTGTTCATGAGTGCCGGCCGGGTGCGCGAGCACACTCCAACCCGCCGCTTCTTCACCCGACCCGCCTCGGAAGAGGCGCGTCTGTTCATTCAGGGTGAGTTGCCTTGGCATATGGCGTTCTGAGCCATGCCCGGCCACTCAGTCTTCAGTCTTCCGACTGGTGGCAGACACAGGCTTCATCGTGCGCGGCGGCGACCAGTTCGTGGAGGATGCCGCAGGCGCGTGCAGGGTGGTGTTCGCCGCAGCTTGCACGCAGGGCAACGAGTTGTCTTTCCAGGCGTTGCATGCTGCGCAGCCGCGCACGCACCTGGGTCAGTTGCTGCTCGATCAGGGCGTTGATGTTTCCGCAGTCCGCTTCGGGTGTCTCGACAAACTTCAGCAGGGTCTGAATGTCGGCCAACGGCATGTCCAGCGCCCGGCAATGGCGCACGAAGGCCAGCCGCTCAAGATGGGCCGGGCCGTAGGTCCGGTAGCCATTGGCCTGTCGTGGCGGGGCGGGCAGCAGCCCGGCCTTCTCGTAATAGCGGATGGTGTCGATGTCTACGCCGCTGCGTTGGGCGAGTGCTCCAATGCGCATGATGTCCTGGTCCCAGTGTTTTGTGTGCGGTGTCTCGTCTGCTGTGCCCGGTTCAGTATAGGTGTTGACTCTGGAGTGACTCCAGGGTTTTCAATGCAGATATCGAAAACGGAGCAACGAACATGTCTTCCTGCTGTTCGGGCAGTTGCGCGCCGGATGCGCGTGCGGCGAGCCCGCGTTATCGCAAGGTGCTGTGGGTGGCCCTGTGGGTGAATGCGCTGATGTTTGTGGTGGAGATCGTCGGTGGCCTGCACTCCGGCTCGGTTTCACTGCTTGCCGATGCAATTGATTTTGCGGCGGATGCGGCCAACTATGGCCTGTCCCTGGCGGTTCTTTCCATGGGGCTGATGTGGCGTGCCCGGGCGGCGCTGGTGAAGGGGCTGAGTCTGGGCGCGTATGGGGTGTTCATCATCGGCAAGACGCTGTGGGCGGCCATGAGCGGCGTGCCGCCCGAGCCGGTCACGATGGGGGCGATTGCGCTGCTGGCGCTGAGCGCCAATCTGTCGGTGGCCTGGATGCTGTACCGCTACCGTGACGGCGATGCCAACATGCGCTCGGTGTGGTTGTGCAGCCGTAATGACGCAATCGTGAATGTGGCGATTGTGCTTGCTGCGCTGGGCGTGATGGGCAGCGGTACGGCGTGGCCCGATTTGATCGTGGCCGGCCTCATCGCGGTGCTGGCGCTGACGGCGGCAAGCAGTGTGATCCGGCAGGCGCGGGACGAGTTGGCCGGGCTCGCGGCCTCAAGCGGTAGTGGTTCCGGCTCCGACTCCGACGTTCCCGTGAAGCCGGCGTGTGGGGCTGCTCATCCTCATCACTGATTCCGCCTGCCGCCGCTGTCCGGACCCGCGCATGCAGGGGCCGGACAGGCAGGGCTGGCGCAGCAGGCTCAGTCGAATGCGACCGAAGCCTTCACCCACAGGTTGCGGCCGGGTTCATTGACACGGGTGGTCTGCTCGAAACCGGCGACACTCGCGCCGTTGCGGGAGATGTGCTCGGCGTAGCTGCGGTCGAACAGGTTGTCCACGCCGGCCGTGACTTCGACACGTTTGTTGACCTTGTACCCGGCATTCAGCGAGAACACCGCAAAGCCACCGCTCTCGGCAATGTCCTGACCGACGATGTTGCCCTTGCCCGGATCGACCCGGTCCTGCTTCGCCACCAGGCGCAGCAGGCTGCCGGCACGCCACGGACCGGACGACCAGTTCAGGCCCAGGCGGGCTTCGAGCGGCGGCAACTGGGCCAGTGCGGTGTTGTCGCTGCGGTTGCTGCCGCGCACATAGGCCAGGGTGGCTTCTGCGTTCCACTCGGCGTTGAGCTGATAGCGGCTGCCCAGCTCCAGGCCCCAGGTGCGGGCATCGATGTTGCGCACGACGGTGGTACCGGGGCGGGTGCGGGTGTCGATGAGGATGTAGTCGTCAATCTGCGAGGCGAAGGCCGACACTTCATACGACCAGCGACCGGCATCGTGGGTCAGGCCGATGTCGAGCTGGGTGGTCTTTTCCGGGGCAGTCATGAACGCGCTGTTGCTGTTCAGGCTTTGCTTGTTCTGCGAAATCAGCTCCCAGTAATCCGGAAAGCGCGCCACATGCCCGAGCCCGACATAGGTGACGGTCTGTTCGCTCAGGTCGCGTTCCCAGCGGGCAAAGCCACTGGTGAGCGTGTCGCTGCGGCTGCGCTGGGCTGTGGACAGGGGGCTGCCACCCACCTGCAGGCTGGCGGAGCGCTTGTCCTGGGCGCGCCAGCGGTCCAGCCTTACCCCGGCGATGAGGCGGTCCTGTTCGCCCAGAAAGTGCTGCACCTCGCCAAAGAAGCCATGGTTGCGGAATTCGGCATCGGCCATGCGCGGCTGGCTGCGATAGGCCACGCCATTGCGCAGGGTGTGGTCGTTGTGCTGTACATCGACGCCCACATCGAGCCGGGTCAGTTCGGCCACGCGCAGGCGTGCGGCCAGGCGCCCGCCGACGGTTTCGCGGTCCGGGTTGTTGAGCATGCGCATGCCCGGCGGGGTGCGCAGGCTGAAGTTGTCCATCACATGGTCGATGTAGTTGCGATAGGCCTGGGCTTCCAGCTTTTCGACCAGCGGGCTGATTTCGCGCTTCTCGAATTTCAGGCCGACGTTCTCGCGCTTGAAGCGGGTGCCGTCCATGCCCCGGTCTGCATACGCGGCTTCGCCATCGCTGGCTGCCAGGCTCAGCTCCAGCCAGGTATGTGCATCGGGCGTCCAGCCGAGCGCAGCGTTGGTGCTCCAGCGTTCGTATTCGGAGTGCACCTTGCGCCCGTCGCCGTCCTTGTAGTTGTCCGCCTGGGTGCGGGTGGCCGTGCCACGCAACTGGAAGTCGGGCGTGGCATGGCGGGCGTCGAGGACCTGGTCGTTGCGGCCGAAGCTGCCACCGGTCAGGCTGCCGTTGAATGTGGTGGTGGGCGCTTCCGGTCGCGTGCGGTCGCGCTCGAACAGCACGGTGCCGGCCGAGTTGCCCGGTCCGTGCAGCACGCTTTGCGGCCCTTTGAGCACGGTCATCCGGTCGTAGGATTCCGGAAACACATAGGCGGTGGGGGGGTCCATGCGTCCGCCACAGCCGCCCAGGATGTGTTCGCCATCGAGCAGGATGTTCAGCCGCGAACCGGCCATCCCACGAAACACCGGATCGCCGTCGGTGCCGCCCTTGCGGATCACGCTGAAGCCGGGAATGGTTTTCAGAATGTCGGCGCCGTCATGGGCCGGAATCGGCTGGCGTGCCTGGCGCGGATCGGTGACCACGGTGAGCGGTTCACTGGTGGGGGTGGCCGTGACCACGGTGGGCGCCAGTTCGATGAGCTGGGCGCTTGCCTGGCCCGGCGTGACGGCAAGCGGCAGGGCCAGCAGGGAGAGCGCAAGCGGAGAGAAGGCGAGCGGAGAGGGCTTGCGCGTCCGGCTGCGTGTCGAAGTGTTCCGGCTGTTGCGGGTGGGGGTGCTGTATGCGTTGTTATTGTGTGAGCTGTTCGAATGCTTGTTCATTGCCGTGGCCTTTGCGCTGTGCGAGGCCGTGCCAGCGCCGGCCCGACGGTGAGCGATGGCTGCGCGCAAGGGGTGAGCGGCAGCCGCAGCCCACCGGTCTGGCCCGGTGCTGTACGGTCTCGGAGAGGTATGTGTGATTCATCTGCCACGCGGCATGCGGTTGCCGCAGGGCAGGGTCGTGAAGAGCGAGCGGTTCAGGCCAGTGGCGGGGCGCGGCTGGGGGGAAGCAGGCGCGTTGCGGTGTGGCGCGCCGGAAGGTATGAGTCGGCGCGCAGGGGATGCGCGTCCTGGGGTGAAAACAGTGCAGTGTGCGTTTGCGGGGCGAGCCCGGGCAGGGCGGCCACCGCGCAGATGACACACGGGGCGGCCTCGGCGACGAGGCTGTCCTCGTCTTCGCCCAACTCGGCCAGCAGTGCGAGCAGATCGGCCCGATCCAGCCCGTTGGGCGAGCAGATGTTCATCCAGCGCTCGCCGGCGTTGAGCATCTGCGCATGGTGCTGTGCGCTGACCAGTCCGATGCAGACCTGCGCGACCAGCGCCAGCCACGCCAGGCTCAGGGCCAGGCGGCGGAAGGCGGGAAGGCGGTACAGGCTGCGTCTCATCGTGAGGCGGATTCTAGGCGATGGGCGATGGCCCTGGATTGATGCGGGTCAAATCATCATGGCCTGGGTGAGCAATGCGCCTTACTGCAGGTCGAACACGAAGGTGCTGACCACGCGCAGCCGTTTCTGGCGGGTGGAGCCGCTGCTGTGTTCGTTGCCGTCGGAATCGAAGACCTGGATCACCCCCTGATTGGCGCTGCGCAGTTTGCCCAGTGCGGCGCCGGCGTCGGCGGCAAAGCGCTGGGCCTGGTCGCGGGCGTTGGCGGTGGCGTCGGCCAGCAGGGCGGGCTTGATTTCGTTGAAGCCGCGCAACTGGTAGTCCGGTCCGCCGAGTGTGCCGTCGTAGCCGCTGCTCAGTTGCACGCCAGCCTCGATCAGCGGGTCGACGCCGTTGGTGGCCTGTTCGACCACTTCGACACGTGCGGACTTGATCACCACCTGACCCTGTCCGCTGAAGCGGAAGGGCTGATCGCTGCTCGCGTAATCCCGCGCATAGCGGTCTTCCACCAGAATCGGTCGTACCTCGATCTCGTCGTCGGTGAAGCCCAGGCCGCGCATGTGGGTGATGACTTTCTCGCGGTCGCTGGACAGGCTGCTCTGTACCCGGGCGAAGTCGTCGTCGGCACGGCGGAAACTGAGGCGCCAGACGGCGTAATCGCTTTCCACATCGCGCTCGGCGAGCCCCTTCACGGTGACCGTGCGGTCGGCCGTGCGGAAGCGCTGCACGCCTTCGCCCACGGCAAAGCCCGCAGCGGCAATGCCTGCGGCAAGGATCAGGGCAGGGATCAGGCCCAGTGATTTTTCGGCCATGCTGACTCCGGTGAGGCGAGGGAACGGTAGGGCGGCATTCAGTGCTGAAAACGAAAACGGTCTGCCTGCATGCCGCAAGGAGCGCATCTTAGCACTATCGGGTAGGCGTCATGCAGGCCTGCTGCCGTGCAAAGCGCTCATCGACGTTCGTCCGGAGCGTGCCCGCCCTGTGCCTTGCCGGCATCGTCCGGCACCTCGCGGATGAACTCCCCCTCGATCACCACATGCTCGCTGCTGCCCCGTTCGCCACGCTGAAAGCCGGCGTCTGTCTGTCCGTGGCCCGGGCGGGCATGGCGAAAGTGGTTCGGATCGAAGCCTGCACCGGGTTGACCGAAACCGGCCTCGCGCATCTGCTTGCGGATGGCCCGGGTTTTCCACCACAGGTAGCCCCAGCCAATCACGCCCACGGCCAGCACCACCGCAAACACCACGATGGAAAACATGAAGGTGAGTACGCCGATGGCCACCGTGGCCACCACTGCAAGGGCGCGTGCCACGATGCCGGGCGGGCGCATGCCGCCGGGCGAGCCAGTGTTCAGGGGAATGCGGTAACGGGGGTCTTGCATGTTGTCTGCTCCAGTGCCGGCGCATGGCCGGTCAGGTTTGGCCGGTCAGTTTCCGGCTGTGGTGGCGCGTGCCCTGCGCTGTTGTGCGATGTGGTCAAGGGTGCGGGCAAGGACGGTTTGTTCGATGATGTCGGCCTCGGCCGTGGGCACGAAGGCCGTGATGCTCAGCCTGGGGCGTCCTTCGGCCGAGCAGGCGTAACGCAGGCGGGCTTCGGGAGGCGGCATGTTCACGCCGGCCCTGCGCTTGATCAGCGACAGGTAGCGATGGGACACCTCGCGACTGGCTGCGGTGCAGCGGATCAGTTCCTGCTTCAGCAGTTCGGCAATCGCCTGTACGTCGTCATCTTTTTCCAGGGTCAGTTGTATCGTGTGATACACGAATTTCTTGAAAAAGTTTTCGTTCACGGCTGGAGTGGCCAGAAAAACGCTGTTCGGCAGGGTGATCGTGCGCCCGGTGAAGCCGTGGCAGCCCGGGGTGGTTTCCAGTTCCTGCAGCGTGACCGAGAGCAGGGACAGATCGACGACTTCGCCGCGCTGATCGCCGACGCGGATCCAGTCTCCCACGCCGAAGGCACCGACCGACGTGCGCAGCAGGCCACCGGTGAGGCACAGGATGAGCTCCTTGGTGGCCACCACCAGCGCCACCAGAAAGGCGGTGACCGACAGTGCGAAGGTGCGCAGGGCCGGTGCCCAGATCATCACCATGCCGATCACAAGGGCAAGCACGAGGGCGTTGCGTGAGTAGGTCAGCAAGCGGCGGCGCTCATCGCTCATCACCTCGTCACGTCCGCGCAGCAGGCGTTGAATCAGCTTGCGCAGCAGGATGAAGCCGCCCATCAGGAACAGGGTCGCAATCGCCTGGTTTGCACTGAACCAGGAGCTCAGACTCTGCAGGTCCATGTTCAGGCCACCCAGTGCCCCGACTTGCCGCCCAGTTTCTCCAGCAGACGCACGTCGCCGATGGTCATGCCGCGATCCACGGCCTTGCACATGTCGTAGATGGTGAGCAGCGTCACGTTGAGGGCGGTGAGGGCTTCCATTTCCACGCCGGTGCGGCCCACGGTTTCGGCGGTGACGGTGCAGTGCACGGTGTGTTTCGTTTCGTCCAGCGTGAAGTCCACTGCTACCCGGGTGAGCGGGATCGGGTGGCACAGCGGAATCAACTCGCTGGTGCGCTTGGCACCCTGGATGCCGGCGATGCGGGCCACGCCAAGGACATCGCCTTTGCGGGCATGGCCATCGCGCACCATTGCGAAGGTTTCGGGCAACATGCTGATGCGGCCGCTGGCCACGGCCACGCGGCGGGTTTCGGCCTTGTTGCCGACATCGACCATATGGGCCTGGCCCTGAGCATCGAAGTGGGTGAGGGCAGAAGGAGCGGGGGAGGGGTCGGTCATGATGGTCAGTCTCGCGCACGGCTGCGAACTTGCTTCAGACTGTGAGCGGGTGCGCAGGATTTGCAATTAAATCGCTATCATAGCATCCGATGAAAAGACGACTTCCTGCCCTGTTGCTGAGTCTGGTCATGCTGCCGGCGCTGGCTCAGCCCATCGAGTTGCCCGATCTGGGCGATGTGGCCTCGTCTGCGCTCTCCGCAGCCGATGAGCGTACCCTGGGGGAGCGCATCATCCAGCAGATTCGCTGGCGCGATGCGGCCTACATGGACGATGCCGAGGTGGAGGCATACATCGCCCGGCTGGGTACGCGGCTGGTGACGGCCAGCGAACAGCCGCACGGAGCCTTCGAGTTTTTCGTGATCCGTGACCCTTCGATCAATGCGTTTGCGCTGCCCGGAGGGTACATCGGGCTGCACTCGGGCCTGATCATGGCCGCAGAGAGCGAGTCGGAGTTGGCGTCGGTTGTCGGGCACGAGATCGCGCATGTCACCCAGCGCCATATTGCACAGCTGTTCGGCAAGCAGGGGCAGACCAGCATGATCATGCTGGCGTCCCTGCTGGTGGCGGCGCTTGCGGCGAACAGCAATTCCCAGATCAGCGAGGCAGCGCTGTTTGCCGGGCAGGCCGGCGCGGTGCAGTCGCAGTTGAGCTATACCCGAGCATTCGAGCGCGAAGCCGACCGCATTGGCCTGCAGGTGCTTGAAGGCGCGGGGTTCGATGTGCGCGGCATGCCCGGTTTCTTCGAGCGCCTGCAGCGCTTGTCGCGGGTGTATGAAAACAATGCGCCGTCCTATTTGCGCACGCACCCGCTGACCCAGGAGCGCATTTCCGACATGTCCAACCGGGTGCAGCAGATGCGCTACCGGCAGGTGCCCGATTCGGACGATTTCCGTTTCGTGCGCGCCAAGCTGAAGGTGGGCGAAGGGCTGGCATCGGATGCGATACGCCATTTCGAGGCGGCACTGGCCGACAGCCCGGACGATCCGTTTGCCCGTTATGGGCTGGCGCGTGCACATTTGCGTGCAGGTCAGCTTGAGCGGGCGTCCGCCGAACTGGCGCGCCTGAACGATGCCGGGGTGCGCTCGCCCTTTGTGGCGTGGCTGGCGGCCGAGGTGGCGCTGGCCCGCCGGCAGCCCGCCGAGGCGGTGGTGCTGGTCGAGCGCGCGCTTGCGACCCATCCCGATCATCAAGTGCTGGAATATCTGCTGGGCGATGCGCTGCTGCAGGCGGGCGAGGCCGAGCGTGCGGTGCAACTGGCCCGTTCCGGCACCTTGCGCAATCAGCAGGATGTGCGTTTCTGGATGCTCGCCGCACGGGCCGAGGCGCAGCTCGGACGGCGTACGGCCCATCATCGTGCCCAGGCCGAGGTGTATGTGATCCGGGGGAGTTTGCCGGCGGCCATCGAGCAGCTGGAGCTGGCCCGCAAGGCGGCCGATGGCGATTTCTTCGAGATGTCGGCGGTCGATGCCCGCATGCGCCAGCTCAAGGAGCAGGACATGCGGGAGCGGGCTTCACGGCGCTGAGCAAGACGCACGCCGACACAGGCTCACCGCGAGCGGTGCTGTTTCGTGTCAGAGGACACGTTCCGGTGCGTCGAGTGACAGATGCACCTGGTTGCGGCCCAGTTGTTTGGCACGCAACAGGCTGGCATCGGCCTCTTCGGTCAGCTGTGCCGCACTTTCCTCATCCAGCCGGGTGGAGATCCCGGCGCTCAGGGTGGCGTACAGCGTGCCCTCGCTGTGGGTGTGCGGCAGCTCGGCAAAGTCACGGCGAATCCGGTCGATGATGGAGACGGCGGTTTCGGCATTTGCGCCGGGGAGCGCGATGAGGAATTCCTCGCCGCCATAGCGGCCGATCAGGTCGCTCGTGCGCAGCCGTCCCTTGAGCAGCCACGCCAGCCCGCGAATCACCTGATCGCCCACCGGGTGCCCGTAGGTGTCGTTGACTGCCTTGAAATGGTCGATGTCGATCATCGCCACCGACAGTGGGGTGCCTTCCTTGATCGATTGTGCAATCAGGCTCTTCAGCCTGGCCTTCGAGGCGGTGTGGTTGAGCAGGCCGGTCAGGCCGTCCAGCGTGGTGGAGCGCTGCATTTCGCGGAAGCGTTCGATCTTGGTCTTCACCACGGCGGCAAGCAGCACCGGATTGAAGGGCTTGGTCAGGAACTGGTCGCCGCCCAGGCGCAGGGCCTCGATCTGCATCCCGACATCCGATTCGCCCGACAGATAGACCACCGGCAGCGTCTGGTAGGTGGCCGACTGGCGCAACACGCGGGTGGCCTCGATGCCGCTGAAGCGCGGCATGTGCATGTCCATCAGCACCAGATCGGGACGGTACGCGGCCAGCGCGTCGAGCATCTCGCCGGGGTCGTGTATGCACTGGCTGTCGATGCCGTGCTCGGACAGGGTACGCCGGGCCATTGCGGCCGCAACCCGGGAGTCCTCGACGATCAGCACGCGGTAACGGTCCTGGTTTTCTGCCTGGGTGAGATCAAGCACCCGGTTGATCACGCTGGAAATCGGCTCGCTCTGCGGGATGGCGAAGTCTACCCCGGCGCGCATCAGCTCGACGATGGCCTCGATGTGGTTTTCCACCCCCAGATAAAAGATCTGACTGGCACGACAGCGGCTGCGTAGCGTCTCGATCATCGGCAGCATGCCCTGTGTGCCCATGTCGCGCGAGGGCATCAGGATGATGGCCAGCGGCGAGCCTTCGCCTTCACTGGCCTCGCGCCAGCTGCTGGTGCGGGCGGTGAAGCCGAAGAAGGCGAGCTGGCGGGCCAGCCCTGCGGCGGGCTCGGCGGAAATGCCGTCGGCGACGATCCACACAATGCGCGGTTTGACCCACTGGGTGTCCTGCGCCGGGTTGCGCGCGGGGGCCTGGGTGCGGCGCTCGGGCACCGGGGTGCGCGATGAATTCACTGCGGCGAACAGGGTATCGAGCTGTCGCTCCAGGGCACCCAGGTCCTGCGCGGAGATTGCGGTGCCTTCCGCCTCGGCCAGATGGCCCATGACCACGTTCTCCAGCCCCTGGCACAGGCGCATCATGCCGGGCAGGCGCAGTCGGTTGAATTGTTCGGACAGGCTGCTGACCGCAACCGCAAACTCCACGAACTGCTCGAAGCAGCCGTGTTCGCGGTAATCATCCCAGCGGGCGCGGAGATTGTGCAGGCGTTCGTCCAGGGCGTCGGGCGGGGTGGTGGACATGCGTCTTGTGCGATCCGGGTAAGGGGTGAGTGGTAAGGGCTGAGGGCCGAAGGTTGCAATCGCGCGTGAGCCTGAGTTGAAGCTGTGGTCGCTGCGTTCAGTACAGGAAGCGTGGCGCCAGGCTTTCCAGATGCAGCTCCTTCAGGATGGCTTCGGCGCGCTGCCGTGCATTGCCACGTGGCTGGCCGGTGGCGCGCGCAATGATGAGTTCATTTTTCAGGGAATGTTCCCAGCCGGTGAGCTCGGTCACGGTGACCTGGTAGCCGTGGGCCTCCAGCAGCAGGCAGCGCAGCACGTTGGTGAGCTGGCTGCCGAACTCGCGGGTATGGATCGGGTGTCGCCAGAGTTCGGCCAGCGGCGTGGCGGACAGGGCCTGGCTCTTGTGCTGGCGCAGCGCGGCCGCCACTTCGGCCTGGCAGCAGGGCACCAGCACCACGAAACGCGCCTGCCGGGCGAGCGCGAAGCGGATCGCGTCATCGGTGGCGGTGTTGCAGGCATGCAGCGCGGTGACGATGTCCACCGTGGGCGGCAGGTCGGGTGAGTCGATGGAGGCTTCCACGCTCAGGGCGTGAAAGTCCATGCGCGCAAATGCCAGTTGATCGGCCAGCTCGCGTGAGCGGGCGACCAGTTCCTCGCGGGTTTCGATGCCGACGATGCGGCCGCTGTCGCGGGTTTTCAGGAACAGGTCGTAGAGAATGAAGCCGAGGTAGGATTTGCCCGCCCCGTGGTCCACCAGGGTGATGTTGCCGTGCTCTGCGACACAGGCTTCCAGCAGCGGTTCGATGAAATTGAACAGGTGATACACCTGCTTGAGCTTGCGCCGGCTGTCTTGATTGAGCTTGCCGTCACGGGTCAGGATGTGCAGTTCCTTGAGCAGTGCCACCGACTGCCCGGGGCGTATGTCGGGCGGGAGGGCTTCTGCGGGCGGCGGGGTGGCCTTGCGCGCCTGGCCCTGTCGGTTGGCGCCAGGGCGGGAGGGGTTCGGCTTGCCCATCACGACTCTCCGTCCGGGCGTACAAAACCGAGCGCATGCCAGCCCTCCAGGCCGATCCTGCGCAGGGTTTCGATGTTGGTTCGGTAGATGCTGTCCGGGTCGGGGTGGCCCGAGATCGCGCGCTCCAGGCTTTCCTCGCGAATCAGGTGCAGGGTGGGATAGGGCGCGCGGTTGGTGTAATTGCCGATGTCGTCCGCTTCGGTGCCGTCGAACTGGAACTGCGGGTGAAAGCTGGCGATCTGGATCACGCCCTCCAGATCGTGCTCGACGACCGCCTCCTCGGCGATGCCCACCACTTCGTTGAAATCCAGAAAGTCGGGCAGCAGGGTGGGGTGGATCAGCAAGGTGGTGTCGGTCTTGTCCGGGGCAACCTCGGCCAGATACTCCAGCTCCCGGTCCAGGTCTTCGAGAAAACCGTCCAGATGCGGGGCCTCGCTCACCACGATGCGCACCTGATCGCGCACATACACCGAGCGGGCAAAGGGGCACAGGTTCAGACCGATCACGGCCTTTTCCAGCCACAGGCGGGTGAGGGCAATGACGGTGTCACGATCGGGGGCGGATGAAGGGCTCATGCGGAATGCCTGCCTGAACAAAAGTTTCTATTTTGCCCCAGCTTGCGGGCAATCGAGAGGATAATTGCATTTTTGGCAGAATCCAACGACTCACGCAATGTCCATACAGTGGTTTCCCGGTCACATGACTTCGGCACGCAAGAAAGCGTCCGAAACCATGGCCCGTACCGATCTGGTGATCGAGGTGCTCGATGCGCGCATTCCCGAAGCCAGCAGCAATCCGATGATTCACGAGTTGCGCAGGCAGCGCCAGCGCCCCTGCCTGAAGGTGCTCAACAAGTCCGACCTGGCCGATCCCGAAGTCACCCGGGCCTGGCTGGCGCAGTTCAATGCCCAGCCCGGAGTGACCGCAGTGGCGGTGTCGTGCCGCACGCCGGGCGATGTGGCGCGCCTGCCGGCCCTGTTCCAGTCGCTGGCCCCGCATCGCAACGATGGCACGAAGTTGCTGCGCATGATGATCATGGGCATCCCCAACGTCGGCAAGTCCACGCTGATGAACGCCCTGCTCAAACGCAAGGTGGCCAAGGTGGGGGATGAGCCGGCCGTCACCAAGTCGCAGCAGACCTTCGATCTGGGCGAGCACATGACCCTCACCGATACGCCGGGCATGATGTGGCCGAAGATCCAGCACGATCTGGACGGTTTCATGCTGGCCATCTGCCATGCGATCGGCCGCAACGCGGTGATCGATGAGGAAGTGGCGGAAGTGCTTGCCCGCCTGTTGCTGCAGATCTGGCCCGAGCGGCTGGCGGAGCGTTATCGCATCGATGTGGCCACGCTCGACGCAGTGGGGGTGGTCGAAGCGGTTGCCCGCCGCCGGGGGTGTTTGCTGCGGGGTGGGGTGCTGGACATGGAAAAGGCGTCGCTCATTCTGCTCAACGACTTTCGCAGCGGTGCGCTGGGCCGCATCAGCCTGGAAACACCGGAGAGCCGGCAGGCCATGCTGGCGCAGGCGGCCGAGCGTGCAGCGGCGGCCCGCGCCGGCGATGGGGATGAGGGCAGTCAGGGCGAGGTGGCGCCATGAGCCCTGTGGACGATCGGTCAGCATCGCCCCCGTCCCCGCCTGCCAGTGAGGCTCAGGCCCTGCAGGCGCGGCTGGTGAGTATCGAGACCAAGCTCGCGTTCGCCGAAGACACCGTAGAGGCGCTCAACCGGACCGTGTTCCGTCAGCAACAGCAGCTGGACCTGTTGCAGGAAGCCATGCGGCAGCTGAATGGTCAGCTGCAGGCGGCCCGTTCCGCTTCGGGTGATCCGCGCCACGAAGTGCCGCCGCATTACTGAACGCTCCCCGGTCAGCGGCTGGTGAGCTTCAGCTCGATGCGCCGGTTGCGGGCGTGGGCTTCCGCGCTGTCGCCACTGTCCAGCGGATGGTATTCGCCGTAGCCGGTGGCCGCCAGGCGTTGGGCGGGCACGCCTTGGTCGCGCAGGAACTTCACGATGGCCAGTGCCCGGGCGGTGCTCAGCTCCCAGTTCGATGGAAAGCGGGCGGTGGAGATCGGTCGGCGATCGGTGTGGCCGTCCACCTGCAACACCCAGGGCAGGTCGCCCGGAATGTCGCGTGCAACCGTCTTCAGGGTTTCGGCCAGCCGTACGAGCTGGCGCAGCCCTTCTTCGCTGACCTCGTCCGATGCGGACGGGAACAGCACTTCGCTGGAAAACACGAAGCGGTCGCCGACGATCTGCACATCCTGCCGCTCGCCGAGTACGGCCCGCAGGCGGCCAAAGAACTCCGAACGGTAGCGGTTCAGCTCGCGCACCTGCTGGGCCAGGGCCAGATTGAGCTCGCGGCCGAGTTCTTCTATGCGCAGTTCCTTTTCGGCGATGTCCTTCTGCGCGTTGCCCAGCGCTTCGTTGAGGGCTTCGAGCTGGGTGCGGATGGCGGCGAGCTGGCGGTTCAGGAGCTCGATCTGGGCCAGGGCGCGTTCGGAGGTTTCTTCCTGGGCCTGCAGCGTGCGCCGGGTGTCGTCCAACTCGCTGGCGCGCTGGGCAATCTCGCTTTCCAGTGTCTGCTTGAGGCGTTCCAGCGCGGCAATGTCGGCCATCAGGCGGTTGGCCTCGGCCGTGCTCTGCCTGAGTTCGTCCTTCGTGCGGGTGAGCTGGTCGCGGGTGTCGTCCAGGGACTGGCGCAGGTGGGTGCTCGTCTGCTGTTCATCGGCGAGGGTGGCGCTCAGTTCGGCAATGCGGCTTTCCGCACGGCTGCGTGTGTCGCGTTCCAGGCTCAGCGTCTGTGCCAGGGCTTCGAGTTCGGCGTTCAGGCGGGCGAGTGCCCGGTCGCGCCCGCTCACCGCATCGGACAGCACGAACTGGCCGATCACGAACAGCAGGATCACGAACACCATCACCATCAGCAGGGCCGCCAGGGCATCCACGAAGCCGGGCCAGAAGTCCAGCGTGCGACGGCGGCGGGAGAGTAGGGCCATGTCGACTGTCCTTGATCCCGAAGCGTCAGCCGGAGTGTCTGGAGCCCGGGTGTGAGGTGTTGAGGGCGGCAGCAATCGTGCGCGACATCAGGCGCAGTTCGCTGCGTAGCTCCTCCGAAAACTGCTGGCCTCCGTCCCCCTGCGGACGCTGTGCGAGCTGGCGCAGCAGGCTGCGCAGGTCGTCCTGGGTTTCGGACAGCGCCGTCACGCCCCGCGATTCGCGGCTGATGAGTTCGGACAGGCGGTTGAGCTGATGCCCCAGCTCGCTGAGCTGGTCGATGGTGGCGCGCCGCTCGCGTTCGGAGTCGGCCACCGTGCGCTGCATCCGGTCCAGGCTCTCGGCGGTCTGTTCGAGCAGGGCCTGCACATAGGCCGGCACGCTGCCTTCGCCGTCGCTGCCCATGTGCGAGGGGATGCGGGTGATGTTGGAAAGCCATTCTTCAAGATCGTTGTAGAAACGGTTCTGCGCATGGCCGGACTGCAGGTCGAGAAAGCCGACGACGAGCGAGCCGGCCAGCCCGAACAGCGAGGTGGAGAAGCTGGTGGCCATGCCGCCCAGTGGCTCGTCGAGCTTGGTCTTGAGGGCTTCGAACATGGCCACGGGGTCGCTGCCCACGCTCATGCCGCCAATGATCTCGCCCACCGAGCGGATGGTGACCAGCAGGCCCCAGAAGGTGCCGAGCAGACCGAGAAAGATGAGCAGGCCGATGAGGTAGCGGCTCAGGTCGCGCTGCTCTTCGAGGCGGATCTGCACGCTGTCGAGAATCGAGCGCATCGAGGCGGGCGACAGATTGAGCTTGCCACGCTGGCTGGACAGGATTTTGCCCATCGGGGCGAGCAGCACCGGGCGTACCGAGGCGGGGCGCTGCTCGGGGGCATGGTGGAAGCTGTCGATCCACAGCACTTCACGTTGCAGGCGCCACACCTGCCGGAGATTCACCGCGATGCCGATGGCGAGCACGAACAGGATCAGGCTGTTGAACTCCAGGTTGGCCATGAAGGCATGCTTGAGCTGGGGCACCAGCAATGCGGCGAGCATGGCCACCAGGGCGAGAAAGACGCCCATCCAGGTGGTGACGTGGAGGGGGTTGGAGAACTCCTTGTGTTCCATCGGCGCACATCCTCTTCAACAGACCGATATCTGCCACTCGCTGCCACCCGCTGTCACCGTGATCGGGCGCCGGGCGAAGCGACGCTCAAGAGTCTAACGCGAAACCTGCCCGGAGAGGGGCATGTCATTCGGCCTGCACTTTGGCTGCGTCATCGTCGGGTTCGAGTGTTTCGCCGGGTTCCGTGTCGGGGGGCTCGCCGGGCGCTTCCCCGGTGTGTGTGGCCGCTTCCAGCTCCAGCGGCTGCTGCAGGCGGGCAAAGTCGCGCGGGGCCACATACTGGAGCAGTTCCTTGCCGCGCAGGTCCAGCGCGATGTGCAGCCCCTTTTCGGGATACAGGTAATGGGTCAGGTGCGCATGGCTGCTGATCGTGCTTGCCGGTTCGCCGAAGCGCTGCAGGATGATGGCTTCGTCAAGGTCGGCGGTGGGCATGAAGCCGATCGCCACGATGGGCAGTGCGCGCGCGGTCGCCAGATCGTCCGGGTGCAGCGTGATCTTGCGGGTGGTGCTCTCCATGTAGGCTTCCTTCAGGGCGCGGGCGCGCATGGCCTGAAGTGCGTCCTGGCCGATGTCGACCGTCACCGTGGCCCGGCCGGTGATGAAGCCGGCGCGGGTGTCCTCGAAATACGCCTCCAGCGAGGCGGGCTTGCCCGGGGCGACAACGATGGCCACCTCGACATCGCGCCCGAACTGGTCGATGGCCTCCTGCAGGGTGCTCACGCCCGGCTGCAGCGAGAATGCCCGGGTCTGTCCGGGCGCGATCTGCTCGATCTGCCAGGGCAGGCCGCTGTCGGGCAACTGGCCGGCCGATTCGTCAAGGGCGATCCACAGCAGAGGGGCCAGCAGCACGACCGCGATGGCCGCAATACCGTATGCAATCCATTTGAACATTGCCAGGGTCTTTCCGGAGGGTTGGACGGCCGGGCATTGTGCCCGATACGCCGCCAGCGCGCAGCAATGCCCGGCGGATGTTCCATTCAGGCGGAGCAAATCGATGCAGGCTGTTATATTTGATTCATCAACATGCAAGGATGACACACCATGCGGACAACGATTTCGTTTGATGACGCGCTGGTCGACCGTGCCCAGCGTCTCACTGGGCTGATGGAAAAGTCGGTGCTCGTTGCGCTGGCTTGCCTGAGCGGGATGGGGGTGTGGGCCGGGGCTGCGCGCGCGGATGAAGCGCCGTTGCTGACGTTTGCCTCTGCGGGGCAGTCGGTGGCGGTGGTGAGCGTGGCGGGCGGTTTGCAGCATCCGTGGTCGCTGGCCTTTCTGCCTGAGGGGGGCATGCTGGTGACGGAGCGCGAAGGGCGCCTGCGCAGGGTGTCGCCCGAGGGGGCGTTGTCCGCGCCAATCGATGGCTTGCCCCCGGTGCATGCGCAGGGGCAGGGCGGGTTGCTCGATGTGCTGCTGGACCCGGATCATGCCAACAACCGCCGTCTCTATCTGGCCTATGCCGAGCCGACCGGCCGGGGCGCGCGCACTGCAGTGGCCAGTGCGGTGCTGGCACCGGGCAGCAACCGGCTGACGGCGGTGACGCGCCTGTTTGCGCAGAACGAAGACCCCTCCGGCCGGCATCACTGGGGCGCGCGACTGGTGTTCGATGCGGAGGGCCATCTGTTTGTCACCCTGGGCGACCGCTTCTTTCATCGCGACCGCGCGCAGGCGCTGGACAGTCATCTGGGCAAGATTGTGCGCATCTGCGCGGACGGTTCGGTGCCGGAGGGCAATCCCTTTGTCGGTCAGTCGGGCGCCTTGCCGGAAATCTGGTCGTATGGGCACCGTAACGTGCAGGGGGCGGCGCTTCATCCACACACCGGTGAGCTATGGGCGCATGAGCACGGTCCGCAGGGCGGGGATGAAGTCAATCGGGTGAAGCGGGGTGGCAATCATGGTTGGCCGGTGATTACTTACGGACGTGAGTACGTGACCGGAGCGCGCATTGGGGAAGGGCGCGAGCGGGCCGATGTGGTTGCGCCGCTACACCAGTGGACACCGTCGATTGCTCCGTCGGGCATGAGTTTTTACACCGCTACGGTGTTTCCCGGCTGGCAGGGCGATCTGTTTGTGGGGGCGCTGCGCGGGCAGCATCTGGCCCGGCTGAGCCTGCAGGGGGCGGAAGTGGTGTCCGAGGAGCGTTTGCTCGAAGCGCTAGGGGTGCGCATTCGCGATGTGCGCCAGGGGCCGGATGGTCTGCTGTACCTGCTCGACGATAGCGAGGGACGCATCCTGCGCCTGCAGCCCGGTTCGCCAAACCAGGCTGACTGACCGGGCCGCGCAGCGTCTCGGTCAAGCCCGGTTTTGCGAACCCGGTTCAGGCGGCCTGCAGGCTGTCGAGCCGGGTGCGAAATGCGTCGGGCACTGGCCGGACCTTGCGTGCCTCGTAGTCGAAGAACACCAGCCCGGTCTTCACGCGGGCGACTTCGCGGCCGCTGTCGCGTTCGCTCACGGCATACACCAGGTCGCAGCCGTATTTGTTGAAGTCCTGCGCGGCGAGGCGAAACACCAGGGTTTCACCATGGAAGGCTTCGGACAGGTAGCGCACTGCGGCATCGGTGATGACGATGCCCACGCCTTCCACACTGGTCTGGGTATAGCCGAGATGGCTGAAGAAGCGTTGCCGCGCTTCGGACACCAGCGTCATGAGCTGGGCGTTGTCCAGATGAGCAGCTTCATTGATGTGACTTTGGTAGATGCACAGTTCGGTGCTGAAGCAGAAGTGCTCCGGCAAGGCGATGTCGACGCGTGCCATGGCTGTGGATGAGTCCCGGGGTGTGGAATGTAGCGGATGATGCTGGCGTGAGGTGCGACTCAGATGACCTTGAGCAGGTCTTCGCGCAGTTCTTCGCTGCGGCGCTTGCCCTCGCGCGAATCGACGATGGCGCGATACCACAGGTCGAAATGCGCGCGCAGTGCTTCGGCGTCGGCCGCCTGAAAGATGTCGCTCTGCAGACTCACATGGGAAAAACCACCGCAGAAGGTCTTGATCGTGTTGATCATGAAGTGCTTGGCCATGTCGAGTTGCTTGGCAGTGACTTCGCTGGCGGGTCGGAAGGCCGTGATCGAGGGCAGGGGGGTTTCGCCAATCTGGTCGATGCCGCCACTGTCGTTCTTGAAGCCGATCAGTTCGATGTAGCCTTCTTCCTCGAGCATGCCCAGGGAATGGGAGAGGTCGTCGGCCGCGACCAGATCGCGCAGGTCCGAGACCGTGTGCTTGCCGTCCACAAAAATCAGGAGCCGGCGTTGGCGTGGCGTGAGTTTGCCCGAGCGGGTCGTTACTTCTTCGCGTCCGAGTTCCGTCTTGGCGAAAACTGCCGTTGTTGTCATCTTCTCCTCCAGGGTTGGCTGCTGGGTGGCGAATTTGGGTACGCCTGCGCGTGGTGTGCGTCTTTTGCCTACAGGGGCACAATCTTACTGCGGCTGTGGCAGATTGTGTTGTGTGGCTTTGCACGAATAGGCTGATTTTTACCGGTTTTTTGCTTTTCCGGACAGTGCGCCGGGGGGCTGAAACGGACAGGGGCAGGAGGCTGCAGTCGGGACGTTTCGGGGGCTTCGCCGCGATTTATGACTTTCCGGATAGAGCGAATGTCATCTTGCGTGGCTGGAGGTCCTGTATTGTCAAGCGTTTGCAGGATGTCCGATGCGTGTTGACGAAACCCTTCCAGAGTTGGATCATCGGCCGAACACACGACTGCGCTCAGCCCATGACCCATCATCGCAATTCAGCCTGCAACCCGGCCTGCAGCCAGCACCTGGCCAGCCTCGGGCATGTTCCCCCTGTGGGACTTTCAGTCACATTTCGCTCTGCGGAAAGGCGTTTCGGGTTGTGCGGCCTGATGCTGGCTTTGATGCTGCCGGTTGCGTACAGGGCGCAGGCAGCCGACCCTTTTTTCGATGAAGTGCCGCTGGTGCTGACGGCCTCGCGTCTGGAGCAGTCCGCGCTTGATGCGCCTGCAGCGGTGACGGTGATCGATCGCGAGATGATCGAGGCTTCCGGTTTCACCGAGCTGCATGACCTGCTGCGCCTGGTGCCGGGCTTTTTGGTGGCGAACTGGCCGGACGGTTCGCCGACCGTTGCGAACCATGGTCTGGGCGATGCGCATGACCGGCGGATCAAGGTGATGATTGACGGACGCACCGTCAATAGCGTGCTATGGGGCGACACCCGCTGGCAGGATTTGCCGATCCGGGTGGATGACCTGGACCGGGTGGAAGTGGTGCGTGGCCCCAACGGTGCAGCGTACGGGGTCAACGCCTTTCAGGGGGTGATCAACCTGATCACCCGCCCACCCGCCACGGAAGACGGGGTGACCCTGATCGGTCGGGTCGGGCGGAACGGGTTTTTCGATACCGGTGTGCGCATCAACAACCCGGTAGGTACGGCGGTGGACTGGCGCCTCACGGCCTCGCGCCGCGCCGCACTGAATTTCGAGTCGCATTTCGAGCCGGGCATGGGGTATCACAGCCGGGAGCATATTGCGCGCAATGTGGTGAATTTCAACGCCTCCACCTGGCTGGGGCCGCAGGACGAATTGCGCCTGCAGTTGGGGGCGAGCGATGGGGTGAATCGGCGCGGCACACCGGGCAAGGAGAGTTTTCCACCCCACAGCGAGTCTGACCGTTCCCTGTACCTGCACATGGGGTGGGTGAGGGCGCTGGATGTGGAAAGCGAATTTTCCATGCAGTACTACCATCAGCAGGAGCGTGTGCGCGCGGGCTTTCCCGTGCCGATGGTCGATGCTGCCACGGGCACGCGCCTGATGGTGCCCACCGATACCGATCGGGATGCGCGCCGCGACGATCTCGAGGTGCAGTTCAGCGACCGCCTGTCCGACAACCTGCGCATGATGATCGGTGCCGGGGTTCGCCAGGAGTCGGTGGAGTCGCTGCGTTACTTCAACCGCACCGATCCGGTACGCGCCACGCACTGGCAGATGTTCGGCAGCCTCACCTGGAATCCCATCGAACGCCTGTCCATCGATGCCGGGGGCACCTGGGAGAAGCACCAGTACAGCGGCACGCTGTTTTCCCCGCGTCTGGCGGCGCTGTATGCGATCAGCCCCGATCAATCCTTGCGTGCGGCGGTAGGAACGTCGTACCGGGCGCCGTCCATGATGGAGTCCGAATCGTTCGAGGTGATCCGCATGGACGGCATGGTGAAGTCCATCATGTATCGCGCAATGAATCCGGTGGAGCCCGAACGGGTGCGCTATGTGGATCTGGGCTATGTGGCCCATGCCCGCGAGTTCGGGGTGCGCTTCGATGCACGCGTTTTCCGCGAGTCCTACAGCCGTTATCTGGACGACAGCAGCTGCATCAACCCGCCCAATCTGGGCACCTTCCCCACGCATGCGGTGTGCACCGGGGTGCCGGACAATTTCGTGCCGTTCCGCCCCGAACAGAAATCCTTCATTTTCTCGAATCTCGATGCCTTCGTGATGAACGGTGCGGAATTCAGCATCGACTGGCGACATCGGGGTTGGGGCCGGGTGATTCTGTCTCAGGCCTTCATCGACATCGATCCGCGTGGCCGGGTGTTCGACGGCGACATCCAGAAGAGCGCACCCAGTGCGATGACCTCCCTGCTGTTGATCAAGAACCTGCCCAACCGCTGGCGTGCCAGCCTCGGGTATTACCACAACCAGGAAATGTACTGGCTCAACGGCGGAGACCGGGTGCCTGCGCGCGACCGTTTCGATGTGCGGATTTCCCGGGGGTTCGGCCACAAGTCGCAGGAGAATGAAATCGCCCTGCAAGTTCACAGCATGGGGGGACGCTACCCCGAGTTTC
The DNA here is from genome assembly GCA_041678045.1 of Rhodocyclaceae bacterium. Lineage (GTDB taxonomy): Bacteria > Pseudomonadota > Gammaproteobacteria > Burkholderiales > Rhodocyclaceae > UBA2357. The sequence continues at coordinate 36,208 of JBAYOV010000014.1, forward strand.
ATGCCGGCAAGTTCCGTGCAGAACCTCAGGCCTTCGTGAGCCTGCGCTACACCTTCTGATGACGCAGCGGGGGTGCGGAGGAGCACTCCGCCCCCTGCCAGCCTCGGGCCACCTGCCATTCCGGCCACCCTGTGTTGCGCCCTTCCAGCCGAGTGCCTTGCATGTCCGACTTTCTCGCTGTCCTGGCGTTCTCGTTTTCGATTACCGGGCCAATCTTCGTGATTCTGGCGCTTGGCCTGCTGCTCAGGCGTGCCGGCATGATCACCGATGCCTTCGTCGATGCCGGCTCGCGTCTGGTGTTCAACCTGTCCCTGCCGGTGCTGCTGTTCCTGAGCATTGCCGGCACCCGCATGGACGATGCCCGCAGCCTGTCGCTGATTGCGTTCGGTGCGCTCGCCACGGTGCTGGCCTTCGTGCTGCTGGAGTGGCTGGCGTCCCGGGTCATCGAGCCGGCGCGCGACCGTGGCGTGTTCGTACAGGGCAGCTTTCGTTCCAACATGGGCATCATCGGCCTGGCCTACTGCGTGAATGCCTATGGGGAGGCCGGGTTGCTGACGGCATCGCTGTATCTGGGCCTGATCACCATCCTGTTCAACGTACTCTCGGTGATCACCCTGAATCGCTCCCTGCACCGCAGCAGTGGCGGGGTGCGGATGCTGCGCGGAATTGCCACCAATCCGTTGATCATCGCCATCGTGCTGGCCTTGCTGGTGTCGTGGGCCGGACTGCGCCTGCCATCGGTGCTGGCCCAGTCCGGGCAGTACCTGGCCGACCTGACCCTGCCGTTGGCCCTGTTGTGTACCGGCGCGACCCTGAACTTCGGTTCGCTTCGCTCCGAGTTGCGCAGCACCTTGCTGGCCACCGCAATGAAGTTGGTGGTCATTCCGCTGACCTTCACCGCAGCAGGCATCGCAGCCGGTTTCCGTGGGGTTGAGCTGGGTGTGTTGCTACTCATGTCTTCGGCGCCCACGGCTGCGGCCAGTTATGTGATGGTACGGGCGATGGGCGGCAATGCGACGCTGGCCGCCAACATCATTGCCCTGAGTACCCTGGGCTCCCTGCTGTGCACCAGCGCTGGAGTGGTGGTGCTCAGCAGGCTGGGGTTGATGTGAGTCCGTTCATCAGCCCGGACGGTGCCTTGCGGCAGAACGCTGCAGGCAGTGTCCGCTGGATCGATTACATTTGCAGACGCGTCCGAACCGCAAGCGCCGTGCTTGTCCCCTTCATCCGCTCCTCCTGAACGCACCATGACGCCTACCCGCCGCTTCCTGCTGGTTCGTGCCCTGAAGGCCACCGGCGCCTATGCGCTGTTCGGTGTGTTGTGGATCATTGCATCGGATCGCCTGCTGTTGGCGCTGGTGCGGGGAGATCTGGAGCAGTTTTCACGGGTGCAGACCTTCAAGGGTCTGATCTTCGTCATTCTTACCACCCTACTGATCTTCCTGCTCACTTGGCTCGCCCTGCACCAGTTGCACCGTGCGGCCGAGCGTTTGCGGCGCAGCGAGGAAAACCTGCGCCGTGCCCAGACGATTGGCCAGATCGGCAGCTGGTATACCAACGACAGCCTGAATGCCGGAGTGCCCGACTGGCAGCATTCCGGCCGTGTGGTGATGGAGTGGTCCGACCATGCGCACGAACTGCTGGGCATCCCGCGTGGCCGGGCGATAGACCGTGACCTGTTCATGGCCTGCGTACATCCCGACGATCGCGACAGGGTGGCCGGTGCCATCGAAGAGGCGATGCGCACCGGCAGTCATGACATCGAATATCGCATCGTGCGTTCGGGCGGTGAGGTGCGCTGGCTGCGCGGACGTACCGAATTCCGCTTCGATGAGGAGGGCACTACCACCGAGGCCATCGGTACCGTGCAGGACATCACCGAACGTCGCCTGCTGGAGCAGGCACGCCAGCAGCTCATGGAGCGTCAGCACATGCTGGCCAACGCCTCTCCGGCGCTGTTGTGGACGGCCGATGCGACAGGCCGGCTGGATTGGGTGAATGAGCGTTCGCTGACCTTTACCGGTCGCCCCCTCCAGGATGAGCTGAACTGGGGTTGGGTGGAGCTGGTGCATCCTGATGACCGGGAGGGCTACCTGAGCATCTTCCGCCAGGCGGTGGCCAATTGTCTGCCTTTTTCCACCGAGTTCCGCATGCTCCGCCACGACGGTGAATACCGCTGGCTGATGGCACAGGGCATGCCCAGACTGGACCCGGCATCCCCCGGGCGGTGTGTGGGTTTCATTGGCTCGGGGCTGGATGTGACCCGCGAGCATGAGGCACTGGAGGCCTTGTGGGCCTCGGAAGAGCGCCTGCGCCTGGCGCTGAAGGCGGGGGGGCAGGGCATCTTCGACATTGACTTTGCTTCCGGGCGGGTGCTGGTGAGTGCAGAATATGCGCACATGCTCGGTCATGACGAGGGGGATTTTTCCGAAACGCTCGATACCCTGCGCAAGCGCATCCATCCGGACGACCTGAATGACTATGAGCAGCGACTCTCCGATTGTCTGGCGGACAATCGCCACGACTTTCGCGCGGAGTTCAGGCAGCGGGCGGCCAGCGGCGACTGGAAATGGATGCTGGCCATGGGGGCGGTGATCGAGCGCGGCCAGAATGGCCTGCCGCTGCGCATGATCGGCACACAAACCGATATTGACCGCATCAAGCGGGCCGAGGCGCTGCTGAGCAGCCTGAATCAGGTGCTGGAGCAAAGGGTTGCCGAGCGTACCGCGCAGCTCGAAGCGGCCAACAAGGAGCTGGAGTCGTTCTCATATGCGGTGTCCCATGACCTGAAGGCACCGCTGCGCGGCATTTCCGGTTACAGCGAACTGTTGCTCGAAGACTACGGTTCAAAGCTCGACACGCAAGGATGCGATTTTCTGCACAAGATTCGCCGGGGGGTGGAGCAGATGCACGCGCTGATCGAGGACATGCTTGCCTATTCACGCATCGACCGAACGGTCCCCGACGTATCCTGTTTTGCACTGGATGAACTGCTGGCGGCGGTGATGGAGCAGTATGCCGGCACCGTGGAGGCGGGGCAGATCACCTTGACCTGCCATTGCGAACCCCTGGAAGTGTGTGCCGACCGGGAGGGGCTGGCAGTGATTCTGCGCAATCTGCTGGACAATGCGCTGAAGTTCAGCCGCGATGTGCCCCGGCCCCATGTGGAGGTTGGCGCGCGGCGGGAGGGTGAGCGTTGTGTGCTGCATGTGCGCGATAACGGCATCGGCTTTGACATGCAGCACCATGAGCGCATTTTCGAAGTGTTCCAGCGTCTGCATCGCGATGAACGGCACATGGGCACCGGGGTCGGTCTGGCGCTCGTCAGGCGGGCGGCTGCCCGCATGGGCGGACGGGTCTGGGCCGAGAGCCAGCCCGGCCAGGGGGCCTGTTTCTTTGTGGACATTCCATGTGCGCCCGCGCCGGCGGAAGATGCCGGGCCGGGGGGCGGCACGGTTTGAATGCCCCCGTGGCCGTTGCGGACATGACGCAGACAGGATGACGTTTTGCCGATCATATTTTCCGATGGTTGGACTTGCAGTGCCTCTGCTGGGTAACATGCATGCCAGTGCAAGTTTCGGAACCTCGCCTGCAGCATATGCCGAGGTGACTGGAATGCATCTTGTCAGGGCGCCGCAGTGCGTCGATCAACCGCAGCGAAGGCAAATACAAGGGCACATAACAGGAGAATTGCAATGATTGGAGGAGGGGTGAGCATTCAGGCTGGGGCACACCTGAGCGTGAATCATCTGGTGGTGCCCCGGCTGTCGCGGCTATTGTCAGCGGCCGATGCGCTCGGGCTGACGGTGCATAAGCGCAAGGGACAGGTGACCTTCATTGACGGAGGCATTGAGGCGCGCGGCAGTGCGGCCGCCGGGGCCAGAATCGCCGAAGTCTGCATGGCCGGGCTGGGCGCGGTGCAACCCGGCGGGCAGCTCGATCCGGGCTGGCCGAGCTGGACCGAAGTGCGCAGCGTGCAACCGGTGATTGCCTGTCTGGCCAGCCAGCATGCCGGCTGGCGCCTGGAGGTGGCCGATGCGGGCGATGGCCTGGGGCCGTTTCGTGCGCTGGCCTCGGGGCCGGCCCGTTCGCTGGCCTGCACCGAGCGGGTGTTTGCGGATCTGGGCTACAGCGATGAGGCGCTGGAAGGCGTGTTGTTGCTGGAAACCGATCGGCGGCCACCGGACAGCGTGGTCGAGCGCATCCTCTCCGATTGCGGACTGGACCCCGAGGGGCTGACGCTGATCCTGGCACCGATCAACAGCATGACCGGCATGACGCAACGCGTGGCGCGGGTGATGGAGATCGCGATTTACCGGGCCTACCGGCTGGGCTTCCCGATGGATCAGATCGTCGATGGACGCGCTTCCGTGCCGCAGGCGGTGCCGTCTCCGGACATGACGGTGTCCACCGGGCGTGCGCACGACGCGGTGATCTACGGCGGGCGGGTGCATTTGCGGGTGAAGTGCGAGGACGAGCAGGCCCGCGAACTGGCGATGAAGCTGCCGTCGCTCAATTCGTCCGAGTTCGGTCAAGCCTTCGAGGAGGTGTATCTGCGCCACGGGGGCGACACCAGCAAGGTCGACCCGGCCCTCATCGCCCCGGCCGAAGTGTGGATCAGCAACCTGCTCAGTGGCCGCACCTGGCGGGCGGGCGGGCTTCGCATCGACCTGCTCAACGAGCGCTGGGTCGAGCGCTGAAGCGTTATTGCCCCGGCCCTGTCATTGTGACTGATCACCGTTTGCCCTGAATTCTTCGAAGCTGAGGGGTTCAGGGGGACGGTGTTCAGCTACCCGGTTCGTGCAGGCTGAGCACCGCTGCGGCGGGCTTGCCTTCGCTGCTGCGGCGCCAGCGCTCGATCATCACGCCGACGGCTTCCACATCCGCAAATTTGTGCGGCTTGGTGACCTTCACACGCGCCCAGTGCGCCCCGAAGCGTTCCAGCAGCAATGAGGCCACACCCTCGGCAAAGGCTTCGAGCAGCTTGTAATGGTGCTGCTCCAGCATGTCCTTGAGCGCGCTGCGCACCACGCTGTAGTCGATGGTGTCGCCGATGCGGTCCGTGTCGCAGGCCAGGCTGTGCGGCACACCGGCGGCCAGGTCGATGCGCACGGGCTGGGTGCTGTGCAGCTCGTCATGGTGAATGCCGATGACAGTCTCGCCCACCAGCCCCTCGATGAAGATGATGTCCAGCCCCTGGGCGGCCGCTTGCGGCCGGGCTGGCGGGCTCATGTCGAGGTTCAGGAACTCGGTCGGGTGACGGTTGCCGTGCATGGAAATCAAGATCGGGGGCTCCGGTGGGTGAGTGTGCCAAAGTCCCGCATTGTGCCCCGAACCGTTGTCGAAGAGGAAAAAAACCGCCCTGAGTGGCGCGTTGCCTGCGGCAATCCGTCGCGCCGCCTGCGCAAGCCTTGACCTGTGTCAACCGTGTATTGCTGACCGCGCGGTAAATTCCGCGTTTTCGCATATTCATATACAAGGAGACGCAATGGGAGAGGTCGCAACAGCCGCAGTCGCAGCAGCCGTGGTCGCAAGCCGACGGTTCATGTCGGGGAATGAAGCGGTGGCGCGCGGTGCGTGGGAAGCCGGTGTCCGGGTGGCGGCGGCTTATCCGGGCACGCCGTCGACCGAAATCCTGGAGGAGATGGCGGCGTACCCCGACCTCTATACCGAATGGTCGATCAACGAGAAAGTGTCGCTGGAAGTGGCGCTCGGTGCCTCCATGGTGGGCGCGCGGGCCTTGTGCGCGATGAAGCATGTGGGCCTGAACGTCGCTTCCGACGCGCTGATGACCATGACCGTGACCGGAGTGCAGGGCGGGCTGGTGATTGCGGTGGCCGACGATGTGGGCATGTCGTCCTCGCAAAATGAGCAGGATTCACGCTTCTGGGGGCGTTTTGCGCATGTTCCGGTGCTGGAGCCGGCCGATTCGCAGGAAGCCTACGAAATGACCCGCGCCGCCTTCGAGCTGTCCGAGCAGCATCGCGTGCCGGTGATCCTGCGCCTGACCACCCGCATCTGCCATGTGAAGGCGGTGGTGCATGTCGGCGAGCGTGTGCAGCTGGAGCCGTCAGGGTTCGAGAAGGATCCGCGCCGCTGGGTGATGGTGCCGGGCAATGCCAAGCCGCGCCTGCCGCTGATGTTCGAGCGTGAGGCGGCCGTGCGCGCCACGGCCGAAAGCACGCCGCTGAACTTCGAGGTCGATGGCAGCAACCGCAGCACCGGCTTTGTCGCATCCGGGCCGGCCTTCATGCATGTGCGCGAAGCCTTCCCGGATTCTCCGGTGTTCAAGCTGGGGCTGTCCTGTCCGCTGCCGCTCGACGCGCTGCGCCGTTTTGCCGGCACAGTGGCGCGGCTGGTGGTGGTGGAGGAAACCGAAGACCTGGTCGAGACCGAGCTGCGTGCCGCCGGCATCGACTGCGTCGGCAAGGCCCTGCTGCCGCGCATCGGTGAGCTCTCGCCCGAAGTGCTGCGCAAGGCCCTGTTGCCTGCGGGGGCTGTTGCCGAGGAGGCCGCCAGCGTGCCGGCACAGCAGGTCTTCCCGCGTCCGCCGACAATGTGCGTGGCCTGTCCGCATCTGGGGGTGTATTACACCCTGTCGCAGATGCGCAATCTGATCATTTCCGGTGATATCGGCTGCTACACGCTGGGCGCGGGACACCCCTGGAATGCGCTCGACACCTGCATTTCCATGGGCGCCTCGCTCGGCATGGCGCTGGGCATGGACAAGGGGCGCGGTGAGGCCGACGCCAGCAAGAAGATCCTCGCGGTGATCGGTGATTCCACCTTCATGCACATGGGCATGCAGGGCCTGCTCGACATCACCTGGAACCGTGGCAACGTCACCGTGCTGCTGCTCGACAACCGGGCGGTGGGCATGACCGGCGGGCAGGACAACCCGGGCAGTGGCCGCGACATTCACGGCGAAGAAACCCCACGGGTGGATTTTGCCAAACTGTGCGAGGCGCTGGGCGTGCGGCCGGAGCGTATCCGGGTGGTGGATCCCTACCAGCTGCCGGTGCTGTTCAAGGCGTTGCGAGAAGAAACCAAGGTCGAGGAACCGTCGGTGATCATCACCGACCGCCCCTGCGTACTGATCGACGACTACACCCCGACCCAACCCTACAGGGTGCGCGAGGAGGCCTGTACTGGCTGTGGCAACTGTGTGGATGTGGGATGCCCGGCAATCCATGTGACCCGCCGCGAGCAGGCGGTGAAGCCTTCCGGCAAGACGGTGGATCTGGCCTTCGTGCGCATCGAAACTTCAGCCTGCACCGGTTGCGGACTGTGCGTGCAGCCCTGCGCGCCCGAGGCCATCGTGCATGCCGATCCGGTGTTTCCGATCAATTTCAGCCGGGGCTGAGCGCGATGACGACAACCAACATCCTGGTATGCGGCATCGGTGGTCAGGGCGTGATGACCGCCACCGAGATTCTCGCCGAGGCCGCCATGTCGCTCGGTTTCGATGTGAAGAAAACCGAAGTGGCCGGCATGAGCCAGCGTGGCGGCGTGGTGACCTCGCATCTGCGCTTTGGCGCAACCGTGCTGTCGCCGCAGATTGCACCCGGTGAAGCCGATCTGCTGGTGGGGTTCGAGGCGGCCGAGGCCCTGCGTTGGTCGCACATGCTGCGCAGCGGCGCGCATGCGCTGGTCAACAGCGGTCGCATCGTGCCGCCGGTGGTCAATAGCGGGTTGTTCGACTACCCGGAGGATCCGGTGGGCCGCATGGCCGGGCTGGGCGTGGATGTCCATGCTTTCGACGCCAGCGCAATCGCTTCCGGTCTGGGCAACATCCGGCTGGGCAACACCGTGATGCTTGGGGCCATGGCCGACCATCTGTCCTTCCCGGCCGAAGTGCTGCGCGAGGCCGTGCTGGCCCGTTTCGCCCGCAAGAAACCGGCCCTGCTCGAACTCAACCGCCAGGCCTTCGAAGCCGGTCGTCAGGCCGTCGCGGTTTGACCGGTCAGACCAGCGCAACCGGCAGGGGGCGCTGGCATCACTTCTCCCCGTGTGTGCCCGGGATGCCCAATCCGAAACTGCGGGGCGACGAACAGAAACCGGATATGAGGCGTGATGCACCCGGGGCGAGCGGGCACGTGCTGGCTGCGCCCTCCACATCTGCGACAGGGGGGCATTTTGTAAATCCGGCGCCTATGCAGGGAAGGTAACGTGTCTTACCCCGGGAGGCCTGCCCGGTGCCCTGGGAACCCGCGTGCTGGAACGTGAGAACCTCATGCGCGCATTGAAACAAGTCAAACGCAACCATTCGCGCCAGGCATCGACGCAATGACGGTCGAGGCCCTGCCGGCGTACCTGAAAGCGCACTGGTTGGCGCTGCGCGAACAGCAAGTCGGCCCACGGGCCGTGGCGCATCAGCAGAACGCCGGCCTTGACGCTGGCATTACCACGCCGTACCTTTCTTGCCATGGGGCTGCCTGAATTGGCAGTGTGAGATGAACCGTTATTCATTGAACCGCCGGATACGTGATCCGTATGTCCGGTGGTGTGGGAGGGAGGCGCCGTAAGGCGGCTTCCTATCCCGATTGGGAGTCATCATCACAGGAGTGAGTCATGGGAGTCGAACTTCACATCACGCGCGCTGAACACTGGGCTGAGAACGATGACAACGCAATCGGCGCAAGTGAGTGGCTCGACTACGTAAACTCAGACCCCGAACTCCAACTCTGGCCGGAGAACGGCGAGTATTTTGTGCACTGGGTGGGGCAGTCCAAGTACGAAGAACCTTGGCTCGACTGGTTTGGTGGAAACATCTCAACGAAGTGGCCGGATACTGCGCTGTATAGAAAGATGCTCCAGATTGCGCAGCGCCTAAACGCGAAAATCCAAGACGACGATGGCAATCTCTACATTACGGAAAGCGATTGGGAGTTTGATCCAACTGCGCCGTCACCCACCGTCGAGAGAAAGGTGCCCTGGTGGAAAAGGATGTTTGGCGCATGACGCCCAACTCAAACGTTAAGCCGTTGCCACAAAGTTTCATCACATAAAGCAGCCTTCAATCCTTGTGTGGTCGGAGTTTCTTCAGGAAGAACGTAGGAAAACTTATTGTGACAGGCTTACGTGGTGAACCTGAACCTGAACCTGAACCTGAACCTGAACCTGAACCTGAACCAGGCCGGCAGCAAGGTCTATCTGGCTGGCACCTGGAACGACATCGCTGTCTATGATGCCGACTCCATGACCAAGCTGGGCAACATCCAGCTGCCAGGCGGCGACATGTCGCTCGGCACCCCACAGGTGTTCGTGCGCTGACGCCAATGTGCTGAGGTGCCTGCAAACACGGCCCCGTCCATACTGCATGGCGTGGGGCCGTGTTTTTTCAAGGGCTGGATTTTCGGCTGACGGAGGGGCGACGGAGGGGCGACGACTCAGAGCAGATCGACCGGGATCTTGAGGTAACGCACGCCGTTGTCTTCAGCAGGCGGCAGGTTGCCTGCGCGCACATTGACCTGAATCGCCGGAAGGATCAGCGTCGGCATGGCCAGTGTCTTGTCGCGGGCGGTACGCATGGCAACGAATTCGGCCTCGGTCACACCATCATGAACATGGATGTTCTTTGCGCGTTGCGCTGCCACCGTGGTTTCCCACTCTGGCGCACGGTCGTCGGGCGGATAGTCGTGGCACAGGTGCAGGCGCGTCTCGGGGGGCAAGGACAGTACCTTGCGGATCGAGCGGAACAGGGTGGCCGCGTCCCCACCCGGAAAGTCGCAGCGCGCGGTGCCATAGTCGGGCATGAACAAGGTGTCGCCGACGAAGGCATCTTCCCCAACGATGTAGGTGAGGCAGGCGGGCGTATGGCCTGGCGTGTGCATGACTTCGACCGAGAGCGTTCCGATCTGAAAGTGCTCGCCATCCTCGAACAGGCGGTCGAACTCCGCGCCGTGGGTGTTCATGTCCTTGGCGTTGAAAATGTCCTTGAAGACGCCTTGCACCTGGCGGATGTGGGCACCGATGCCGATCTGGCCCCCCAGTTGCTGCTTGAGATAGGGGGCGGCCGACAGGTGATCGGCGTGGGCGTGGGTTTCGAGCAGCCAGTCGACCGTGAGGCCGGCCTGGTGAACGTGGGCGATGGCCTTGTCGGCGGATTCATGCGAGGTCCGCCCGGACTTGGGGTCGTAGTCCAGCACGCTGTCGATGATCGCCGCCCGGCGGGTTGCCGGGTCGGAAACGATGTGGGTGACGGTGAAGGTGGCCGGATCGAAGAAGGATCGAATGTCAGCGCGTTGCATGGCGAAACCTGTTCATTGAAGTGTTGAAGACGCGTTCATCGAGTATGCAGTTTTTCAGTCCGGCACGCAGCTGTCGACCATTTTCGGCAGATTCTCGTTGTTTCATAAATGAGTGGCATGTGTAGAACTGTTCAGTCGCCTGGAATGCCGATCTGCTCTTGACTCACCTTCACCCCCGCAATAGTCTGTTACCGGCGACCACTTGCCGGCGACTGGCGTTCGATTGTCGTTATTCCAAAAGACCACAAGAGGAGACTCACATGAAGTTGATCCAGCGTACTTCCTTCATCCTTGGCGCTGCCTTTTTGTTGTCCATGGCGTCCACTGCAGCACGTGCAGTCGAGGAAACGCCGATGTCGATTCCTGGCGGAACCTATGTCGATACGGTTCAGGCGAAAGAACTGTTCGACAAGGGCATACTTTTCATCGACTCGCGCGTTCCCGTCGAGCATGCCGAGGAGCACATCAAGGGGGCGGTCAGCGTCGTTTACAGGGAAAAGCACGGCAGGGTGTCCACGATCGACCCCGAAGACAGGATGGACATGAGCAAGTTGCCGGCCGACAAGGCCACTCCTTTGGTTTTCTACTGCAATGGTTCGCCGTGCTGGCGGGGTTACAAGGGTGCGGCCATGGCCATCAAGGAAGGTTACAGCGCGGTGCATTGGTATCGGGATGGCATCCCGGCCTGGAAGGCTGCCGGTCACCCGGTGGAGTAATGCGCACCTGATATGCGCCCCTGATGCCATTCGGTTGCCTCCCGGCGTGGCAGCCGTTGCCTGTTTCAGGACAGGCAATTTTTCGCAACCTGTCTTCGCCTGGGTGACACCATGCACTTGAACATCGGCCAAAAGCTGTATCTCTTCGCCACCATCGCGCTGCTGGCATTGATCGTGCTGACGGCGATCAACCTGCTGGGCGGACGACAGGCCAGCGCCGACATGGAAAACGTGGTGGAACGCGATGTCAGGTCGCTCCTGGCCACCCAGGCAATCGACCGCCATTTGCTGGAAATACGCTTTCGCGTTGCGGGCGTCGTGCTCGATCAATTGCCGAGTGTCGGGTCGCGAAATCACCTCAAGGAAGCGCGCGATGCCATCGAAAGGAGCTGGCACGAATTCAAGGCTGCCCATTTGACCACCTCCCCCGAGGATGCCGAACTTACCGCCAAAATAAGCGATGGCCTGAAAGTGTTGCCCGCGCTCTTCGACAGGATCGATGCCTTGTATGGCGAAAACGACAACAATGCGCTCAGGGATCTTCTCGAAGACGAGTGGCCGATCGTCATCAGCAAGGTGCAAAAACCACTGGCGCAACTGGTGCAGATCAACGAGGAGGGGCTGGCGCAGCAGCAGGCGCGCGGTCTGGAGGGCGGGCAGCGACGTGCCATGTTCTCGGTCGTCGTTGCGGTGCTTGCGGCCGCCTTCCTGATGGTCTTTGCCGTGCTGATCATCCGCTCCATCACCCGCCCGCTCGCCAGGCTGCAAAACACCCTTGTGCTCGTTGAGCGCAGCGGTGACCTCACCCTGCGCGTCGGCGCTGCGAAGCGGGACGAAGTGGGCCGTACCGCTACCGCCTTCGACAGCATGATGGCGAAAATGACCGCTCTGATTGGCGATACCAGCCAATCGGCCGAGGCAATTGCCGCTGCAGCGCAATCCATGTCCGCAGCCGGCGCTCAGGTGGAAAAAAGCTCCGGTGCGCAATCCGAAGCGGCATCGGCTGTCGCAACAGCCATCGAACAAGCGTCGGTGAATATTTCCGAAACGGCCGCGAATGCCCGAACGGCCGACGAGACGGCAATGCGGGCGCGCGACGAGATCGGCACGACACTGGCCGCCGTACGCGAAGCCGCTGACAACGTCAGCACGCTCGCTGCCACGATTGGCAAGGCCAGTGACGATATTGCGCATCTGGCCGAAAGCTCGCGCCAGATTGAGGGTATCGTAAAGACCATCAAGGACATTGCCGACCAAACCAATCTGCTGGCGCTCAATGCTGCGATTGAGGCGGCGCGGGCCGGCGAACAGGGGCGCGGCTTCGCAGTGGTCGCCGACGAAGTGCGCAAGCTGGCCGAAAACACCACGACCGCCACCAGAGAAATCTCCAGCCTCATCGGTGGCATTCAGTCTGAAGTGGATACTGCCGTGGCGTGCATGAAGGAAGCCAACGAGAAGGCTGGCATGACCCGTGATTGCGTTGTTGCCTCGACTGGCGCGCTCGACGCTGCGAGCGACAACACCGGTCGGGTCACCGAAGCGGTGCGCAATATTGCCGACGCTGTGCGGGAACAGGATGCCGCCGTTCAGCAAGTAGCCCGCTGTATCGAACAAATCGCCCAGATGACCGAGGAGAACACGGCGGCAGCAAGCAACGCCGCTGCCACCGCACGGCAACTCGACACGCTGGCCGGAAGTCTGCGCGAAGCGGTGGGCCGGTTCAGGGTATAGGCGGTAGCAGCAGCGTCAGCTTTTGTCAGCTGCATCCCCTGCGACGCTCCCGCTTCCCCTTGCTTCAGGAGGCCCGAAGCCCGTAGGATTCGGCGATGGTTTTCCTGCGCGGCTGGCCACGGCCTGCCGGTTGCCGATCAGCCAGTATCTGCCGGCTCTGGTCATGACAGAACGATTCTCTCCCGATGAACTATTCCGAAATACTGGCGCAATTGAAGGCGGCTTCGGCCTTCGATCGCAGGCTCGACGAGCCTGCGTGGATGCGAGCATTGTCGACGGCGTCGAGATTCTGGACCCGCCGGGGGGCCGCCGACAGGGGCCGGCAATCGTTGACCGGTTTCGTGCCGCCAGGATGAATGTCGCGGAGTAGAATCCATGACCCTCGATTTCACCACCCTCGACGCCCTGCGCCGCCACCATCCGGCGTGGCGGTTGCTGCTTGCGGACTCCGCGCCGCTGGTGGCGAGCTTTCTTGCCCGGGTGTTCGTGCAACCCAATGTGCGCGTGATGGCGCAGGCCGATCTGGTGGAGGCGCTGGAGGACGAGTTGTATGCGTTGCGCGAGCGCCTGGGGGAGGGCACGTTTCCGCGGCGTGCGAGCGCCTATCTCGACGACTGGGCAGGGAACGAGCGGGGCTGGTTGCGCAAGTTCTATCCCGCCGGTTCGGATGAGCCGCATTATGACCTCACTCCCGCGACCGAAAAGGCCATCGCCTGGCTGGCCAGCCTGTCCGAGCGCAGCTTCGTTGGCACCGAATCGCGCCTGCTGACGGTGTTCGACCTGTTGCGGCAGATGGTCGAGGGCAGCGAGACCGACCCCGAAACCCGCATCCGCGAGCTGCAGAAGAAGCGCGACGAGATCGATGCCGAGATGGCCCGCATTCGCGACGGCGACATTCCCCTGCTGGATGCCACGGCGGTGCGCGACCGCTTCCAGCAACTGACCCTGCTGGCGCGCGAGTTGCTGGCGGATTTCCGGGAGGTCGAGCACAACTTCCGCGGGCTGGATCGTCGGGTGCGCGAACGCATCGCGCTGTGGGACGGCGCGCGTGGCGCATTGCTCGACGAGATCCTGGGCGAGCGCGACGCCATCGCCGACTCCGATCAGGGGCGCAGTTTTCGTGCCTTCTGGGATTTTCTGATGTCGCAGGCGCGGCAGGAAGAGCTCGGCGACTTGCTCGAACAGATGTTGAAGCTGCCGCCGGTAGCCGAGCTACAGCCCGACCCGCGCCTGCGCCGGGTGCATTACGACTGGCTCGAGGCCGGCGAGCATACCCAGCGCACCGTCGCGCAGCTTTCGCAGCAGCTGCGCCGCTTTCTCGACGACCAGGCGTATCTCGAGAACCGCCGCATCATGGACCTGCTGCACGGCATCGAGGCCCACGCGGTGGCGTTGCGCGAGACGATGCCCACCGGCGCCTTCATGGACATCGACGAAGCCGCCGCCGCCATCGAACTGCCGATGGAGCGACCGCTGTACCGGCCCGCCTTGCGTCCGCGCATCAACGAGGTCGCGCTGCAAGCCGGCGAGGCCGACTTCGATGCCGAGGCCTTGTTCGAGCAGGTTGTCGTGGACCGCGCCGAACTCGCCCGTCATCTGCGCCAGAGCCTGCAGACCCAGACTCAGGTGACACTGGCCGAACTGTTGGCCGCGCATCCGCTGCGCCACGGCCTGGCCGAGCTGGTGGCCTGGCTGCAACTGGCCGGCGAGCGGGCGAACACCGTGTTCGACGATGCCTGCGAAGAGCCGGTGCGCTGGCAGACGACGGCAGGCGAATGGAAACAGGCGGCGCTGCCGCGGGTAATCTTTCTGCGGTGAGGCGCGCAAACGGAAGGTTTACAAAATGGTCAACAGATGAAAAAATCTCCATGCAGTTGACCACATCGAGCACCGGAGCAACCATGAAAATCGCGACCGTCGCAGAGACCAAAACCCGGCTTTCCAGCCTGATAGCCGACGTCGAGGCTGGGGACGACGTGCTGATCACCCGCCGCGGGCAACCGGTTGCGCGTCTTGTGGCCGAGCCGGGAGCGCCCGGTTTCGGTTGGTCTGCATTGCGCAACTGGGTGGAGGCGCCGCCCACGGAAAGCTTGAGCGTGGCGCAGATGCGCGAGCAGGATCTGCTTTGATCTATCTCGATACCTCGGTACTCGGCGCGCTGTTTTTTCGTGAACCGGGTGCGGCGCGACTGCTGGGTCGGCTCGAGCCGCTGCGCCGTGAGGGCCTGCTCGTGTCGGCATGGACGCTGACCGAAATGGCCAGTGTCGGGGGAATCAGGCAGCGCACCGGCGCCATCGACGCCGCCACACGGCAACAAGCCTTGGCGCACTTCCAGCGCTTCGTGTCGGCAGAGTTGCGCACCGTCGAGATCGAACCGGTCGATTTCCGCAGTGCGGCCGTGTTCATCGAAGCACCTCCGGCCTTGCGCGCAGGCGATGCCTTGCACCTGGCAATCGCGCATCGGCTCGGTGCCCGCCTGGCGAGCCTCGATCGTCGTCTGAATGAGGCTGCTGCATATCACCACATCACCTGCCTGGAACTGCGAACAGCATGAGCAGCGAGCATTGTATGGACATGCCGCCGTCGAATACTCCACCCCTGCCGCAACCCGAGCTCTCCGCCGTCGTCATCCCCTTGCTCAAGGGCGTGCTCTACCGCGAATCCGACCCCAAGCTGTGGAATGCGCTGCTCGACCTGCAGCCGCGCGTGCGCGACTACATCGCCGTGCTGGGCCTGGAGTTGCTGGTCGACGAGGCCGAGGGCTACGCCTTTGTGCGCTCCCGTACCGACGAGGATGCCGAAGCCGGCCCGGCACTGCCGCGCCTGGTGGCACGGCGGCCGCTGTCCTTTCCGGTGAGCCTGCTGCTCGCGCTGTTGCGCAAGAAGCTCGCCGAGTTCGACGCCAGCGGTGCCGACACGCGGCTGATCCTCAACCGCGAGGAGGTCGCCGAGCTGTTGCGCGTGTTCCTGCCGGCGGGCAGCAACGAGGCGAAGCTGATCGACCAGATCGACACCCATCTCAACAAGATCGCCGAACTCGGCTTTGTGCGCCGGCTGCGCGGGCAGGACGACATGATCGAGGTGCGGCGCATTCTCAAGGCCTTCGTCGATGCGCAGTGG
Organism: Rhodocyclaceae bacterium; assembly: GCA_041678045.1. Taxonomy (GTDB): domain Bacteria; phylum Pseudomonadota; class Gammaproteobacteria; order Burkholderiales; family Rhodocyclaceae; genus UBA2357. The sequence continues at coordinate 52,025 of JBAYOV010000014.1, forward strand.
CTGGCGGAGTTCGACGCACGTCTCGCAGCCTACCGCGCGCAGCTGGCCGGCGAGGTGGACGCAGGGCAGGGTGATGACGACAGAGGCGAAGCATGAACGACTCACTGGGCCTGGATTTCGTCGCCGACGACCGCCTCGCCGGCTTTCGGCTGCAGCGGCTGGAGGTGTTCAACTGGGGCACCTTCGATGCGCGGGTGTGGACGCTGGCGCTCGACGGACGCAACACGTTGCTCACCGGCGACATCGGTTCGGGCAAATCGACGCTGGTCGACGCAGTCACCACCTTGCTCGTACCGGCGCACCGCATCGCCTACAACAAGGCCGCCGGGGCGGATGCGCGCGAGCGCAGCCTGCGCTCCTACGTGCTCGGCCACTACAAGTCCGAGCGTTCGGAGGCCGGTGGCAGCGCCCGCCCGGTGGCCTTGCGCGACCACAACCACTACTCGGTGATTCTCGGCGTGTTCCACAACGCCGGCTATGACCAGACGGTGACGCTCGCCCAGGTGTTCTGGATGAAGGACGCGCAAGGCCAGCCGGCGCGCTTTTACGCCGGCGCCGAGCGCGCGCTGTCGATCGCGGCCGATTTTGCCGGGTTCGGCAGCGACATCGTCGATCTGCGCAAGCGGCTCAAGCGCGATGGCGTGGACGTCTTCGACAGCTTCCCGCCCTATGGCGCGTGGTTCCGCCGCCGTTTCGGCATCGAGACTGATCAGGCGCTGGAGCTCTTTCACCAGACGGTGTCGATGAAATCGGTAGGCAATCTCACCGATTTCGTGCGCCAGCACATGCTCGAAGCCTTCGATGCCGACAGCCGCATCCAGGCGCTGATCGGGCACTTCGACGACCTCAACCGTGCCCACGAGGCAGTGCTCAAGGCCAAGGACCAGGTCGCGCGCCTCACTCCGCTGGTGGCCGACAGCGAGCGTCACGCCGCGTTGGCCGCCGAGATCGACGGCCTGCGTGCCTGCCGCGAGGCGCTGCGCGGCCATTTCGCCGGGCTCAAGCTCGGCCTGCTCGACCGCCGCCTGGCGTCCCTCACCGATGACCACCGCAAGCTCGATGCGCAGATCACCCGGTTCGAAGAGGCGCGCAGCAGCCAGCAGCAGGAAGAACGCGAACTGCGCCGTGCCATCGGCGACAACGGTGGCGACCGCCTCGCCCGGCTCGACGACGAGATCGCCCGTGCCGAGGCCGAGCGCGCCCGGCGGCAGCGCAAGGCAGGATACTACGGCGAACTGGTCGAAGCGCTCGGTCTGCGGGCCGCCACCGACGAGGCCGGCTTCATCGCCCAGCGCGGCGAACTGGAGCGGGAGGCCGAACAGGCAGACCAGCGACACGCCGACGTGCAGAACCAGCTCACCGAACTCGGCGTCGAGATGCGCCAAGGGCGCGATGCCCACGCTGCGCTGAGCGCCGAGATCGACGGCCTCAAGGCCCGACGCAGCAACATCGACCAGGCCCAGGTGGCGATGCGCGCCGCGCTGTGCGAGGCGCTCGCGCTGGATGAGGACGACATGCCCTTCGTCGGCGAGCTGATCCAGGTGCGCGAGGACGAGCGCGACTGGGAGGGCGCAGCCGAGCGCCTGCTGCGCAACTTCGGTTTGTCGTTGCTGGTGCCCGACCGCCATTACGCGGCGGTGGCCGACTGGGTGGACCGCACCCGTTTGCGCGGCCGGCTGGTGTATTTCCGCGTGCGCGACACCGCAGTGCGTGCCGCCGAGTTGCCGACGCTGCACCCGGATTCGCTGGTGCGCAAGCTCGCGCTGAAGCCGGACACCCCGTTCTACGCCTGGCTGGAGCGCGAGATCGCGCACCGCTTCGACGTCGCCTGCTGCGCGGATGCCGCCCAGTTTCGCCGCGAGACGCGCGCGATCACCCGCAACGGCCAGATCAAGTCGCCGGGCGAGCGCCACGAAAAGGACGATCGCCACCGCCTCGACGACCGTTCGCGCTACGTGCTGGGCTGGAGCAATGCCGCCAAGATCGCCGCGCTGGAGGCCCGCGCACGGGCCGAGGAGGCGCGCATCGCCGAACTGGGTGTGCGCATTGCCGCGCTGATGGCCGAGCAGGAACAGGCGCGGCAACGCCAGGCACGCTTTGCCCGCCTCGGTGAGTATCGCGATTTCAGCGAACTGGACTGGCAGCCGTGGGCGCGTGAGGTCGCCCGGCTGCAGGAGGAAAAGCGCCAGCTCGAAGCCACCTCCGACCTGCTGCGCGAACTCAATACACGTCTCGAAGCGCTGCTCGCCGGCCTGGCCGAACTCGAAGGCAAGCTTGACGCGAAGAAGAGCGAGCGCGCCAAGACCGAACAGAAGATCGCCGACCTGCAGAGCTTGCGCGAACAGACCCAGGCGGTGCTCGACGAATCCGACCCGGCCGTGCTCGCCGCGCATGGCGAGGCAATCGAGGCGCTGCGCACCGAGCTGCTGGGTGAGCACCTGTTCACGGTGGAGACCTGCGACAACCGCGAGAAGGATTTGCGCGACGCCCTGCAGACCCGGATCGACACCGAGGACAAGCGCCTGGCGCGGCTGGCTGCCAAAATCGTGCAGGCCATGAGCGACTACAAGAACGCCTACCGCCTGGAAACCGATGAGGTCGACGCTGCGGTTGAGGCCGCCAACGACTACCGGCGAATGCTCGACCAGTTGCGGGGCGACGACCTGCCGCGCTTCGAGGCACGCTTCAAGCAGTTGCTCAACGAGAACACGATCAACGAGATCGCCAACTTCCAGAGCCAGCTCAACCGCGAGCGCGAGGATATCCGCGAGCGCATCGGCCGCATCAACGACTCGCTGACCCGCATCGACTACAACCCGGGGCGCTACATCCTGCTCGAAGCCCAGCCCACCCAGGACGCCGAGATCCGCGACTTCCAGGCCGAACTGCGCGCCTGCACCGAGAACACGCTGACCGGCTCCGGTGACGCGCAATACTCCGAGGCCAAGTTCCTGCAGGTGCGCCACATCATCGAACGTTTTCGCGGCCGCGAGGGCCAGACCGAAGCCGACCGCCGCTGGCGCGCCAAGGTCACCGACGTGCGCAGCTGGTTCGTGTTCGCCGCCTCCGAACGCTGGCGCGAGGACGACAGCGAGCACGAGCACTACTCCGACTCCGGCGGCAAGTCCGGCGGACAAAAGGAAAAGCTCGCCTACACCATTCTCGCCGCCAGCCTCGCCTACCAGTTCGGCCTGGAGTGGGGCGCGCTGCGCTCGCGCTCGTTCCGCTTCGTGGTCATCGACGAGGCCTTCGGCCGCGGCTCGGACGAATCCGCCGAGTACGGCCTGCGCCTGTTCGAACAGTTGCGGCTGCAACTGCTCATCGTCACGCCCTTGCAGAAGATCTACATCATCGAACCCTTCGTCGCCAGCGTCGGCTTCGTGCACAACGAGGGCGGCCGCGCCTCGCAACTGCGCAATCTGTCGATCGAGGAATACCGCGAGGAGAAACGCGCGCATGCGCAGGCGGTGGGTGCTGAATCATAGCGGCCACGGATAAGCACCTGACCCGAGTTTTCTTTGAGCGTTGGTTAGCATACGATCAACGAATTTCATCCTTTGGGAGGCCTCATGCAAACCAATACCGGACCTGATGACAATGGAGGCGTGAAACAGGACAGACTGGGTAGTCTTATTGGTGCCTTCGCGGACGGCCCTGCCGATGGATCGATTGGGTTCAAGCAGGACTTCGTCGGCTACGTCGAGCAAAAGCATTGCGCCACACCGGGACCAGCAGGAAGTGCCGCGAGCCGATGTTCTGATAGCTGAACAATGATCGCGTAATGGCCGATCGCCACGACTGGACTACCCCCGCACAGCTTCGCGCGCATACCGAGAAGCTGTGGGGTCAGGGCAAGTTGCTGGCTGCCTTGTGCGATGCCGGTCCCGTGTTTCCTTTGCGCCTGCCGTTGAAGGGGCCGGACTCGCGCGCGCTGTCGGATGACTTCGCGGCGGTGCGGGCCTGGAGCGCAGCCTTGCTCGAAGCTGCGGCGGGGCAGGGGGGCGCCGGGTATCGTGTCGAACTGCGTGAAGTACGCCACCGCGTCATCGGCACCAACCGCCTGCCTGCCGCCGTCTGGCTGGACACGCCGGACGACGCCTTTGCGTTGATCGGCCGTCGTGCCGAGGCGCGGCGGTTTCGGTCGGTGCTTGCGCTGGTCGACGAGCGCGAGCCGGCGCTGCGCCCATGGATTGTCCGCCGTCCGCTCAAGACACTGGAGCTGGCCGCTACCGAGCCGCAGCCCGGCAGCTGGCCGCGTCTGCTCGACGTCGTCGCCTGGTTGCGCGCCAACCCACGCCCCGGGTGTTATCTGCGTCAGGTCGATCTGGCTGGCGTGGACACCAAGTTCATCGAGCAACACCAGGGGGTGCTGGCCGAACTGTTCGATCTCGCGCTGCCGCCGCAAGCGATCGAACCCGACGCCCGCGGGCAGGCCGGCTTTGCGCGCCGCTATGGTTTTCGAGACAAGCCGGAGCGGGTTCGGCTGCGCTTTCTCGACGCCGACGCATCCCCGCTGCCGCTGCTGTGCGATCAGGATCTCATGATCACTGCGGTTGACCTGGAGCGGTTGCACCCACCCGTAAGGCGCGTCTTCATCACCGAGAACGAGGTGAACTTCCTGGCCTTCCCGTCAGTGCCCCGGGCGATCGTCGTATTCGGCGCCGGCTACGGCTGGGGCGCGCTCGCCCGCGCCGCCTGGTTGCATCGCTGCACCCTGCACTACTGGGGCGACATCGACACCCACGGCTTTGCCATTCTCGACAGCCTGCGCGCGCATTTTCCGCACGCGGCCTCCTTCCTGATGGACCGACGCACCCTGATGGCCCACCAGCCTCAGTGGGGTGAGGAACCAGCCGACAAGCGCCACGACGCATCGCTGCACCGTCTCACGGATGAGGAAGCCACGCTCCATGACGATCTGCGCCACGATCGCATCCAGCCGCGCTTGCGCCTCGAACAGGAGCGCACAGGCTATCGCTGGCTGTGCGAGGCGCTGGCAACCCTGGGCGTCGGGCCTGACGATCAGGCAGACGCCCTGCGGTCATGACTTCGGGCATGCCGTTTCCCCCGCCGGGTCAGAGCAGCCCCTCTATCGGCAGGATCGCAAGGAAGCGGACAAGGCCCCGTTTCAGGATGCCGGTCTCGGGCTCCGCATCGTGGCGGATCTCCTGTCCGTCGCGGCGCTCGATCCAGTAGAGCTTGCCGGCCTCGGACAGGCGGACTTCGTACGCAATCCCGGCAACCGTCTGGTTGAAGAATTCATCGATCCGGCGCGCCATGTCCGGGCTTTCGATGACGAAACCGAGCTCCGTGTTGAGCAGCGCCGACCGTGGGTCGAAGTTGAATGAGCCCACGAACACGCGCGCATCGTCGACGGCAAAGGTCTTGGCATGCAGGCTGGATCCGGAACTGCCGAAAGGCCCGGCATCCGGATGGCGCTCGCCCGCACCGGCCGTCCGGCGCAACTCGTAGAGCCTGACCCCCGCAGCGAGCAGCGCCTTGCGCCGTTTCGCGTACCCGGCATGAACGGCTGCAACATCGGTGGCATCGAGCGAGTTGGTCAGTATCCGCAGCGTCACGCCCGCCCGGACCATCTTCGAGAAGACCTCCACGCCGGCTGCGGTGGGCACGAAGTACGGAGAAATCAGTTCGACGGTGTAGGCGGGCCGCCCCAGGATCTCGTTCAACTGGTAGATCAGCAAGCCGGTGGACGCTGCCTTGCCCAGGCCTTTGGCGGGATCGTCGCTGACCATCCGGGCAGGCGCCCATTCGACAGCGAGCTCGCCCTCGAGGAACTCAGCCATGAATCCGGAGTCCCGGATCGCCCGCGCATACCCGGCAGCGGCTTCGGAACCGGCCATGCTTCGAGCGGCGGCTCCGAATTGCTGCAAGGCCGCGGCATCCACCTCCGGAAGAATCAGCGAAACCGGGTAGGACGACTCGCTGGCCCAGTAACGGTCGAAATCCGCGGACACATCGTCGACCACCGTGCCCATCGCGAGAACGTCGAGATCGGCGAACAGAACCGGCCCGCCCGCTCCGAAGTACTCGTCGCCCACGTTGCGCCCGCCGATGATCGTCGCCTGATTGTCTGCCGTGAACGACTTGTTGTGCATGCGGCGATTGACCCGCCTGAAATCGGTGAGAAAGCCGATGGCCTTCGGCCTGCGCACCACGAACGGGTTGAACAGGCGGATCTCGATGTTCGGATGGGTATCCAGGGCCGCCAGTTCCGTATCCAGGCCGGCCGTGCCGTTGTCATCCAGCAGAAGCCGGACACGCACGCCCCGATCCGCCGCGACGCGCAGTTCCTCGAGAAGCATCGTCCCGGTGATGTCGCGGCGCCAGATGTAGTACTGGACATCGAGCGTCTTCTGCGCGAACCGTGCCAGGAGTGCGCGGGCCGCGAAGGCGGCGTGGGCGTCGAGCAGCGAATAGATGCCGCTCTTGCCCGGATGCGCTGCAGCGCGCGGCGCAATGGCGCGGCCCAAAGCCGTACTCCTGCCCTCGGTCGGACTCAAGGCAGCGCTGGTGCTGCGCCCCTTCAGTGGCGGCAGCGAGCAGCCGGCCAGCGAGACGGTGAACAAGACGGCGAGCAGGCACGAAGCAAGACCGCCCGTTCGCAAAAGACCGCGTCCCGGCAATCGGCGAACAGCCGTCATACCGGACGATCGGGCAGTGCCGGCGCCGGCGGCAGGCCGCTTGCATCGAGAATTTCCTGCTCGTCCAGCGACTCCTCTTTCAGCAGCGCCACGACAAGCGCATCCAGCGCGCTGCGATGCTCGCGGAGCAGGCGCTTGGCGTCTTCATGGCATTCGTGGATGATGCGGCCCACCTCCATGTCGATCAGCTTCGCTGTCTCGTCACTGTAGGGCTTTTCACCCATGAATCCGCCGCCCTGGCCGGTCCAGCTGTTCTGGCGCGGCGCGAGCTGGACCATGCCGAGCTTGTCGCTCATGCCCCAGCGCGTCACCATCTGGCGGGCCAGGCCTGTTGCCTGTTCGATATCGTTCTCGGCTCCGGTCGTCTTCGTGCCGTAGACCACTTCTTCGGCCGCACGGCCGCCCAGCATGCCGACGATCCGGGCGCGCAGATAGGCTTCCGGATAGTTGTAGCGGTCGGTCTGCGGCCTCTGATAGGTCACGCCGAGCGCCTGCCCGCGCGGCACGATGGTGACGCGATGGACCGGATCGGCGCCGGGCACGACCAGGCCGAGGATCGCGTGCCCGCCCTCGTGATAGGCCACGCGCTCCTTGTCCGCCTCGCTCAGGATGATCGGGCGTTCCGGCCCGAGCACGATCTTTTCGAGCGCATCGATGAAGTCCTTGTGGTGCACCTGGTCCTGTTGCCGCCGCGCCGCCAGCAGCGCCGCCTCGTTGACGAGGTTCCTGATGTCGGCGCCGGACACCCCCGGCGTGGTCTGGGCAATGTCACCCAGGTCGACGTCGTCGGCCAGCGGCACCTTGCGCGTATGGACCTTGAAGATCGCCTCGCGGCCGGCCTTGTCCGGCAGGTTGACGACCACACGGCGGTCGAACCGGCCGGCACGCAGCAGCGCCTTGTCGAGCACGTCGGGCTGGTTGGTCGCGGCCAGCACGATCACCCCTTCACGGCTCGAAAAGCCGTCCATCTCGGTCAGGATCTGGTTGAGCGTCTGCTCCTGCTCGCTGGCACCGCCGAGCACCGCCTGACCGCGGGCGCGGCCGATCGAATCGATCTCGTCGATGAAGATGATGGCCGGGGCATGCTTGCGCGCCTCCTTGAACAGATCGCGCACGCGCGCCGCCCCCACGCCGACGATCATCTCGACGAATTCCGACCCGCTCATCGAAAAGAACGGCACTTCCGCCTCGCCCGCCACGGCGCGGGCCAGCAGCGTCTTGCCGGTACCGGGCGCACCGACCAGCAGCACCCCCTTGGGGGCAGCACCGCCGAGACGCGTGTACTTCTCCGGATTCTTGAGGAAATCGACGATCTCGACCAGCTCGTTCTCGGCTTCATCGATACCGGCGACGTCTTCGAAGGTGACCCGGGTTTCGGTCTCCTTGTCGAAGCGCCGCGCAGTGCTCTTGCCCAGGCCCCCGAAGTTGCCGAACATCCCGCCGCCCTGTCTTGCGGCACGGCGGAACAGCCACACGTAGATGCCGATGATCAGCAGCGCCGGGCCGAAGGCCGAGAGCAGTGACAGCAGCGGATTGGACTGGGTCTGGATCGGCGTGGCCCGGATGTCGACGCCACGCTCGATCAGCTCGGTTTCGAGGCCCGGGTCGACGAACAGCGGCAGGATCGTCGTGAAGTTCTCGATGGCACGCGGCTCGGAAACTGCCTGGCCTTTCTCCGCCGGCGGTGTCCACTGCACCACCGACTTGAACTTGCCCTCGATCGATTCCCCCCGCGTATGGATTGCCTCGACATTGTCCCTGGCCAGTTCGGCCCTGAACACCGTGTAGGAAATCGGCTCCGGTCCCTGCTGCCCCGGGAAGAACAGGCTCACGATGAAATAGTTGGCGAGCAGCAGCAGGATGAATCCCGCCCAGTTCCTGCGCGGCGGCAGGGAACTGCCGGCAGCTTCCTTGCCCGACCCGCTTGGGTTCGAGTCTGTTCTGACGTCTCTGTTCGGCATGTTCACGCGCTCCGTCGGGGAATCACCGGCACCTGCAAGCTGTGCACGGATGTAGCGCATTCTGTACCAGTTACCCGGATGCCTGCTGCCCCGCCTTACGTGTCCGAACCGGTCAGGCGCTTCTCGAACCAGTGGTCGGCGTACGGATTCGTGTTGTACGCAGGGATCTCGCGATAGCCGTTGCGCGCGTACAGCCCGCGCGCCTCGACGAGCTTGCGGTTCGTATCGAGCTGAACAACCTGCACGCCGGCCTGCCTCGCCTGCTTCTCCAGGGCATCCAGCAAGCGCTGCGCAACCCCGATGCCGCGCGCGGACTTCGCAACCCACATGCGCTTGATCTCGCCGTAGCCGCTGCCCCCGATCTTCAATGCCCCGCAACCGATCGGCACACCGTCGAGGCGCGCCACGAGAAGCCAGCCCGACGGCGGCACCAGATCGTCCGGCCTGGCCGCGAGGTAGCTCTGCGGGTCGAAGCCCTCATCGAATCGTTCCTGCAGTTCAGTGTAGTAGGCGCGCAGGCAATCTTCCGACTCCTGGCCGAAGGGGTCGACGACTTCGATGGTGACCGCCGATGCCCGGAACAAGCGCTCGATCTCGGTCATCGCCGCAAGCAGGCGCTCGCGCTGAGCGGGGCTGAGCGGCTCGAGCAGCGAGGCGGCCATGTCCTTCGAACGCCGATCGAGCATCGCCCATGCCCTTTTGCCCCTCGCGGCCAGCGTCACCCGGCGCACGCGCCCGTCATCGGGATCGCGCCCGGTGGTGATCAGCTTCTGCGCTTCGAGCGCACGGAGCATGCGGCTGAGATAGCCCGAGTCCAGAGCAAGGCGTTCGCGCAAGTCGCGCACCGTGGCGCCATCCTTGCCGATCTCGAAAAGCAGGCGTGCTTCGCCGAGCGGGCGGCCGGTGCCCAGGTAGTCTTCGCCCAGGGCGCCGATGCGGCGGGTGACGGTCCGATTGAAGCGGCGGACCCGGGAAAGCGTATCGTCGTCCGAGAGTGTGCCGTCGTCCATTTGCCTGTATCGTTGTCTTTTATCTGACTTTAGTCAGGCAAAAGGATACTGTCAATCCGGCGACCCGTCGGCGGCCATCGGGACGTTCATTGCAGATCCACCTCGATTGCCAGGAGCGGCCTGGTGCCAGCCTTGCCGATGTATTCAAGTCCGAATTGACGCACGCCTTCGCTGCCCCCGAATCCTCGTATCAGCCGCTGACTGCGGCCGAGGTGATCGCACGCAACCGGACCTGACGAGGTGGTCCGGGTCCAGGAGCCGGCGTCCTGCCGCCTCGACGAGATCTACCGCTACACACGCGCTGGGGCGGGATGCACCAGATCGACCGCTTCCGGGAAGACTTCGGCCTGTAGAGCGGTGCTGGACGGCATCAGGCCAGATCGGCCGAGTCCATGCAGCGCGCGCAGGAACGCGTGCAGCGCAGCCTCGCTCGCGCATCCATCGATCCGATCTTCGTAACGCAATCACGCGTTGCCTCATCCAAGGAAGTAGCGGCCCGTGTCGCCGCAAGAACCTGGTCACATCGACCTGGCCACGAGAGGGCAACGAATCATGCACAAACACCAACCCGAGGCACTCGGACCGGGCCTGCGGTCTTCACGCCTCTCGCGCCGCATGCTCGGCGCGCTGGCCGCGGGCTCGCTCGCACTGAGCGCCTGTGGCAGCGGCAGCGACGACTTGAGTCAGGTTCCACGATCGCCGCTCGATCCGGAACTGGTGGCGGCGGGCCAGCAGACCTTTCGCCACGACACCTTCGGCAACGAAAGCTTCTGGACCGACGTACTGATGATGAACAAGGTGATCGAGTCGGCGGTGGACCCGCTCACGGCGGCATCGGTCGGCTTGAAGATCGATGCGGACGCGCTCCCGCCGAGCGTTGTCGAGGGCATCCAGGACGGCTCGATCCCGCTGGACGATCCGCAGACGACGCTGGCACTTCTGAAGCTCGATGCCGTGGTCGGCGCGAAGGGGGAGGTCATCCAGGAGGCGGGCGGCAGGCTGGTCCTGAAACGCTTCGGAATCACCTGTGCGCTGTGTCATTCCTCCGTCTCCAGGGACGTGCACGTTCTGGCCGGTGGAAAAACCGACCTCGCCGGTATCGTCGGCCACCGCCTGGACGGCTGGCCCAATCGCGATCTGCAGCCCGGAACCATCATCTCGCTGTCGCCAGCGCTGACGAAGAAACAGGCGGCCGAGTATGCGTCGTGGGCAACGTCGTTCGGTCCCGGTTTCTACGATCCGCGCATCAACGTCCATACCGATCCGGGCAGCAACCCCGCCGTGGGCCCGGATGTCGACGCCAACCTGGCCGCCTACAAGGCGGCGGGCGGCAATCCGGTAGTGATTCCGCCGGCATTCGGTCTGGCAGGCCTGAGCAAGTCGACCTTCACAGGTGACGGGGATACAGCGCATGAACCGGCCGGGCCGGTGTCGTACTGGAACCGCTATGTCGGCGTCGTCCAGATGCACGGTCACGGCACGTTCCTGGACGAGCGGCTCGTCATCAACGGCAAGCCTCTGAGCGTCGATCATCGCATTGGGGACGATCTCGTCACCGCCATCCTGCCGGGGCTCGAAGCTTACCAATGGTCGATCGACGCGCCGACGCTGGCCAGGGATGGTGCCCGATGGGGGGTCGCGCCCGACCTCGATATCCCGGCCGTCACGCGCGGCGAAGCCCTGTTCCGGGGCCAGGCGAGATGTGCGAGCTGCCACAGCGGTACGTCGTTCACCGATGTGAACACGTCCGGCCTGCACGCGGGCAACGCCAGCGTGGCGCTCGACAAGCGCTACATCAGGTTTTCCGCAACCGGGAAATGGCGCACCTCGCCTCTCAAGGGCATCTGGCAGCACCCGCCTTACTTCCACGATGGCTCGGGCGCCTATGACCTCGAGGCGGGCGTGTGCAAGGACGGCTCCGGCATCGGCAGCCTGGCCGGGGCCACCGATCCGGTGAGACAGGATCTGGCGTGTGTCGTCAACCGTTACAACGACCCGACAGAGCAGAACCTGGGACTGAGCGATGCCCAGCGCGCCGATCTCGTCGAGTACCTGAAGTCGCTGTGAGGCCCCCGATCCGCCCGTGGCGAGCCTGCCGTTGAAACGGATCGCGGCAGGCTCGCATCCAATGGATGAGGCGCGGCAATTTCGGCCGCGCATTGATGGAGATGATCATGACTCGTTTTCCCGTGCTCGCGACGGCGGCCGTGACCGCGTTGATGTTCTCCGCCGGCTTCGCCGGCGCGGCGGACAGCTCGATCCAGAGCGCCCCGCCCGCAACGCCATACAAGGCTGTCAGTTCGCTGGTGAAGCTCCCGGATTTCATTCCAGGCCTGGGCCAGCTGTTCGTCGATCCGGCCACCCTGCCGGCGGGCCCGTTCCTGGGCTATGACCGTGATGGCAAGCTGGTCACGACGACCTACATGATTCCACTGTCGATGATGAAGTCGGACATGAACCTCGATGACCTGAAGGCGCCGGCCGGCGTCATCGACCACGTGGACATTCAATACAACGCCGGCCACCCTGGCGTTGCCGAACCCCACATCCACATCGTGCTGTGGAACGTACCGGTCGCTCAAGAAGACCGCGTCGCGAAATGAGCACATCCAGATTCGAATTACCCCGCCGCCGGGTTCTGTGGGCCGGCGGCGGAATGCTGCTCGCGGCAATGTGGCCGCCGACTGCGAATGCGCACGCAGCCGGTGAAATCGAGATCGCCTTGTCCGGCACGGTCAACGGTGCCGAAGTGTGGTTCCGGCCGCGCGGCCTGCTGGTTCAGCCGGGACAGGCGGTGCGCTGGATCAACCGGGATCAGGGCAACGTTCACACGACGACGGCCTATCATCCCGACAACGGCAAGCCGCTGCGCATCCCGCCGGGGGCCAAGCCCTGGGATTCGGACTACCTCATGCCCGGCGAGTCATTCGTGAGGGTGTTCGAGGTGCCGGGTGTCTACGACTACTTCTGCATCCCGCACGAGCATGCGGGCATGGTGGCGCGCATCGTGGTGGGCACGGCGACTGCAGGGGTACGCCCCTACGCTGATACCGATGCCCGCCTGCCTCCCGCCGCACTGGCGAACCTGGTCGACGTGGCGACGATCCTGAAGCGATCGCCCATCGACTGACGGAATCGCCCATCGGTTGACGGGGCACCCGTCGATCGGATTCAGGCTCCTGAAACCCCCGATTCACGCAACCGGGCATGGACGCCGGCGACGATGCGGTCGCAGCGCTCGCCGGCGAACGAGAACGCCCTGCCCGCCGACAGGTCGATGTCCTGCTGCAATGCCTTGTGCAACAACCGGCGCGCGCGCATGTAGCGCACGCGTACCGTAGCCTGCGACACGTCCAGCGTGGCCGCGACTTCGGCGAACGACAGGCCTTCGACTCCGCGCAGCATGAAGACCGTACGGTAGTGGTCGGGCAATTCGTCGATGCGCCTCTCGATCAGGCGGCGCATCTCGGTGCGATAGGCCAGTTGGTCGGGTTGGTCCGGCTTCAGTAGGCTCATGAAGTCACCCTGCGTCGCAATGATGTGATCCGCCTGCTCATCGGATTCAATCGGTTGGATGGCCGCATCGAGAGATTTGTTTCTCCGGTGGCACATCAGTGCTTCGTTGATGGCGATCCGCGTCAGCCAGGTGAGCGGCGCCGCGTTACCTCGGAAGTCGCGCAGATGCCTGTAGGCTTTCAGCCAGGCTTCCTGCACCGCTTCCTCGGCATCGGCCTCGTTGTGCAGAATACCGCGGACAGCCCGATAAAGCCGCTGATTGTGGCGCTGCATCAGTGCGTCGAATGCGCGCATGTTGCCGGCCGCAACCTGTTGTATCAACGTCAGATCATCAACGGACGTCGAGTCGGTCGTCGCTTCGTCCATACGGTGGCGCCTCGCCTCCGGAATCGGTGCAATCGATGCGCCTGGGTGGAACCTGGGAATCAGTCTACTGCGTTCCAGTAGCTGCCGCCAACAGCCGAGTGGCCTCGCTGCCAGCCCTTCCCCCAACCGCTTCTGGCCACGCGTTCAACGGTGGATCCCCGCATGCCCTTGAACGAACCCCAGGAGAGATTCATTCAACGGGCTCGCCGTCAGAGCGCCTCGACGGGCTCGGTACGGTAGAAGCAGTCCGGCAGGACGGCCTGTTCCAGCATGTCGATGGAGCGCGCTTCCACGTTGTGCCTGGCGAAGAACTCGCGCCAGCCCTTGACGACGCCGAGCATGTCGTCGATGAGCGCCTGGGCTTCCTGGGTGGACAGCCCGAAGGCGCCGCAGTCCGACAGCAGGTTGTAGAGGCTGGCGACCCGGCCAAATCGTCCGGCTTCCAACGCGAGGTCGCGGCGTCCCTGCGACACGAGCGGCACCGGCACGATGTTGTAGGCCGGCGAGAGTCGCCAGCCGGAAGATGTGTGCAACAGCGCGTGATTGCGCGGGTGGTCATCATTGTTGGTCACCATCGCGTTGAAGACCATGCGCATGAACAGTTCGCGCCGGTCCTCATCGGGCTTGACGGACCACCGGCGCAGTTCGTCGGCCAGCAGGCGGTAAGACCACCATTCGCGGCCGGTATAGCCATCTTCGGCATCCAGGACCGTGAGGCCCGAGACCAGTCCGTGGCGTGCATAGGCTTGGGCGTCTGGATTCCACTCGCGGTCGAAGCGCAACAGCATCAGGGCTTCGGCCTTGCCGACGGTTTCCAGGCGGGTGCCACACACGCGCAGGCCCGCCGCGCGGGCAAGCTCAAGGGTGGTGTACTCGATGCGCTGCATGTTGTGCGGGTCCCGCTTCTCGGGCAGCTTGGCCAGGTAGATGCGGTGCTGGTCCTCCACGGTGACTTTCGGCCACGCGCCACCCATGCTGGTGCCAGGCTCCAGGCGCTCCAGAATCTCGCGCGGCAGCTTGCCGGTCTCTTCCAGTTGCTCGGCGGCCTCAGTGAGCGCTTGCAGTTGGTGTGTGCGATTGAAGGGTCGTGCTGGGCCTGGGGGCTCGACGGAAAGACCGAAACGCAGGTTCCCGGCGCCATCTTCGGGTCCGTTGAGCAGGTACGTCATCTCGGTGATGTCGGCCTCGGGCCGTGCCAGGCGGGCCTGGATGACGCGGCGGCCCCAGGCGTCGGGACTGGCATCGCGCAGAGCGCCGGGAATGCCCTTGAGCTTCGTGAAGTACAGCGGCTTCCCCGAAAGGGGCAGGTGGTAGGAGTCCAGCGCCATGACGTTCGGCCGTTCGAGATAGCGCCTGCCGTAGGTGAAGGTGCCCTGGAACGCGCCAGCGCCCACTTCGCAGACTTTCAACGAGGCGCACGGTACCCACTCGAAGGTGCCTGGCAACTGGACGTAGACGTAGCAGGATTCTCCTTGGGCAGCCATGGGTGTCCCGTATCAAAAGTCGTTGTCGGACGCGGGCACACGCACGCGCTGCGGCCGCTGGGCCGCTTCGAGAATCTTCCCGTGCTCATCGTCGTCCGGGCTGGCGACCGCCCGAACGGTGTCGAGCAAGCCGAGTTTCCACAGCACCGCCAGCATGGAGCCGACCGCCACGCCGGGCTCACCGTTCTCGATGCGGTACAGCGTGCGACGGCCTATGCCGCAGGCTTTGGCCAACTCGTCCATGCCCAAGCGCCGGCGCAGCCGGGCGGTGCGGATGCGTTCGCCCAGCAACGCGACGGACTTCAGAACCTCCAAAGGAAGCGATTGATTGATTTTTTGAGCCATATTTGACCCGCAATCCGAGATTATGGTCTAGATATGGCACACCGATACAGGGTACCCGCCCTGCTACCCCTTCCGGGTCTTCCAGCTCGTCAGCGCCACGCCCAGCAGCACCACGCAGGCCGCCAACGCGCCCTTGGCCGAGAGGCTTTCGCCCAGCACTACGATACCCATCAGCGCGCTCAGCACAGGCACGGAAAGCTGCACCGTGCCGGCGGTGATCGCGGCCATGCGCACGCGCACCCAGTACCAGAGCACGTAGCCCAGCGCCGAAGTCACGGCACCGGACAGCACGGCGTAGAGCAGGCCCAGTGAGTCGAATTCGAGCTGGTGGCGCTGCAGCCACAGCAGGCCCAGCGACAGCGGCGCGGCGAGGATGAAGCTGTTCGCCGTCCACAGCACCGGCGAGCCGCCGCCCCGGCCCACCAACGAGAAGCCGCCCCAAGCCAGTCCGGCGGCGACCATCAGCAGCGCGGCCGACAGCGGCGGCGAAGACCCCGACGGCGCCAGAAACACCACCAGCCCGCCAAGCGCCAGCGCGACGCCAAGCAGGTTGGTTCTCTCCCCGCTCGCCAGCCCCACCCCCACCATCAGCAACTGCACCGAGGCGAACAGCACCAGCGCACCCGCCCCGGTGTCGATGCCGCGATACCCGTAGGAAAAAGTCACCGCATACGCGAACAGCAACAGCGCCGACAGCACGCCGCCCCCCGACACCCAGGGCCTGTCGCCACGCACGCCGAGGATCACCGCCAGCACTACCGCGCCGGTCAGCATTCGCCCCGCGGTGAAGCTGGCCGCGTCGATGGACGTGGTCAGCATCGCCATCCGCGCCAGCAGCGAATTGCTGGCGAACGCGAGCATGGCCAATGCCGTCAGCGCTGCGACCGGCCACAAAGGCGAGCGGGGCGCTGGCGCCGTCTGTCCTGCTTCCGGTTCGTTCTGCGTCATTTCCGCGCCCTGTGGCTGGCCTTGTCCGGATACTGATGTGGCCCCAGCAGCACTTCGTCTGCGCGGTGACAGCGGCTGACGGCGGCTGTACGGCCGCTGCAGCCAGGCGTAGTACCCGCTCGGGTGCACGCGCATCAACTTGGAGCGGGTGAAGGGAATCGAACCCTCGTATGCAGCTTGGGAAGCTGCCGTTCTACCATTGAACTACACCCGCCTTGACCGACGATTCTAGCGCAGGAACGGCCTCCGGCCGAAGAGGCCAGTCTCGGGCGCTGGCCGAAGAGGCCGGCTCCGGCCGCCAACCGACTCGTGCGACAATTCAGGAATGATCGAAATCCTCGTCAACGGAGAGAAGCAGCAGTTGCCGGCGGCGTCCAGCGTCGCCACGCTGCTCGACATGCTCGACCTCACCGGACGCCGGATCGCCGTGGAACGCAACGGCGAGATCGTGCCGCGCAGCCGGCATGCCGAGCAGCCGTTGACCGACGGCGACCGCCTCGAGATCGTGGTCGCGGTCGGAGGCGGCTGACAGGGCCGGCACTCGCTGCCCGGCGGATCCCTGCATGCCATTCGATCTCCGCATCGATCTCTGCACGCCATTCACGGAACCTGCACCATGTCCGACGCTCATGCATTCAACGGCACCCTGACCTGGCTGGGCCAACCGGCCGGCCGGCCCTTCACTTACGAAACGATTGCCCGGGATACCCGCCTCGCCTTCGAGGGCGGCGCGCAGATCGAAGGCTCGGCCCCCGGTGTTTTCGGCGGCGACGACAGCAAGCTGAATCCGGAAACCCTGATGATGGCGTCGCTGATGCAGTGCCACTTCCTGACCTTCATGGCGGTCGCGGCCAAGTCACGCATCGAGGTCACCCGCTATGCCGACGCGGCGGTCGGCACACTGGGCAAGAACGCCAACGGCAAGATGGCCTTCGCCCAGGTCGTGCTGCGGCCGCGCGTGCGGCTGGCGTCGCCCCTCGAAGTGGAGAAGTTCGTCGCCCTGCACGACAAGGCGCACGCGAACTGCTTCATGGCGAACTCGGTCAACTTCGAGGTGCGTGTCGAGCCCGAGCTGGAGTAAGTCGATGACACAGACTCCGATGACGCAGACTGCCGCGGCAACCGATGCCGGCGGCGCTGGCGATCCGCTGCGCATCGGCGGACGCGAGTTCTCGTCGCGGCTGCTGATCGGCACCGGCAAGTATCGCGATTTCGAGCAGACCCGCGCGGCGGTCGAAGCCAGCGGCGCCCAGATCGTCACGGTGGCGATCCGGCGCACGAACATCGGCCAGACGGCCGGTGAGCCGAACCTGCTCGACTTCCTGTCGCCGCAGCGCTTCACGCTGCTGCCCAACACGGCCGGCTGCTACACGGCCGAAGAGGCCATCCGCACGCTGCGGCTGGCACGCGAGCTGCTCGACGGCCACACCCTGGTCAAGCTCGAAGTGCTTGGCGACTCGCACACCCTGTACCCGAACATGCCCGAAACGCTGAAGGCTGCCGAGGTGCTGGTCCGCGACGGCTTCGAGGTCATGGTCTATTGCAGCGACGATCCGATCCAGGCGAAAACCCTGGAAGGAATCGGCTGTGTGGCGATCATGCCGCTGGCGTCGCTGATCGGTTCGGGCATGGGTATCCTGAACCCGTGGAACCTGCAGCTGATCCTCGAACAGGCCGAGTTGCCGGTCATCGTCGATGCGGGCGTGGGGACCGCATCGGACGCCACGATCGCGATGGAACTGGGCTGCGCCGGCGTGCTGATGAACACCGCAGTGGCTGCTGCCCGTGAACCGGTGCGCATGGCCCGCGCGATGCGGCTGGCTGTCGAGGCCGGCCGCGAGGCCTTCCTCGCCGGGCGCATGCCGCGCAAGCTCTACTCGGCCTTCCCGTCGTCGCCGACCACCGGCCTGATCGGCAGCGGCGGATCGCCGCGGTGACCGCTGGGCGGACCCTCGCGCCGGACGCTACCGAGCAGACTTCGTCCGTTGGCGATCATCCGCACATCCGCAGCTTCTCGGGGCGCCGCGGACACTTCACGGCGGGCCAGCGGCTGGCCTACCAGACGCTGTTCGAGCGCTGGACCCTCCCCTACCGGCCGGCGCCCATCGACGCAAGCGAGGTATTCGGACGTTCGGCTCCGCGGGTCCTCGAGATCGGCTTCGGGATGGGTGAGACCACCGCCGCGATCGCGCAACGGATGCCCGACACCGATTTCCTCGGCGTCGAGGTCTACCCGGCCGGGGTCGGCGCACTGCTGCGCCGCATCGACGAGGCCGGCCTGTCGAACCTGCGGATCATCCAGCACGACGCGGTCGAAGTCGTCCGCGACATGATCGCGCCCGGCACGCTGGCCGGCATCCACGTCTTCTTTCCCGATCCGTGGCCGAAGAAGCGCCACCACAAGCGCCGGCTGATCCAGCCGGCCTTCGTGGCGCTGCTGGCCTCACGCCTGGCGCCGGGCGGCTACCTGCACTGCGCCACCGACTGGGCGCATTACGCCGTGCAGATGCTGGCCGTGCTCGCCGGCGAACCCTTGCTGGTCAATACGGCGTTCGACGATATGGCGTTGGACGATACGGCGGTCGACGATACGACACTCGACCCTGCGGCAGTCGGCGATACCGCCGGCACTGGCGCCACCGTGATCGGCGAAACCCCCGCCGGCTGCCGTGGCTTTGCGCCGCGCCCGGCCTGGCGGCCAGTGACGAAGTTCGAGAACCGCGGCCTGCGGCTCGGTCACGGCGTCTGGGACGTGGTCTTTCGCCGCATCTGATCACGCCCCCACCAGGCGTGGAAATGATGGACCGGCCCGTGGCCGGAGCCGACGTCGAGCGTGTCGGCCTGGCGGATCGCCTCGGTCAGCCACGCCTTGGCCGCCTGCACGGCAGCAGGCACCCCGGACGCCTGCGGCAGCAGGGCAGCGATCGCGGCCGACAATGTGCAACCGGTTCCGTGAGTGTTGCGGGTGTCGATGCGCACCGTCGGCAGCTCGATCATCCGGTCGCCATCGTGCAGCAGGTCGATCGCGTCACCCGGCAGATGCCCGCCCTTGACCAGCACCCAGCGCCGGTCGTCTGAGCGCAGCAGGCGTCGCAGTCGTTCGGCTGCGCGCCGCATCTCGGCCAGCGTCTCGGGGGGGCGCTCGCCGAGCAGCGCGCCGGCCTCGGGCAGGTTGGG
>JBAYOV010000015.1:0-68616 GCA_041678045.1 Rhodocyclaceae bacterium
AACAGGACCGCGCCGATGATAGTGCAGATTACCTGTGCGAAAGTAGGTCATCGTCAGACTAACCCAAAAAAAACGCCGCTCCATTCAAACAATGAATCGAGCGGCGTTTCGCCGTGTACAAAATATGCTGCTTCAAAATGCTTCAAAATCAGTGAAACTCGGCCATGTGCTCAGTGACATGTGATTTGTCATCATCCTGGGGTAAGCTAGTACTGATACAGTTTTCAACCACAGGAGAGCGCCATGTCACGTGATTTCAGTGAATTTTACGGAAAGAGTTTCGAAGAGCTCGAAGTCGGTATGAGTGCTGCCATTGCGCGAACCGTGTCCGAAGCAGATATTCTGATGTTCGCGGGGGTGTCAGGTGACACCAATCCGGTGCACCTCGATGGTGAATTTGCAGCAGCATCGATGTTCGGAGGGCGAATCGCGCATGGCATGCTCTCGGCAAGCTACATTTCTACGGTATTTGGTACCAAACTGCCGGGGCCGGGTTGCATTTATCTTTCGCAGAGCCTGAGGTTCAAAGCGCCAGTGAAGATTGGGGATACCGTGGTTGCGCGGGTGACCGTGAAGGAATTGAATGAAGCCAAGCGCCGGGCGCGCTTTGATACCGTATGCACAGTCGATGGAAAGCCCGTGCTTGAAGGTGAGGCTGAAATTTTGGTGCCTGCACGGACCTGACCGTCATTCATGCGTTGCGCATGAATTCAGAACAACAGCAGAAGGCTGCCTGCCTGACAGAAAAATGTCAGGCAGGGGTGTTGAGTCGCTCAGAAAGCCTCTGTTTGTTCAGTTTTGATGCGACTTCTCGCGCTCGATCAGTGCATAGGCCGAGTGGTTGTGGATCGATTCGAAGTTTTCCGATTCCACGATGTAGTGGCGTACCCGGCCATCTGCATTCAACAGGCCCGCTACATCACGAACCAAGTCTTCGACAAACTTGGGATTGTCGTAGGCTTTTTCGGTGACATACTTCTCGTCAGGTCGTTTCAGCAGGCCGTACAGTTCGCAGGATGCCTGTCTTTCCACCAGTTCGACGAGTTCTTCAATCCACATGTGGGCGGACAGTCTTGCGGTCACCGTGACATGGGAGCGTTGATTATGGGCGCCATAGTCCGATATTTCGCGTGAGCAGGGGCATAGGCTGGTGACCGGTACAATCACCTTGATTGCAAAGGTATAGTCCTGCTGGGCATCAACTTCGCCGATAAAGCTTACTTCATAGTCGAGCAGGCTTTTCACCCCGGAAACCGGGGCCTGTTTTTCCATGAAGTAAGGGAAGGTCATCTCAATATGACCCGTTTCGGCATCAAGTCGGGCGACCATTTCCCTGAGCATTGGCTCAAAGGACTCCACCGATATTTCCCGTTCATTCCGGCTGAGAATCTCGACGAAGCGGGACATGTGCGTGCCCTTGAAGTGCTGCGGCAAGCCTACATACATGTTGAACACCGCTACCGTGTGCTGCACGTCATTATGACGGTCGCGCACACGGACAGGGTGTCGAATAGACTTGATGCCCACTTTGTCGATGGCAATCCGCCGCCTGTCCTCCAGCGACTGGATGTCCGGTATCGTATTGACCGGTGCGGCCTGGTTGTCGCTGTCGTCCGTGTCGGTACTCATGGAATGCCTCATGTAGGGAGGCAGCATGCTATCAAGGCCGACAAAATCACTCAACTATTGATGGCCGTGATTTTCTTGATCGATTCCAGTATCCCGGCTTTATCCAGTCCTACAGATGCCAGTAGTTGTGCCTGGTCTCCGTGGTCGATGAACTGATCGGGCAGGCCAAGACGCAGCATGCGGGGGCGCGAAGCAGCGCTTTCCAGCACCCGTGCGACTTCCGAGCCCGCTCCGCCGATGAGGGCATTCTCTTCCAGTGTGACGATCAGTTCGTGCCGGGCAGCCATCGCGCGCACCATCTCCTCGTCAAGGGGTTTGGCAAAGCGCATGTTGACTACGGTGGCGTCGAGCGCTTCGGCAACTTCTCGGGCGACCCCGAGCAGGCTGCCAAAGGCAAGCAGCGCCACTTTGTGGCCTTCCCTGTCGATGACGGCCTTGCCGATGGGCAGGGCTTCAGGCGTGCGTTCAATGCTGACTGCTGTGCCACTGCTTCCACGCGGATAGCGCACTGCGGTGGGACCGTCATGGTGATAGGCGGTGTGCAGCATTTGCCAGCACTCGTTCTCGTCGGCAGGGCACATCACCACCATGTTGGGAATGCACAACAGGTAGGAGAGGTCGTAGGCGCCATGGTGTGTTGCGCCATCGGCGCCCACCAGTCCGGCACGATCGATCGCGAACATGACAGGCAGGTTCTGAAGGGCAACGTCGTGAATGAGTTGATCGTAGGCCCGCTGCAGAAATGTGGAGTAGATCGCCACAACCGGTTTCATGCCTGAACAGGCCAGACCAGCGGCAAAAGTGACGGCGTGCTGCTCGGCGATGCCTACGTCGTGGTAGCGCTGAGGGAAGCTTTTCGCAAAGCGCACCATGCCGGAACCTTCTCGCATGGCCGGGGTGATGGCAACCAATCGCTCATCCTGCGCTGCAGTGTCGCACAGCCAGTCACCAAAAATCTGGGTGTAGCTGGGTTTGGAGGCCTTGCCCGATGACTGGATGCCCGCAGTGTGATCAAACTTGGCAACGCCATGGTAGAGAATGGGGTCGGCTTCGGCCAGTTTGTAGCCTTGCCCCTTTCTGGTGACCACATGCAGGAACTGAGGGCCGGGCAGCTTGCGCAGGTTTTGCAGGGTGGGGATCAGGGCGTCGAGGTCGTGGCCATCGATCGGGCCGTAGTAATGAAAGCCGAATTCCTCGAACAGGGTGCCGGGCGTGATCAGTCCTTTTACATGTTCTTCCACCTTGCGGGCGAAATCCAGCATGGGTGGGGCGATGGACAGCACCTTCTCGCCGGCCTTGCGTGCGGCATTGAACGTGGAGCCCGACAGCATGCGGGCAAGGATCCGGGTGAGTGCACCGACCGGCGGGGAGATCGACATTTCGTTGTCGTTCAGGATCACCAGCAGGTTGATGCCACGGATGTCACCGGCGTTGTTCAGGGCCTCAAACGCCATGCCGGCCGACATCGCGCCGTCACCGATCACGGCGATGGCGCGGTTCTCTTCGCCACGGTCGCGGGCCGCAACGGCCATGCCGAGTGCCGCAGAAATCGAAGTCGAAGAGTGGGCGGTGCCAAAGGTGTCATACACACTTTCGCTGCGCCGCGGGAAGCCGGAGATGCCACCGAAGTGGCGCAGGCCGCTCATTTGATCGCGGCGGCCGGTGAGAACCTTGTGACCATAGGTTTGATGCCCCACATCCCAGACCAGAGGGTCTTGCGGGGTATCGAACACATAGTGCAGGGCAATGCTGAGTTCGACCGTACCAAGATTGGAGGACAGGTGTCCGCCCGTTCTGGAGACCGACTCGATCAGGAAGGAACGGAGTTCGTCGGCCAGCAGTTTGAGGTCACGACGGTCGAACTTGCGCAGGTCTTCGGGCGAATCGATACGCTTGAGCAGAGGGTAGGCGGACATGTTTGGCTTGAGGCGCGTTGATCAGTACTTGCGGTGGGTGATATAGCGCGCGAGCGCTTCGAGGTGACTGGCCTTCGGGCCCAGTGGGGCGAGGGCGTCACAGGCCTGCCTGAGCAGATCCTCGGCCTTGCTGCGGGCTTCTTCAAGGCCGAGCAGGGAGACATAGGTGGGCTTGTCGTGTTCGGCGTCCTTGCCGGCCGTCTTGCCGAGCGTGGCGGTGTCGGCCTGGGCATCGAGCACGTCATCGACCACCTGGAAGAGCAGCCCGACCAGCTTGCCGTACCGATCCAGTCGTTGCAGCAGCGCCTCATCGACGGGGGGGCCAGCGTGTGCGCCCAGCAGCACGGCAGCACGGATCAGTGCCCCGGTCTTGTGAATGTGCATCATCTCCAGCGCTTCCAGGGAGAGTCTGTGGCCCACCGAGGCGAGATCGATGGCCTGGCCTCCGGCCATGCCCCGCGAGCCGGACGCAGTGGCCAGATGAGCAAGCATCGTCAGGCTGCGCTCGGCCGGCCGATGGGTGGTTTCACGGGCCAGAAGCTCGAAGGCCAGGGTTTGCAGGGCGTCGCCACACAGCAGCGCGGTGGCCTGGTCGAACTCGACATGCACCGTGGGCTTGCCACGGCGCAGCACATCGTCGTCCATGCACGGCATGTCGTCATGCACCAGCGAATAGGCGTGGATGAGTTCGAGCGCGCAGGCCGGGGCGTCGAGGCTGTCAGGCGTGGCGCCGGTCACGGCTCCGGCTGCATGCACCAGCAGGGCGCGCACCCGCTTGCCTCCGCCCAGCACGGCGTAGCGCATGGCCTGGTGCAGTGTGCACGGTTGTTGATCGGGTGCGGGCAGCCGCTCATCGAGCGCCTGTTCGGTACGTGCCTGGATGGCGCTCATCCATGAAAGAAAATCGGTGCTCATGTCGCTCATGTTGTGTAGCCGCCTGACGGGCCAGAGGTGGGCGTGAGTGGCGCCAGCGTGTCGCCGTCGAGCATGCGCAGTTGCTGATCGGCCTCCTTGAGCCTGTCCTGACAATACCTGAGCAGATCGACGCCCCGCCGGTAATGCAGCAAGGCTTGCTCCAGCGAAATCGAACCGGATTCCATGTCATCCACAAGATGTTCCAGTTCGCTGACGGCAGCCTCGAAGGAGGGCGGTGGCTCGATGGTTGGGGGCATTGGGCAAAGGCCTTGCAAAAGCGTCGAAAATAACCGATTGAGCACTGGTGGTCAAACAGCTTTTCCCATAGAATCATGGCCCTTTTACCGGATTTCTTGGTCTTCTAGCAAGGGAGGTTCGGGCATGTCCGACATCGCATCCAAGGCTCAACTGGCCCAGGGAGCTTCGCAGCTTCCGGTTTCCATGTACTTCGACGAGAAGGTCTTCGAACTGGAGAAGAAACTGCTCTTCGATGCCGGTCCGGGGTATGTCGGCCATGAGCTGATGGTACCCGAAGTGGGCAGCTACCGTTCGCTGGAGTGGCTGGATCATTCAAAGCTTCTGTTTCGCACTGAACAGGGCGTGCATCAGCTGTCCAATGTCTGCCGCCATCGACAGGCGATCATGCTGCAAGGGGCGGGCAAGACCGAACACATCGTGTGCCCGATTCACCGCTGGACATATGACAACACGGGGGATTTGATCGGCGCGCCGCATTTTGCCGAGAAGCCTTGCCTCGGGCTGAAGCGGGACCGGCTGGAGAACTGGCAGGGTTTGCTGTTCAAGGGGCCACGTTCGGCCGCAGCGGACCTCCGGGGCATGACGGTGGCGCCCGATCTGGACTTTTCCGGCTACAAGCTCGACCGGGTCGAGATCCACGAGTGCAACTACAACTGGAAAACCTTCATCGAGGTGTATCTGGAGGACTACCATGTTGTGCCCTTTCATCCGGGGCTCGGTCAGTTCGTCACCTGTGACGACCTGACATGGCAGTTCGGAGAGTGGTATTCGGTGCAGAAAGTGGGTATCACTTCGCTGGCCAGGCCGGGGTCTGAAACCTATCGCAAGTGGCATGAGGCGGTGAAAGCCATCTACGGCGACCAGCCGCCCCCTCAGGGCGCCATCTGGCTGACCTACTATCCGAACGTGATGGTGGAGTGGTATCCGCATGTGCTGGTGGTGAGCACCCTGATCCCGACCGATCTGAACAAGACCACCAATGTGGTCGAGTTCTACTATCCGGAAGAGATTGTCGAGTTCGAGCGCGAGTTCGTCGAAGCTGAACAGGCGGCCTACATGGAAACTGCGATCGAGGACGACGATATCGGAGAGCGCATGGACCGTGGCCGGCTGGCCCTGTTACGTGAAGGGCGTAACGAGGTGGGGCCGTACCAGTCTCCGTTCGAGGACGGCATGCAGCATTTCCATGAGTTCTACCGCCGTATCATGGAGCCGCACCTGTAATTGTTCGCCGCGCTGTCATTGCGCGGATCAGGGAAAGGAAAAGGAAAAACGGGCGCCTGCATGACATGAAAGCATGCGGCGCCCGCTTTTCATTGCAGTGTGTTTACTGCAGTTCGCGCGGAAGCGGGAACGTGACGCGTTCCGGGATGCCGTCCAGGGTGCGCACCGTTTCAGAGCCCAGGGCCTGCAGACGGTCGATGACCTGTTGAACCAGGATTTCGGGGGCGGAGGCGCCGGCGGTGACACCGATTCGGGCCTTGCCGTCGAGCCAGACCGGATCGATTGCGTCAGCGTTGTCAATGAGCCAGGCGGGAACGCCGCGCAGCTCGGCAACTTCGCGCAAGCGATTGGAGTTGGAGCTGTTGACCGACCCCACGACCAGGACTGCGTCGACCTCGTCGCTCATCAGCTTGACCGCGTCCTGCCGGTTCTGGGTTGCGTAGCAGATGTCGTCCTTTCTGGGGCCGACGATGTCCGGAAAGCGTTCGCGCAGGGCGGCAATGATGGCGGCAGCATCGTCCATCGACAGGGTGGTCTGGGTCACGAAGGCGAGGCGTTGCGGGTCGGCGACTTCAAGCCGCGCGACATCCTCCACCGACTCGACCAGATGGATGCCGTCACGCACCTGCCCCATGGTGCCTTCGACTTCCGGGTGCCCCTTGTGGCCGATCATCACGATCTCGCGGCCCTGCTCACGCATGCGGCTGACCTCGATGTGCACCTTGGTGACGAGCGGACAGGTGGCATCGAACACCCGCAGCCCCCGGCGCGCGGCTTCGTCGCGTACCTGTTGGGAGACTCCATGGGCACTGAAGATTACCGTGCTGCCGGCGGGCACTTCGTCGAGTTCTTCGACGAAAATGGCGCCCTTTGTGCGCAGGTCTTCAACCACAAACTTGTTATGCACCACTTCATGGCGCACATAGATCGGGGCGCCGAAGCGCTGCAGCGCACGTTCGACGATCTCGATGGCACGCTCGACCCCGGCGCAGAAGCCGCGTGGGGTAGCGAGCAGAATTTCACGTGTGTTCATGTGTGACGGGCCCGGGTCAGTTCACACCGATGATTTCGACTTCAAAAAGGATCGTCTTGCCAGCGAGTGGGTGGTTGAAGTCGAGCAGCGCGGACTGATCGTCGATTTCCCGGACCAGTCCGGAGTAGCGCGAACCGTCAGGCGCGGTGAACTCCATGATGCTGAGCGCTTCAATGTCTTCCTGCGGCATGTGCTCACGCTTCACCCGTTCCATGAGTTCCTCCCTGCGTGGGCCGAAGGCCTGTTCGGGCGCCAGGGTGAAGCTGCGACGTGCGCCGACTTCGATGCCGAGCAGCAGGCTTTCCAGAGCAGGCAGCAACTCCCCTGCGCCCAGTTGCAGGGTGGCGGGTGTGCCGTCGAAGGTGTTGATCAATGGCTGGCCGTTTTCCAGTGCGATACGGTAGTGCAGGGTGACCAGGCTGTTGGCCTGAATGGATGCGCTCACGGTGAGGTCTCCGATGTTGGGGGGGAGGAACTGGGGCGAAACTGCGACCACAGCATCAGGATCACGCCACAGGTGATCGCCGAGTCGGCCAGGTTGAAGGCCGGCCAGCCGTACTGGTGGTAATGGAAGTACAGGAAGTCAACCACCGCACCATGCACGATGCGGTCGATGACATTACCGATGGCGCCCCCGATGATGAGGCTGAAGGCCGTGGGCAGGGCGCGCTCATGCTGATGGTGGCGCAGCATTGTAATCAGCCAGCCGCTCACCAAGACGGCCAGGGCGGTGAAAAACCAGCGCTGCCAGCCTCCATGGTCGGCCAGAAAACTGAAGGCCGCGCCAGGGTTGTAGACCAGTACCAGCTTGAAGAACGAGGTGACCGGGATCACCTCGCCCATGCTCATGGTGTGCAAGACCACCCATTTACTGAGTTGATCGAGCAGCGCGATGACGCCGGCAAGCGATAGCCACCCGATGAGGCGGCCACTCATGCCGGTGTGTGCCGGAGACGATGCGGACATGGCTGAAGGCATGTGCGATCAGGCGTGCTCGCGCGTCTCGCCGCTGCCGAACAGATTGTCGTGGCAGCGTGCGCACAGTGCGGGGTGGTCGGCATGCTGCCCGACATCTTCACGATAATGCCAGCAGCGTTCACATTTCTGGTGCGTGGAGGGAATAGCCTCGATTTCGGTCGATTCTTCCACTCCGGCTTCCAGCGTGACTGCGGAGGTGATCATCACGAAGCGCAGGTCTTCCCCCAGACTGGCCAGTGCAGCATGGCGTGCGCCACCCGCGCGAATGCGCAGTTCGGCCTGCAGCGAGGCGCCCAGACGGCCTTCGCTACGCACGCCTTCCATCACCTTCTGGGCTTCGGCACGGACTTCCCGGATCAACGCCCAGCGTGCCAGCAGCGCGCTTTCATCGCCGTTGTCAGGCAGTCTGTGCCAAGTGTGCAGCATCACGCTGTCTTCATCGCCCTTGCCGATGATCTGCCAGATTTCCTCGGCGGTGAAACTGAGGACCGGGGCCATCAGGCGGGTGATGGCCTGGGTGATGTGCCACAGTGCGCTTTGTGCTGCGCGGCGCGCGCGCGAGTCGGGCTGGGTGGTGTACAGGCGATCCTTCAGGATGTCGAGATAGAAGGCGCCCAGGTCTTCGGAGGCAAAGTGCTGCAGCGCCTGCACCACCTTGTGGAACTCGTAGCGGTCGTAGTCGGCAGCCACCTGTTCCTGCAGCCTGCGGGTCAGGGCCAGCGCGTAGCGGTCGATGTCCAGCCACTCGTCGACCGGCAGGCCATCGCGGGCAATATCGAAATCCGAGGTGTTGGCCAGCAGGAAGCGCAGGGTGTTGCGCAGTCGCCGGTACACTTCCACCACACGGTCGAGAATCTCGTTGGAGATCGTCAATTCGCCCGAATAATCGGTAGCGGCCACCCACAGGCGCAGGATTTCGGCTCCCAGGCGGTCGGACACTTCCTGCGGGGCCACCACATTGCCTTTGGACTTGGACATTTTCTTGCCCTGTCCATCCACCACGAAACCATGGGTGAGCAGCCCCTTGTAAGGCGCACGGCCATCGATCGCGCAGCCGGTGAGCAGGGACGAATGGAACCAGCCCCGGTGCTGGTCCGAACCTTCCAGATACAGGTCGGCTGGCCAGCACGTGTCGTGCTGGTGCGAGCCGCGCAGCACGGTACGGTGGGTGGTGCCCGAGTCGAACCACACATCCAGCGTGTCGCGCATCTTTTCGTACTGCTCCGCTTCCGCACCAAGCAGTTCGGCAGGCTCCAGCGAGAACCAGCCCTCGATGCCTTCGCGCTCCACCCTCTGGGCCACCTGTTCCAGAAGCTCGAGCGAACGGGGATGGGCTTCGCCGGTCTCCTTGTGCAGGAACAAGGGAATCGGCACGCCCCAGTTGCGCTGGCGTGACACACACCAGTCAGGCCGGTTGGCAATCATCGCGTGCAGCCGGGCCTTCCCCCAGGCGGGGTAGAAGGCGGTGTCCTCGACCGCCTGCAGCGCCAGCTCGCGCAGGGTGGGTTGGCCGGCAGAGACGGCCTCGCGGGCCGCGATCCGGTCCATGCCGACAAACCACTGGGTGGTGGCGCGGTAGATCACCGGGGTCTTGTGGCGCCAGCAGTGCATGTAGCTGTGGGTGAGGGTGCCCGACGAGAACAGACACCCCACTTCTTCAAGTTTGGCAACGACCTTCGGGTTGGCCTCCCAGACGCTCATGCCGCCGAAAAAGGGCAGGCTGTCGATGAACCGGCCGTCGCCCTGCACCGGATTGAGGATTTCCTCGTTGCGCATGCCATAGCGGGTGCAGGTGATGAAGTCATCCAGGCCATAGGCCGGTGCGCTATGCACCAGACCGGTACCCGCATCGGTGGCCACATAGTCGCCCAGCATTACCGGCGACGGACGGTCGTGGAAGGGGTGGCGGAAGTGAATGCGATCCAGGGCGATGCCCTGTGCCGCCGCCAGCACCCGGCCTTCCAAGCCGAAACGCTCCAGAGCAGACTGGCGCAACTCGGCTGCCAGGATCACCAGTCCGCGAGCCGTCTCGACCAGCTCGTACACATGTTCGGGGTGTACGTTGAGAGCCTGGTTCGACGGAATCGTCCACGGGGTGGTCGTCCAGATCACCGCATGGACGGGCACATCGGGCAGGGTGTCCAGCCCGAAGGCATAGGCGAGCTTGCCGCGCTCGGAGGGGTCTAGCGGGAAGCCGACATCGATCATCGGCGATTTCTTGTCCTGGTACTCCACTTCGGCCTCGGCCAGGGCCGAGCCGCAGTCGAAGCACCAGTTCACCGGCTTGAGGCCCTTGAACAGAAAACCCTTGCGCAGCAGGTCGCCCAGGGCGCGAATCTCGTCAGCCTCGTTCGAGAAGTTCATCGTGCGATAGGGATTGTCCCAGTCGCCCAGCACCCCCAGACGGATGAAATCCTTCTTCTGGCGCTCGATCTGCTCGCCGGCGTAGTCGCGGCACAGGGCGCGGGCCTGATCGGCAGGCAGGTGCTTGCCGTGCAGTTTCTCGATCTGGTGCTCGATCGGCAGCCCGTGACAGTCCCAGCCGGGCACATAAGGCGCATCGAAACCTGCCAGCGTGCGTGAGCGCACGATGATGTCCTTGAGAATCTTGTTGACCGCATGGCCAATGTGAATGTCGCCGTTGGCATAGGGCGGGCCATCATGCAGCACGAACTTGGGACGTCCGGCCGAGGCCTTGCGGATTTTCTGGTACAGCTTGCGCTGTTGCCAGTCGGCAATCCAGGCGGGCTCCCGCTTGGCGAGGTTTCCGCGCATCGGGAACGGCGTATCGGTAAGGTTCAGCGTTTTGCGATAGTCAGCCATGGTGATCCTTGCGGCCTTGGGTTTCAGATGGGGTGTTGTGCGAACCAGTCGCGAGCCTGGTGGGCGTCGAGCTGGATTTGCGCACGCAATTCGTCAAGAGATTCAAACTTGCGCTCGGCACGCAGGCGGTGCAGGAAGTGCACACGCAGGTGCGCACCGTAGCAGTCCTGTTGCCAGTCGAAAAGATGTACTTCGAGTACCGGCCGGGTCAGGGTGTTGACCGTCGGGCGCCAGCCCAGATTGGCTACGGCGGACAACCAGCCTTCGGTCAGCCCTTCCACGCCCACGGCAAACACGCCCGAGAGTGCCGGCTTGCGGTGACGCAGCGGGATGTTGGCCGTGGGAAAGCCGATGCTGCGGCCAAGCCGTTTGCCATGGGTCACGCTGCCGGCAATGCTGTAGGGGCGGCCGAGCAGGGCTTGGGCGTGCTGCAGGTCGCCTGCCGCCAGGGCATCACGCACGGCGGAGCTCGAGACGCGTAGTCCCGCATCGGCGAGCGTGTGCATGGCTTCGACAGCAAACCCGTGCGCCGCGCCCGCAGCCTGCAGCCAGGGAAAGTCGCCCTGGCGTCCGGCGCCAAAGCGGAAGTCGTCGCCGATGATCAGGTGTCGTGTGTCGAGCCCGCGCAGCAGGATGCGATCGACGAAGGTGTTGGCATCGAGTGCGGCAAAGGCGGCGTTGAAGCGGCACACATGCACCCGGTCAACGCCTGCGGAGGCGAGCAGCAGCAGCTTTTCCCGGAACGAGGACAGGCGTGCGGGGGCGCTGTCGGGGGTAAAGTACTCACGCGGGTGAGGTTCGAAGGTCATCACCACGGCGTCGTGACCGAGGGCGCGGGCCTTGTCGACAAGCAGCGACAGGAGCGCCTGATGGCCCCGGTGGATGCCGTCGAAGTTGCCTATGGTGAGCACCGAAGCGCGCGGTGCGCGCTCCGGAATTCCGCGAAAAACCTGCATGAATGCCCGGAAAAATGCGGAATTATAGCGGTAACGCGACCAGTCCGCTTGGCTTATCTGTCAAGCCGGGCCACGGTGGTGCCATTGGTGGGCGGGTTGCTGCGGAAGTACTGGCGGATGCCGCGCATGATGGCCTCGGCCATCTTGTCCTGATAGGCGTTGTCGTTGAGCCGCTTTTCCTCATCCGGGTTGCTGATGAAAGCGGTTTCCACCAAGACCGATGGAATGTCCGGCGCGCGCAGCACGGCAAAGGCCGCCTGCTCGACCTGCGGCTTGTGCAGCCGGTTGATGCCGCCCAGTTCCTTCAGGACTGCGCTGCCCAGTTTCAGGCTGTCATTGATGGTGGCAGTTTGCGAAAGATCGAGCAGCGTGCGGGCGAGGTGTCCGTCCTGACGGGCCAGGTTCACTCCACCGATCAGATCGGCATCGTTTTCCTTCTGTGCCAGCCAGCGGGCGGCAGAGCTGGTGGCGCCACGCTCCGACAGTACATACACCGAGCTGCCGCGCGCTTCCGGTCGTACGAAGGCGTCGGCATGAACCGACACGAACAGGTCGGCCTGCACGCGCCGGGCAATGGCCACGCGCTGGTTGAGCGGCACGAAGTAGTCGCCCTTGCGTGTCATCACGGCGCGCATGTTGGGCTCGGCGTCGATCTTCTTTTGCAGACGGCGGGCGATGGAGAGGGTGACGTTTTTCTCGTAGCTGCCCCGGCGTCCGATTGCCCCCGGGTCCTCGCCGCCATGGCCGGCATCCAGCACCACGGTGTACAGGCGTTTCACGTCCGGTCGGCGTTCGGGTTGCTGTTGCGCCGGTCGGCGGTTTTCCTGGCGATTGACCGTCTGCCCCTGGTTGTTGTCACCGCTGGCTGCTTCCATCGGAGAGGATTTCTCGATCAGCGCAAGCAGCGGGTCGTAGGGTTCGCTGGGGAACAGGTCGAGTACCAGCCGGTGGCCATAGTTGGCGATCGGCTTCAGTGTGAAAATCTGCGGATCGATGGTGCTTTTCAGTTCGACCACCACGCGTACCACGTTCGGCCGGTTCTGGCCCGCCCGGATCAGCTTGATCAGGGGGTCGGAGTCCATCACCTTGGAGGGCAGGGTTTGCAGCACGGTGTTGAGTGCCACGCCTTCCAGATCGACCACCAGACGCTCGGGGTCCTTCACGATCATGTGGGTGAATTTCAGCTCGGCCGAGCTTTCCAGTGTGATCCGCGTGTAGCCGGTGCCCGGCCATACGCGTACCGCCACCAGGCTGGTGGCCGCAGCCATGCCCACCGGGCTGACCAGCAGCGCCAGTGATGCGCCTGCGTATTTGAGCAGGGTGCGTCGGCTTATGCCGGCGGGCAGTCCGGTTGGGTGTGTAGGGTGCTCTTGCTTGTGGTCAGGCATGATTGTCCAGCCTCCGTCAGGGCTGTTGCACGAAAGCGGCGCCCGTTGGGCGAGACTTCGAGCAGTACTTCCACATCAGGTTGTGCAACGTAAGGACTGGCTTTTGAAGGCCATTCCACCAGGCATGCGCCCGTTCCCGAGAAGTATTCGTCCAGTCCGGCATCGAGATATTCTTCGGGTTCGTTGAAGCGATAAAAATCAAAGTGATATAAGTTTAATCTAGAAACCGAGTAAGGTTCAATCAAGGTGTAAGTGGGGCTCTTCACTTTTCCCTGGTGTCCCAATGCACGCAGCATGCCGCGTACCAGCGTGGTTTTGCCCGCGCCGAGGTCGCCGAGCAGGTGAATCACCAGCCCTGGCTTCAGGCCGGCCGCCAAGGCGGCGCCCAAGGCTTCGGTATCCTGTTCCCCATGCAGCTCGCCGGCCAGGTGCATGCGGTTGCCGCCCCCGGTATCATCCGGGGCGTGACTGAGCGTGATCATGATGACTTCTCCAAGTGTGCGGACGGTGTGGTGAGCCAGGCAAAGGCTTTGCCGCCGGATTTTCGCGCGCGCCTCGATGAGTGGGCTGCAGAACTGGGTTTTGCCGGGGTCGCCGTCAGCGGGGTCGACCTCTCGTCGGCCGAGGCCGGAGTGCTTGCCTGGCTGGAGGCCGGCTATCACGGCGAGATGGATTATATGGCGCGACATGGCTTGTTGCGTGCCCGTCCAGCAGAACTGGTGCCGGGCACGGCAGCCGTGATCAGCCTGCGCATGAATTATCTGCCCGACGCCGAAAAAACTGAAAAGGCTGAAAAAGTGTTGCAATCACGCAACATGGCCTATGTGTCACGCTATGCGCTGGGCAGGGATTACCACAAGGTGCTGCGCAAGCGTCTCGACATGCTGGCCAGACGCATTCATGAAGTGGCTCCGCATGCGTACAGGGTGTTTACGGATTCGGCGCCCCTGCTTGAGGTGGAACTGGCCAGCAGGGGCGGGCTGGGCTGGCGGGGCAAGCACACCCTGTTGCTCGACCGTCAGGCCGGGTCGTGGTTTTTTCTTGGGGACATCCTCACCTCTCTGCCCCTGCAACCCGACCCTCCGGTGCAGTCCCATTGCGGGCGCTGTACGGCCTGCCTGGAGGCCTGTCCGACCGGGGCCATTGTGGCGCCCTACAGGCTGGATGCACGACGCTGCATCTCGTACCTCACCATCGAGTTAAAGGGGGCCATACCGCTCGAATGGCGGGAAGCCATCGGCAATCGCATCTACGGCTGTGACGACTGTCAGCTGGTGTGCCCATGGAACCGCTTTGCCCAGCCGGGCGCCGAGGCCGACTTTTCGCCCCGTCACCGGCTGGATCGCGCCAGCCTGGTGGAGCTGTTTGCCTGGACGGAGGCCGAGTTCATGCAGCGCATGGCGGGCAGCCCCATCCTGCGCATCGGGCATGAGCGCTGGCTGCGCAACATTGCCGTGGCGCTGGGCAATGCGGAGCGTGCTGCCGATGTGGTGACGGCCTTGCTGGCGCGTCGCGACGATGCGTCAGCGCTGGTGCGGGAACATGTTGCCTGGGCGCTCGCCAAGCATGGGGTCGGCGATACAATGCACAATTTTGCTGACAGGGAGTTGTCGTGAGTGACCCGCGTCCAATCGGCGTGTTCGATTCCGGTGTAGGAGGGCTGACCGTTGTGCGGGCCCTCATGGAGCGCCTGCCGCTGGAGCGCATCGTCTATTTCGGCGATACGGCGCGCGTGCCGTATGGCATCAAGTCAGTGGCCACCATCGAGCACTTCACCGCGCAGATTACGGATTATCTGCTGGGGCAGGATGTGAAGATGCTGATCGTGGCATGCAACACCATGGCGGCGGTGGCATCAGACGTGGTGAGCCGGCGCGCGGGCGCCTTGCCGGTGCTTGATGTGATTGAGGCCGGTGCGCGTGCGGCCGTGCAGGCCTCGCGCAGCCGCCATGTGGGCGTGATCGGTACGCCAACGACGATCAACAGCAATGCCTACGCAAGAAGCATGCATGCGCTCGATCCGGCGCTGCGCATTCATTCACAGGCCTGCCCGTTGTTTGTGCCGCTGGTCGAAGAGGGCTGGCTGGACCACCCGGTTACCCGCCTGACGGCCGAGGAGTACCTGCGTCCGGTGCTGGCCGAGGATATCGATACCCTGGTGCTGGGCTGTACTCACTATCCGCTGCTCAAGCCCTTGCTGAAGGACATTGCCGGCCCTGCGGTGAGGCTGGTGGATTCCGCTCTGACCGTGGCCGAGTCGGCCGCACAGACCCTGCAGTCACTGGGGTTGGCCAATCAGGGCGGCCGGGCGGATGGCCCGGGCTACCGTTTTGTGGTCACCGACATTCCACTGCGCTTTCAGACCATTGGCGAGCGCTTTCTGGGGCGCTCGCTGGGGCAGGTGGAGCGGGTGGACTGGTAGTGGTGCGCGGCGGCCTGAGGCCAGGCGTGTGCTCAGGCTTCCGCGCCACGGGCAACCGGGCGGGCGGGGTCGGCGCACCACTCGCTCCATGAGCCGGGGTACAGGCGTGAGCCGTGCAGGCCGGCGTGCTCCATGGCGAGCAGGTTGTGGCAGGCCGTGACGCCTGAGCCGCACTGATGCACCACCGCAGAGGGCGTGTGCGGGCCAATCAGCGTCTCGAACTGGGTACGCAGCACCGGCGCGGGATGAAACAGGCCGGCCGTATTCAGATTGTCGCGAAAGAAGCGGTTGAGTGCGCCGGGAATGTGTCCGCCGACAGGATCCAGGCTTTCATTTTCACCCCTGAAGCGGTCCGGGCTGCGGGCATCGATGAGCCGCATTCCGGGGTGGTTCAAGTGGGCTGTGATGTAGCTGGCATCCACCGTGTCGGCCTGTCCTGGCGGGGCGGGGCGGGGCGTGAAGTTGCCCGGGGCCGGCACCGCCGGGAGGTCGGCATCCAGCGGTTGCATGGCATCCATCCAGGCATGCAGGCCGCCGTCGAGCACGGCCACGGCATCGTGCCCCAGCCAGCGCAGCAGCCACCACAGGCGCGCGGCAAACATGCCCCCCGCGTCGTCGTAGGCCACCACCTGGGTGTCCATGGACAGGCCCAGTGCGTGCAGACGGTCTGCCAGGCGCTGCGGGTCGGGCAGGGGGTGGCGTCCGTTGATGCCGGTCGTCGGTCCGGACAGGTCGGTGTCCAGATGCAGGAAGCGCGCCCCCGGAATGTGTCCGTCGCGGTAGGCGTCACGACCGAAATCCGGATTGGTCAGATCGTGCCGGCAATCGACCAGCATCCACTGCGCATCGTTCAGGTGCGCAGCTGTGGTGGCGACATCGACCAGGGTGCGGTAGCTCATTCTGCCGGATCCGCTTCAGCGGAAACGTTCAGCCAGCTTCTGGCCTCTTCCTCGTTGTCGAACACCTGTACTTCGGCATCGACGAAAATCTGCGAAATCCAGGCACTCCAGGTGAACCACTGATCGTCGGTGAGCACTGCGATACGGCCGAAGTCGTGAGCATGCTGGCGAGCGAACTTGATTTCCTCCCAAGCAACGTCCAGCGTGAAGCCGGCCATTTCCCGCAGGTCAAAGAGCAGGTCAACGCTGCCTTCGAAGCGCACCTTGTAATTGACCAGTTCCTCGAACTCCTTGTAGTCGCTCAGCGAAAACTCGCCGAACACTGCCACTGCCACCAGATTGTTGTTGTGGTCGATGTTGATCATGGTGTGCTCCGCAGTTGATGAAAGTTATGGATAACTATATCCCGCCCTGCATGAGGCGGCAATCGGCGCAGTGCCGGGGGACGCTGCACCTGGCCGCACATGGATTGTCCTGCGCGTGGAATGATGAAATCATCGGGTGGTTTCCTGAGAGAGGGTGAAATGAAACTGCCTGTTGCTTCTTTTCGTTTGGGGTGGAGGGGGCAGGTCGTGCTGCGGCCACTGTGCCAAGGCCTGTGTCTTGCCATGCTGGCGATGTTGCTTGCCGGATGCGGTGGCCCGGATGACCCTTTGCACTCACTGAATGCTGCGGCCGACAGCCTGCAGCGTGCCCTGGATGAAAAGCAGACCTCGGAGGTGATGGCATTGCTGCATCCCGAGTTCGGTACCGATCAGGGCATGGATGCGCAGTGGGCCAGGCGCACGATGACCGGATTGTTCCTGAGGCATCGTACGGTCAGCGTGGTGGTGCTCAAGCGTGAGGCTGAATTGGCGCCGGGGGCACTCGATGCGGCCCGGGTCGAGGCGCTGGTGGTGCTGGTTGGCGCCGAGCGTCTGGTGCCCGATGCGGCCCGGCAATACCGGGTACGCTCGGAGTGGCGCAGGGACGGGGCGGATGGGGACTGGAAGCTGTTTCGGCTGGGCTGGGAGTAGGGGATTTGTGGTGACCCACGGGCGTGGAGGGACGGGCGATGGCTTACGCCTGCTCGCGTTTGTGCAGGCGTACTTCCGCCCGCAAGCCACTTTCTGGCGCATTGCTCAGCCTGATGTCGCCGCCCTGGGCACGGATCAGGTTGCGGGCGATGGCCAAGCCCAGGCCAGTGCCCCCTGTGTCACGGTTGCGTGACTGTTCAGTGCGGTAAAACGGCTCGAAAACCTTCTCCAGTTCTGCTTCCGGCAGGCCGGGGCCGTGGTCACGGATCAGGATGCGGAAGGCGTTCATGTCTTCTTCGATGAGGATGTCCACCTGCTGGCCAAATTTCACGCCATTTTCGATCAGATTCCACAGCGCCCGGCGCAGTGCGACGGGGTGGCAGAGCGCCGTGTGCGTGGCCAACCCCTGCAGCCGGATTGACCAACCCATGTCCTGGCCGTCCTCGACCAAGGCGGCCAGCAACCCATTCAGGTCGGTGGGCTGCATGTTGCTGGACGGCTCCAGGCTGCGTGCGTAATCGAGCCCTTCGCGCACCAGGGATTGCATGGCGTCCAGGTCCGACTGGATGCGGCTGCGCAGATGCGCATCATCCACCTGTTCGGCACGCAGCCGCAGCCGGGTGATCGGGGTCTGCAGATCATGTGAAATGGCTGCCAGAATGCGGGTGCGTTCTCCGACATGCTCGCGGATGCGCTCCTGCATCTGGTTGAAGGCGCGGGCGGCCTGAATGACTTCGACCGGGCCGGACTCTGGCAGGGGCGGGCGGTTCGGGTCTTCCCCCAGGGCGTGGGCCGCTTGAGCCAGGCGCGACAGCGGCCGGGTCGCGAGGCGCACCGCCAGCCAGGCAATCAGGCTGATACCGGCGATCAGGGCCAGTAACGCGGCGGCCAGCCCGCCGGGCCTGAACTGCAGCGCGTGCGCGGGAGGTGGCACGGGCAGGCGGATGCTGAGCGGTGTGCCATCGCTCAGCGCAGTGGCGAGCAGTAATCGGCTTTGTTGCCCTGGCGGCCCCGGGTGCTCGGGCGTCGGGTGCAGGATGTACAGGCGCAGTGGCCGCTCACCCAGCGCGCGTTGGAAGATTTGTGTGAGCTCGATCCGCTCGGGCAGGCGCTGTGCGTCGCCCGGCGGCGGGCGCAGGCTGAAGCGCAGGCGTCGCCGGCTGAATGAGTCGATGTGCTGGTGACGTTCGTCGGCAGACATCTGTTCGAGCAGATCGAGGGTGGCTGCCACTTCACGGGCAATGCCCTCGAAAAGCAGGTCGCGGTCATGGCGCTCGCGTGCGCCCATGAAGAAGGCCAGACTGGTGGCCAACACCAGACTGATGCCGATGAGCCAGATCAGCATCAGGCGCGAGAACAGGGTGGTGGCTGGCCATGCCGGATGCCGCTTCATGCGTTGCCGTCCAAACTGGGCCGGACTTCACTGGCGAGCACATAGCCTCCATTGCGCACGGTCTTGATGATTGCCGGTTCGCGAGCGTTGTCGCCCAGTCGCTGGCGCAGGCGGCTGACCAGCAGATCGATGGAGCGGTCGAACACCTCGGCCTCACGCCCTTGTGTGAGCGTCATCAACTGGTCCCGCGTGAGCACCCGTTGCGGATGTTCCAGAAAAACGCTGAGCAGGCGGTATTCGGCGCCCGACAGGGCAACGACGGTGTCGTCCTGGTCGAGCAGGTGACGGGAAACGGTATCCAGGCGCCAGTGCGCGAAGCTCAGGTAGCGTGCAGCGGGTTGGGCGACGGCAAGGTTGGGGGGCAGGGCGCGGGCGCGCCGGAGAATGGCGCGGATGCGGGCAAACAGTTCGCGTGGCACAAAGGGCTTGGGCAGGTAGTCATCGGCGCCCATTTCCAGGCCAAGAATGCGGTCCATGTCCTCGCCGCGCGCGGTGAGCATCAGCACCGGGGTGTTGCGATGCTCATCGCTGGCGCGCAGGTTGCGGCACAGGGTGAGCCCGTCCTCGCCGGGCATCATCACGTCGAGTACGATCAGA
This sequence comes from Rhodocyclaceae bacterium, assembly GCA_041678045.1. Lineage (GTDB taxonomy): Bacteria > Pseudomonadota > Gammaproteobacteria > Burkholderiales > Rhodocyclaceae > UBA2357. The sequence continues at coordinate 19,448 of JBAYOV010000015.1, forward strand.
TCGACGGGTTGCCGGGAGAGTACCTGCTTCATCTCACGGCCATCGGCAGCCGTGAAGCAGCGCAATCCCTGCTTTTCAAGATAGTCGGCGAGCAGGTCACGGATATCGCGGTCGTCGTCTACGATGAGGATGTGATCTGAAGTGTGCATGGCTCGGGTGCGGGTTGGGTGTGGCGGAATGTTAAGCCTTACGGGGCCCTGCTTTGTATCCCAGAGTATCAGAGCTGCAGCTGGAAACAGTGACATGCAAAACACAGCCTCAGGGACAAATCCGGCTTACACAGGCGTGTTTGAATGCAGGTGTCGCACTGACCAAGACGGGTCGGGCGGGCGGTCCGGTCAGTGGAGGCCGGGCTCGCGGATGGCACTGTCACTGTATTTCATTCCGACTTATCAAGGAGAGGCATCATGAACAAGCTCACCAAAACGACTTTGGCGATTGCCGTGGCAGGTCTTGCCGCATTGGGCAGCCTCAACGCGCAGGCATGGGGGGGCGGTGGCCCGGGCATGCGGGATGGCAAGGCCGGCTGGCATCAAATGGCCCCCGAGGACATGCAGGCACGCATGGCGCAGCGCATGGAGGTGCAACTGGCGCGTCTGGAATTGGCGCTGGTGCTGACGCCGGAACAAAAGCCGGCCTGGGAAAGCTTCAAGGCAGGCATGCAAGCCCAGGCCGGGAAGCACTTTGCCCGCATGGCTGAATATCGTGCGGCAGAGCGGCCCGCAACGGCCATCGAGCGCATGCAGCGCATGGAAACCCATATGGCGGCACGACAGACCGAGTTGGCCGAACGTCGTGAGTTGGTGCAGGGCTTTTATGCAGGCTTGTCCGACGCCCAGAAAACGGTCTTCGATGACGAGTTTGGCCGCTTCTCCGGCGTGCGTGGTCAAGGTGCCCGATGCATGCCGGGCGGTGGCGATGGTCCGCGTGATGGGCGTGGCGGGCGTGGCATGGGGCCGGGGCGCGGCTGAGTGCCTGCCTGAGGCCTGAACGGGAAAAGGCCACTCCCATGGGAGTGGCCTTGCACACTGCAGATGAGGCCCCTTTCGGGGCCTCACCGGATTAGTGGAACTGTTCTTCTTCGGTCGAACCGGTCAGGGCCTTCACGGAGGAAGAGCCGCCCTGGATCACGGTGGTCACGTCGTCGAAGTAGCCTGCGCCCACTTCCTGCTGGTGCGACACGAAGGTATAGCCCTTCTCGCGTGCAGCGAATTCCGGCTCCTGCACCATGTTGACATAGTGCTTCATACCTTCGCCGCGTGCATAGGCATGCGCGAACTGGAAGGTGTTGAACCAGTTGACGTGGATGCCGGCCAGGGTGATGAACTGGTACTTGTAACCCATGGCGGACAACTCGTCCTGGAACTTGGCGATGGTGGCATCGTCCAGGTTCTTCTTCCAGTTGAAGGACGGCGAGCAGTTGTAGGACAGCAGCTTGCCCGGGCAGGCTGCATGCACGGCCTGAGCGAACTCACGGGCAAAGCCCAGGTCCGGGGTGCCGGTCTCGCACCACACCAGGTCGGCGTAGGGGGCATAGGCCACGCCACGGCTGATGGCTTGTTCCAGACCGTTCTTGACGCGGTAGAAGCCTTCCTGGGTGCGCTCACCGGTGAGGAAGGGCTTGTCGTTTTCGTCGTAGTCGGAAGTCAGCAGATTGGCGGCTTCTGCGTCGGTACGGGCCAGGATCAGCGTGGACACGCCCATGGTGTCGGCAGCGAAGCGGGCCGAGATCAGCTTTTCGATGGCTTCGCGGGTCGGCACGAGCACTTTGCCGCCCATGTGGCCGCACTTCTTCACGGCTGCGAGCTGATCTTCGAAGTGCACACCGGCAGCACCGGCAGCAATCATGTTCTTCATCAGTTCGAAAGCGTTCAGCACGCCACCGAAACCGGCTTCGGCATCGGCCACGATCGGCAGGAAGTAGTCGACGAAGCCTTCATCACCCGGATTGATGCCACGGCCCCACTGGATCTCGTCGGCACGCTTGAAGGTGTTGTTGATGCGGCGAACCATGGTCGGCACCGAGTCGTAGGCGTACAGCGACTGGTCGGGATACATGGTTTCGGAGGTGTTGCCGTCGGCAGCAACCTGCCAGCCGGACAAATACACGGCTTCCAGGCCGGCCTTGGCCTGCTGCATGGCCTGACCGGCGGTGATTGCGCCGAAGGCATTCACATAGCCCTTCTTGGCGCCACCGTTGACTTTGGCCCACAGCTTCTCGGCGCCATTCTTGGCATAGGTGTACTCGGGCTGCACGCTGCCGCGCAGGCGCACGACGTCAGCGGCGCTATAGCCACGCTTGACGTTTGCCCAGCGGGGGTTTTCGGCCCAGTCCTTTTCGAGTGCGGCGATCTGCTGTTCGCGGGTCAGAGTCATGATGTTTCCTTGTCTGAATGAAAGTTGGGTTCGGCGGTCGTCTGACAGGCAGCCCCGTCAGGGAAGACCGCACCAGCTACGGTAGTGAGTGCACTGACCGTACCGGACGGACAAAAGTATAGGGGGGATGTCGCAGAGCAGCAATAGGTCTTATATAAGATATAAGAAAAAATCTTTTTCTTTTAAAACATTGAATTAAGAATCTAGTTTCGCAATACGGGATGTGAAGTGGCTTTGTGAAATGCCTGGAAGGCGGGTGAGGAGGATTTCATGTTGCGGTGCAGCAAAAATTTTCTGTGTACATGCCGCCCCGGGGTATGCATGGTGGGTGGTCACCCGCCTGTGCTGCCCCGGGAAAATCGCCCGGGTTTGTCTTACTCCAGCGGGCTTGCCGAGATGATCACTCCGTCTTCATCCGCATAGACATGTGCGCCGGGGGTGAAAGTGACGCCGCCGAAGGTGACCGGAATGTCGACTTCGCCGGTATTGCGCTTGACGGTCTTGCGCGGATGCGTGCCGAGCGCAAACACCCCCAGCGGCATGCCGGAAATGGCTGCGGAATCACGAATGCAGCCATACACGATGATGCCGGCCCAGTGGTTGGCCACAGCCAGTTCGGCCAGTTGATCGCCCACCAGGGCGCAGCGCATCGAGCCACCACCATCGATCACCAGCACCCGTCCCCGGCCCTCGCTCTCCAGCGTCTTGCGCACCAGCGAGTTGTCCTCATGCAGCTTGAGCGTGCTGACCGGGCCGGAGAAGCTCGGTTGGCCGCCGTAGCTGCGGAACATCGGGCTGACAACCTGAACCTTGTCATCATGGGCGTCGCAAAGGTCTGCTGTGTGAACGGTGCTCATCGTATCGGACTCCATCAATCGGAAAGTAAACGTGAAAAGCCAGCCACCGGCGTGGGCCGGATGGCTGGCCATCATAACGCATGAAGCGTGGCGGGCTCAGGCAGTGACGACTTCGGTTTCGTCGAATACCAGCTTGACCTTGTCGGCATCGTCGAGATCGATGGTGACCCGCCCGCCGTTGGCGAGTCGCCCGAACAGCAGTTCGTCCGCCAGGGCTGCACGGATGGCATCCTGGATGAGTCGTGCCATTGGGCGGGCGCCCATGAGCGGATCGAAGCCGTTTCTGGCGAGCCATGCTTTCAGTGCATCGGTGAAGTGCGCTTCGACCTTGCGCTCGTGCAGTTGCGCTTCAAGTTGCATGAGGAACTTCTCGACCACTTGCTCGATGATCGTGTTGTCCAGAGCATTGAAGGAAATGGTCGCATCCAGCCGGTTGCGGAACTCCGGCGAAAACATACGCCTGATTTCCGCCATCTCGTCACCGCTTTCACGCCGGGCCGAGAAACCGATCACCGATTTCTGCATGGCTTCGGCGCCTGCATTGGTGGTCATGATGATGATCACGTTGCGGAAGTCCGATTCGCGCCCGTTGTTGTCGGTCAGCGTGCCGTGGTCCATGACCTGCAGCAGAATGTTGAAGATGTCCGGGTGAGCCTTTTCGATCTCGTCGAGCAGCAGCACGCAATGCGGTTTCTTGGTGATGGCCTCGGTGAGCAGGCCGCCGTTGTCGAAACCCACATAGCCCGGCGGGGCGCCGATCAGGCGGGAGACCGCGTGACGCTCCATGTATTCCGACATGTCGAAGCGCACCAGCTCGATGCCGAGGGTGTAGGCCAGCTGGCGGGCCACTTCGGTTTTGCCCACACCGGTCGGACCGCTGAACAGAAAGCTGCCGATTGGTTTCTGCGGGTTGCCCAGCCCGGAGCGGGACATCTTGATGGCCTTTGCGAGCGCTTCGATGGCCGCGTCCTGGCCGAATACCACGTTCTTCAGGTCGCGCTCCAGTGTCTTCAGGGCCGCCTTGTCGTCGTTGGACACCGTGCGGGGCGGGATACGCGCGATCTTGGCAACGATCTCCTCGATCTCGGCCTTGCCAATCGTCTTGCGCTGGCGCGACTTTGGCAGGATGCGCTGGGCTGCCCCGGCTTCGTCGATCACGTCGATCGCCTTGTCGGGCAGATGACGGTCATTGATGTAGCGGGCGGACAGCTCGGCGGCCGAGCTGAGGGCGGCGGCTGAATACTTCACGCCGTGATGCTCTTCGAAACGGCTCTTCAGGCCCTTGAGGATTTCCACGGTTTCCGGCACCGAGGGTTCGACGACATCGACCTTCTGGAAACGGCGGGAGAGGGCGTGATCCTTCTCGAAAATCTGACGGAACTCGTTGTAGGTGGTTGCACCGATGCACTTGAGTTGCCCGGAAGACAGCGCCGGCTTGAGCAGGTTGGAGGCATCCAGGGTGCCCCCTGAGGCTGCGCCGGCACCGATCAAGGTGTGGATTTCATCGATGAACAGGATCGCATTCTGGGCTTCGCGCAGTTGCTTGAGCACGGCCTTGAGTCGCTGTTCAAAGTCACCACGGTATTTGGTGCCGGCCAGCAGGGCGCCCATGTCCAGCGCGTACACCTGGGCATCGCGCAGGATGTCGGGCACCCGGTCCTCGACGATGCGCCGGGCCAGCCCTTCGGCAATCGCGGTCTTGCCCACACCGGCTTCGCCTACCAGCAGCGGGTTGTTCTTGCGACGACGGCACAGGGTCTGGATGACACGCTCGATTTCCTTGTCACGCCCGATCAGGGGGTCGATCTTGCCGACCAGGGCCTGCTGGTTCAGATTCTGCGTGAAGTTTTCAAGCGCGCCGGCAGCCTGGGCGGTTTCGCCTTCCTGCTCGCCATGCTCGCCTTCGGTGCGTCCGGCGGCGGGGTTGGGTGCGCGCTGCGGGGGCGTCTTGGCGATGCCGTGGGAGATGTAGTTCACCACGTCGAGCCGGGAGATGCCCTGTCTCTGCAGGAAATACACCGCATGCGAGTCTTTCTCGCCAAAGATGGCCACCAGCACGTTGGCTCCGGTCACTTCCTTTTTGCCGGAGGATTGCACATGGAGGATGGCACGCTGGATCACGCGTTGAAAGCCCAGCGTGGGCTGCGTGTCGATCTCGGCCTCGCCTTCGACCTTGGGTGTGTGCTCGTCGACAAAGGCGGTCAGTTCTGCCCGCAGTTCATCGATGTTGGCTTCACATGCACGCAGGACATCGGCGGCCGAAGGGTTGTCGAGCAAGGCAAGCAACAGATGCTCGACGGTGATGAATTCGTGACGCTTCTGTCGCGCTTCGACGAAGGCCATGTGCAGACTGACTTCAAGTTCCTGCGCGATCATGCTCAGTTTTCCTCCATCACGCATGCCAAAGGGTGCTGGTGCTCACGGGCAAAGGACACGACCTGTTCCACTTTGGTCGCTGCGATGTCCTTGGGAAAGACACCACACACCCCTGAGCCTTCCTTGTGCACTTGGAGCATGATCCGCGTAGCCCGTTCGCGGTCCATGCCAAAAAAACTCTGCAGCACAACCACGACGAACTCCATGGGAGTGAAGTCGTCGTTGAGCAGCAGCACCTTGTAGAGTGGCGGAGGTTGTGTGCGAGTCCGTTCCGCCTCAAGTAAGAACTCGTCCTGCTTTCGAGTGGCCATGAGATTCATTCTAATGAAGTCGGGGCAGAGTGCAATAGAGGCATCGTAACGATTGGCTGGGTTTTGGGTGTGGCAAGGGTGAGACACGCATGGGTGGAATGGCGCGTAAACGCAACACTGGCGCAACATCAGGCCTATTGCACTGCACGACAGCTGGAATTGCAGTTTGGCTGGCTAAGATACGGATTTATATGCTCAAGCCTGTCAGGGTGATAAGTTGGGTGTTGCAGTGCGGAATGAGGTGTGAGTGGCGGGGGTTCGGTGCCTCTTCCCCGGGGCTTGACGCTCTTCGAGCAAGTGCGTAAAAACCTTACTTGTGTGGAATGCAAGGTAAATCGCACTGGTGCCGGGATTCATGGCTGCTCTGGTGGTTCTGGATGCACGGGTCTGGTTTCGCTGCGCTGAGCATTAATGCACATGCGGGGTTGGCCCGTAACAAGACAAGCAATTTTGAAGGATTAAGGCAATATGGCAACTGGTACCGTGAAGTGGTTCAATGATTCCAAGGGCTTCGGTTTCATTACCCCGGACGATGGCAGCGAAGATCTCTTTGCACACTTTTCCGCGATCAACATGAGCGGCTTCAAGACCCTCAAGGAAGGCGAGAAGGTTTCCTTCGAAGTGACTCAGGGTCCGAAAGGCAAGCAGGCCTCCAACATCCAGAAGGCCTGAGCCACTGGCTGAATGGCTTGTGCCGCTCCTGTCTGGATGGGCGCAGGCCGGGAAGGTCTGTGTCGTGCATCCCAAGTCTGATCGATGATCGTCATGGGTGCGCGGCATAAAAAAACCGCAGTACCGAAAGGTCTGCGGTTTTTTACGTCGTGCTTGCAGCAGCTGGGGTGAAGCAGGCCTGTGCCCGCCTCACGCTTTTACTTGAGCTTGACTTCCTTGTACAGGACATGCTTGCGTACGACCGGGTCGTACTTCATGAATTCAAGCTTGTTCGGGGTGGTACGCTTGTTCTTGGAAGCGGTGTAGAAGTGACCGGTACCAGCGGTCGACTCCAGCTTGATTTTTTCGCGGGCGCCTTTGGCCATGATGATCTCCGTTCAGTTGCGTCGTTGTTGCGTGGCGGGACGCTCAGATCTTCTCGCCGCGGGCGCGAAGTTCGGAAACAACCACGTCGATGCCCTTCTTGTCGATGGTGCGCAGGGCGGCGTTGGACACGCGCAGACGAATCCAGCGGTTTTCAGCCTCGCTCCAGAACTTGCGGTTTTGCAAGTTCGGCAGGAAGCGACGCTTGGTCTTGTTGTTGGCGTGGGAAACGTTGTTTCCCACCATCGGTGCTTTACCGGTTACTTGGCAAACGCGAGCCATGTGATGCTCCAGGGAAGTCGGATTTTGGAAAACCCCGGATGTTACCCCAGCCGCGCGGCGGTGCGCAAGCAATGTCTGTGTTTTTCTTCGGTTTTCCAGCCCTTTTTCCGGGCTGTTTTGCTCAGATCAGGCCGCGCTCTGCGAAGGAGAGTGGAGTGGCATGGGCGGTGACGATGAAATGGTCCAGAACCCTGACGTCGATCAATCCAAGGGCCTCCTTCAGGCTGCGGGTCAACAGTTCGTCTGCGCCTGAAGGCTCGCGGGCGCCCGAGGGGTGATTGTGGGCCAGAATGACCGAGGCAGCATTGCGCGTGAGTGCCAACTTCACCACTTCTCGGGGATATACGCTGGTCTGGGTGAGGGTGCCGCGAAACAGTTCGACGGCTTCGATCAGGGCGTTGCGTGCGTCCAGCAGCAGGACGTAGAACACTTCATGCGGGAGGTTGCCAATTTTCAGGCGCAACCAGTCGCGCACGGTCTGGGGAGAGTCGAACAGGCTACCGCTGTGCATCTGCTCGGAGAGTGCGCGCCGGGCCAGTTCCATGACGGCCTGCAGTTGGGCATACTTCGCCAGACCCATGCCGGGCAGGCTGGCGAACTCCTGTGGTCCGCTGTTGCACAGGCGGGTGACCGAGCCGAAGTGTTGCAGCAGGTCGCGGGCCAGATCGACTGCGCTGCGTCCGCGCATGCCCACCCGCAGGAATAGCGCAAGCAACTCCGCGTCGGACAGGGACGCAGCGCCGCGTTGCAGCAACTTCTCGCGTGGCCGTTCGCTTTCGGGCCAGTCGGTGATTGCCATGCCGTGCCTCCGGGGAATTCATAATGGATAAGGAATTGTCATGAATATGCTGACCGGGCGCAAGCTGGTTCTCGGGGTGAGTGGTGGTGTGGCGGCCTACAAGGCGGCAGAGTTGGTACGCTTGCTGGGCAAGGCGGGCGCCGACGTGCATGTGGTGCTGACCGAGGCGGGCAGCCGTTTCGTCACGCCGGTGACCTTTCAGGCCTTGTCGGGCAATCCGGTGTGGTCAGACGTGTGGGATGCACGCATGCCGAACAACATGGCACACATCGATCTGACGCGTGATGCGGATGCCATCCTGATTGCCCCCGCGTCGGCGGATCTGCTCGCGAAGCTGGTGCATGGGCTGGCCGACGATCTGCTCACCACGGCGTGCCTGGCGCGGGATTGTCCCCTGCTGGTTGCCCCTGCGATGAACCGGCAGATGTGGGAGCACCCGGCCACTCGCCGCAACCTGCGACAGCTCGCCGAGGATGGGGTGGCGGTGTTCGGGCCCGACAGTGGCGAGCAGGCCTGCGGCGAGAATGGCATGGGCCGCATGCTGGAGCCGGAATACCTGCTGGAGTCGGTGGTGGCCTTCTTCGAGCCCAAACTGCTGGCCGGACGCAAGGTGGTGCTCACGGCGGGGCCAACCTTCGAGGCGATTGACCCGGTGCGGGGTATCACCAACATCAGCTCAGGCAAAATGGGCTATGCGCTGGCGCAGGCCTGCGCACGGGCCGGGGCGCAGGTGGTGCTGGTGAGTGGTCCGACCGGTCTGCCAGTGCCGCTGGGGGTGGCCCGGGTGCCGGTGAATGGCGCGCTGGAGATGCGCGATGCGGTGATGGCGGCCCTGCCCGGTGCGGCGGTGTTCATCGGCGTGGCGGCGGTGGCCGATTACCGGCCGCTGGAAGTGGCCAAGCACAAGATCAAGAAGAGCGGGGAGGTGTTGTCCCTGCAACTCACCCAGAATCCGGACATCATTGCCGAGGTGGCCGGGCTGGAGCAGGCGCCGTTCTGCGTCGGCTTTGCTGCGGAAAGCCGGGATCTGGACACCTATGCCGAGCGCAAGCGACAGGGCAAGCGGCTTGGCATGGTGGTTGGCAACCTCGTGCAGGATGGCATGGGGGGGGATGACAATACGGTGGTGATCTACGATGAGCGCGGCCGGCATCCGTTGGTGCGAGCACCCAAGACGGTGATTGCCCGACAGATTGTCAGTCATCTTGCGGCCTGGCTGAATCCGCTCAATCAATGAAGATGAAGACAGGACAAGGAAAGGGAGAAGCACGATGCATCGTCGCAGCATGGATGTGAAAATTCTGGACGAGCGCCTGCATGCGCATCCACCGGCATATGCCAGTGGTGGGGCGGCAGGGCTCGATTTGCGCGCCTGCGTGGATGCGCCCCTGCACCTGAAGCCGGGCGACACTGCGCTGGTGCCGACCGGGCTTGCGGTGCATCTTGCCGATCCGGGGCTGGCCGCGATGATTCTTCCCCGCTCGGGTCTGGGGCACAAGCACGGCATCGTGCTGGGCAATCTGGTGGGATTGATCGATTCCGACTATCAGGGCCAGCTTTTCGTTTCGGTCTGGAACCGGGGCAAGGCGGCATTCACGGTCGAGCCGATGGAGCGCATCGCGCAGTTGGTGGTGGTGCCGGTGGTGCAGGTCGAGTTCAACATTGTGGACACGTTCGTGGCGTCCGAGCGGGGCGAGGGGGGGTTTGGCAGCACCGGCAAGCACTGAACGGGTGCCCGGCGCAAGCGGGTGCAGCACGAAAGCCCATGCGGGTTGTGCTGGAATGTTCAGTAGATAACAGGATTCTGATAATCTTCTGCCAACTGTCTCGTCATGCAGGCAGCGTTAAAAGAGAGGAGGGAAGTCGATGATCAAGGGTTCTGCGATTCTGGCGGGCATTGCGCTGGTGTTTTCAGGTGCGGCATGGGCCTCCGATCCGCCGGACGTGGATTTGAAGCGGGCGGAGGAAATCAACATGGCGCGTTGTTTCATGTGCCATGGCCCGGAAGGGGAGAGTTCGACCTCGCTGTATCCCAAGCTGGCCGGTCAGCACTATCAGTACCTGTCCAAGCAGCTGGCGGACTTCAAGGCCGGGCGCCGCAAGAGCGATACCATGAACGACATGGTGCAGGATCTGACCGAAGAGGAAATGCTGGCGCTTGGGGTGTTGTTCGAGCACAAGCCCACCCAGCCGGGTGAGAACACCGACCCGGATCTGGTATTGGTGGGGAAATTCATCTTCCACCGTGGCAATGAGTTCTCCGAGGTGGCCGCCTGTGCAACCTGCCATGGTCCGCAGGGGCATGGCAGCGCCCAGTTACCGCGCCTGGCCAGCCAGATTCCGCGCTATACGGAGAACCAGCTGCGTTCCTTCGGCAATCGCGAACGCACCAACGACAACGAGGTGATGCACTCGATCGCCTCGCGTTTGACCCCGCTGGAGATCAAGGCGGTGGCGGCGTACATCAGCACGCTGGAGTGAGTGGAGTGGGGGGCGGCCTGTATCCGGCGGTATTCCGGGTGCGGCAATGAAACACAAAAATGGCGCCATCGGCGCCATTTTTATTGATGCTGCTGCGGGTGGTGCGGTGCTCAGGCGAGCATGTCGGCCCAGATGTTCTGCGCCCAGGACAGGGCATAGCGGCCTTCCAGCTCGTTGGCCGCCACCGAGACGCCGCCGGAGCCTTCCACCGGCAGGTACGTGGCCTGCTCAGCGTTGTACTGGTGCACCGAGGCCACATGAATCACATTCTTCTGATCGACGAAGCTGTAGCAGGTATTCATGACCAGCGGGGTTGCGCTGGGCGCCTGGCCGGCCAGCATGTTCAGGATGGCGGCAACCGCAACCTTGGCATGCTGGTTGGCCATGTGACCGGATTTCGGCATGGTGGGTGCAGGGAAGATCGCGTCGCCGATCACGTGCACATTGGGCGCCCCCTTGGCTTCCATGGTCATGTAGTTGACGTCCACCCAGCGGCCGTTGATCAGCTCGACGTTCAGGTGGTCGACGATCAGGCCGGCGCGCATCGGCGGAATCACATTCACCACATCGCCCTGCACTTCGGAGAAGTCCAGCTCCAGCGTGCGCGTTTCGGCATCCACCGACACCAGCGTGCTGTTCGGGCGGTATTCGATGATGTCCTTGTACTGGCCTTCGAATGCGCGGGTGAACAGGGCTTTCTTGGACTGGATGTCCGGATTGGCATCGAGCACGATGACTTTGGAGCCGGGCTTGTGGTTCTTGAAGTAGTCGGCGACCAGGCAGGCGCGCTCGTAGGGGCCCGGGGGGCAGCGATAGGGGGCCTTGGGGATGTGAATCACATAACTGCCGCCTGCGGGCATGTCTTCGAGTTGTTTGCGCAGAATGACGGTCTGCGGACCGGCTTTCCAGGCGTGCGGAATGCGCTCTTCGTTGCCGGCCAGTCCGGGTACGTCATCGACCAGAAAGTCGATGCCGGGCGACATGATGACCCTGTCGTAGCCAATGACTTCGCCGCTGGCCAGGGTGACCTCGCGCTTGTCCACATCGATGCCGGTGACTTCGCCCTGCACCAGGTTTACGCCCCACTTGTTGCGCAGGTTGTCGTAACTGGTAGTGATGTAGGCCATGTCCTTGATGCCGCCGATCACCAGGTTGGAAATCGGGCAGGACACGAAGGTCGATTCGCGCTCGATCAGGGTGACCTTGACGCTGCGGTTGCTCCACATGCGCAGGTACTTGGCTGCGGTGGCGCCGCCATAGCCGCCACCGATGATCACCACATGACCATTGGAGCCAGAGCCGCCAGCGCTGACACAGCCGGACAGGCCGCCCGCAATGCTTGCCCCTGCGGTGACCGCGCCAACCGACTTGATGAAATTACGTCTGTTCAGCATCGTGTTCTCCCCCTTACTTCTGTGCCGCGAAATAGTCAGCAATCAGTTTGATCTGCTCTTCGGTGTAGCCCTTGGATATTTGGTGCATGATGGTGGCCGGCTTGTCGCCCGACCGGAATTCCATCACCGTGCGCACGATCTTCTCTGCAGACTCTCCGGCCAGGCTGTCGGCGCCGGCGATCGCATGGCCGTTGGTGCCATGACAGTTGGCGCAGGTGGCTGCCAGGTTGCGCCCCAGATTGGCGTCCTGCGCCTGCGCGGTGCCCATTGCGGACAGCGCCAGCAGCGCGGCGAGTGTCGTTCTCATCTTCACGGCGAATCTCCTCTCCTTTCGATACGTTGTAAATGCCATACGGACCCCGCCGCCACGGCAGGACAGCAGTGGATGCGAGCATCGGGCTGCACGCACGGCCCTTAAAGTCGCGTCCGCGAGGCGCAGTATAGCCCATGAAAGCCGCATGGAATCAAGCGTTCAGCCGAACATCGGGAGGTTTGGCGATGGCGCGGTGCACAAATATAAGTTCTTGACCATATGCGTGTATAGGCATAGAGTTGCGTTGACTTTTTTGATGCAGGTCAAGATATGGACGACCTAAGCAAGGTTTTTGAAAGCGTTGCCCAGTACTTCGGGCTGCTTGCCGAACCTGCCCGACTGCGCATTCTGCATTGCCTCTGCAGTGGGGAGTTGTCGGTGAATGAGGTTGTCGAGGCGTCCGGGCTGACTCAGGCTAACACCTCTCGCCATCTCAACCTGCTCTATCGCGCAGGCGTGGTTGATCGGCGTCGTGATGGCACACAGGTGATTTACCGGATTGTCGATCCGAATTTTGTCGATCTTTGTCGCACGGTGTGCATCACTGTCGCGTCCCGCGCCGATGCGCATTCACCGCCGCGCGATTCGCTGTTGCGTCTGGAGCAGCAGTTGGGGGAGGCCGGCGGCAGTGAGCGCAACGGTCCGGCGGCTGCCTGAAAGGTTTCAAGCACGCACGTTTCAAATACACGCTTCAAAGTCTTGCAGTTCATTCGTTTTTCGATCAACACAATCGTCACACACAAGGTAGCTAGGGGGAGATCACCGCATGGCAATCGACACTACCCGGCCCGGCCGGGTCCGGCCTGCTCCCGAGAACTTCCTGTCCGATCAGGACATCGAGGTCATCAACAAGGGCGGCAGACGGGATTTCATTCGCAAGGCTTTTCTGACAGCAAGTGCAGCCATGGCCGTACCGGCCATGGCGCGCGCGCAATCTGCGGGGGATCCCGCCATTCTTGAACTGCCGGCCTGGTCGACCTCGCTCGGCCTGCCGGTTGCGGCCAATCCGTACGGCATGCCCTCGCAGTACGAGCGTGGCCTGGTCCGGCGCGAAAGCCCCGGCCTGACCCGTGTGGGCGGCTCCTCGGTGGCCTTTACGCCGCTGCAGGGCCTGTTCGGCATCATCACGCCCTCCGGCCTGCATTTCGAGCGCCACCACCAGGGTTGGCATGACATCGACCCGAATCGCCATCGCCTGATGATCAACGGCCTGGTAAAGACTCAGGCGGTGTACACCATGGACGACATCATGCGTCTGCCGTCGGTGTCGCGCATCCACTTCATCGAATGCGGTGCCAACACTGGCATGGAGTGGGGCAACGTGGCCGTGCCGACCGTGCAGTATTCTCATGGCATGATTTCCTGTTCCGAGTTCACCGGCGTGCCGCTGAAGCTGATTCTCGACATGTGCGGTGCCGACTACAAGAAAGGCCGCTATGTGCTGGCCGAGGGGGCGGATGGTTCGTCCATGACCCGCACGATTCCGATGGAACTCATCGAGTCGGGCGAGGTGCTGGTGGCGTATGGCATGAACGGCGAGATGTTGCGCCCCGAGAACGGCTACCCGCTGCGTCTGGTGGTGCCGGGCGTGCAGGGGGTGAGCTGGGTCAAGTGGCTGCGCCGTATTGAAGTGGGCGATCAACCCTGGGCAGCCAAGGATGAGGCGGTGCACTACATCGACCTGATGCCCGATGGTTTGCACCGTCAATACACCTCCATCCAGGAGTGCAAGTCGGTGATTACTTCCCCGTCCGGTGGCCAGATTCTGCTCGACAAGGGTTTCCACAACATTTCCGGCCTCGCCTGGTCGGGGCGTGGCAAGGTCACCCGGGTGGATGTGTCGGTCGATGGGGGCATCAACTGGCGTGAGGCGCGTCTCGAGACGCCGGTGCTCTCCAAGGCCGTCACCCGCTTCAATGTAGACTGGGTGTGGGACGGCAAACCGGCCATCCTGCAGTCGCGTGCCATCGACGAAACCGGTTACGTACAGCCCAGCTATGGGCAGCTGCGTGCGGTACGCGGCACCAAATCCATTTATCACAACAACGCCATCCAGTCCTGGAAGGTGGCTGAATCCGGGGAGGTGAGCAATGTCCAGGTTCTCTAAGACGCTGATCGCGGCACTGCTGGCCGGGACCGCATTTTCGGCAGCGGCCTTCGACCGCTTTCCCGGCATTGGCCGTGAAGCCACCGAAGCCGAAGTCGAGGCTTGGGACATCGATGTGCGTCCGGACTTCGTCGGCCTGCCCAAGGGCTCGGGCAGCGTGGACGATGGCATGGACATCTGGGAAGCGCAGTGCGCGTCCTGTCACGGCATCTTTGGCGAATCGAACGAAGTGTTCACGCCGATCGTGGGTGGCACGCGGGTCAGCGATATCGAAACCGGGCGGGTGGCCGCACTGGTGGATGACTCCTTCCCCCAGCGTTCGACCATGATGAAGGTGCCGACGCTGTCGACGCTGTTCGACTATGTGCGCCGCGCCATGCCCTGGACCGCGCCGAAGTCGCTGAGCGACGACGAAGTCTATGCGCTGCTTGCTTACCTGCTCAACCTGGCGGAAGTGGTGCCGGCGGACTTCGTGCTGAGCGATGAAAACATCCGTGAGGTGCAGGAGCGCATGCCCAACCGCAATGGCATGACCACCGACCACGGCATGTGGCCCGGCGCTCCGGCCTCGAAGGGCGGTCTCGGCAATGGCGGTGTGCCCGACGTGAAGAACGTGGCCTGCATGAAGGACTGCAAGAAGGCGGTGGAGATCGCTTCCGCATTGCCGGACTATGCACAGGATGCGCATGGTAACCTTGCCGAGCAGAACCGCCCGGTGGGTCCGGTGCGTGGGGTGCAGGTTGGCGAGCCGGCCGAAGCCGGTGCGCCCGCCGAACAGTCGTCGGCCGCCGAAACCCTGGCGCTGGCGAACGGCAAGGGCTGCATGGCGTGCCATGGCGTGGCCAACAAGATCGTCGGGCCGGGCTATAACGAAATTTCCGCGAAGTATGCGGACCGCAGCGATGCGGAATCTTACCTGGCAGGCAAGATCAAGGCCGGTGGCCAGGGCGTGTGGGGGGCAATTCCGATGCCACCCCAGGGCCATGTGTCGGACGACGAAGCCAGGCGCCTCGCCGCGTGGATTCTGGCCGGCGCCAAATCTCAGTAAGCAACACAGCGTCATTACACAGGAGAGACGGGATGAATCAACAACGCAGAGAGACCCTGAAGGCAGGGGGCGGTATCGGGATTTTCGGCATGCTCGTGGCTGCCGGCATGATCAAGCCTGAAATGGCATTTGCGGCTGCAGACCGCGCCGTGTTCGATGCCAAGACCATGGAAGAGGCGTTTGCCGCGATTGGTGCAGGCAAGCCGGCCGACAGTGCAGACATCCAGATCACGGCGCCCGACATCGCCGAAAACGGTGCCGTGGTGCCGGTGGGGGTGATCAGCAACATCGCCAAGACCGAGCAGATCGCAATCATGATCGAGAAGAACCCGAACATGGTGGCGGCGTCCTTCACGATCCCGGAAGGCACCCTGGCGGACATCCAGACCCGTGTGAAGATGGGCCAGACCTCCGACGTCTGGGCGTTGGTCAAGGCCGACGGCAAGTACTTCGTGGCCAAGAAGGAAGTGAAGGTCACGCTCGGCGGCTGCGGCGGCTGATCCGTCGTCCCGGACGACACGCTTAATTTCAGAATACAAGGAGTGCAACAATGGCAGGTCCCATGCGTATCCGCGCCGCCGCTAAGGAAGGCGTAACCGAAGTCCGTGTGCTGATGTCTCACCCGATGGAAACCGGGCAGCGCAAGGATTCCTCGGGCAACATCATTCCGGGGCACTACATCACCGATCTGGTCGCCAAGCACAACGACAAGGTCGTGCTCGAAGCCCAGATGAGTGGCTCGGTGTCCACCAATCCCTATCTCGCATTCAAGTTCAACGGTGGCGCCAAGGGCGACAAGCTGATGGTGAGCTGGACCGACAACAAGGGCGAGTCGCGCACCGACGAAGTGCAGGTGTCCTGATGGCACCCGCCCGGCCACCGGACATTGCCCGATGGCCGGGCAAGGCCGGCGGGCCCTGCATATGCGGGGCCGGCCGGTTTCCATTCCAAGAATGAATCCAGGCAATGCATCCAGGCGCTTTTCCTCGGAGGAGAGACATGAGAAAACAATTGTTGGCCACGGCAGTGAGCGCAAGCCTCGCGGCAGGTGCGGCGAGTGTGCTGGCCGAAGACCTGAACTTTGACGAATACCGTCAGATGCTCGCGGATGGCAACCCCGCCGAGCTGTTCGAAATGGAAGGGGAGGAGCTGTGGGTGACCGCGCGTGGCCCCAAGAATGCAACCCTTGAGCAGTGCGACCTGGGCCTGGGCGCCGGCGTGGTCGAAGGCGCGGCGGCACAGTTGCCCCGTTACTTCGAGGATACCGGCAAGGTGCAGGATCTCGAGTCCCGCCTCATGACCTGCATGGAAACCCTGCAGGGCATCCCGTCTGACGAAATCATCAACGGCAAGTTCCGTCAGGGTGAGCGTGCCAAGATGGCTTCGCTGGTGGCGTATGTCGTCACCCACTCGAACGGCAAGCCGGTGAATGTGGATCTGTCGCATCCGAAAATGCAGGAGATGTATGCACTGGGCGAGCAGGCTTTCTTTTACCGGACCGGTGTGATGGATTTTGCGTGTGCAACATGCCACGGTGAGGATGGCAAGCGCATTCGTGCGACCTCTCTGCCCAACATCACCACCGACAAGGGGGCAGCCGAAGGCTGGACCACCTGGCCTGCCTATCGCGTATCCAACTCGCAGTTCTGGACCATGCAGCACCGTCTGTGGGACTGCTTCCGCCAGCAGCGAACAGCCGAACCGGTCTTCGGCTCGGATGTGACCATTGCGCTGTCGGTGTTCATGGCGGGCAAGAGTAACGGTGCGGAAGCGGCCTGGCCGGGTGTCAAGCGTTGAGGAGCGGGATGAACATGAAAAGACTGTTGATTGCGCCTCTGGCGCTGTGTGCCTCGGTGGCCGTGGCCTCGCCCGAACTGGAAGCGAAGGTCGAGGAAATGATGCTGACTTCGTTCAAGGAAAGCGGTATTGCGTCGCTTGACCGTCAGAAGCGCGATGCGGTACAGAAAGCCTGTTCGAGTCCTGAGTTGCCTGACTCGGCCACAATGAAGAAGCTCGAAGAGGCTGAGATGGCCACCATCCAGTGGCCCTCCAACGGGGACTATCTGGGGGGGGACTGGAAGCAGGGTGAGAAGATCGCCTACAGCGGTCGTGGCCTCACCTGGACCGATGCCTCGCCGCACAACAATGGTGGCGGCTGCTACAACTGCCACGCAATGGACCCCAAGGAAGTTTCTGCCGGCACCATCGGAGTGAGCCTTGAGGGCTATGGCAAACTGCGTGGCAACTCCGAAGAGGTGGTCAAGTACACCTGGGGCAAGCTGTGGAACGCCAAGGCCTACAACGCGTGCAGCAACATGCCGCGTAACGGCTATGGCGGCATCCTGACCGAAGAGCAGATCCGTCACCTGATGGCTTATCTGTTCGACCCGGCCTCCCCGGTCAACCAGTAAGCAAGCAGAGCCTGCCTGCAGCGCCACCTGCAGGCATTTTTTTGTCCGCATTTTTGTAAAGACTCCTGAACACGCTGTTGGAGCAAAGGAAAAGGCCCATCCATGTCTATGAATCGTCGAGAGTTCATGCAAGTGCTCGCTGTTGCGGCTGCCGGCGGCATGACCCTGCACAGCAACTTCGCGCGCGCCGAGAAGGCGGCAGAAGCCCTGTACGATCTGCCCAAGTTCGGCAATGTCAGCCTGCTGCACATGACCGACTGTCATGCCCAGTTGTTGCCGATCTATTTCCGTGAGCCCAATGTGAATCTGGGCGTGGGCAGCATGCTCGGACAGGCGCCGCATGTGGTGGGCGAGGCGTTCCTGAAGCACTTCAACATCAAGCCCGGTGGCATCGAGGCCCATGCCTTCACCTATCTGGACTTTGTGGAAGGCGCGAAAATCTACGGCAAGGTCGGCGGTTTTGCGCACCTGTCCACCCTGGTCAAGCGCATGAAGGAGAGCCGCCCTGGGGCCTTGCTGCTCGACGGGGGCGACACCTGGCAGGGGTCGGGGACGGCGCTATGGACCAATGCGCAGGACATGGTCGATGCCTGCAAGCTGCTGGGTGTTGACGTGATGACGTTGCACTGGGAAAGCACGTATGGTGCTGACCGGGTGAAGGAAATCGAAGAGAACGACTTTGCCGGCAGTATCGATATCGTCGCGCAGAACGTGAAGACCACCGACTTCGAAGACCCGGTGTTCAAGCCCTATGTGATCAAGAACATCAACGGCGTGCCGGTGGCCATCGTCGGTCAGGCCTTCCCGTACACACCGATTGCCAATCCGCGCTGGCTCACCCCGGAGTGGAGCTTCGGCATTCGCGACGAGGACATGCAGCAGGCGGTGAATGCTGCCCGTGCGGAAGGTGCGCAGGTGGTTGTGGTGCTGTCGCACAACGGCATGGACGTGGATATCAAGATGGCGAGCCGGGTGACCGGCATCGATGCCATCTTCGGAGGCCACACGCACGACGGCATGCCGTCGCCTACCATCGTCGACAATGCCGGGGGCAAGACCCTGGTGACCAACGCCGGTTCCAACGGCAAGTATCTGGGGGTGATGGATTTCGACGTGCGCGATGGCAAGGTGCAGGATTTCCGCTACAAGCTGCTGCCGGTGTTCTCCAACCTCCTGCCGGCCGATCCGGAAATGAGTGCGCTGATCGAGAAGGTACGCGCGCCCTTCCTGGAAAAGCTTACTGAAAACCTCGCCGTGACCGAAGGCTTGCTGTATCGCCGTGGCAATTTCAACGGCTCTTGGGATCAGTTGCTGGTTGATGCGTTGATGGCCGAGCTCGATGCCGAGCTCGCCTTCTCGCCCGGTTTCCGCTGGGGCACCTCGTTGCTGCCGGGTGACACCATCACCATGGAGCATCTGCTCGATCAGACCGCGATCACCTATCCCTGGACCACGGTCACCGAGATGAGCGGCGAGATGATCAAGACCGTGCTCGAAGATGTCTGTGACAACCTGTTCAATCCCGACCCCTACTACCAGCAGGGTGGCGACATGGTGCGCGTGGGCGGGCTGGAGTATGCCTGTGACCCGGCTGCCGGCATGGGCAAGCGCATTGGCAACATGATGCTGAAAGGCAAGCCGATCGACCCGAACAAGACCTACAAGGTGGCCGGCTGGGCGCCGGTGTCCGAAGAGGCACGCGATTCGGGCGAGCCGGTGTGGGATGTGGTGGCACGCCATCTGCGGGCGCAGAAGGTCATCACCCAGCGCACACTGAACCTGCCCACCCTCAAGGGCATGGAAGGCAACCCCGGGGTCGCCGTGTAAGCACGCCGACTCGCCTCGGGCGACTGCCGCACGGCGGAACGCCCGAGGGGGAGGCCGGGCGCAGCCGTCCGGCCTGTCCGGCGCTCGCGCACCGGGATGCCCGGTTCAGGCCTGGTCGGTGTCGGGGAACAGGTTGCGGAAGCGCAGTTCCAGCGGGTAGGGAAAGAAGTCCTCGACGTGTCCGCTACGGATCGATGTCTGGGCTTTCTGCCAGAACGTGGGCTCCAGCAGGTCGCGGTGATGCTTGATGAAGGCCTTGCGCACACGGGGCGCGCCGAGCAGGAAGGTAGCGAATTCCTCCGGAAATACATCGAGCGGCGCAGCGGAATACCACGCCTCACTGGCCATTTCCATTTCGGGGTAGGGGGCCGGGGGAATCCGGCGGAAGTTCATGTCGGTCATGTACTCGATTTCGTCGTAGTCGTAGAACACCACACGACCATAACGGGTGACGCCGAAGTTCTTCCACAGCATGTCGCCCGGGAAGATGTTGGCAATGGCCAGTTCGCGGATCGCGTTGCCGTACTCCTTCACCGCATTTTCCACCTGTTCATCGTCCGACTGATCCAGATAGATGTTGAGCGGCGTCATGCGACGCTCGATGTACAGGTGCTTGATGATCACCGAGTCGCCCTCGATCTCGAAGGAGGAGGGCGCCAGTGTGCGCAACTCTTCCAGCAGGTCGGGGTGGAAGCGGGACAGGGGCAGGGCCGCGTAGGAGAACTCCAGCGTGTCGGCCATCCGGCCCACCCGGTCCACATGCTTGACCATCAGGTATTTGCGCTTCACCGTGGCACGGTCCATGTTCTTGGAGCTGCCGAACACGTCCTTGATGATCTTGAACACATACGGATAAGACGGCAGGGTGAACACCAGCATCACCAGGCCGCGTATGCCGGGCGCGATGATGAACTGATCGTTCGAGTGGCGCAGGTGGGCGATCAGGTCGCGGAAGAACATGGTCTTGCCCTGCTTGCCCAGGCCCAGCATGGTATACAGCTCGCTGCGCGGCTTGTTCGGCATGATCGAGCGCAGGAACTGTACGTAGCCCGACGGAACTTCCATGTCCACCATGAAGTAGGCGCGCGACAGCGAGAACAGCACCGAGATGCGCCACGGATCGAGCAGGATGGTGTCGATGTAGAGCTTGCCGGCTTCATTGTGGCGCACGGCCAGGGTGAAGGGATATTCCTGATAGCCGTTGACCGCCTTGCCGATGATGTAGGCCGTCTTGTTACGGTAAAAGGCCGAGTACAGCACCTGAATCTGGCAATTGACCTCCATCTCCGGCCACTCGCCCAAGTGCGCCCGCACTGCACGCATCACATGCTCGATGTCCCGGTCGAGGTGGTCGAAGGGGCGCTGCCAGTCAAAATCCTCAACGATGCGCTTGATCGTTGCGCGAAGTCCGCCGTCCTGAGGGTAGTAGCTGCTGTAGACCGGCGGGTAGGAGTCGATGTATTCGGTCGAGATGGCGGGCCGGGCGAAAAGGTAGACGTTGTTGAAATAGCTCCGGTGCAGAATCTTGGTGGTCACCGAGTTGAAGAAGGTTTCTGCCAGTTCGGGTTGCCGATGATTGATCAGCATGCCGATGTAATGAAGTTTGACCTGCTGCCAGGTGGCGTTGTCCAGGGAGTCGGCGTCGAATTCGTGATGCAGCCGCTCCACCGTCTCGGTGACACGGTCGTCATAAAACTGCACCCGCTCGCGCACCGTGTCGAGCTGTGCCTGCCAGTCGGCCGCTTCGAAGCTTTCCTTGGCACGGCGTGAGGTTTCGCGAAAGATGCGGTAGTGCTTGTTGAAACCTTCGATCATCGCGTAGGCAATTGCCTGAGCGACGGCATTTTCCCCGGTGAAAGCGTCCATTCGGCCCCCGAAACTGGTAAAGGATGTGGTTTTGAGTGAAGCCCATGACTTTAACACCGAGCACGGCAGGGTTTCATGCCTTCGACGGTTCGTTCGGTGGAATGTGGCAGAATGCGCAGCGGATTGTTGGATGCGTGCTGTTGTACGGCAGGATTCAGCGGCTGTCTGCCCCATATTTTCACAGGGATTGCCCAATGAACGTTTTTGCTTCAGACCTGTGCAGGATGCTGCCCGCGCTGGCCGCCGGTGTGCTGATCAGTGCCTGTGCTCCGGCGCCTGAAAGTGCCCCACCTGCCGCTCCCAGCGAGCGCCCAGCACCCACGGCCGAACAGCTGGAGCGCGAGCAGCAAGAGCTGGCGCGTCGCGAGCGGGTGGCGCAGGCCGCGCGGGCGCGCTTCGAACTGCTGGACAACGGCGTGGCGCTCGACCAGGAGGCCGGACTGATGTGGGCGCGCTGCGCGCTGGGCATGGAATGGACCGGCCAGACTTGCGCTGGCAAGGCGCGCCAGCTCAACTGGGATCAGGCGCTCGAAGAGGCGGAAAGGGCCAGCCTTGCGGGGCATGATGACTGGCGCCTGCCCACCCAGCCGGAGCTGTATGCGCTTACTTATTGCAGCACCGGGGTCCGCTCCGAACCCAATCGCGAGGGGTTGGGCGGCGGCTGTGCGGGCGACTATGCGTCGCCCACGATTGTCGAGGAGGTGTTCCCGGCCACGCCGATCGGCAATTTCTGGACCAGTACCCCGCATGCACGCTTCAACTTCAGCGCCTGGGGGGTGTCATTCAATACCGGGC
The DNA here is from genome assembly GCA_041678045.1 of Rhodocyclaceae bacterium. GTDB lineage: Bacteria > Pseudomonadota > Gammaproteobacteria > Burkholderiales > Rhodocyclaceae > UBA2357. The sequence continues at coordinate 41,726 of JBAYOV010000015.1, forward strand.
ATACCGGTACCGGGGGGCGCAATGACTATGTGTTTGTCAGGCTGGTGCGGGATGTTGCTGCGCCGCAGTAAGTCTTGCGGCGTGTGACGTCATCCCGGGCGACTTTCGGTCAGCGCGCTTTTCAGCGATAATCCGCGATTGAGGTCGGTCAGGGTGGCATGATGCCGCCCGACAGCGCGACCTCGGGCCGGAGCGGAACAAGACGGGTACATCACGGGCATCACCCGAAGCCGGTCTTGCGTTTGCACGAGCAGGGGGCTGCACGGTTACGAGTCGTGGCAGTCGGCCCTTGCCCAGGGTTCATGTTCAAATATCAAGAGGGAGTAGGAATGAGCGCATCCAAGATTACGGTCCCCGCAGGTGGCCAGAAGATTGTTCCCGGCCAGGCGATCCCGGACAACCCGATCATCCCGTTCATCGAAGGTGACGGTATCGGTGTCGACATCACCCCGGTGATGATCAAGGTCATTGACGCAGCAGTGGAAAAGGCCTACGGAGGCCAGCGCAAGATCCACTGGATGGAAGTCTATGCCGGTGAGAAGTCGACCCAGATCTACGGTCCGGACGAGTGGTTCCCGACCGAAACCTTCGAGGCGCTCAAGGAATACTCCGTTTCGATCAAGGGGCCGATGACCACCCCGGTCGGCGGTGGCATCCGCTCGCTCAACGTGGCACTGCGCCAGGAACTCGACCTGTACCAGTGCGTGCGTCCGGTGCGTTACTTCACCGGCGTACCCTCGCCGCTGAAGCGCCCCGATCTGGTGGACATGGTGATCTTCCGTGAAAACACCGAAGACATCTACGCTGGCGTGGAATGGGCCTCCGGTTCGGAAGAAGTGAAGAAAGTCGTCAAGTTCCTGACCGAAGAAATGGGCGTGCGCAAGATCCGTTTCCCGGAAACCTCCGGTATCGGCATCAAGCCGGTTTCGGTGGACGGAACCCAGCGCCTGGTGCGCGCTGCCATTCAGTACGCGATCGACAACGACCGCAAGTCGGTGACCATCGTGCACAAGGGCAACATCATGAAGTTCACCGAAGGCCTGTTCCGCGACACGGCCTACGAGCTGGCACGTACCGAGTTCGGTGCAGAGCCGATCGATGGCGGTCCGTGGTGCAAGTTCAAGAATCCGAAGACCGGCAACGAAATCGTGGTCAAGGACTCCATCGCCGACGCTTTCCTGCAGCAGATCCTGCTGCGCCCGGCCGAGTATGACGTGATCGCGACCACCAACCTGAACGGCGACTACATCTCCGACGCGCTGGCTGCACAGGTCGGCGGCATCGGCATCGCACCGGGTGCGAACATCTCCGACCAGTACGCCTGCTTCGAAGCTACCCACGGTACCGCGCCCAAGTATGCCGGTCTGGACAAGGTGAACCCGGGTTCGCTGATCCTGTCCGCCGAGATGATGCTGCGTCACATGGGCTGGCGTGAAGCGGCCGATCTGGTCATCAAGTCCATGGAAGCTGCCATTGGCGACAAGCAGGTGACCTACGACTTCGCGCGCCTGATGGAAGGGGCCAACGAAGTGTCGTGCTCCGGTTTCGGCGATGCGATGATTGAACGCATGTAAGTTTTCGTGCCGGTGCTGTGAGTGACGAAAGCCCCGGAAACGGGGCTTTCGTGTTTTCAGGCTCCCCGATCCGTCAGTCGTGCTTGCCGCGCACGATCAGCACCGAGATGCTGACCTTGCGCATCAGGTTTTCGGCCACGCTGCCCAGCAGCAGGCGGCGTACGCCACGACGGCCATGCGATCCGACCACAAGCAGGTCTGCACCGGAGTCGACGACCGCTTCGGCGATCTGATCTGCCGAGTGCGTGTCCTGTGTGGCGAGCAGTCGTGTGCCGGCCTCCACGCCTGCCGCGTGGGCCCGTTCCAGTGCATCGCTGAGCACCGTATTGCCGTTGTCCACCAGCGCTTGCTCAAGCTGGCGTGCATTCACCAGTGCCACGCCGTGGGTGTTGAAGGCCTGCACCAGTGATTCGTCCACTGCATGCACGATTTCCAGTCGTGCATGATGCAGCCGGGCCAGGCCAATGGCCTCATCCAGTGCCATGCGCGAGGTGTGGCTGTCATCGACGGCCACGATTATGTGTCGGTACATCGCAACTCCCCTGAGGTTGATCAAACTGGCAAAAATGCCAGCCTACCACTGCCTTGCGCGGGCGTGCACCGGGCTGTGGGGCTGTGAGTTTCATAAAAATTTTGAATGCCGGTATCGCTTGTAAGGATTGAGTAAGATCGGACGCCAATAATCGGCCCCGCTGGTAATCAGTCAGGGAGGGTTTGTGGGATCGCAAGATCCGCTGACCCGGCACTACTCTCACTTAGAGGAGACATTATGGACAAGAGTGCACAAAGCTATTGGAAGGCGGTGCTCGGTCTGATCTACAAGATCATGATCGTGTGGTTCCTCGTTTCACTCGGAGCGGGCATTCTGTTTGCGCCCATGCTCAACGGCATCCACCTCGGCGGTTATCCGCTCGGGTTCTGGTTTGCGCAACAGGGTTCGATTTACGTGTTCATCGCACTGATCTTCTTTTATGCCAAGAAGATGGGTGACCTCGACCGTGAATTCGACGTACACGAAGAGTAAAGGGGAGACAACCACATGAGTTTGCAGCTTCTCACTTACCTGGTGGTCGGCGCGACCTTTGCGCTGTACATCGGGATTGCGGTCTGGGCACGGGCCGGCAGCACCAAGGAGTTCTACGTCGCTGGCGGCGGCGTGCATCCGGTGACCAACGGCATGGCGACCGCAGCTGACTGGATGTCGGCCGCGTCCTTCATCTCCATGGCGGGTCTGATCTCCAACATGGGTTATGGCGGTGCTCTGTTCCTGATGGGCTGGACCGGTGGCTATGTGCTGCTGGCCATGCTGCTCGCCCCGTACCTGCGCAAGTTCGGCAAGTTCACCGTGCCGCAGTTCATCGGCGATCGCTACTACTCCAAGTCGGCCAACGGCGTTGCCGTGCTGTGCTTGCTGGTGGCTTCGATCACCTACGTGATCGGCCAGATGACCGGCGTGGGCGTGACCTTCTCGCGCTTCCTGGGCGTGACCAACGAGATGGGCATTTACATCGGTATGGGCATTGTGTTCGCCTATGCAGTGTTCGGCGGCATGAAGGGCATCACCTACACCCAGGTGGCCCAGTATGTGGTGCTGATCCTGGCCTACACCGTGCCGGCTGTGTTCATCTCGATGACCCTGGTGGGCAACCCGCTGCCGCAACTGGGCATGGGTGGCACGCTGACCGGTTCGGACGTGCATCTGCTTGAGCGCCTCGATCAGGTGATCACCGACCTCGGCTTCAACGAATACACCACGTCGGTGCCGGGTTCCACGCTGAACATGTTCGTGTATACCGTGTCGCTGATGATCGGTACCGCCGGTCTGCCGCACGTGATCATCCGCTTCTTCACCGTTCCGAAAGTGGCTGACGCCCGTTACTCGGCCGGTTGGGCGCTGGTGTTCATCGCCATCCTCTACACCACCGCTCCGGCTGTGGCTGCCATGGCCAAGTACAACCTGCATGCCACGGTGAACTCCGCAGTGGCAACCGGTGGTGACCTGTATGCCCCCGAAGCCAGCCTGAAGTTCGAAGAGCGTCCGGACTGGATGAAGCGTTGGGAGCAGACTGGCCTGCTGAAGTGGGAAGACAAGAACGGCGACGGTCGCATCCAGTTCTACAACGAAAAGACCGCCAATGCCGATGTTAAGGCGAAGGTCGAGCGTGCTGGCTGGAACGGCAACGAGCTGACGGTGAACGCCGACATCATCGTGCTGGCCAACCCGGAAATCGCGCTGCTGCCCAACTGGGTGATCGCACTGGTGGCTGCTGGCGGTGTGGCTGCTGCACTGTCGACCGCTGCAGGTCTGCTGCTGGCCATCTCTTCTGCCGTGTCGCATGACTTGGTGAAGAACGTGTTCAAGCCCGATCTGTCGGAAAAGGGCGAACTGCTCACCGGCAAGATCTCCATGGTGTTCGCGATCGTTCTGGCCGGTTGGTTGGGTCTGAATCCTCCGGGCTTTGCGGCCGGTACGGTGGCGCTGGCCTTCGGTATTGCGGCCAGCTCGCTGTTCCCGGCCATCATGATGGGTATCTTCTCGAAGACCATGAACAAGGAAGGTGCAATTGCCGGCATGCTGTCCGGTCTGTTCATCACCCTGTTCTATGTGTTTGCTCACAAGGGTATCTTCTTCGTGAAGGGCACCGAGTTCACCAACCTGCTCGGTGGTCCGAACGCTTTCTTCGGCATCACGCCTGAAGCCTTCGGTACGATCGGCGCGATTGTGAACTTCCTCGTGGCCTACGCCGTGATGAAGGTGACCAAGCCGGCTCCGGATCACATCCAGGAACTGGTGGAAAGCGTCCGTGTTCCGCGCGGCGCCACTGCAGTACAGGGCGCACACTGATTCTGTGTGAGCCATGGTGGGTGTGAAGGGCTGTTTGCCGTTCGCACCCACCTTCAGACCCCGTCAGATGTTCATGGCGGGGTTTTGTTTTTTGTGGCACCCTGAAAAGCGTTTCAAACCTCGATGCGCACCCTTTCAGGGGGCGGGCAAGCTGGAGTAGCAAGCAATGATTTTCGACATCAGCGTGGCGATGACCTGGATTCTGTTCCTCGCCTTGTTCCCGATTTCCTTTTTCTGGCTGCGCAGGGCCTGGCGCATCATGGTGAAGCGCGACTTTTCCGAGGTGGCGCTGAAGAAGGGGGTACCGCCTCCCGATCCGGAGCGTTTCGCAACCTTTGCCGCACTCATCAACCTGGTGGGAGGGGCCATGACCGTGTTCGCCATCTCTCTGGTGCTGGTGTTTCAGGCTGAATACGATGTGTGGTCGGCAGTGGCGGGTGTCACCATCTGGTGCAAGTTCATTCTGGATTTCGCGCACAGCCGCCACGCCCACCTCAAGAGTGGCGCGGCTTCGCGCCTCACTGAGACCGACGTCAAGGGCGGGCAAAAGGGCTGATGTCTGCCTGGTGAGGGCCCGGCGAAGGTTCAGCGAGACTGTTTTCTACGGGCCTTGCGGTGGCGTCGCCGTTCGCCGACTTCATAGTATTGATCGAGCCGGTTCATGATCCACACGTATGCCCCGATGAGCAGCAGGAACACCACCAGGGCGCCCTGCGAGAAGAAGTAGTACGCCAGCGGAAAGCCCATGAAGGTGAAGGCGTTGAGCTCGGTGGCGAACAGCACGACGAGAAACGTGCTGGCAAACCAGATCAGCAGCAGCACCCCGGTCAGCCACAGGGTTGCGCGCCAATAGGCGCGCTGGCGTGGGCTCAGTGGCCGGGGCGGGGCTTCCGTGGCGGGTGGAACCTCATGCGCCATGCTGCTGACGGTGCCTGTCTGCCATGTCTTTCTGCGTGTCGCCGGGGGCGGGTTCGTAGCCTGCGGCTTCCAGGGTGAATTCACTGTCACCTGCGCAAATGGCTTTCAGGCGTGCCTCGAACCCATCCAGTCCGGCCATCGGTACGATGGCCGTTAGCCGCATCCACCCAGCTCCCGGGCTATCGGTCTGCGTCAGGCGGCCGCGCCGGCTGGCCAGTTCCGCGCTGATTTCTCCGAAATGTGCTTCCAGAAAACGGGTCTGTATTTCGAGCAGGGGTTCGAGCAGCACCGGTTTTGCTGTCTGCAAGGCTTCCAGCGTGGCATGGCGGGCTGCCGTGACGAAGGAAATTTCGTTTGAGTCGACCGCGTGGTGCTTGCCGTCGAGCAACACCACGCGTACGTCCTGCACCGGATAGCCGGCCAGCGTCCCTTCACTGAGCGCCTGACGCACGCCTTTTTCCACTGCGGGCAGGAAGTGGGTGGGAATGGTGCCGCCCTTCACCTGATTGTCGAGCACGATGCCACTGTTGCGTGGCAGGCTTTCGACGCGGAGGGCGACTTCTCCGAACTGGCCGGCGCCACCGCTTTGCTTTTTGTGCCGGTAGCGGGCTTCGCCTGTGGCGGCGACCGTCTCGCGGTAGGGAATGGCGGGGGGGCTGGTGTCTACCGTCAGATTCCAGCGCAGTTGCAGTTGACGGAGCAGGATTTTCAGATGCTGCTCGCCCAGGCCCCGTACCACGGTCTGGCGGGTGCGCGCATCGAAACCGATTTCGAGGCAGGGGTCTTCATCGCTCAGTTGCGTCAGAGCGTCAGAAAGCTTTTGCTCGTCACCCTGCTTCTGTGGTGTGAGAACCAGTCCATGCACGGGTTGGGGGTAGGGAAGGGGTTTCAGGAACAGCATGTCCTCGTCGTGAGAGTCGTGCAGTACAGCGTCGCGATGCAGTTCGTCGATCCGGGCGAGTGCGCAGATGTCACCCGGTACGGCAAACGGGGTTTCCATCTGTTGCCGGCCTTGCAGGCGGTACAGGTGCGCGGCCTTGATGGCTTTGCGTCCGTCGCCAACAAATAGCTGGTTGCCGGTGGCGATGCGCCCCTGATGCACCCGAAACAGTCCGAGTTTGCCCCGGTAGGGGTCGTTGCTCACCTGGAAGACGTGGGCCACGACGTGGCGTTGCGCATCGCACACGATGTCGATGGCGCTGGCCTGATCCGTTGGACCTTTCAGGAATTCCGGTGGGTTGCCTTCGGTCGGGTCGGGCATCAGCTCCGCGATGACCCGCAGCAGTTGCGGGATGCCCGCACCCGTGCGGGCGGACACGAAGCACACCGGGATCAGGTGTGCTTCGCGCAGCGCCTGCTCGAAGGGGGCGTGCAGTTGTTCGGGACTGAGCGATTCTCCCTGTTCGAGATAACGGGCCATGAGGGCTTCGTCGAGTTCGACCACCTGATCGACGATGCTGTCATGCGCAGCTCGTACAGACGAGAACTGGGCTGGGGCCGAAAAGTCCGGATTGAAAAAGCAGTCGATCACGCTCGTGCCGTCGGCCGACGGCAGGTTGAGCGGCAGGCAGGCCGGACCGAAGGTTTCGGCGAGACTGTCCATCAGGGCGGGCAGGGCTTCGGGGGCGCCGTCGATCCGGTTGATGACGATCATGCGGCATTTGCCGGCAGAGAGCTTCATCATGCGCCGGGTGCCACTTTCGATGCCGGAGCCTGCGTTGATCACAATGGCGGCCGTCTCTACTGCAGGCAGTGCCTGGAGGGCGCGTCCGGCAAGATCCGGGAGCCCAGGCGTGTCCAGCAGGTTGATCCAGTGCCCTGCCGATTCGAAGTGCGTGACCGAGGTTGCCAGCGAATGTCCCATTTCCTGTTCCAGCGGATCGAAATCGCTGACCGTGCTGCCGCGTTCCACGCTGCCACTGGTGTTCAGCGTGCCGGAGGCAACGAGCAGCGCTTCGGCCAAGGTGGTCTTGCCGGCCCCGGTGTGGCCAAGTAGGGCGATGTTGCGAATGTCGTGAACGGACTGCGGCGTCATGGTGGCTCCCTCTCTTGTCGTTATCGACAACAGTTTCCACTTCTCGCCGGGTCAGCGCAATGGCTGCGTGGCCTCTTGCCCGGTGACGGGCGAAGCAAGTGGGTGTGTGCGGGCTCAGGCGGTCAGAAGGTGACCCGTTGTGCGAACGGCAATGCCCAGCACCGCGCCAAGGGCGGCCACTTTCCAGATGCGGGCGACGCGGGGGCCGGCTGAAATCAGCACGGCAATGCCGGCCACATCGAAGGGGTGGATCAGGAAACCGGCGCTGCGGTTGAGGGTGTCGGCAGTGGCGCTGCCTTCGCGCAGCATCTCGTCGGTGACCCCCATCAATGCGGTACCTCCGGCAATGTACTTGGTCAGGGTAGGCAGGATCAGGGCGGGGTCGATGCCGAACAGGGTCAGCGCGGGCGACAGCACGGCCACCAGCAGGTCGATGAGGCCGAAGCTGCGCATCATCATCACCGCAACCAGGGCCAGTACCAGCATCGGGATGGCGCCCACCGCAATTTTGAAGGCTTCGGCGCCGGCGCGGTTGATCACATCGAGCACCCCCTTGGCGTTTTCGGCCACCGGGTGGTGCAGGGTTTCATCAACATTCACTTCCCGGTCGGACAAGTGACGACCGAACACGTGATAGGTGGCGGCTGCCGCAACCAGCCCGCCGAGCAGGGACAGCAGCATCACCGGCGCAAACTGCAGGCCTTGGGCGAGCATTGGAAACACCACGTTGGCCTGGGCCATGGCCATGACGAGGGCGAGGGTGGCCGCGATGTGACGTTCGGAGGCGCCGCGTTGATCCATCATGGCCAGGGTGGCCACCGGAGCGGCAAAGCTCACGAAGCTGATCTGCAGTGCGGCAAAGATGCCCAGGCCGGTCAGACCGATTGGCCTGAGCAGGGGAGTGAACAACGCGATCATCCGGTCGATCACGCCGCGCGCTTCGAGCAGGCGCATGAGCGAGAGCATGACGACCATGATCGGCAGCAGAATGAACAGCGCCAACTCGACAGCGGAACGCCCCGCCTGCAGGATGATTTGGGTCAGCAGTTCCATGGTGTCGGTGTCGCTTGAAGGGGGCGCAGCGGGTGTGCTGCGCCCCGGATGGGCTCAGTGCCTAACGACGGACTCAGCCTCAGGCCGCCTTGGCCACCTGGCGCCAGCGATGCAGCAGGGGTTCGGTGTAGCCGCTGGGCTGCTCGCAGCCCTTGAACACCAGGTCGCACGCTGCCTTGAAGGCCACCGACTGTTCAAAGTCCGGGGCCATCGGGCGGTAGGCCGGATCACCTGCGTTTTGCTGGTCGACCACCGCGGCCATGCGCTGCAGGGTTTCGCGCACCTGAGCTTCGCTGCACACACCGTGGCGCAGCCAGTTGGCAATGTGCTGGCTGGAAATCCGCAAGGTGGCGCGGTCTTCCATCAGGCCGACGTTGTTGATGTCGGGGACCTTGGAGCAGCCCACCCCCTGATCTACCCAGCGCACCACATAGCCGAGAATGCCTTGTGCGTTGTTGTCCAGTTCCTGCTGGATTTCTTCGGCGCTCCAGTTGGCCTGTTCGGCCACCGGAATGGTGAGCAGGTCGTTGAGCAGGGCGTCGCGCTCGGCATTGAAGTCGATCTTCTCCATCTGCTGTTGCACGGCTTGCACGTCGACCTGGTGGTAATGCAGCGCATGCAGCACGGCGGCGGTCGGGGAGGGCACCCACGCGGTGTTGGCACCGGCCTGCGGATGGGCGATCTTCTGCTTGAGCATTTCCGCCATCAGGTCGGGCATGGCCCACATGCCCTTGCCGATCTGTGCCTTGCCACGCAGGCCGCAGGCCAGGCCGGTGAGCACGTTGTTGCGCTCGTACGCCTGGATCCAGGCAGTGGTCTTCATGGCGCCCTTGCGCAGCATCGGGCCGGCAGCCATCGCCGTGTGCATTTCGTCGCCCGTGCGGTCGAGGAAGCCGGTGTTGATGAATACCACGCGTGCTTCGGCGGCCTTGATGCAGGCGGCGAGGTTGACCGAAGTCCTGCGCTCTTCGTCCATGATCCCCATCTTCATGGTGTTGGCGGGCAGGCCGAGCAGGCTTTCGACGCGGCCGAACAGTTCGTTGGCGAAGGCTACTTCGGCCGGACCATGCATCTTCGGTTTGACGATGTACATGCTGCCGGTACGTGAATTGCCCTTGCGGGCCAGATCGTGCATCGAGATCAGGGTGGTGACCACGCCATCCATGATGCCCTCGGGAATTTCGGTACCATCGGCCAGCACAATGGCCGGGTTGGTCATCAGGTGGCCCACGTTGCGCACAAACAGCAGGGAGCGGCCATGCAGCCGTACGCGACCACCGTCTGGGGCCGTGTATTCGCGGTCAGGGTTGAGCGTGCGGGTGAGGGTCTTGCCGTTCTTTTCCAGCGTCTCGACCAGATCACCCTTGATCAGGCCCAGCCAGTTGCGGTAGATCAGGGTCTTGTCTTCGGCGTCCACGGCGGCGACCGAATCTTCGCAGTCCATGATGGTGGAAATGGCTGCTTCCATCAGCACATCCTTCACCCCGGCCGCGTCGTTCTGGCCGATGAAGTGCGTGCGGTCGATCTGGATTTCAAAGTGCAGGCCGTTGTGACGCAGCAGCACTGCGGACGGCGCACTGGCTTCGCCCTGGTAGCCGGTGAACTGCGCTGCCTGCTGCAGGCCGGTGGTGTTGCCATTGTCCAGTGTGACGCTGAGTGCGCCATCCTTCACCGTGTAGGCCGTGGCCTGCTTGTGGCTGCCGCTGGCCAACGGGGCGGCCTGATCGAGGAAGTCACGGGCAAATGCAATGACGCGCGCGCCCCGCACAGGATTGAAACCTGCGCCTTTTTCGGCACCGTCGGTTTCCGGAATCGCGTCCGTGCCATACAGCGCATCGTACAGGCTGCCCCAGCGCGCATTGGCAGCATTCAGGGCGTAGCGGGCGTTCATCACCGGCACCACCAACTGCGGGCCGGCCTGCTGGCTCAATTCGGTATCCACCTGGGTGGTGTTGATGGTGAAGGGCTCGGGTGTGGCCTGCAAATAACCGATTTCGGTAAGGAAGGCACGATAGGCCGACATGTCGCGTACGGGACCGGGATGCTCGCTGTGCCAGGTATCCAGGGCGGCCTGCAGACGGTCACGCTCGGCCAGCAGGGCACGGTTGCGCGGGGCCAACTCATTTGCCAGATCGCTGAACCCCTGCCAGAAAGCAGCGCTGTCCACTCCGGTGCCGGGCAGGGCTTCGGTTTCGATGAAGTGATGCAGTCGTGCATCCACCTGCAGTTGTGCGCATTGAATTCGTTCGGTCATGCTGTGGCCTTTGATGCGTGATGGGTTGAGGAGAGCGTAAAGACTCAATTCTATTGTGTGTGCTAAGGTCTGTGAATTGGCTTAAGAGTCATTTGATTTTTTACTTTTGATAAATAGTGGATCATTTCAAGCAAATATCGACCTTTGTAGCCGTTGCAGTGCGCGGCAGCCTGTCGGCCGCTGCTCGCGATGAAGGGGTGACCCCTGCCGTCATCGGTCGCCGCCTGGATGCACTGGAGGAACGACTGGGCGTGAAACTGCTGGTGCGTACCACGCGAAAGGTTTCGCTCACCTTTGAAGGGGCCGCCTTTCTTGAGGACTGCCAGCGCATTCTGCACGAACTGGCCAATGCCGAGGCTTCGGTCAGTCTGGGAGGCGTGAAGGCCAGCGGTCACCTGCGCATTTCTGCGCCAGCGGGCTTCGGCCGGGCGCATGTTGCGCCCTTGTTGCAGGCCTTTCTCGATGCCAATCCTGAAGTGCGGTGTACGCTCGATCTGACCGACCGTGTGGTCGACCTTGTGAACGAGGGCATTGACTGCGCGATCCGCATCGGAGAATTGACCGATTCCAGTCTGGTGTCGCTGCGCCTTGCCGACAACCAGCGTGTCGTGGTCGCCAGTCCGGATTATCTGGCCCGCCGGGGTGCGCCGCAGACGCCGGATGATCTGGTGCACCATGACTGTCTGTCATTGGGGCAGCAGCGAGGCTGGCTGTTCCGTAATGCGCAGGGCGAGATCATCACCGTAAAGGTGAGTGGTCGGCTGGAATGCAATGATGGTGCGGTACTGCATGAATGGGCGCTGGCCGGCAGGGGGCTGGCCTGGCGCTCTTTGTGGGAAGTGGCTGAAGATATCTGCGCCGGCCGTCTGTGCGCCGTCCTCGATAAGCATGCAGCCCCGACGATGGGCATTCATGCCGTGTTTCCCCAGCGCAGACATCTCGCCCTGCGCGTGCGCTTACTCATCGACCATCTGAAGAACCACTACAGCAGCCCGGATTACTGGCAACAACGCGCGGGCAGTGCTTGAAGGGAAATCCAGACTGAGGTATATTCCCGGTCCCGTGCTGTTGTAGCTCAGTCGGTAGAGCAACTGATTCGTAATCAGTAGGTCGGGGGTTCGATTCCTCTCAACAGCACCAATAAAATCAAGCACTTAGCCCGGTTTTGAACAGCCGGGCTTTTTGCTTTCTGACGCCATGTAAGCCTTTTGTAACCCGATTCTTGAAGTCGGGCAGTCATGTAACCACCGTTCGCCGTCCGGCTGGTGCTGCTCTCGGTGTGTGGATTCAGCCCTGGCCACTGCCCTGCATCGTCATCGGCATCGTCATCGGCAGGCGGGTGGCCAGTACCGGCAGGATGTGGATGGCCTGCTCGATGGCGCTGGCCACTGTCCGGCATCAGCATCGGCATCGGCATCGGCATCGGCATCGGCAGGCGGGTGGCCAGTACCGGCAGGATGTGGATCATCCAGCACGGTGGGGGTGTCCCGTTTCGCGACTCCCTGCCGGGGCATCACCGAAATGGTGATACAGCCCAGCGTGCGCGTGCGGACAATCGGCCTCGGCAACACAAGTTTTCCCAAGCAGTTCACCCCTTCGCGTGCGGATCAATGGATGCAGCAATGTCAGGTTTTGACAAGTTCTCGCGGCAGCGCAACCTTTTCGCTCACCGCCGATTCTTTCCGCCGTCGCCGTGCTGCATTGCAACAGAGAATTGATGCAAGCAGTGTTCGTGCCGTCTGGACAGATGCCATGCAGGACATGCGAACCCCCGATTCTTGCTTGTAGTTCCCATCTGCATGATGCAGCGCACAGATACCGGTCGGTGCCGCCGGTCGCCAGGCGCAAAAAACCCGGCACGCTGGCCGGGTCGGTGGTGGTGCGACACATCTTTCAACAGGCGCGAGCCCTGGTGGCCATGCACGCGTCCTCAGCTTCTTTGGCCAGTCGTGCAACTTCTGCCGGGTCGAGATCGGTGTCACCGACTGCTTGCATGGCGGCCACGTCGGCAGGCCAGCATTCGCGGATCAGGCGGCGGGCTTCGCATACGGCCCGGTACAAATCCAACTCAGACATTGCGGTTTCTCTCCATGGTAGGCAGGTGGTCCAGCCAATCACCCGGGGCTGGCGGAATGCACACTTCAACTTCAATCGCCTTGCGGGCGAGTCGGTGGGCAAGGCGATACGCGGCAGCCTGGCCGGTGAAGTTGTCGTCATGGTCGCCAAACACGATGACATGCTCCACGCCGGCAGGCGGTTCAAAGGCTTCCAGCACCCCGGCGGATACACATGCCCAGGTCGGCACGTCGAACTGTTGCAGGCAAGCAAGCGCAGTCTCGATGCCTTCGGCCACTCCCAGAGTTCGGGAAACGGGCGTCAGGCGGATTGCAGCGCCAGCAAGGGGTAGCCCCTGCATCAGCTTCTTCGGGGCCGGCACGGGGGCTTTACGCTTGTCCTGAATGTAGGTCCGGTGGATCGACATCGGCTGTCCGGCGGGGCTGACGATGGCGGCGAGCATCGCGGGGAAAGTGCCAAGCACGCGCTCCCCGTCGTGGTAGGCCAGACCGGGGTGACAGCGGATCGACAGCGGCAGGTCATGCAGCGACAGACCCCGCCCAGCCAGGTATCCATGGACAGCATCTCCACGCCTGATCTGTGCGCCTTCATGCCACACCTTTCTGAGCCGGGCTTTCACGCGTTCGGGATCGTCGGCAGGTTTCGGGGTAGTGGGCGTCGCTACCCCCGCAATCCGCTCGATTTCCACCACCGCATCACGAAACGGCAACCCGGTGATACCCATGGCGAGCTGCACGCCATCGCCTGCACCACACCCAGAACAGAAGTAGGTTCCACGGCCCTCCCGGTCGTCGAACCTGAACCGGTCGGTACCCCCGCACATCGGGCAGGGGCAGTGCTTGCCCGACAGGGCACGCTCAGACATGCCCAGCGCGTGCAAGATCGACCTCCAGCGACCCAGGGCGACAGTACGGACACTCAGACGCTCACCCATGGTTGCGGGCCTCCTGTTGCTTCCCCCGGCCCTTGGCGAAACGGATCCGTTGCGACTTCAGCCAACTGAGGATTTCGTTGCTCGGGGCAGCCGGTACGTCGCGCATGTTGCGCGGCCACACCCCAAACATCGCACGGTACTGGTGCGCGACCCATCCCGGGGAGTAGTGCTTGCTTCGGGCGACCGAGAGCAGCATGGAATAGACCTGCTGCTTCCGGTCGGCTGTCGCCGGCGTCCGGGGCTTGCGCTCGACTTTTTCGAGCGTGCCGTCAGTAACTTCAACATCGTTTTGCCTGACGGGCTCGAATCCGCACGAAGGGCATTTGTGGACGCCAGCGGGACGAACGAACTTGCAGGCCGGGCAAGGCGATGGCTTGCGCTCTCGCGCCTTTGCGCTGCCGGCCTTGTTGGCTTTCCCGCTGTCGAGGACCAGCGGCAGATCGTCGGTCGGATAGCCCAGATCGAGCGTGGTACCGGAATGATCCAGCAGCAGGGCACGCGCCTTGCCGGGTGCCGGGCGCAGCACTCGACCGACCATCTGGACGAACCGGGTCAGCGACTTTGTGGGCCGGGCCAGCACCATCACCTCGGTCGCTGGGCAGTCCCAGCCTTCCGCCAGCAGGGCCACGTTGCACAGCACCCTGAATTCACCCCGCCGGAATCGAGCGAGGATATCCGCCCGGGTGTCGTCATCGGCGTGGTAGTCGATGTGCTCCGCCGAGACGCCGCTGGCGCAGAATTGCGCGGCGATGTGCTGGCTGTGCGGGATGCTCGAAGCGAAAACGACGGTCTGCTTACCGGCGGCCAGCCGGCGCCAGTGCGCGATGATGTCGCCCACCAGGTCGGGACGGTCCATGGCCTCCCCGAGTGCGACCTCCGCGTAATCGACCTCTCCACCGATGCCACGGCGGGTTTTCACGCCCGTCAGATCGGGCGAGGCCGGCGCGAACACATCCACATCGACCAGATACCCATCGCCAATCAGATCGCGGATCGTGGCGGCTATCACCATGTCCCCGAAGACCTGCCCCAGGCCCGGCGCAAACGGTGTAGCCGACAGGCCGATGGTCGGCACCCGGTTGTACCTGTCGAGCAGTCTCCGGTATTTGGCTGACCCAGCGCAGGCATGGGCCTCATCGATCACGATCAAGCCGATATCGTCAGGGAAGCCACGCGCGGCAATGGTGTCGATGCTGCACACCAGCACGCGGGCGTCGAGGTCGCGGGTATTGTCGGCCTGGAGGATGCCGTGAGGGATACCGGCAGCAGACAGGTGTGCGGATGCCTGACCGACAAGCTGTTTCCGGTTGGCGATGAAGGCCACCCGCTTACCCTTCGCCAGGGCACCGCGGATCATGGCTTCTGCCGTGACCGTCTTGCCGCTGCCGGTCGGCGAGTACAGCATCACCCGCCGATACCCCCCAGCCAGGGAGTGACGTAGCTTGGTGATGGCGGCGAGCTGGTAGGGGCGCAGGCTGATGATGTGCCCAGCCAGGGGCGGGTGATTGGTCGTCATCGCTCGCCCTCCTGCTCAGGGTCAAGGGTGAAGTCTCCCCAGTCACTACTCTCTACGTAGGTAGTGGGTACATATCCCACGTCTTGGCTAGGGCTAGGGTTAAGGTTAAGGTTAACGAGCGTTCGCTCGACCGTTCGCTGAGCGTCACGCTTACCGCTACGCTCAGCGTCATGGGTCTGAATCCCTTTGCTGGCGCGGGGTTTGGCCTCTTTGCGTTTTGCGTTTGTGCTCTTCGCTGCAGCGGATTGGCGGCTACGGATGCCTTCAATACGCTCGCGGTACGCCTCCAAGTCCGGCGCAAAGATGCGCCCATCTTCGACCTCAAAGAAGGGCATGACATATGGCAGCTCGGCAGCAACCTCGGCCACGTCGAAGCCCAGGATGCGAGCGAGCACGTCGGGCGACTCGGGCAGGTATTGATTCACCCAGCATTCAAGGCGCATTGAGTACAGCAAACCGCGCTGCGGCAAGGTCAAAGTGCGGTACTCGAAGCGAGCGATGATGTTGGCGGCGTATTCCTGATAGGCCGGAGCGGTGCGATTCTGCTGGGTCATCGCGCACCTCCTGCCGCCAGCAGCCAGCCCGCCACGAAGCCCAGCGCCAGCAGCGCGACCAGACCGGAGTCGATGCGCCCATGCTGGCGACTGATGGCATAATGTACAGTGTTGATGATGTTGTGGTGCGGGTCGTGCCGGGGGGTGCGGCCCGTTTTTTCGCCGGCCATGTCTCAGCCCCCCGTCAGCAGGGCGTCGATCTGATCCGCAGGCCAGGCGAGCATCCGGTTAGGTAGCTTGACGGGCCGGATGCCGCAGTAATGCCCGGCGCGGCACAGGCTCGCACGCAGGGTCTGCGGTCGGACATGCAGGGCGGCGGCGGCCTGCTCGGTGGAGAGGGTGCGCAGGATAGATGCGTAGTCCGTGCGCTGGGTCGGGGTGGTGGTGGTGGTGGTGGTGTGCATTCCAGGGCTCCGTCGAGTTATGACGGTCCCTATTGGATACAGGTCAATTCCGCGATGTAATTGCACCACTGTGCACCATCAATTCATTTTTGGTGCACAGTGCGAAACGTTCAACCTATTGAATTTAGGAGATTTTCCTGCCCCCCTTGGGCATGTGGCGCACATTCGGCGTTACCCCTAATTCCGGTGCAATGTGAGGCAGCGCCAGCCGGTAAAAGTCGGTCGGCTTTGCGTAGCTCTCCAGTGCACATATGCCGGCGCGATGCTTGGCAAACGTGTCCTTTGCCCTCCTGAAAATGCCGGGGTAGAGGGTTGCGCACAGCCAATGAAAACCGCCTTCATCCTCGTAGGATTCGCCCAGGGGGCCGGGCATGGCGTGGCGGTCGAAGTCCTGCCCTGTTGCTGATGCGTAATCTTCCAGCGCGTCGAGAATTTTCTCCAGCACTACGGGGGCTTTGGACGGCTTGCGGCCTGGTCGGCTCTTGCTGGCACTGGCTGGGCTGTCTGCACTCCCCGCATGATCCTGATCCGGTGGTAAAACAGCCCCGGCCCTTGGGAGTCCTTCGAATACCGCATCGACCAGCCCCGGCGGAATCCTCGGAGAAAAGTTCAGCTCGTTTTCATCATCGCGTTCTTCGTCGAGACTCATCAGCGCATTCATCGCGTGCCGTGCTGCCGGCTCGAATTCATCCAGCCACACGAAACAATGCGAAGGCAGGGCGGGAATTGATTGCCTCACCCAGTCCGGGTAAGAAGAACCTTCAGCCGTCTCGCCGGCCCTCAGAGAGGCTGACAGTGCACGCAGCCCGTCATGCACAACATCCCACTCTTTCGACAACATTGGACTGAAGTTGCCGTCCAAGTCCAAGTGATACGCCCGCAGCGACTTCAAGCGCCTGTTGAAGTCCAGCCCCGCCAATCCTCGCGCAACCACATCGGGCGAAATAGACCACCCCGTAACAAACGGAATCGCCCGCACAGGCACCGCCTCGCGGTCGCCAATCTTGATGACACAGTTCATTCTTTGCGCTCCATCTTGCGCACCATCGGAAAGGTGCCGCGCCAGGGAGGCGATGGTTTCCCCCTTTTCTCCCCAGGGGATCAGCCGGGGGATAGGCGCGGCAAAACTCAGTCAGGCTGCAATCCGTCCTACCGGCGGTCGCGCCTTGGCACGTTGCCCGGCACACCACAGGTCACGCTGGTGCTGCATCCTGAGCCAGAATCCGGGCGACGTACCAAGGGCCTCATGCAGGCGCAGGTCTGTATCCGCAGTGATGGCGGCGTGCCCGTGCAGGATGCGGGACAGCATCACCCGGCTGATGCCGATGTGCGCAGCAAATGCCGTAACGCTCAGGTTCAAGTCCTCCAGCCAGTCGGTCAGCACTTCGCCGGGGTGCGGGGGGTTGTGCATGTTCATCGTGGCTTCCCGGTGGCTGGTGCAGGCGTGCGGTGCCTTCCCGCCCACCACGCGCAGGCCCTGCCCGGCCTGTTCTTCGTGGGGCTGCTCGGTGCTGTCGGGAAGCGGCTTGTCTCTCATGCCGCAATCCGGGCAACCGGCGCTTTCCGCACCACAGGCACGCCCGCAGCGCGGGCTTTCCACAGGTCGTAGGCGGACTGCTGCGCAAGCCAGGCATCTGCACTGCCCCCATTCTCCACGCCAAGCCAGCCCTCAAGGCGCAGGGCCATTTCTGGCGAGATTGCAGCGCGTCCGTTCAACACACGAGACAGCGCAGCACGGGTAACGCCAAGTTGCGCGGCGGCGTCGGTCACGGTCAGGCCCAATGCCGGAAGAACATCTTCCCGGAGTGTTTCGCCGGGGTGCGGCGGGTTGTGCATCATCGTCATGGTGTCGTGCCTTCAGTGATAGTCCTGATAATCCACCAGCACCGCATCGCCCGCGTCAAAGCGGAACGTCAAACGCCAGTTGCCATTCACGCAAACCGAATAATGGCCCGACAATCCCCCTGTGAGCGGGTGCAGACGCCAGCCCGGCAGATTCATGTCTTCGGGCAGCTTGGCGGCGTGAAGGCGTGCCAGCAATCGGGTCAGCTTCGGCGCGTGGTGCGGCTGGATACCTGCCTTGCTGCCAGTCTCAAAAAAGGCTTGCAGGCCTTTGTGCTCGAAGCTTTTAATCATGGTCTATTGTATAGCGTAGCGTTTCACAACTCAAAGCGCACATCAGCCCACCACGCGCAAGCCCTGCCCGGCCTGTTCTTCGTGGGGCTGCTCGATGCCGGCCTGCTCCAGAATCCAGCCTTCGATGGTGGTGTGCCACTTGCGCAGCAGGTCCAGCGGGCGACGGCGGTAGTGCTTTTCGGCCAGGGCAGAAGGCTTGTGTCCCATGATCTGGGCCGATACTCCGGCGGGGCACTCTACCCACTCCGCCAGCGTGCCGAAGCTCCTGCGCAGGCCGTGCAGGCTCAGGGCAGGCAACCCGGCAGCGGCCAATGCTTTGTTGTGGGCGATGCGCGGCTCCTGAATCCGTCCCGATTGCGCGGCGGGGCTGCTGAACACCCACTCGTTGCGACGGGGCAGCATGGCCAGCAATGAGGCGACATAGGGGGTCAGCGGAATGATGCGCTCGCCTTCCACCTTGTCCCGGATGCTCATGCTGCGCCACTGGAAGTCCACGTCATCCCAGCGCAGGCCGGCCAGCTCTTCACGGCGGGCACCGGTCAGCAGCAGGGCTTGCAGATAGGCGGACTGGACCGGGTTTCCGATACGGCGCACATGGTCGAACCACAGGGGTAACTGTTCGCGCTGGAGACAATCGTCAGCCTTCGACTTTGCTGGCGCGACAGCCCGCCTTACCCCCTTCTGAGTGCAGGCGTCGACATGAACACAGCCTCGATACTCGGGGCGCTCGCTGCACCAGCCCAGGAATCCACGCAACAGGCGAAAGGCCAGCGCGGCAGATGCCGGGCGACTGGCGTTCAGCCTCAGCCAGGACTCAACAGCTTCAGCGGTCAGTTCGGACAGGGGCAGCACCAGCAGGGCATGCAGCGGGCCGGGGGTTGTAGTGTCTCCTTCTCCCGGTCGCCGTCCCCGGCTCTTCGGTTTCCCTCCGGGATCGGCAAGGGCCAGATGGCTACGGTAATGCCGCTCGCCCCAATCGGGCCGGCGTGCCTCAATGTAGGCGGTCCATGCTTCCAGCGCGGGCGCTTCGATGCGGCGGGCTTCCTCCCGTTTCGCTTCTGCTTCGGCGATGCGCTGGCGCTTCTCTTCGCGGGGGTCCGTGCCAGCGTCAAGCAGGTTTTGCAGGCGTCGGGCTTCAGTCCGGGCAGCATCCAGATTCCACGCCCGCACATCACCGATGGTCACACGCAGCGCCTTGCCGTTCAGCTTCGACTGGAAAACGAATGCACGCGATTCCCCCGGCGTTGCCCTGAGTGCGAGTCCGGGCGCTTCGGTGTCCCAGAGAAAAGCCTGAGCCTTGCCAGTCGGGCATGAGAAGTCTCGAATGCGACCGGCGGTCAGTTTGATGCGTGCCATTTTCTTGCCTCAATCGGTAGGTTACATGGCCGATTCCATGTAAGCCATTTGTAACCCGATTCTAGCAATATGCTTCAACATCAAGCAATGATGTAAAACCCATGTTTCCTTGAAAATCAGTGGTTTGTTCTTTTCCTGCAACCCGCTTCAACGTAGAAAAACCCCCGTACCTTCAGATTCGTAATCAGTAGGTCGGAGGTTCGATTCCTCTCAACAGCACCACAAAATCAAGGGGTTGCAGCGATGCAGCCCCTTTTCATTTTCGGCGGGGTTACGCCGGGGTTACGTTTCCGGACGGTCGCCCGCTTCGCTGGTGCTGCTCTCGGGGTGTGGATTCAGCCCTGGCCACTGTCCTGCATCGGCATCGTCATCGGCAGGCGGGTGGCCAGTACCGGCAGGATGCGGATCATCCGGCATGGTGGGGGTGTCCCGTTTCGTGACGCCCTGCCAATCGCCATCTGAACTCAAGTTTTCTCAAGTAGTTGGACCCTGTTGCACTCGCCCTTCGCGTGCGCGATCTCAACATTTCTCAACAGCCCAGCACCAGCCAGGTGTGGGTGGCCTGTCGGGGCCGGTGGTCGCTGTCCGGCATCGTCATCGGCGGGCGGGTGTGCCAGGTGCGCCAGATCGGGCTGTAGGCGGCTGAAGGCGTGGTCGGTGGCGTGGGTGTGGCCGGTGGTCTGTCGGGGGGCTGGTGGCCTGCTCGATGTGCCGGTGGCCATGATTTGATTCCATGGAAACCGTCGTTCGGTGCGTACCTCGCTGCGTACTGCCCTCGCTGGAAGGTTCGGATTCGGAAACGTGAGTTTTCGTGAGTAGCTGCGCACGCCTTCCGTCCGTCTGCGATAGCACGCTGAACTGAAGTTTTCTGAAGTAGCGCCAAGACAGCACTTCCTCAATTTGAGGGAGTGTCTTCGCGTGCGCGTACAGGTCGTTTCCGTGGATACCGGCTTGGATACCGCTGCCCTCACCCCTTCGCGCGCGCGTACAGGTCTCCTTTAGGGACTCAAGAAATACTGGATGCGACCTCACCCCTTCGCGCGCGCGTACAGGTCGCAAATCGGGTTCGCGCCCACCCTCGCCCGGCCCGTCCTGCTGCGCCAGTACAGCTTCCGCCGATTCTTTCCGCCGTCGCCGTGCTGCATTGCAACAGCGAATTGATGCAAGCAGTGTTCGTGCCGTCTTGCCAGATGCCATGCAGGGCATGCGAACCCCCGATTCTTGCTTGTGGTTCCCGACGGCATGATGCAGCGCACAGATACCGGTCGGTGCCGCCGGTCGCCAGGCGCAAAAAACCCGGCACGCTGGCCGGGTCGGTGGTCGGTCAGATCATGGTTGCCGCGCCTCGAACATCGGGCAGCTCGTGCCGCCGTCATCCGGCAGTCGGTGCAGCGGGTGGTTGGTGCCGTAGGCCGGTGGCTGGTCTGTCCTGACTGCGCAGTAACCCGGATCGGCCCGGCCCGGTGTCGCCCGGTGTCGGCAGCGCCCGCATGCCGGTGGTGCTGGTGCAGGTGCAGGTGCAGGCAGCGTGACCACCAGCCCGCGTTCGGCGGCAATGGCCCGGTAACACAGCAGTGCGCCGTCGGGATCGGCCATGGCGCAATCCGTCGCCTCTTGCCTGTCCTGGTCGCTGTCGGTCGCATACACGGCCTGCACCAGCGCCAGCAGTTCGGCCCGCTCGCTGTCGGTCGGTGGTCGCCGGGCGGGTGGTCGCCGGTCGGTGGTCAGCGCCTCGATGATTCCGGGCTTGCGCTCCCGGATGATCGGCAGCCACCGATTCACGGCGGAAGTGTCGCCCGTGGCCTTCAGCGAACCGGCAGCCGAAACGGTCAGCGTCACACCGTCCGACGATGCCTGCATGATGATCTCGCGGGGGGTCATATCTCCACCTCGATTACACCCGGATTTTGCTGAAGGTGCTCAATTTTGCTGAAGGTGCTCACACTATTTTGTTGAGCATCTTCAGTGTTTTTGAGCATCTTCAGGCATTCGCGTTGAGCGCCGTCAGTGGCTGGCAGCCTCCACATCCATTGCTGCCGGGCGGCTCCGAAGCGTCCGCCGTCCTTCACGGCCTCGACTCCGAGTGCCTTCTGTGCCCTGCGGATGGTCGCCCAGGAATACCCCGCGCCTTCCGCGTCGGCCTTCACGGCTTTGCTCGGCATCGGCCCGTCCGAAAGCAAGTCAGTCAGGAAACGCTTGGCATCGGCCATGCTCCCGCCCTCGCCATCGTCGCCCGTCGAGTCCGCCACGGCCAGCAGGTCGCGTGCTGCGCCTTCCACGGATGCCCCCCAGGCCACCGCCGACGAAAACACGCCCGGATGCTGCTGGACTTCACCCTGCGCCAGGTCGTACTCAAACCCGCCATCGTCCGGCCCGATGTTCGACTTTGCCCGGCAGAATAGCCGGGTGGTGCGTCCGTCCTCCCCCTCTTCCTGGTGCTTTGCGGCCACCAACACGACACGGGCCAGCGCCCCGAAGGCAAGGCTACCGGTCAGCCGCTCCACCGGATCGCGCCCGCCCGTGCCCTTCGTGAAGTGGGTGATGCCCACCAGTGCGCAGCGCATGTCAGAGGCCAGATCGACGAGAGGTTGCAGCCCGCGCCTGACCTCCGCGTTCTTGTGGCTGTCGCCCGTGACAGCCGACACAATGGGATCGACAATCAGCAGCTTGATGCCGCCGATTTTCAGCAGCTCGTGACGCAGGGTCGCAATATCTCGCGCCGGATCGAATGACCGGCTTTCGGCACCCTCTCGAACATCGCCCACGAAAAACACCCTGTCCAGCTTCGCCCCGGACAGCAACAGTCGGGGGACAAGCGTATCTGCGGGGTCATCCTCTCCGCTCCAGATCAGCACATTGCCCGGCTGGCAGCGTGCCCCGTCCGGCCAGCGCCCGCCGGATGAAACGGTGGCGGCAAGCGACATGGTGAGCGTGGTCTTGCCCGTGCCCGGTGCCCCGCCCAGGACGTGCATTTTCCCGGCAGCCAGCCACCCCGGCCACAGCCAATCAATCGAAGCAGGGGTGATGCTCGTAGCAGGGATGACGCTCACCTCTCGGGCGCGATGTTCGGCAGCGCCAGCCGGGGCGGTCGCCAGTTCGGTCGACACGATCTCCGGCTCGGTCCATATCGTCATGCTGCGGCCCTCCGGGTCGATACCACGAACTCGATGCCGGGATGTTCCCCGGTCAGCAGCATCAGCCGCCGGGGTGCAGCGGCCACAATCGAGCGCACGACAGCATGCAGCCGGTCGCGCTCAACCAGATCGGCACCGGGAATCCACACATCCCGGCCACGACACACCCCCCAGTCGAGCATGGCGGGATCATCGGAGGTGAACACAGCCAGGGGGGCGCACACGCCCGTCATGGGCACTCGGTGCGTGGGGTCGATCCATACGCTGATGCCGTGCTTCGGTTCGATTCCGGATGCCAGGCGGGTCATCAGTTGCCGCCCGTAGGCGGGGAGTCGTTTGGTCATCACGCCCCCAGCCAGTCAATGTCACCCGCGCCCGGCAGGTCGGAAAACGGATCCGCTTCATGCCCGTGCGCCCTGGTGCTCGTGCTGGCGCTGTCGCCCGACTCCTTGCGCTTGCGCGGCTTCGGGGTGGTGCTGGCCACTTCGTCGACCACCATATCAAGCGCAGGCCGGTGGTTGCCGTCCCTGTCCTGCCAGGTGCTCACCTTCAGGGTGCCGGCCATGGCCACGGTCGCCCCTTCGCGCAACTGCATCAGCCGCATGACGGCCTGTTCGTCGAATGCCACCAACGAGCAGGACACACGGCCTGCATCGCCCATGGGCACACTGACCCGTGCGGTGGCGTAGGGTGTGCCGTTCTTCGCGGTGCGCTGGGTCGGGGTGCTGGTGAGGTTGCACGAGATCAATGCCCGAATCATTGCGCCCCCCCCGTCATCAGCAGCATGCCCGCCACAGCGGCCAGCGCCAGCAGCGCGGCCAGGTCGGCAGAAATGCGCCCATGCTGGTGAGTGCTGGTAAAATGTACAGCGTTGATGTTGCTGTCGTGCGGGTCGTGCCGGGGGGTGCGGCCCGTTTTTTTGTCCGTCATGGCTCGCCCCCTCACTCGGTCGCGCCGGACTGGTGGTAACGCTTCTCCAGCCAGGCAAGCAGGTCGGCACGACGGTAACGCACCTTGCGTCCGACCTTCAGGAAAGGCAGGTTGTAGCGCCCGGTCGAGCGCCAGACAGACAGCGTGCCGGGTGATACGTCGAGCATCGCGGCAGCGGCATGATCGTCGAGCAGGTCAGCGCCTGCCGTGATCAGGTTTTGCAGGTTTTGGGTTGTCATGATTCGCATCCAATGAATCCCGCGGGGGTGCGGTGTGGGTGCGAATCATCGGGTTATCCTGGCGGCAAGTCAGACACACTTTTTCGGAAAAGTGTGAAGTACAACGTCATTAGAATACGGGGCGACCGCTCCGGCGCGGAAATAAATGTCCCGCCTCAATCTTTACAAAAACGCTTGCCAAATCAGCGTCAGGCCCTTTTTTCTCGATTTTCAAAAGTGTACTTCGGTGTTTTTCGTAGATTTTCTGAACGTCGCGCCGCCCGCACCCAAGATCATCCTTGATCTGGTCAAAGCACTCCTCGGCATTGAATGTCCCACCACGGGTACGCCACTGCCTGAGAAGGTGAAGCACATCGCCTTCAATCTCTCGATACCGTGCAGCCGCTTTTCGTTGAGCCTTGCTCTCGGTCGGTTTGCCAAACATATCCCCAATGCAGGCCACATCCCCGCATTCGTAACGCCGCTCTGATTCGATCAATACATCGGCCATCCACTCAGGCATGACCGCCTGAAAGTAAGCGCAGATCACCAACGCCTCGAACAATGCGAGTTTGTCGCCTGCCTCGTAAAGTTTCCGCCGCGCTTCCAACTCTTCGAGCGCCTTCAGATTTTCAAGCTCGCGCAGACTCTCGCCGCCTTTGCGAGTGGAAGCAACCAAGCCGGTTCGTAGCCTCATGGCATCACTTATATGCTCACCCTTGCAATAGATACCGCGCCAGCCGGGCAAGGGAACCCGGTTTTCTCCCCAGGGGATCAGCCGGGGGATAGGCGCGGCATTGCTCGGTCAGGCGATTACGCCGCCCGCTCTCCACGTTGCGCCCGCATCAGGTCGAGCAGGAACTCCGGTGCCAGGTCTGCCCCGTTTGCCCATGCCACCGTTCGCATGACCGGGTGTTGATGCGCCGTGGCGAACAGCGCCGGATCGAGCAGCGCCTCGAACACTTCGCCCTCCAGTTCGGCAGATAGATCAACCTCGCCCGCCGCGCCATTGTTGAAGCGCAGGAACAACCGATAGCCCGGCAGCGGGGTTACTTCGGTGGTGTGCAAGATCATGGTCATCACTCCAGTGGTTCAATCGGGTTCAACGGTTTGCGCTGGACGGCCAGCGACCAATCGGCTTCCAGTTCATCGCGGTGCAGCGCCAGCCATTCACGCACCATCGAAAGCGCCCGGCCCGGCAGCGAACCCGCATACACCTTGCCGTCAAACGTCATCAGCGCTTCATGCTCTCCATAGACCGCATGGAAGTGTGCAGGCGGGTGGTCGCGCCAGTTCATGTAGATCACGATGCCGAAGAATCGGGAGATTTCGGGCATCACGCCGCCCCCCGCCTGCCCGGCAGCGTCACCACGTCGGCAGCGTCCTTCAGCCCGCCCGCCTCCAGCATGGCAGCGGTTGCCGTATTCACCGACTGGCGTACCGGGTCAAGATCGAGCCGGGCATAAATCGCGGTGGCTTGTGGCGACTTGTGGTTCAGGCTCTTGCCGATGATCGCCAGCGATGCCCCGGTGCGTGCCTGCCAGCTCCCCAGCGTGCGCCGCAGGTCGTGCAGGGTGACGCCGTTGTCCACGTCGCGCCCGTAGGGGATACCGGCCCGCTCCATGACGCGCATGACGGCCTTCTTGGGTTCGACGATGTGCCCGGTCTTGCCGTGGCTGGGAAACACGAACCCGCCCGCCGTGGTGGCCTTGCGCGACTCCAGTATCTGAATCGCTTCCGGGCACAGGGTCACGTTCTGCGCTGTGCCGTTCTTCGTCTTCGGGATACGCCACACGCCCTCAGCCAGTTGGAGTTCCCGCCAGTGCATCGCGCACACGTTCGCCCGCCGTGCGCCGGTCAGCAGCGCCAGCAGGATGAAGTCCCTCATCACAGGTTCCTCTTCGGCCACGGCAGCGAAGAAACGCGGCAGTTCATCGGGCTGGAGAAAACGATCCCTGCTGCGCTCTGGGTTGGCCTCGATGCCGACGGCGGGATTCACCCCCGAGAACATGCGCTTTCTGATGGCGTAGTTGAACACGGCCCGCGTGACGGCCAGTGCCCGGTTGGCTGCAATCGGTGCCGCTTTGCTGGCGCGGTGAATGGCCGAAGCGGTGCGCTCGTGGGTGATGGCGGACAGCTTTTGCCCTGCAATGTCTTTCAGGTACAGGCGTACGGTGTTGATGTACTCGGCTTTGGTGCGCTCTCCAATCGGGTTGCCGTCGCGCTTGCGCTTGCGCTCAAGGTATTCATCGAACACCTCCTGAAAGGTCGGCACCCCCTTGTGAATGCGCTTCACTTCGGCGGGGTTTGCGCCGCTTTCGATTTCGGAGTTGATCGCGGTTGCCGCCTTGCGTGCCTGCTCCACCGTCATCGTCGGGAACTTGCCCAGCGTCACCCGTTCAGGCTGGCCAGCCTTCAGGCGTCGGTAGACGCAGAAGGTTTTTGTCCCCGTCGGGGTTACACGCAGTTGCAGCCCTTGAATCTTGGTGTCGTGATACGTGGCCCTGCCGGATGCCGGCAAGGGCAGCGCCAGCAACCGTTCTTTGGAAAATGGGAACTTGGATTCCATGCACTCACCTTATGCAAATCGGCTGAAACGGGGTTACGCCGGGGTTACACTGGGGTTACGTTTTCGGTTAAAAACCGTGTTTTTTCGTGTAACCCCGTTAAGGTGAGTATGCGCTAACTGTACTGTTTCGTAAAGGATTATTAAGGTTGATTTATCAGTAGGTCTACCCCTGCCTACAAATTCGTAATCAGTAGGTCGGGGATTCGATTCCTCTCAACAGCACCATAAAATCAAGGGGTTGCAGCGATGCAGCCCCTTTTCATTTTGTGCGCCCAGCATGGGCGCACTCCTGCGGGTGTAAGTCCCGCCGTAAGTTGATCACAGCGAACGAAGTGAAGCGCAACTGCGTGAGGGTGACCGAGCGTGGGGAGGAAGCGTGGATCGT
>JBAYOV010000016.1:0-64410 GCA_041678045.1 Rhodocyclaceae bacterium
CAGCGCCGGGCAGGCCTGCATGACCCTGGCGACATGCGCCGGGCTCAGCGCCTCGCCGCCGATGAACAGCCTGCGCAGGGGCGCGAACAGTCCGGGCGACTCATCCGCAAGAAGGTTGAACAGGCCGGCGGTCAGCCACATCACCCGGATCTGCTGCGTCTCGATGCGCCTGGCCAGCCCCGAGGGCGACAGCAGGCTGTCGTCGCTGATGAAGCAGCTGGTGCCACCGCACAACAGGGCCCCCCAGATTTCCAGGGAAGAGGCATCGAAACCCAGCGGCGCGGCCTGCAGCAGCCGCTCGCCCGGAGCCAGGTCCCAGAAGTCGCTGTTGCACACCAGACGTACGATGCCCCGCTGCGGCACCATGACGCCCTTCGGCGTACCGGTGGAGCCGGAGGTAAACAGGATGCAGGCGGGCGCTTGCCCCCCGCCGGCAGGCGTTACCCTCTCGCCGGCAGGCGTCCTCCTCTCGCCGGCAGGCGGCAGCGTCGCGGCTGCGCAGTCCTCCGCAAGCACCGCGTCCAGATCGAACGCCTGCAACGCCGCGCCCTGCGCCGCCTGCACCTCACGCGGCGGGACGCCCCGGTACAGCAGCCGCTTGCAGGCGGCAAGGGCCAGTTGCTGGCTGAGGCGCTGCGGTGGACTCTTCTCGTCCAGCGGCAGATAGCATCCGCCTGCCTTGAGTACGCCCAGCATCGCCACCACGGCCTGCGGCTCGCGCGGCATGGCCAGTGCCACCGGGGTGCCGTCCGGCAGCACTCCGAGCGCAGCCGCCACGCGGTCGGACAGGCCGTCGAGCTGCGCGTAAGTCCACACCTCGCCATGTTCGGCCATGCACGCCGGCGCGTCGGGCTGGCGCTCACGCACCGCACGGAACAGCGCCACCAGCGAGGCATCGCGGGGATAGTCGCGCGCGGTGCGGTTGAAGGTGCGCTGCAAGCCCAGCGCATCGCGGACACGCAGGAAGGGCGGCGGCAGCGGCAACAAGTCTGCGCAGCTCAGGGCGGAGGCCGCCTCGCCAGCGGCGCACACCCGTTGCAGCAGGCGCTGCCAGGCACGCACCAGTTGCGGTACCTCCCCTTCGGCAAAGCCGTCGGTGCGGCACGCCAGCCGGAACCCCGGCGCCTGTCCGGGCAACACCGAAAGGCTCAGCACATAGGGATGACGCTCGAAGCCGCTGACTTCGGCAATGCGCGGCGCACCGGGTTGTTCGATGCCTTCCAGCGGATAATTCTCGAACACCAGGATGTGGTCGAACAGTGACTGACCGCCCCGCTCGCCTGCCAGGGCCTGGATGTCGGCCAGCGGCAGGAATTCATGCGCGGCACGTTCGGCGGCCTGCTGGCGCAGGCTGGCCGACAGCGCAGCCAGGGTGTCCCCCGCTGCCCAGCGCGCGCGCAACGGCAGGGTGCGGATGAAGAGCCCCACCATGTGCTCGATGCCGGGCACCTCGGCGGGCCGTCCGGCACTCACCAGCCCGAACAGCACATCGCGCCGGCCTGCATGCACGGCCCCCAGCAGCACGGCCCACAGCGCCTGCAGCAGTTGCGGCTGGCTCACGCCGCAGGCCGCTGCGGCCCTGGCCAGCGCCACGCCATCGGCGGCACTCAGCGCCCATTCATGTTCGACCCATTCGGCGGCATCCGCTGCCCCCGCAGCGGGGCGTTGTGCATTGGGGCGATGAGCGCCGATGAGGGTGGCTTCCGGCAGTTCGGCCAGCAGCGTGCGCCAGCCCGCGAGTGCCGCCTGGTGTGCCGGCGCGCTGACCGATTCACGCTGCTGCAGCCACTGCCGGTACGCCGACAGGGGCGGTGCGGGCGGCAACAGCCCTTCGGCCCCAGGCCCCTGCTGCAGGCCGGCATACACGGTAAACAGCTCGCGCAGCAGGATGCCGATGCACCACCCGTCCATCAGCAGGTGGTGGAAGCACCAGCTCATCTCCCATTCGTCGGGCTGCAGCTGCAGCAGGTGCAGATGCAGCAAGGGGCCGGTTTCCGGTGCCAGCCCGAGGTCACGCTGAGCCTGCAGCAACGCATCCCGGCGACGCTGGCGCTGCACGGCCGGCAGCGTGCGCAGGTCATGACGGGCCAGCGTGTAACGACCTTCCGACAACACCAGCCGGTGAAAACCCTCGCCGGGGGCACTCGGGAACACGGTGCGCAAGCTCTCGTGACGCGCCACCACCTGCGCCCAGGCACGCTCCAGACGGTCTGCCTCCAGCCCGCCCTGCAGGCGGAAGCTGATCTGCTGGGTGTAACTGGCCCCGCCCCGGCCGGCCGGGGCGGCCCCTTCACCGCCCTCGCCACCCTCGCCGTCCAGCACATGCTGGAACAGCATGGCCTGCTGCGCCGGATCGGGTTCGCCCAGATCGACCACCTGCTCCACCGCGCATTCGGCACGCCCGGCGAGCGTGTGCAGCAAGGCCTGGGTGCGTGCATCGGCAGCAAGCAGCGGCTGACCGGTGAGCGCACACAGGGTTTCCACCCAGCGATCGAGCAGGGCCTGCACCCAGGCACTCGGCAGACGGGCAGGCGCATGCCAGGCCGACAGGCACAGGCGGTCCCCGTCGAAAAAGGCGAGCAGCTCCAGCTCGGCCTCGGGCACAAAACCAGCGGGCAGCAGGGCAGTGAGCACCTCGGGCGTGGCCAGCGCGGGCAAGGGTTGCAGCCCCTGCGGCGGAGCGTTTTCGTCCTGCGGGTCGGCCACCGGTGACAGTTGGCCAAGGTAGTTCAGGCTGATCTGCGGCCGCTCATCCGGCAGGGCGTGCCCTTCAGCCGCAGCACGCAGGCAGGCCAGAGCGAAGTCCGTTCCGCCCGGTGCCTGCTGCAGCAGGTCGCGCAGGCTCGCGGCCGCCTGCTGCGAGTCGGCAAAAACCGGCAGATGCAGCGGACGGATGGCGGTAAACCAGCCCACCGCCTGACTGATTTCCAGCCCCGGCGCCAAGGCTTGCCGGCCATGCCCTTCCAGCGTGAGCAGCACCGGTTCGCGCTGCCCCATGCGCTGCAGCGCGACACTCAGGCCGGCGAGCAGCACTGCATCCGGCTCGGCCAGTGCACGGCGTGCGAATCCGGACACCTGCCGGCGCTGGAACGCGCGGCGGGCGACATCGCCTGCCGCAGCGGCGTCGCACACACCTGCCAGCGGGCCGGCCGGCGCCACGCAGCGTGCCCGCCAGGCCTCGACCGCCTGTGCGTCGGGCCAGAGCGACGGTTGCTGCAGCGCCAGCATCCAGCTGGCCAGCCCAGGGGCACCGGACGTGCCGGGCGCTGTGACCGACGTGCAGGCGGGCGCATCCCGGTCCTGCGTTTCCAGACACGCCGCCAGCAGCTCGCTGCGCAGCAGGTCGAGCGACACCGCATCGAGTACGAAATGATGTCCGCCCAGCAGCAACAGTCGCTCATCGCCCGCATGCAACAGCACCGCTCCCCACAACGGCCCCTCGCCGGGGTGCAGCGCGGCGAACAGGGCCTGCGCGGCAGCGTTCAGCGCCGGAGCGCGCGGCCCGGCTGCGCTGGCAGGCGACGTCAGGTCGCCCCCCACGGCCGGGCGTTCGAGCCAGACCGGTGGCGCAGGCGTGGCCGACAGGCGCGCGCACCCGCCGTCAAACACCATGCGCAGGGCCTCGTGACGCGCCTGCAGGGTGTGCAGGGCGCGCTGCAGGCGGGCACTGTCGATGTCCCTGCCCACACGCAGCGGCAGGGCCATGTGGAAGTGCCGCCAGTGCTCACCATGCATCTGCATGAAACGGCGATGCATCGGCAGCAGCGGCAAGGCCTGCCCCACTTCGGGCCGGGGCCATGTGTGCTGGGGCTGCTGCGCACCGTGGCCTGCCTGAATGCGCGCCAGCAGGTCGGCAAACAGCGGCGTGGCAAAGAATTCGGCCGGGGCGAGACTGTCGACGCCCTGGCGGCGCAGTTGTCCGACCACCTGAATGGCCTTGATCGAGTCGCCACCGCAGGCAAAGAAATGGCTGTCCATCTCCGGCGCCGCGCCACCCAGCACCGCCTGCCAGGCCTGGCTCAGGCATTCGCGGGCCCGGTCGCTTGCGCTGCGGTTCGTGCCAGTGCTCGCGCCGTTGCTCGCGTTGTGGGTTCCGCTGGCCGCGCGGGTCGCTTGATCGACCACTTTTTCAGCCACCTTGCCGACAACCATCGCAGGGGGCGCACCCGCCGCTTCGGCCGCGCCTGAGCGCGTCGCCTGCCAACGCTGGAGCTGGCGGGCGAGATCTTCTGCCAGCGCGTCCAGCAACGCACCGGCCTGTTCATGGGTGCACACCGACAGGTCGTGCTCAAGCGCGAGGCTCAAGCACCCCTCGGCACCGCTCACCAGCATGAAGGTGTAGTCGAACTTCGCCGCCCGCAGGGCCACGTCGTGCAGGCCGAAGCGCAGCCCGGTTCCTGCCCGGTCAAGACCGTCGAGCAGCGCGGCCTGGTCGATCAGGGTGAGCATCACGTCGACCAGCGGCCCGCGTGCCGGATCGCGTGTCTCGCCCAGCGCAGCCGGCAGCAGGCTGAACGGATGGCGGCCATGCGCCAGCGCGGCGCGCAACTGTTCGCCCAACAGCCGTACGCGCTCCATGCCGGTGGCCGATGCCTGCCGGGAGCGCAGCAGCACGGTATTCACGCAATACCCCACCGTATGCTGCAGTTCGGGCGTGTCGCGCAAACCGATTGGCAGCGCAACGCACAGGTCGTCCTGCCCGCTGCGCCGGTGCAACCAGTCGCATGTCAGCCCGATGAAAGCCCCCAGCAGGGTGGTGCCGCTGTGGCTGGCCAGCGTCTGCAGCTTCGCGGCCATGCCATCCGGCAGTGCGCACCGGACCATGCCCCCCTGCCCGCGTGCGGCCGACCGTGACCCCTGGCCCGGCACAAGATCCAGCCGGGCCGGCAGGGGCAGCAGGCAGCGCTGCCAGTAGGCGAGATCGTCGCGCCGTGCGGTCGATTCCAGATAGAGGCGTTCATCGGCGGCGAATTGCGCCAGCGCGGCGGCACGCAGGGCCGGGTCCGATACCGGATCCGGAGCCCGGGCCGTCCCCACATCGTCGTCCTCGTCCGCGCAGCGCCGGGCCGCTTCCGCCAGCAGCAGGGCCAGGCTGTCCGCATCGCCGATGATGTGATGCATCACCAGCAACACACACCACGCCTGCGCCCCCAGCCGGAACACGCTCAGGCGCAGCAACGGTGCCTCGCTCAGCCTGAAGGGGCGATGCACCCGTTCGTCGATCAGCGCGACAAGCTGCGCCTGCGCGTCGTCCGCCGTGCGGAGGTCCAGCCATTCGGCGTGCACACCGGACGCCGGCAGGATGTCCATGCGCGGCGCATCGATGTCGCCGACAAAGCGACTGCGGCAGGCGGGCTGGGCCTCGATCGAGGCAATGAGCGCGGACATGAAGTCGCGCACCCGCGCCTCGCCCCCCTGCAGCGTGACCGCCAGCGGCATGTTGTAGCGCGCCTCGGCAGCCTGCAGGCAGTCGAGCACCCAGAGCTGGAACTGGCCCTGGGTGAGCGCGGGGGCAGTGGGCTGCTGTGTGCCCGAGGCGGCCCCCCCCTGCCCGTCCTCACGCGGCGCAGTGCCTGCAGTGCCCGAGGGCTGCAGCCGCCGGCAGACACTCAGCGGTGCCCCTCCGGCGAGCAGGTCGCGCACGGCCACCGGTTGCCGGTAAGCCTGCGACAGGCGCCGGGCCAGTACCATGGCCTGCAGGCTGTCTCCTCCGAGCGCCATGAAATCGGCCGCAGGATCGGACACCGGACGGCCGAGCACCGCTTCATAGTGCGCGCACAACTGCGCCAGTGCGTGCGCATCCACGCCCCCGGTCGATGTCCCGCCCTGTTCCAGCCCGCCAGCGGGCCGCGCCGGGCCCGTCGTGCTGGCCAGCGCCTGTTCGTCGAGGCGCAGCAGGGCCGCCTTGTCGACTTTGCCGGCTGGCGACACCGGCAGGGCATCCAGCCGGTAATAGCGGTTCGGCAGCATGTACTCGGGCAGGCGCCCGCGCAGCCAGTCGGCCAGCGCGCCGGCCTGCAGCTCGGCCACCGGTGCGCCGGCAACAAACGCCAGCAGCCAGACGCCACCGCGCTGGCTGCGGTTGACCAGCACGGCGGCCTGGCTGACGGCCGGATGCCGTTCGAGCACCGCGACGATCTCGCCCAACTCCACCCGATGGCCGCGCAGCTTCACCTGCTCGTCCATGCGCCCGATCAGCATCAGCTCGCCGTTTTCGGTCCAGCATGCACGGTCGCCGGTACGATACACCCGCCGCCCGCCCAGCGTGGCAAGGTGCACGAAGCGTTCCGCGCTCAACTGCGGACGGTTCAGATAGCCGATGCCAACGCCGGCCCCGCCCAGATACAGTTCGCCGGGCATGCCGGGCGGCAGGCGGCGGCCATGCCGGTCGAGCACATGGCAGGAAGTGTTCGGCAGCGGACGGCCGATGCTGTGCGGCTGCCCGTCCGCCAGCACAGGATGCAGCCGGGTGAGCGTGGCGCACACCGAAGTTTCGGTGGGGCCGTACGCATTCACATACACTTTCTCGACCGCGTAATGCCGCACATCCTCGCCGATCGGCGCCTCGCCGGCGGTAATCAGCACACGCACCCCGGGCAGCGGCTCACGCCCGAAGAGGGCCAGATAGGACGGCGGCCAGGTGACCACCGCGATACCGTTCCGGGACAGGTAGTCACGCAGTGCCCAGGGGGCGTCGATCATCTCCCGGGTGACCGGGTACAGCGTGCCACCGGTGGTCAGCGCCATGAAGATTTCCGACAGCGACGCATCGAAGGATGGCGAGGCGAACTGCAGCAC
The DNA here is from genome assembly GCA_041678045.1 of Rhodocyclaceae bacterium. Classification (GTDB taxonomy): domain Bacteria; phylum Pseudomonadota; class Gammaproteobacteria; order Burkholderiales; family Rhodocyclaceae; genus UBA2357. The sequence goes on from JBAYOV010000016.1 coordinate 6,799, forward strand.
CCGCACCCCGGGACGCAGCCCCAGCAGATGCGCCTGCCCCTGGATCATGTTCACAAACCCGGCATGCGGCACCAGCACGCCCTTGGGCTGGCCGGTCGAGCCCGATGTGTAGATCAGATAGGCCGGGGCCTCGGGTGTCACCTCGGGCAGCGCATCGCCGCCGTCCTCGGACAAGGACGCAACCCCGGAAGACGCCCCCCCGGGGGACCCAGGCCCGGGCAGGTGCGCGGGCAGACATTCGGCACTCAGCCCCGCCAACCCTTCCGGTGCAAGGTGCAGATCGTCCGCGTGCAGCGCCAGCAGGCGCCGTGCGCCGGAGTCGCTGAGCATGTGCCGGATGCGCTCCGGCGGGTAATCCGGATCGACCGGCAGATAGACCGCACCGGCCCGCAGGATGCCCAGCAGGATCGCCGGCAGTGCCGGGTCACGCCGCGCGAGCACCGCGACCACCTGCCCCGGCATCACGCCTGCACGCCTCACCCAGCCGGCCACGCCCAGCGCGCGCGCGCGCAGCGTACGGTAATCCTGCCGGCTGCCATCCGGCGCGACCACAGCGGGCGCGTCCGCGCTGGCCAGTGCCTGCCGCTCGAACAACTGCCAGATCGTGCCCTGAACGAAGTCCAGCGACGCCCCCTCCTCCCAGCCTTCAAGCTGCGCCTGCTCCTCGGGCAACAGGCAGGGGGCCGCGTGCAGCAACAAGCCGTCATCGGCCCGGAACGCCGCGAGCAGCGCCTCGATGCGCCGGACATGGCGCCGGACATCTTCCACGTCGAAGTAAGTGCGCCGATGCACCACCGTGAGCTTGAGCCCGCGCCGCCCCTGAATACGGGACTCGACGGCATACACGCCCAGGATCACCGGCTCGTGACGGCTCACCAGGCTGCCGAAATCGCTGAGCAGGAAGTCCTGCCCGTCCCCGCCCGGCACCACCGGCAGGTAGTTGATGTTGGTGTCGGCCAGCCCGGGCGGCAAATGCAGCCCGGCTTCGCGCGCCGCCCGCTGGTAAGGCGTGCGCGCATGGCGCATCAGTGAGACGCTCTGGCGGCGCAGGGCCTGCAACAGGGTCGCAAGGGTCTGCTCGCCACGAAGGTCCACATTCAGCGGCACCACCGCCACGCGGTAACCCTGGGCGCGATGCAGGTCCTTGCGTTCGCCCAGTGACAGCGGCATTTGCACGCATACCCGCTCATGATCGAATACCCGCCCCAGCACCAGCGCATGCAAGGCCAGCAGAAGCATGCCGGCCGAGCAGCGATGCCGCACTTCGAGCGCTTCCAGATCGGCGATGGCTGCAGCGCTCAGGTCGATCTGGCTCAGGCCGGTTTCATCCAGCCGGTCGGGCAGGCCCGGACGGGGCACGAAGAGGCGTTCATCGGGCAGTGCGCGCAAATGCTCCACCCAGAACGTACGGTCCCGGGCGGCCTGGGCGGACACCTGCCAGGCCTGGTCGGCGGCCACCACCGCAGGCCAATCGCACGGCTCGCCCAGCGCTGGCGAGCGCCCTTCGGCCAAAGCGTTGTAAATATGCAACAGGGTTTCGAAGTGCGCAATCAGCGTGAGGCCGTCGGCAATGGCGTGAAATGCCCGCATCAGCAGGCAGGCCCGCGAGGCCCCCAGCCGGAGCAGGCGCACCTGCATGAGCGAACCACCGAACAGGTCGTAGCGTTGCTCGCGAAAGCGCATTTCGAAGGCGTCACACGCCGCCTGCGGGTCGGGTGCGGCAGACAGGTCTACATACTCGAAATCGGGCGCAAGCTCCGCATGCAAATCGATTTCCGGCATGACTTTACCATCATCGAGCCGCAGGGTGGCGCCCAGCAAGGGCACGTGCGCGTACAGGGTTTGCAACGCAGTCCGCAGCCGGTGCGGATCGGGCATGCCGGAGATCAGGTAGCGACTGCCCGAGGTCAGACCCGGGTGTGCCTGGGGCAAGGCCTCGTTGGCCAGCCAGAGCTCTCCCTGAAAGCTGGTGAACGCCACTGTTTGCGCTGCCTCATGCATTTCGCTGCCATATGTCATAATGCCGCCTATAAGTCAAGCAGATGGCCCCCGCACATCATTGTAAAAGGCGCCCGTCTAACCCGTAACTCATCACTATATCGCACACAAATGCATTTTGAGATTGTACAATTACCTACATTTCACCCATAAAACATAATACCAAGAGATTAAAAATATAAACTGGATAGGCCCTTCCTATCAGCCGACCCCTGAGATGGTTTTTTGTACAGCTGTTTTTTTATATAGTCCAAATCACGCCTTGCTGTCCGCCTGCAACGGGCAACAAGGAATGTGGTGACGACACAGAACAATCACCAGGACAAGACGCGAGGAAGACAATATCATGGCCCTTCACACCACACACAAACTCATGGCCTCTGGAATACTGTCCGGCATCCTGCTGGGCAGCGGTCAAGTTGCCGCCGGCCTCCTGGCGGCGTGCCTGTCGACACTGATCGTTTTTGCACTGCGCGACGAGCGCCGGGTGCACCGCTCGGGCCTGAGACTCTGAGCCCTCTGAACCTCTCTCCGCCCTCACCTCGGAGGCCTCAGGCCTCCGAACCGGCCGGTGCCATGCGGGTTCGCGCGAGAAAGGCTGCGAACTCATCCTCCGGCATCGGTCGGCCAAAATGGTAGCCTTGGGCCTCGTCACAGCCGAGTTGCCGCAACGGGGCCAGCATGTCGACCGATTCCACGCCTTCTGCAATCGTGCGCAGGCCCAGGTTGCGTGCCAGTTGCGCGATGGTGGTGACCAGCGCAGCACTGTCGTCGTCCTTCATCATGTCACGCACGAAGGACTGGTCGATCTTCAGCTTGTCCACCGCAAAGCGCTTCAGGTAGGACAGGCTCGAATACCCCGTGCCAAAGTCGTCGATGGACAGTTTCAGGCCAAGCGCCTTGAGGTCGCTGATCGTCTGCAGGATGTCTTCCACATCGCCAATGAGCAGCGACTCGGTGAGCTCCAGTTCCAGACATTCGGGCGGCAGGCCTGAGGCAACGAGCGCATCGACCACGGTCTGGCGCAGCTGCGGCTGACGGAACTGCACCGCCGAGAGGTTCACCGCCACCACCACCGGCGTGCCCCCCACCCGCTGCCAGCCAGCGGCCTGCTGGCAGGCCTGTTGCAGCACCCAGGCGCCGATCGGCACAATCAGCCCGCTGTCCTCGGCCAGTGGAATGAAGCGGTTCGGCGGCACCATGCCGAGCTCCGGATGATGCCAGCGGATCAGCGCCTCGGCACCCACCAGTTCGCCAGAGGTCAGATCGAACTGCGGCTGGTAATACACCTGCAGCTCCATGCGCTCCAGCGCGCCGCGCAGCCGGCTGAGCAGTTGCAGCCGCTCCAGCGCATCGGCCTGCATCTCCGGGCCGAAGAAGCGGTAGGTGTTGCGCCCTGCCGCCTTGGCAACGAACATCGCGGTGTCGGCGTTGCGAAACAGCGTGTCGAAATCGGCCCCGTCGCGCGGGAACAGCGCCACGCCAATCGAAATGGTGTTGACCAGCTCGTGCCCGTCGAGCGTCAGCGGTCGCGAGCATTCGGCCAGCAGGCGATCCACATAGCCGCGCACCGCCTGCTCGTCGGCCACATCCTCAAGCAGGATCAGGAATTCGTCGCCGCCAAAGCGGCTGATCAGCCCCTCCTCCCCGCTCAGGGCGCGCAGGCGCTGGCCAAGATGGCGCAGCAGGTCGTCTCCGGTAACGTGCCCCAGGGTGTCGTTGATGACCTTGAAATTGTCCAGATCCAGATACACCAGCGCGCAGCCTGCCCCACGCCCGGCTGCGGCCGCCAGCCGTCTGGCAGCGCAGGTTTCAAACAGCAGGCGGTTAGGCAGATTGGTCATCTGGTCGTAGTGCGCCAGGTGTTCGATCCGCGCGGACACCGCCTTGCGTTCGGTGATGTCGCGCACGAAGGAGAAAAAGCAGGGCATGGGCGCCTGGGTGAGGTAATTCACGCTGATCTCCACATCGCGCACCACCCCGTCGGCACGGCGCCAGCGGCTGTCGAAGCGGGCCGATCCCTCGCGCACGATCTGCGCCATGGTGCGCCGGATCGCCTCCCTGTCCATGCCCACTTCCAGCTCTTCCAGACGCAGTCCGAGCAGCTGCTCCCGGGCATAGCCGGTCAGCTCGCAGGTCGCCTCATTCACCTCGATGAGCCGGCCCTGGCGATCCACCACCAACACCGCATCCATGGAGGTGCTGATCATCGTGCCATAGCGCAATTCCACGCTGCGCAGGTCGGTGACATCCGCTGCAATGCCGCCACTGCCCACGATGCGTCCGTCCTCGTCGAAGAAGGGGAAGTGCACCGTTTCGAACAGCCGCTCCTTGGCTCCGGTGCGCACCCGCTCGCTGAACACCTGCGGCGTGCCGCTTTCCAGCGTGCGCCGGATGTTGCCGGACAGTTCCTGCGCAACGTCCCCCGGCATCAGGTCGAACACCGTGTGGCCAATGATCTGGTCGCGCGACCGCTCCATCAGCGTCTCGAAGGCCGGGTTGGCCAGGGTGAAGCGTTGCGCCTCGTCGGTGAGGAAGATCACCGCCGGCGAATTTTCCACGAAAGCCGTGGTGAGCGCCTGCGACTCGCGCAGATGCTCGGTACGTTCGGCGACCAGGGTTTCCAGGTCGCGTTCACGCACCCTCACCTCGCGAAACATCAGGTCGAAGGGTGCAATCAGCCCGGTGACCAGCACGGCCCGGTAAATCAGGTAAGTGGATACGAACAGCAAATAGTGACCGAACTCGTTGGCCATGCCGAACACGTCGGCATAGCGGGTGAAGGCCATCTCGGCCAGCGCCCCGACGAGCAGCGACACCACCAGCAACCACAGCACGTCACGCTCGAAATGCGCGCTGCGCCACAACAGCACCAGCGCGGACAGGACGAACAGGCCGGCAATCACATACTCGCTGTAGATCTTGAAGGGCGTCAGGCCACTGCCCTCGATGAAGCAGTCGGGAAAGTAGCCGGCAAAGATCGCGGCCAGCAGCACGCTGACCAGTCCGGCATACGCCCCCAGCAGGGTGCCCATGCGCAGCGGCCGCCCCAGCCACACGCCGGCAAACAGCATGGAGCCCGCCTCCAGATAGCGGAAGGCGATCCACAGCTGGGTCGGCAGATTGGCATCGTGACCGGGGAAAATGCCCATGCCCTTGTAAGACAGGGTGTGCAGCATCTCCAGCCCCGCCACGAACAGCGCTCCCACACCAAACACCTTCAAAAAGCTGTTCGTGGCCCAGTGCCGGGTATGCCACACCAGCACGAAGATGCCCCCCAGCACCACGATCCGCAGCACTTCCACCAAGGTATGGAAGAGCAGGAAATTGAACTGCGCTGCCAGATGCAGCACGCCCAGCGTGACCAGCAGCACGCCGACTTCCCGCAGACCGAACAGGCGGCTCCCCAACCCCTGCGCGGGCATGTCGATTCTCAGTGTATGCATTCAAATCCTGTCGTTTTTGTTGTCCGCCACCACACTCATACAGCCGTCACACCGTCCACAGCGTTCCGGTCAGGCTCATCCGTGGCCATCTCCACGCGATTGCGTCCGGCATGCTTGGCACGATACAGCGCCTCGTCCGCCTGCCTGAGCAAAACGGCACCGTCGCCGGACCCCGCCGGCACCCTGGAAGCGCCGCCCAGGCTGACCGTGACATGCTCCGCCACGCTGGAGTATTCGTGCCTGAGCGCCAACGCCTCGACGGCACGCCGCATGTTCTCGGCAATGCTCTCCACCCCCTGCGCGTCGGTATCGGCCAGCAAGGCGACAAATTCCTCTCCGCCATAGCGTGCGAACAGATCTCCCGGGCGATTCAGCGAACCGGCCAGCGCAGCCGCCACCCGGATCAGGCATTCGTCGCCCAGACCGTGACCGTAATGGTCATTGTACGGCTTGAAAAAGTCGATATCGAGCATTACCAGCCCGAGCGGACGCTGCCCCCGGGCATGACGCGCCACCTCGCGCCCCAGCACTTCGTCGAAATGCCGGCGGTTGGCCACCCGGGTCAGGCCGTCGCGGCTGGACATCTGCTCCAGCAGGTCGGTACGGATCTTCAGATTGATGTGATTGCGCACCCGCGCCCGCACGGTGGGCAGGTGGAAGGGTTTGCTGACATAGTCCACCGCGCCCAGATTGAGGCCCTTTTCCTCGTCCTCCACCTCGTCCAGCGCGCTCACGAACATGATCGGAATGTGGCTGGTGCGCGGATCGTTGCGCAGTTCGCGGCACACGGCGTAGCCATCCATGCCCGGCATCACGATGTCGAGCAGGATCAGGTCGGGCGGATGCTGCCCACGCGCAATCTCCAGCGCCTTCTCGCCCTTGCTGGCCACCAGCACCCGGTAATCGTCCTTCAGGCCATTGGCCAGCGCCTTCACGTTGGCCGGCTGGTCATCGACGATCAGCACGCTGCGCTGGTTTTCGTCGATGGCCGGCAGCGACGATGCCTGACCGGTCGCCAGCGTGCCGGCCTCGGTGGCAGCGTGCTTGTGTGCGTCGTCGATGCCGGCCAGCATCAGGCGCGCCAGGCGCAACACCCGTTCGGCACACGCCCGCGCCTGCGGCGACAGGGGTTCGGCAAGCTGCTGCTCACTCAGCGCGACGATCTCCAGAAGCGATGCGCGCAGCTCATGGTCGATGCCGTCATCGCGGTAGCTCATGCCGAAGCTCCATCGGCCTGCATCCATGGCTCGGCCAGCAGGGCCTGCAGCAGCACTGCAGCCTTGTCAAAATCGAAATCGTCCAGCGTACGTTCCAACCCCGGCAGATGCCGCGCGGACAGCGTAACGGGCAAGCTGGCCGCGAGCGCCTGCAGGACTTCATCGCCTACGAAGCGATTGTCCTGCACCGCCTGTTCGAGCGCCAGTGCCCGCTGGCGGGCCAGGGCACGATCACCGCCCGCCTCGGCCTGCACCGCATGTCCTGTCCTGCGGTCTGTTTCGCGGTCTGTCCCGAATTCCGGTGCGGACGACACGATGCACTGGCGGATCAGTTCGCGCAGCGCGCGAATGGCCGACTCCAGTGCCGCAATCGAGACTTCATCCGGCAAGGCGTCACGCTTCAGCACGGTTTCCAGCGCAGTGGCCGCCTGCGCCAGACGCCGCGCGGCCAGATTGCCGGCCACGCCCTTGAGGGCATGCAGCCGCCCCTGCAGCGCATTGCGCCGTTCAGCCGTCGCAGCATCGCCGGCCTTGGCCACAAACAGGCGCAGGGCCCCGGGCAGGCCGGAAAAGTCTGCATCGATCTGTTCGAGAAAACGCAACAGCAAGCGCTGGTACAAGGCCATGTTGCCGCCCATCTGCTTTCCGGCCGCCTGCAGGTCCAGACCTGCAGCCGCCGCACCGGACTGCAGGCAGCCTTGCCCGTTCCCCACGGATGAGGCGGGTGGCACGGCAGTCCCCGGCGCCGGCGCTGCGGCCCCATCGCTCGCCCCACCCGAGCACCCGGCGGGTACCACCTCCGGCAGCCATTGCAGCAGCACCTCAAGCAAGCGCTCGAGTTCCATCGGTTTGCTCAGATGGTTGTTCATGCCGGCGCGCAGCGCCCGTGCCCGGTCCTCGGTGAGCGCGGCAGCCGTGAGTGCAACGATTGGAATCTGCGGATTGAAGGCACGGATCTGTCCGGTGGCGGTATAGCCATCCATCACCGGCATCTGGATGTCCATCAGAATCAGGTCGAACGCACCGCTGCGCGCCATCTCCACCGCCTGCAGGCCGTTCGATGCCAGCGACACCTGGAGGCCGAGCTGCATGAGCTGTTCCCGGGCCACTTGCTGGTTGATCGGGTTGTCCTCCACCAGCAACACATGACCACGCAGCTGCCTGGGCCGGCCATGCACCTCGACATGCGCGGCGCGCAGCCGGGCCACCTGCTCGTCGGTGCACAACCCGAGCGGCAGTTCGAAGCTGAAGCTCGCCCCCTGGCCCGGCTGGCTGGATACCCGGATGCCCTCGCCCCCCATGGCCTGCACCAGCCGCTGGCTGATCACCAGCCCCAGACCGGTGCCGCCAAACTGTCGGGTGATCGAGCTGTCCCCTTGCGAAAATGCAGAAAACAGCAGGGGTTGCTGCTCGGGCCCAATGCCCACCCCGGTGTCGCTGACCACAAAACGCACCCGGCACTGTGCATCGTCGCGCGCCTGCTGGGTCACCCTCAGGCCCACCCGTCCCTTGGTGGTGAACTTGATCGCGTTACCGAGCAGATTGGTGAGCACCTGACGCAGCCGCATTTCGTCGCCGACATAGGCTTCGTCCAGGCGAAAGTCCAGGTCCCAGTCGAGCACCAGCCCCTTGTCCTGCGCCATACCGCTGAACAGGCTGTACATCGCATCGACAAAGCTGCCCAGATAAAACGGCCGGGCCTCAATGAGCAGGCGGCCCGCCTCGATCTTGGAGAAATCCAGCACGTCGTTGAGGATGCCAAGCAGTTGCCGGCCTACCTGGTGGATCTTGTGCAGCCGTTCCTGCAGGTGCGGTACATCGTTTTCCCACACTGCCGGCGCACTCAGGCCGATGATGCCGTTCATCGGCGTGCGGATCTCGTGGCTCATGTTGGCGAGAAACTCGGACTTGGCACGGTTGGCCGCCTCGGCATCGGTGCGCGCCTGCCGCAAGGCGGCATCGATTTCCTTGCGGGCGGTCACATCGTGAATGTAACCATGCCACAGCACCGAACCGTCCTCCTGGGCCTGTGGGGTGGCCTGCCCGCTCACCCAGCGCACGCCGCGCAACGGCAGACAGACCCGGTATTCTGCCTGCCACACCGCCAGCGTGTGTTGCGAGCGCGCAATGCTGTCGACGACCTGCTGCAGGTCTTCCGGATGAATCCGCTCGAACACTGCAGTCGCATCGTGGCGCAAGGCTTCGGGGCTGAGCTCGTAGATGCTGCGCACACCGCCGGTAATGAAGGGGAAGGAACGCGTGCCGTCGGCGGCCACGCGGAACTGGTAGAGCACGCCCGGCACGTTCTCGGCCAGCCGGTTGAGCCGTTCGTGCGCCTCGAACAGCTCGGTCTGGTCGAGCAGATATCCGATCAGGCGGGGGGCACCTGCGGACGTCCGATACACCGCACGGGTGTAGTCATACAGCCAGCGATGCGCCCCCCGCGCATCGCGCAAGCGGTAGTTTTCCGCCCAGTGTGCCAAGCCCTGTGCCAGGGCCTGGTCAATGCCCCGGGCGACGCGTTCGCGGTCGTCAGGATGGATCAGGTCGGCGTAGCGGAAGTCGTCGCACATCCACTGCTCGGGCCGATAGCCCAGCACCGACAGCAGGTTGGGCGACACGAACTTCACTGGCCAACCCGGCTGCGGCTGCCATTCGATCATCAGCACCGGCCCGTCGGCAAACAGCTCACGCTCGGCCAGCGCCTCCCGCACACCACAGGTTTCGTCGTGCAGCACCAACGGCGACGAAGCAAGCTGGGACAACTTTGAAAAGAACATCATCGGCGCCCCATGATGACCATCAAGGTACACGAAACGATTGTAGCAGCCCGTCAACCGGTCGCCCGTAAATCACGCAGAATGAGGCCAGAGTCGGTGTTCGGACAACTTCTCCCCATCCATGCAAGAATCTGTCCAGCCAACTTGTCGAACCGGCCCACCACCGCGACCAGAGCCTGACTGTCGCACTGAACTCAACACAGGAAACCCACTCCATGAAGACCTTGTTCGATCCTCTCGTCGCAGGCGAACTGAAACTCGCCAACCGCATCGCGATGGCCCCGCTCACCCGTAACCGTGCCCCGGGTGCGGTACCGACGCGCATGACGGCCACCTACTATGCCCAGCGCGCCAGCGCCGGACTGTTGATCACCGAGGCCACCGCGATCAGCCATCAGGGGCAGGGGTACTCCAACGTCCCGGGGTTGTATGCGCCCGGGCACATTGCCGGCTGGCGACAGGTCACCGATGCGGTGCACGCAGCCGGCGGCACCATCGTCACCCAACTCTGGCATGTCGGGCGCGTGTCGCATACGGCGCTCCAGCCCGGGGGCGCGGCGCCAGTGGCGCCTTCGGCGATCACGGCACACACCAAGACCTACCTCATTGATGAAGATGGCAGTGGCAGCTTCGTGCCCACTTCGGCACCGCGAGCCCTTGCCCTGGAGGAGATTCCCGGCATCGTCGAGGATTACCGGCGTGCTGCGCGGGCAGCCATCGAGGCAGGTTTCGATGGTGTTGAAATACATGCGGCCAATGGTTACCTGATCGACCAGTTCCTGCGCTCAGGGAGCAATCACCGCACCGACCGCTATGGCGGCACCATCGAGAACCGCGGCCGGTTACTGCTGGACGTCGTGGAAGCCGTCGTTGGCGAGATCGGCCCGGGCCGTGTCGGCGTCCGCATCTCGCCTGTGGCGCCGGCCAACGACGTTGCCGATCCCGACCCCCAGCCCCTGTTCACCCATGTGGTCGAACAACTGGCCCGCTGGCCGCTGGCCTACCTTCACGTCATTGAAGGGGCAACCGGCGGGGCGCGCGATTTTCAGCAAGGCGAACAGCCCTTCGATTACGCAGCCTTGCGGGCGGCCTATGAACAGGCGGGCGGCACGGGCGCATGGATGGTGAATAACGGCTATGACCGCGCGCTTGCAATGGCAGCGGTCGCCGAGGGGCGTGCCGATGTCGTCGCCTTCGGCAAGGCCTTCATCTCCAACCCCGATCTGGTCCGCCGCCTGCGGGAACAGGCCCCGCTCAACCCCTGGGACAGCGAGTCCTTCTATGGCGGCGGCGAACGAGGCTACACCGATTACCCGGTGCTTGACTAACGCGCTTGCGACATGGGGTTTTGGAGACAAGCCGGTATCGTTATTGACCCGGCCCTTAAAGTCACTGCCAACCGTTTGTGCTGAGCGCTTCGTCGATTTCAGGGCGAACGGAGACAGCATACTCAAGGGCCGGGTTGATAATAAGCGCAAGGCGGCCTTCAGCCCCGGTGATCGAAACGTGTCACCGGCACCGCGGGTACCGCGCTGTCCTCTTCGGTGCGCGGTATCCCGGTGACCGGGCTGAGCGGAATCACGCCGGCCCAGACCGGCCAGCCCAGATCCTCCTCATCGTCCCTCACGCCCATATCACGCACCTTGGCCGACGCCTCGGCGAGCGGAAGGCGCAACACGCCGGTGGCGTTCAACTCCTTGTCGTTGATCGGGCGCAGCGTCTCCCAGCGTTCGGGATACAGGCCATCGATGAAGGCCTTCAGGCTGCGCAGCTTCTCGACAGGGTCGGTCACCCACTCAAAACGGCCATACACCACCACCGAGCGGTAGTTCATCGAGTGATGCATGGCCGAGCGCGCCAGCACCAGCCCATCGGCCAGCGCAATCGTGACGCAGGCCTCCCCCTCCGTCAGCGCCTTCATCAGGCGTGACGCCCTGGCACCATGGATGTACAGGTACGCCCCCTCGCGCCAGTGCGTCGTCGGGATGGCATGCACCACGCCATCGAGCTGGAAGGCCACGTTACAGATGAGCGCTGCATCGACGATGGCAGCAATGGTTTCGGCGTCGTAGTGCGCGCGATCCGGTATGCGACGGATGCGGGTGCGCGATGAGGGCGCGGTCGGTGCAACGGATGCAGACATGATGGCAGGGCTCCAGTGTGTGTCGATACCGTCACTCTATCGGCCGCATGGTACCCTTCGTAGTGCCACTCAAAGAACGATCAATGGAGCCACGATGGAGCTTGACTGGCTGCTCGCCCCACCCTTGCCGGACGCCATGCCACGGCAGCGGGTGATATACCACCGCTTGCGCGACGCCATCCTGTCCGGCCGTCTCGCACCCGGCACACGCCTGCCGGCCAGCCGAAGCCTGGCTGCGTCGCTGAAGATCGCGCGCAACACCGTCCTGTTTGCCTATGAGCAACTGCTTGCCGAAGGCTGCCTGCAAGCGGATCGCCAAGGCACACGCGTGGCCCCGCTCCCCATTCGACCCAGCGCCACACCGACCCGTCGAGCGGTCGCCGCCCGACCGCAGCAGCTGTCGGGCCGTGCCGCTGCTGCATTGCAGCCCGAGCCCCTGCGCGAGGCCTCCGCCCTGCCCTTTGCACCCGGCGTACCGGACTACGGCGCGTTCCCCTTCCGCAACTGGCGCGCATGCCTGGAGCGCGCCTGGCGCGAAGCGGGCTGGCGTCAGCTGGGTTACGCTGCACACGGTGGCGACCCTGAACTGCGCGCTGCGGTGGCCGGCCACCTCACCACCGTGCGTGGCCTGCCGGTCGATGCCCGCCAGGTTGTGATCACCAGCGGCACACAGGCTGCGGTAGACCTGTGCGCCCGGCTATTGGCAGACCACGGCGATACCGTATGGACCGAAAACCCCGGCTATCTCGCCGCCCGCGTGGCCTGCGTCCTGGCCGGACTGCGGGTGCATGACGTAGCCGTCGACGGCGAGGGGCTGTCGCCAAGCGACGACGATTGGCGCCGGCATCCGCCACGCCTGATCATGATCACCCCGTCGCACCAGTATCCCACCGGGTGCGTCATGTCCTTGCCACGGCGTCTGGCCCTGCTCGAACGCGCCCGCGCCTGCCATGCCTGGATCGTCGAGGACGACTACGACAGCGAATTCCGCCGCGCCGGTCCGGCTCCGCCCGCGCTGTTCGGGCTGCAGCCCGACGCCCCAGTGGTCTACGTCGGCACGTTCAGCAAAACCCTGTATCCCGGCCTGCGCCTGGGCTACCTCGTATTGCCGCACGCCATCGCCAGCGACTTCACCCGCGCCGCCACCCAGGCCACACGCGCAGGGCAAGGCATCGAACAACGCGCACTGGCCGACTTCATGCAACGTGGCTACTACACCGCCCATTTGCGACGCATGCGCACCCACTATGCCGCGCGCCAGCTTGCCCTTCGCACGGCACTGGCTGAAGCGTTTGGTCCGCATACGGTATTGTCGGGCGGAGAAGCCGGCCTGCATCTGGTGATGTGGTTACCCAGCCACCTGCACGATGCCGGCGTGGCCGCCCGCGCCGCTACGCTGGGCCTGGGCGTGCGAGCCCTGGGGAGCTACGCAAGAGCCCCACTGACCTGCAACGGGCTCGTTCTGGGGTATGGCAACATGCAGGAAGGCATGATGGCCGAGAGCATGAGGCGGCTGGTGGAGGCCGTTCGAGGCGATTCGAGCACCTGAACCGCCACAACGGCTTGCAGCCACTCGCCTGCAAAGTCTCGTACCTGGCCCGTTTGTCGATGCCATAGCAAACAACCCCTTGAATAAAATATCATTCTGGCTACAATCGGGCCAGACCATTCGAGCATTTTCAGCATGTCGCCCTTCGCCCGCCACCGCCCTGCCGTCTGCCGCCTGTTCCAGTGCGCGCGCGGCTGCGTGCGTGCGCGGTGCATGATTTCTCCGCTACGCGGGCTCGTCACGCAGCTCGCCTTCAAGATATCAGGGTCTCCCGCCGTGCTTTCCCAAGCCGTGCGGGGTCTTCATCACCAGGCTTGAAACCCTGCCCCCGCACGGCACTTGCCCGGATCGCGCATTGCGCGCGCTCCGTTCAACGTGCAGCCGTTGCGGGTTCATGTCGCATCCAGTGCGCCCCCCGCCCATTCACCGCTATTGCGCCCAGGCGCACCTGCGGGCCTGCGAGCTGAAACGCTGGCATTGACCGCTGTCGGACGGCTGCATCCCTGACACCGCACCCATGGTGCGGTGGTGCCTTGCACGAGGACGATGCCCATGGAACTTGCCTGCGATTTGCTCGGGGCCGTACGCCCTTTTCCCCCTGAATGGTCACAAAAACGGCGGCAGATCAGACACCTCCTGGATGCCGTGGCTCTGGAGTTGCGCATCGATGTGAGCCACTCCGAAACTGGCCTGGAAACTGAGCTTGCGGGGCTCTACCGGCGCCTCCGGACCCTGGGCGATGCACTCGGAAACTGTACCCGTCTGCCAGCCCTGCGCCCGGGGCTGGTGTTTCACCACCGCGAGGCCGACGGCGAACACTATGTGTATGTTGAAGATGCGGCACACCATCGTCTCGCCGGTTACACGGTGTTCAACCGCCTGATTGAAGTCGATCGCCGCACTGACCGCCATGTGCGCTCACCGCATTCGAAGTACGCCCCATCCTATCAGGGCCGGGGCATTGCCAGCGCAGTGTATGGCTGGGCGCTCGGACGTGGCTTCTGTCTGGTCAGCGGGGCGCGTCAGTCCGAAGGCGCACATGCCCTGTGGCGCGCCCTGGCCCGCCACTACCCCCTGCGGTGGGTGAGCCTGCGCGCAAAACGCATGCACGACCTCGGCACCGAGGTAGCACCCGAACTGGCCGCCGAACTCGACACCCGGATGCTGCTGCTCGGCAGGGGCTGGCACCTTACCCAACTGCACGAGCAGGGTTTGTTGCGCTGCGAAACCTGCACGACCTGATGCCCCCCTTGTTGCCCTTTTCCCGCTTTTGAGGCAATGCACATGAAATCTGCTGAACCCGTGAAACCCATCCCATCCTGGCTGCGTGCAAGTGCCAGCCTTGTGCTGTTGCTGCTTGCAGCCGTATCGGCCGAAGGCGGAGCGAGCGGAGCCGGACTGATCCACGCTTCCCGGTCGTTCTCAGAAACCCGCCCTGGCAGATGGGATGTTCGGGTTTACCGAATATCGCCGTCAGACCTGTAACCGAGACAGCCACTGCCTTTATACTCCGCAAAAACCCCACTTTGGGCAGTGTGACGACTGCCCATTCCTGGATTGCGCAGAGGCCTGCTCATGGATGACGACAAGCAGCACGCAGCCATACCCATCACGTGGCATGCCGGAAAGCTGAACGGCTTGAACGGCCGCAACAACGACATGGGCCTGCCCCAGGAACGCCCACCCAATAGTGCTTCATCCGCACCGCTCTCAGCCCTCATCGACATGGAATCCCTGCGGGCGCTGCTCGACGACCTGACCCGCTTGATCGGCATGCCCACCGCCCTGCTTGACCTGGAAGGCAATATCCTGCAGGCAGCTGGCTGGCAGAAGGCCTGCACTGGCTTTCACCGTGCCGTCCCCAGTTCCTGCGCCAACTGCACCGAAAGCGATCTGTTCCTCGCCCGTCATCTGCGCGAAGGCGAGTTTGTGGATTACAAGTGCCAGAATGGCCTGTGGGACGTGGTCACGCCGGTCTTTGTGGGTCAGCAGCACTTGGGCAACCTCTATTGCGGTCAGTTTTTCTACGACGATGACGAGATCGACGAAGCCTGGTTTCTGGCCCAGGCCCAGCGCCATGGCTACGACCCTCAAGCCTATCTGGAAGCCATCCGCAGCATGCCCCGTTTCAGCCGCGAGCGGGTGCGACAGGCCATGGGGCTGATCGTCAGCCTGGCCTCCTATCTTTCTCACCTGTCCATCACCAACCTGCAACTGCGCGAGAGCCGTGCGCAGATGGAGACCCTGCTCAATACCTTGCCGGATCCGGTGTGGTTGAAGGACCTGGACGGTCGCTTCATGGCCTGCAACCAGGCCATGGCCCGCATGATGGGCGCCCCGATTGCCGAGCTTATCGGCAGAACCGATCACGACTTCCTGCCCCCGGAACTGGCGGACTTTTTCCAGCAGAAAGACCGGGAGGCCATGGCCGCCGGCACCTCCCGCACCAACGAGGAGCGACTGCCTCACGCGGAAAGCGGCCAGACCATCGTGCTGGAAACCATCAAAACGCCAGTGCCGGACCTGAACGGCAAACCCATGGGGGTGCTGGGCATCGGCCGCAACATGACCGAACGCAAGCGCGTGGAGGACGAACTGCGGCTGATGTCGCGGGTGTTCTTCAATAGCGGTGAAGCCATCCTCATCACCGATGCCCGCAACCGCATCCTGGCGGTGAACCGGGAATTCATCAAGCTCACCGGCTACACTCAGGAAGAGGTGCTGGGGCGAAACCCACACATGCTTTCCGCTGGAAACACGCCCCCAGAGGTCTATGACGAGATGTGGGCAGCCCTGGCCACCAGCGACCACTGGCAGGGCGAACTCTGGGACCGGCGCAAATCCGGCGAGCCCTACCCCAAGCGGCTCTCCATCTCGGTGGTGCGCGACAGCGAAGGACGCATCACCAACTACATCGGCGCCTTCGAGGACATCACCGAACGCAAGGCTGCAGAAGACAAGATCAGCTACCTGGCCCACCACGACGCCCTCACCGGCCTGCCCAACCGCTTCAGCCTGCATGAGCGGATCGAACAAATGATGGCCTTTGCCCGGCGCCTCGATGACTGTCTGGCGGTGATGCTCATCAACCTTGACCGCTTCAAAACCATCAACGACACCCTGGGCCACAACGTGGGTGACCAACTGCTGATCCAGGTGGCCAAGCGGCTGAAACGCAGCGTGCGGGACAGCGACATCGTGGCCCGGCTGGGAGGTGATGAATTCGTGGTGGTGCTCACCGGCGTGGAGGCGGCAGAGGCCGTGGCCGAAATCGCCGCCATGATCGTCCGGCAGATCGCCACCCCCTACGACATCGGCGGCCACGAACTGCACACCTCCCCCAGCGTGGGCATCTGCTTCTACCCCCAGGATGCCGAGGCCACCGAAGAACTCATCAAGAACGCCGACATCGCCATGTATCACGCAAAGGCCATGGGGCGCAGCAACTACCAGTTCTTCACCCAGCAGATGCGCACCATGGTGAGCCAACGGGTGAGTGCCGAACGGGAACTGGAACAGGCTCTGGAGCAAGGCCAGTTCGTCCTTCATTACCAGCCGCAGATCGAATCCGGCAGTGGTCGAGTGGTGGGGCTGGAGGCTTTGGTGCGCTGGCGGCACCCGACCCGTGGGCTGGTGTCGCCCATCGACTTCATCGAACTGGCCGAGGAAAGCCGGCTCATCATCCCCCTGGGCCAATGGGTGGTACACGAGGCCTGCCGGCAACTGAAAGCCTGGCATGAAAGCGGACTGACTCAGCTGCACATGTCAGTGAACCTCAGCCCCCTCCAGTTTCAGGACAAAAACCTGCCCGCTCTGGTGCGCCAGGCCCTGCGCAGCAGCGCCCTGCCCCCCGCCTGCCTGCATCTGGAAATCACCGAATCCATGGCCATGAAGAACCCGGAAGAGAACGTGCGAATGATGCAGCGTCTGAACGAGATCGGCGTCAAGCTGGCGCTCGACGACTTTGGCACCGGCTATTCCTCCCTGGCCTACCTCAAGCTCTTCCCCATCGACATTCTCAAGATCGACCGCTCCTTCGTGAAAGACATCGAGACCGACGAGAACGATGCCGCAATCTGCGAGATGACCATGCTGCTGGCCCAGAAGCTGGGTCTTCAGGCTGTAGCCGAGGGCGTGGAAACCCGCGCCCAGCTCGACTTTCTGCACAGCATCGGCTGTCAGTGGGTCCAGGGGTACCTCTTCAGCAAACCCCTGCCGCCCGACCAAGCCCGCGCTTTCATGACGAACTGTGCATCGGCGAAGGCTGCATCAGCCCGATGAAGCGAGCGCCCCGCCACTCAACGGTAGAACCAGACACGTCCATGCCCCTGTCGGCCCCCTTGGAATTTCAGTGGGAGATGAGTTTTTGCCCCTGCAAAAGCGATTTTCCTCAAAAGGTGTTGACTTCCTTTTGAGGGAGACGTAATATTCGGTTTCTCCAGACGCGGGGTGGAGCAGTCTGGCAGCTCGTCGGGCTCATAACCCGAAGGTCGCAGGTTCAAATCCTGCCCCCGCAACCAAACAAAAGCATTAAAAGCCAATCACTTAGCGGTGGTTGGCTTTTTTGCGTCTGGGCACAGGATAAGCCTCTGTGCCCAAGTTGTGCCCATCCTGTGCCCACAATCAGCCTGAACCCCTGTGTTTTTCAAGGGCTCAGAGGGGCGGCCAACCGCAAGAAACTTCAGCGCGTTGTGCAGCGACTCGAAGCCGAACTTGAGGCCGGATCGTTCGACTACGACACGTTCTTTGCCGGAAGCCGCAAGGCCGAGAAGGGCAACCGGGCCGCTTCTGCCGCTGTCTCGGTGCCGACACAACAAGGCAATGTCGTTGCGGCCCCGGTCACCCTGCCCACGGTACCTTCCACGCCGAACTTTGCCGAGTTTGCGCGTACCTGGATGACCGAGAACGAGGTGCTGTGGCGGCGCACTTACAAGCGCACCGTCGAAGACATCGTGAACAAGTACTTCCTGCCCGTGTACGCCGAGCGTGCGGTAGCGAGCTTTTCCCGCGCCGAGATCCTGCAGTTCCGGGCAGAGTTGGCCAAAGTGCCCGGGCGCAAGAAGGAGACGCTCTCGCCCCGGAGGATCAACGCGGTGATGAACATTCTCAGCCTGATCCTGCGGGAGGCGTCCGACCGGTATCAGTTCACCTGTCCGTACTACAACATCAAGCCGCTCAGGATTCCCAAGAGCGAGGTGAAGGCGCGACGACCGTACCAGACCCGTCACACGGCCGCGACCCTGTGGCTGGCGGCCGGGGAGAATCCGGAGTGGATTGCACGGCAGATGGGCCATACCAGCACCGAGATGCTGTTCAAGGTGTATAGCCGCTATGTGCCCAATCTCACCCGGCAGGACGGTTCGGCATTCGAGCGTCTGCTCGAACGCAGTCTGGGGGAGGCGTCCGTTCAGGGGGCGAAGCCGGGAAGTCAACAGGAGGAGCCGGTAGCGGAGCCGGACGAGCCGTCTGACCCTGATGTGAAGGAGCAATGTGATGAATGAGACGATGAATCAGACGATGAATCGCCCCGGGCGCACGACAGCGCCCTTGCCTCCGGGCCGGGATGTGCTGTTCCGGCGTCTGCCGGCGCTGTTTCGGGTGCAGTCCATTACGCGCATGCCCTTTGATGAGCGTCATCGCTTGAACCGGGCGGTGCTCTTTCATGAGCAGGCGAGTCTGTGTGTGGAGTGGCTGAGCCGGCAGGTCGATGTGCAGCTGACCGTGGGCAGGCTGGTTTCGGTGCGCTGGCTGGGCCATCCGGTGAGCCTCAACGGGGCAGTGCGTATTTCGCGGCTGGTGGTGTTGCACCGTCCGGTGCCCGACTGCAATCTGTTTCAGACGGTGTTGCCGGGCTGGCAGGTGGACCGTTCGCTCCTTGGGCGGGCGGCTGCGCTGTGGGCGCAGTTGCCGCCGGAGTTTGGTTACCTGTTCAATGCGCTGCTGTGGCCGTCTGATCGCTTTTACCGCTATCTGAGTGGCCCCAGTTCGCTCAACGGGCATCACGCCGGGCCCGGTGGCAATCTGCGCCATACGGTGGAGGTGGCCGAGCAGGTGATCGATCTGGCCGCAAATCAGCGGCGGGTGCACATGGGGGTGTTGCTTGTGGCAGCGCTGCTTCACGATGTGGGCAAGGCCGATGAGTATCAGTATGTGCCCCACCGGCAGCGCATGGTGTTGAGCGACCG
Source organism: Rhodocyclaceae bacterium (assembly GCA_041678045.1). GTDB lineage: Bacteria > Pseudomonadota > Gammaproteobacteria > Burkholderiales > Rhodocyclaceae > UBA2357. The sequence goes on from JBAYOV010000016.1 coordinate 26,117, forward strand.
GGGGCAGCTGGTCGGCCACAAGCTGACCGTGCTGGAGTGGCTGGCTCAGGCGCGGGCCATGCACGGAGTGCCCTACGATGAGAAGCATTATCTGGCCCTGGTCAATGCGCTCACCAGCGCCAAGGGGGCACCGCCCTGGGTGGGGTTGCGTGAGCCTCAAAGCGCGGAGGCGATCTTGCTCAGTGCGGCCGACCGACTGTCCGGATGCTTCGATCTGATTGATCGCCATGCTCCGAAAGAGCCCGGCTTCGGGCGCTTTCACCCGCATCTGGGCAGCCGTCCCTTCGTGGTGGCACGCTCCGGATGAGCCCTGGCCGGCTGCCCGCCGTGTCCGGATGACAGCCGCTCACCCCGAGCGGCTTTTTTACTTTTGTGGCCCGGAACATCGGCCCGAACGCCCGGTCGACGGCTGCATGAACCTCAACACCCCCACCACGATCCGGCGCTCACTGCCGACGCTGCTGCTGGCCCTGGGCCTGCTGGCAGGCTGCACCACCTGGGCCAATACGGTGCCCGAAGTGCCCTCCCCCACCCTGCAGTCGATTCCGTCGCTCGAAGTCCCCCGCTACATGGGCACCTGGCATGAAATCGCCAAGTACCCTAATCGCTTCCAAAAGCACTGCGCCAGTCACACGCAGGCCCGGTATCGCCTGCTGCCCGACGGTGGCGTGGAGGTGATCAATCGCTGCCGCACAGGCGACGGAGACCTGTCCGAGGCACTCGGCATGGCCCGCCAGGTCGGAGCAGCCGATTCGGCCCGGCTCAAGGTGCGTTTCGCGCCACAATGGCTGTCCTTCCTGCCCTGGGTGTGGGGGGACTACTGGGTGATCGACCTGGACCCGGACTATCAGCTGGTGGCCATCAGCGAGCCCACGCGCGAGTATCTATGGGTGCTGTCGCGAACCCCGACCATCGATGAGCAGGCCTACCGGCAGCTTCTGGAAAGACTTGAAGCGCAGGGGTTTGAACTGGAACGTCTGGAGCGCACGGTGCAGACCGATGAGTGAGACTCCGCTCGGCCATCATTCATAAAGGATGCTGGCACTTGACTGTACAGGGTGGAGACGAATCGTCGCGCTGTGTCACTGCCAGACGCAACTTTCCTTCTGTCTGCACGGGGCACCCAAAAATACAGAAATATAAACAAATCAATTAGTTGCGAGAGCTTTCTGTGTAACGCATTGATGGTGAAACGAAAATTTCAGGCTGTAGACTGTAGTCTTCATACGATTGCGCTGTCAGAGGAACGTGCATTATAATGTACTTATTTACAGTCAAATAGGATCGAGTGAGCGTTTTAAACATGCGTCCTCGAATCGATCCGGGTATCAAAGCCTCCCCGAAGAGGTAGAATCCGCGCGGTAGCGCCGGTCATCCGGCAATTCCAGCAAACCATTCCCACAACATAAGAGGCAGCTTCCAGCCCTTATGTGAACGGAGTTTCTTCATTTATATGGCATAAAACTTATTGTGAGTGCTCAGAATTTTGTGGCGCGCGAGTCGCGCCCTTTCTATTTGTACGATGGAAATAACAAGAACAACGACGCATGTACGAACGCAGACCCATTCCGGTAATCGACCTCTTCGCGGGTCCGGGCGGCTTAGGGGAAGGCTTCTCGTCGATTCTGGACGTCGACCACACCCCCTATTTCTCCCTGAAAGTCTCAGCAGAGAAGGACCCGACGGCTCACAAAACGCTGTCGCTGCGCTCGCTCTACCGAAAATTTCCGAGAGGACAGGCTCCCGACTGCTACTACGACCATATTCGCAGGAAAATCACCCGCGAGGTCCTCTTTGCTCACCCGGACGCTGCTGAAGCTGGTCGAGAGGCATTAGAGGAGGCGCGTCATTTCGAGCTCGGGAAGGACGACCCGGAGGACTTGGACCGCCGCATTCAGGCGGCTCTCGGTGGCGCGGACGACTGGGTTCTGATCGGCGGCCCTCCCTGCCAGGCCTACTCTGTTGCAGGTCGTGCCAGACGCACGCGCGAGTCGCTGGCAAAGTTCGAGAGCGACGAGAAGCACTTCCTCTATCGGGAGTATCTGCGGATCATCCGCAGACACAAACCGGCCGTCTTCATTATGGAGAACGTGAAGGGAATGCTCTCTTCGCAGCACGGCGGCTCCCCCATCTTCGAAAAAATCGTGTCGGACCTCTCCAGGCCGGGGGACGGCCTCGAATATCAGATTCGCTCGCTGGTTAAGCCGGGCATGGCGGGAGAGATATCTCCGCACGACTTCGTCATCGAGGCGGAGCGCTACGGCGTTCCGCAGGGGCGTCACAGAGTCATCCTGTTCGGGATTCGCTCGGACGTCGCGCGCTCGGTTCCCGAGCTATCCACGAAGCCGGAGGAGTTCGTACTGGGGGACGAGAACCAGAAGATTTTTGTCGGAGAGGTGCTGTCCGGTCTTCCTCCGCTCCGCAGCAGACTGTCCAAGGAGCCCGACGGACACGACCGGTGGCTCTACGCGCTTAGCCAGACGGCCGAGGAGCTTCGATTCTATCGCTCAGAGGCGTTGAAACCCGTTTTCGAGGAGATAAGCCGAGCCGTTGAGGAGGCTCGTCGTCACGTATCCGTTGGAGACCCCTTCTGGCCTTTCGACACGACCAGGCACAAGATGCGCGATGGACTGGCGGACTGGTATATAGACGAACGTCTGGGCGGCGTGATCCAGCACGAGGCGCGCTCACATATGCGTTCGGACCTTCACCGCTACCTCTTCGCCGCAGCCTACGGAAGAGTCAAAGGGGTTTCGCCCAAGATCGCCGACTTCCCTCCCCCGTTGCTTCCCAAGCACGGCAACGTGTTCTCCGAGAAGGTGCCGTTCGCCGATCGCTTCCGGGTTCAGTTGGAGGGTTCTTGGTCGTCCACCGTCGTCGCTCACATCGCCAAGGACGGGCACTACTTCATCCATCCCGACCCGTCGCAGTGCCGAAGCCTGACCGTACGCGAGGCCGCCCGTCTTCAGACCTTCCAGGACAACTACTTCTTCGCAGGCAACCGTACCGAGCAATACACGCAGGTCGGCAACGCGGTTCCGCCTCTTCTGGCTTGCAAGATCGCCGGCGTGGTCTTGAAGTTCATGGACGCGTGGAATCGGAGCAGAACTCCCCGCTAACCTCGGGCCCCTCTATCCAGCTGCGCAGCAGTTCAGGCAGCGCCGCTCGCGTTTCGGGCGAGCGCGTGGCGCACTCCCACACTACCAGCACTCGCCAGCCCGCTGACAACAGAGCGTCAATCGCGCGCCGATCGCGCTCGACGTTTGCTGCGAGTTTTGTCTCCCAGAACTCCCTTCGCGAGGCAGGAGTCTTCGCGTAGCGACAGGCCGGATGGGCATGCCAGAAGCAACCGTGAACAAACACCGCGACGCGCCGCCCGGGCAGGACGACGTCGGGGCGTCCAGGCAGATCCTTCCGGTGCAGACGGAATCGGAAGCCCGCAGCGAACAAGGCTTTGCGGACAACGAGTTCGGGCTTCGTGTTCCGTCCTCCGATGCCGGACATCATCCGGCTTCTCGTCGCCGGGTCGACGACGTCGGCCACGGATCAGCCCCGGCGAGTCTCAGGCACGTCCACGGACGGCGGAGAGAACGGACGAGAAAACATCGCCTCCCTGCACTCGGGCCGCTTGGCCCATTCGGAGATCATCTTGCCGTTGGCGGTCTCGTGAAGGCGCTCGTTCACCTCCCGCGCCCATATCTCGACCTGCTCCAGGAACTGGAACGAGACGCTCTGACTGCGCCAGACCTTCTCCAGATCGAAGGCGTCGCGGTAGGAGAGCGCGACGACGGCGACCGTGTAGGCGGCGACGTTCGCCAGGAAGGCGGAGACGAGCGGACGAGCGGTCTTGTGGACGGCCTTGAACACGAGGGCTTTGGCCACCAGCGCCTTGAAGAAGGTCGGGTCCGGCACGACGGGCGTCCCGGCCGCCTCCGCCTCGGCGAGGCCTGTCATGAAGCGGTCGAAGCACTTCTGCGTTCCGAGGCTGACGACGTCGGGTCTGGCGTCCCAGGCCATCAGGTATTTCGCCAACTCCGTCTTGGTTATCTTGCGCGAGGCCGGCACGGAGTCCTTCAGGGCCTTCAGGCGCGCTGGGGTCGTGCCTTCGCGCGAAAGAAGGGTGTTGTAGCTTCCCGCAGCCCGCTCGTAGAACCAGCGCCCCACGCCGTCGGGGCAGTAGACCGTCAGGGAGAGCCGCTCGACGTCCACGTGGAAGGGCTTGTTCGCCGACAGGTCGGACTGCCGCACCGCGTTCTGAGAGTTCGCGTAGCGCGAGATGTCGGAGACCAGCGCCTCCTCCTTCGCCGGGTCCTCCTCCTTCATGACGATGATTTTCGCGGGCACGCGGACCTTGCTCAGGTCGGTCTCGGGATACTTTTTCTTCGTGAAGTAGAGGGAGGCTGTGCTCTGCCCTCCGTTCACGATCTGCATGCCGCGCAGCCAGACGATGCCGGGCGAGCCGTCCTCGGTCCGCGCGAGCTTCATCTCGTCTGCGACCAGCACGATGCCGTTGTTGAAGGCCATGAACCGCTCGGGCGCGGTGCGAAGCGTGCTCTGGATGCCGGCGTTCACGCCCTTGGCCTTGACGCTCAGGAACGAGCGCACGTTGGCTTCCAGCAGTCTGGGGCCGAACTTCTCGTAGACGTGGCGCAGCGCCTCGCCGGGGACGGCGGTCAGCGCGTAGTCGTAGTCCCCCGTCTCGCCCGGAACGAAGACGCATGGCAGCGGCGAGCCGGAGACCTCGTTGAAATCGACGACGAGCTCGTCGCGCGGCTTGCCCTCGGAGCGATGCCGGAAGAGCCGTTCGATATCCATGACCTCGAGACGGACCGACTTGCCGCCGACGTCCCTCGGCTTGAAGCTCTTCGACTTGGTGACGCCGTCCGTGAGTACGAACACGCGCACCTGCTCAAGGCAGTCGTATATCTCCCGGATAGTGAGCGCGAAGGAGTGGACGTCGCTGGACGGATCCAGCTTGTCCGCGAGCCGCCCCGCCGCGCAGAGTTCGAGGAAACGCACGCACTGCTGCGCCGCCGTCTTCGAGTCCTGATCCTGAACGAGCGTCAGGGTCTCGAAGCCCTCATAGAGACTGACGAAGAGATCCAGTTGATCGGCGTCGTCGGAGATGGCGTAGCCGCTGAGTCGCAGGTTGGCGTTCCCGACTTTCCCCTGAAAGTGGCAGACAACGGGTTCGAAGGTCATGCCCGCGTCCACGAGGTGCTGCATCACCACCTCGCAGAAAACCAGTTCGGCGAAGGGAGAGCCTTCGCTCATCTGGGCCGCTATCTCGGCCCGCGTCTCAGCGAGAAAGTCGTCGAGGGTCATTCGGTTGCTCCCAGTTGCGAGAGGACCTCGTCGAAGTCGCGCAGGAAGTCTCCGGCGTGGTCCAGATTGATTTCGTAGACGGCGCGAGTCACGCCGGCCGGGACGAATCCCGGCGTGAGGCGGGGGAAGCCCTCGGACACCGAGAGCACGCGCCTGTCCTTCGGATCGAATCTTCGGGAATACTGGCCGGCGTGGGCCTCCAAGTAGCCCGCGACCATGAGACGCTCCCGCAGGAAGTCCGCCGCGCCGGGTTCGCCTTCGAGACGACGCTCGACCTCGGCGACCATATCGGGAATGGTCGCCCCGCCCTCTCCCGCCGCGAATCTGACGGCGGCCAGAAACAAGGGAGACGAGACAGCGTCGTCCAACTGTTCCAGCGAGCCGATCTTTACGGGGAATCCCGACGAGGACATCGTCGCCTTCACCTCGATCGCCCCGCCCCCGATGAGGAAGTCCTGCGGGGCGTCGTCCGGGCCGACCCAGCCGCTCAGGATGCTCTCAGGCGAAACCCCTGCGTCGAGCAGCCGCGCCATGAAAAAGAGCTCCCCGGCCAGTCCTAGCTCCGACTCGGGGCTGAGGGGGCCCGTTCCGCGCGACATGAACTGCTGCCACATGCGCACTCTGCGCAGCATGGTCTTGAGAACAGCGGCCTCCCCCTCGGGAGCGGCGGCGTCCATGGCTCCCGCAACGTCGCCCACCATCTCCGCGAAGAGCTCGGGACTGCCCGACTCCTTGCGGGACAGAGCTATCCAGGTCATGCCGTCGCCGAACGGGTCCGCACGGACGACCTCGAAACCCTTGCCCTCGGGCAGCCGGTCCGACGAGCCTGGACGAGCCGTCGGGAAACGGGCGAGCAGCGCCTCCTCGTTCCCCGGGAAGCGCCTGGCCGCCACGAGCTCGCAAGCTCCCTCGCGGGCCACCGGAATGCCGCGCCACCCCGCCTCCGCGCCACTTCCCGAGAGGGCCTCCCAAGCGGCGACGAACTCGTCAATCGGCCGGGGCATACTCGGTCTCCCAGAGAAGGTGATCCACTTCGTATTTCACGGTCGTCGTCGAACGACTGGCGGGAAAGCTGACCCCGAAGCCGACCACGGGCGGAACGCCTTCGGGCAGTTCCGCGCCTTTCGGGTCGATGGGATACAGGAGAAGCAGACCGCGCTCGGGATGAGCCGGGACACCCTCGGCCCCCAGTCCGCGCACCTGACGCACCCAGACCCCTCCTGGGTATTTTGGCGGCTCCTTCCCAGTCTCCTCCGTTCCCCGCCCGGGGTCCTTCGCCCGGTCCTCGAGGGTGAGTCTCATGGCGGCGAGCCAGGACTCCTCGTCCATATCGATCGCCTCGTCTCTGGGAGAGAGAAGCCGCCCGATGGAGTAGTGCTCGGTGTTCGCGTTTGGTTTACGGGTGATCATGTGCTCCAACGTGTATTTGCCGCAGAGTTCGAATGGGCCTCCATCGGCACTATCCTTCCCACCGATCACCGCGACGGTCCAGGAGGAGAGCTCGCCCTTGGCCGCCATCGCCTTGACGAAGTCGGCCAGCACCGCGCTGTTCACCTTCCGGGCCGCAGGATGCGTCAGATAGGTCGAGAAGAAGTCCGCCACGTGCTCGGCGGGCACGCCCTCCCACAGGAATCCCTTCCACTCCTGCGTGCCCCAGCCGCGCTTGCGGACGATGACACCGCTCTCGGACGGCGCGCCGGCCGCCTCCAACAGCCTCTCGGTCGCCACAAGGTTGCGCTCGACGATTGACGGATCTCGATGGAAGGCGACGGTTTCGAGCACGGAGCCGCTGAACGAGACTTGCAGGGTCTTGGCGCTGCGCATCTTGATGGGCGACGTGACCATCAGAACGGGATGTGACTGCACCTTCATGCCGTATGTCTCGGGCGTCGCGTGGACTTTCGCCATGATGTCGAACTCCTGGCGAAGCTCCTCGGCCGCGTCGGCGATGTGCCCGAACCACTCGACGAGGTCCGAGGTCGTGTAGAGACGGCAGAGATCGAGGTAACCCGGGCGATAGCCGAACCAACGGCCCATCTGCATCAGGGTGTCGTACATCTTGGTGGAGCGGACGAAATAGCTGACGCAGAGCCCTTCGAGCGTGAGGCCTCGGGCGAGCTTGTCGCCGCCGACGGCGATGACCTTCAGGCCGGTCTCCTCCCGCTCGGCGTAGTCGAGCACGTCGCCGGCAGACCCGTTGATGGCCCTGACACCGTTCGCCAGATCGTCAAGCACCTCGGGAAGGACCGCCTCGACGTCCTCCCATTCGGGAAGCTCGAACTCACCGGCCGACTCGTCCATGGCCGTCGCCACAGCGGCCGAGGTGGGCACGAAGTCGTCCTCCCAGAGCTCTCGCCACTCAGCCAGCAGCGCGTCCTTCTCTGACGCGCCGAATCCCCGCATACGCGCGCGGAAGCTCTTCACGAGGTCGTCCACCTGCCGGCGGACCTCCTCCTGGACGGCGGTGTAGCGCGTCACGTGGATCAGCATCGAGCAGTGCCTGGAACTCTGCCCCCTGAGCACCCGCACCGCGCAGCAGAGCGCGAAGGCCGAGATCGCCTCCCTGAGCGACGGCGGCACCTCGTCGCGCCCCTCGTACAGGGGGACGTGGGTCTTGCCGTGCCTGGGAGGCATCCAGCCGTCCTCGCCCGTGGAGTCCGTCTGGTCGTCCATCTCCCGCGTCAGAGGCAATCCGCCGACCCTGCCCTCGGTCGAGCGCAGGCCGAAGACGCGCGCGGGGCCGACGTAGTTCGAGGGGGCCGAGATATTGACGATGAAGGACTGGGGGAACAGGTCGGGTCCCTCGTCCTTCGTGGTCTTCCGGCGGTCGATGAAGATGTTCGCGAAAGGCGTGGCGGTGTAGCCGACGTAGGCCTTCCTGGCGAACGAGTGAAGGATCTTTCGGATGCGGCTGTTGATGGCCTTCGGCTGGTAGTCGTCGTCCACCGAGCCGTCCTTGTTGACGATCTGGTCCCCGGTGTCGACGGAGGCATGGTCGGCCTCGTCGTCGATCAGGAGCAGCGGGAAGCCCGAGACAAGAGGACGTCCGTCGGAGTCCTTGGCGTCGGCGACGTGGTTGCGAATCCATTTGAGCAGCCGTTCGAGCACCGTCTTGTTCTTCTTGACGACGAAGAGCCACGGCCGCTGCTCGGGCGAGATGGCGAGGTGCTTCGCGACCTTGGTGTTGAAGTCCCCGTTGTCCGAGCGATTCGTCGCGCAGTTAGGGCGAATCTCCGCGTCGCGGGCGTTCTCGCCGACCCCGATGTAGCGCACGACGTCGTTCTTCGCCGACGTCTCGTAGCCGAGGAAGCCCTCCTCGAGGCGAATCTGGGTCTGCGAGCGCAGATTGTTGTGCAGGCCGGCGAGGACGATGATGATTTTGTAGCCCGCGTCGGCCGCCTTGCAGATCAGGCCCGTGTAGTTGCCCGTCTTGCCGGACTGGACGTGCCCCACGACGAGTCCGCGACGATCCCAGACGCCCTCCCGCAGAGGGTCTTCGAGCAGTTCGAGAATCTTGTTGGTCGCCTCGTCCAGAGCGTCCACCGCCTTCACCGACATCCTGCTTTCGAGGAAGTCGCGGTAGCGCTGCCAGTAGCGCCAGTCCTTACGCCGGGATGCGTTGAGCCAGTCCTTGTGCCCTGTCTTGTCGGAGAGCGTCGTGGCTCCGCCGATCCACAGACTGAAGCGACGGATGAGTTCGGCGACGGCCTCCTTCCGGTCCACGTCCTTTCCCGGATAGAGGTTGTCGGCGACGAAGTCGACCTTCTCCGCGATGAGGGTCGGGGTGACCGCGCCCTTCTCCATGTCCGCCGCGAGCATCGTCTGGACGATGCTGACGAGACCCTGAAACACCTTGCTCTGCTCTTCCGTCATCCTGCGTTTCCTTCGTCGGACTTCGTCGCCTCGGGAAGCCCTGCGACGAGTTTGGGATAGTTCTGAAATGGCTCGGTGGAGGACAGCGCGCGAACGGCCGCCCCGGGGGTCATGCCGCGACGCCCGATCATGTCCTTGAACAGGGTCAGGAGAACCGTCCTGACGCCGTCGGGAGCCGTTTCCGACTCGCCGGAGAAGCCCGTTCTCGGGGTGTCCTTGTTCTCGGCGGTGTCGAGCCAGATGCGCTGTACCGGCACCGTCTCCTCCACGACGCGAAGCATCGCCCTCACGAGGTCCTTCCGATCGCCGCACGCGTCGATGACGGCGGCGACGGCGGGATGTCCCTCGTCGATGCGATAGCGGATGCCGCTGCGTAGATGCTCGACCCGCCAGGCCTGCTCGATCGGAGTTCCGCTGGGACCCGGCGTTGGCGAGCCTCTGAACGCGAAAACCTTGCGCGCCTTCTCGCGCGTGTTCTCGGCCAGCCCCGTCAGCCAGGAGCGTACGAAGACGGGCGGCCGAGCCGTGGACTTCCTCACGTCGATCTTCCAGTCGGCGTCGGCGGAGTTCGGGATGTCCACCCTGATCCGGGCCAGACGATGCGACTCCTCCCGATTCCAGGCCCTGCCCTTGCCGAGTCCGAGCCATCCCCCGGCCAGCAGGAGGCGCTTGTTTCGGTAGACGTAGAAGCCCTGCTGGGACGTCCATCCCTCGGGGCCGCCGGCCTTCGAGAAGTCCTCCTCGGCCAGCTTGTCCTTGTGAGGAAGCACGTGGCACTGCGCCTCGACAGGACCGGAAGCGGTCGAAATACGGGCGACGGGTGATTCCCAGGGCTTGGCCGGATGCCCGGTCATGAAGGGGTCCCACGGAGCCACGGCCTTGTCGTTCAGGAAAAGCCGGAAGTCGGGCCTGTGCCCCTCGGTGAGACGATGGAAAATCATCGCGAACCTCGACTCGACGTCGATGGCGAGCTCGGCGAAATGGTCGAAGTTGGAGCCGGCCGTGACCACGCGATCCATGCGCTCCCAGAGGACGAGGGTCCCCGAGCGCAAACCCGCCAGAGGTTCCAGAAAGCGCTCGGAGCCCTCGGCGGGACCTTCGAACATGCGCCATCCGCCCTCCGGGTCCGAGGCTATGGCGTCGAGGTCCCAGCGCAGACAGACCAGCGGCCCTCCCTCGCGCTTCGAGGCGACGGTGAGACTGCGGCACTGCGAGAAGGAGGCCGTCTTCAGGCCGAGCCCGAAGCGTCCGAGGTCGGTCGGAGCCCGCTCGCCGAGCGGATTGATGGTCCCCAGCGTCATCGCGGCTTCGAGCTCCGGGTCGCTCATGCCGCGACCGTCGTCCAGAATCGAGATCCGACTCGCCTGCCCTTCCCAGTCGAAGCGCAGACGAACCTCGGAGGCCCCGGCGGATATCGAGTTGTCCACGACGTCGGCCAGAGCGGCGGAGGTCGAGTATCCGAGACCCCGGAGGGCCTCCATCATCGCGCCGGCCTTCGGCGGGGCGACCCTGGCTTTCTGTGTCATTCGAAAAAAAGCTTGAGTTTGTCAGCACGAGCGGGGTGGCGCAGCTTTTTCAGGACCTTGGCTTCGATCTGGCGGATGCGCTCGCGCGTAACGCCGAAATGCTGACCGACCTGTTCGAGAGTCATCGCGTCGTCGTCCATGAGTCCGAAGCGCAGAAGAATCACTTCTCTGGCGCGCTCGTCCAGTTCGTCCAGCATGCCGAGAAGCGTCCTGCGCAGCGAGGCCTGCCCGGCGACGTCTGCCGGGTTAGAAGCCGCGTCGTCGACGAGACCGTGGACTCTCGACCGGCCGGAGTCAGGGTCGATTTGATCCAAAGAGTCCGCGTCCTCGAACATGGAGAGAAGCACGCGGGTCCTGGCGAGCGACATCCCGATGCGTCTCGCGGTCTCGGACTCGGTTTCGGGACGCCCCAGGCGGGCCTCGACGGAGTCCCGCTCGCGCAGAACCTTTCGCGCCATCTCCTGAATATGGACGGGAGCCCGGACGATTCTGCCGGTATCGGCGATCGACCTGGTAACCTGCTGTCGAATCCACCATGTCGCGTAGGTGGAGAACCGGAAGCCCTTGCGCCAATCGAAGCGCTCCACCGCCTTCATGAGACCGATGTTCGCCTCCTGAACGAGGTCGTCGAAGGGCGTTCCGGACCGGAAATACCTCTTGGCAACGGACAGAGCGAGCCTGAGGTTGCAGAGAATCATCCGCTCCCGAGCCTTCGCCTGACGTCCGAGAGCCTCGACGAAGCCTCCCCCCGTCTGCTCGCGAACGGCCTTGTCAGCCAGTTCCATGAGAAAACCGCGAGTCAGTCGAGCCTCCTCCAAGGCCTCCGCCATCCTGCGCGGGTCGCCTCGGCTGGCTCTCACGGCGGCGACGGCGTTCACGAAGAAGGCGGCCTCCTCGTCGAGCTCCGACTCGTCGTTCTCGTCCTCCTCCGCTCCCGCCGAGCGGGAGACGATATCCTCGTCGGACGATGGCTCCGGCCCCGCAGAGAACGACTCGGCTTCGGCCTCTCCCGAGGCGACCCGATCGGCGGCGTCGAATACGGCTGACAACCCCTCGGGCCACGAGGCGAGAGCGGAGAGAGCCGCTCGACCGGCCTCCTCCATCTCTCTTCCCAAGGCGATTTCCTCTTCGGCGTCGAGCAGTTCGCCGCGAATATCCTTCGAGTAGAATCGGAAAGGGTCGTTACGCCCGGACGCAAGCTCCTCGGCGAAGTCGACGGCCTCCGTCAGAAGACACTCCTCCTCCACTGAGGGGTCGGACAGGAAGATTGCCTCGTCCGTACCGGCCCATTCGACGACGGTCGCTCCGAGCTCTCCCGCCACGAAGGCGAGAAGCCTCTCGGCCTCCTCGTTTCGACTGCCGTCGGCGTTCGAGCAGACGTCAATCAGTCTGTCCTCCGAGACCATTCCCTCGCGCAGAGCGGCGAGCAGAAGGTCTCTGACGGCCCCGCCGCCCTCGTCGCGGGCGATCGGAGCAGCTCTGAGGGGCAGATGAAGCTCGACGTCCCCCCAGTCCTTGTCGCGGTCCACGACTTTGTGTCGCGCGATGGTCTCGTGAAGCTGTCTGGCAGCCTCCGCCACGGTCTCGTCGCCCTCCGGAGCGGAAATCTCCTCCTCAGCCTCCCAGTCTTCGCCAAAGAAATCGCCAAGAGGCTCGTCGTCCAGCGCGAGCGCGTCCGATTCATCCCTTAGCGCGAATGCCGCAACCGAAGTGCTCGAAGTCTCGCCCGCGACGGAAACCGCTTCCTCGCTCGCCGTCTGCTCATCGCAGACCGGAGATGTCGGCTCGACGGCCTCCTCCGACGCGGGAGCCGCATCGACCCTAGGCGTTTCGAAAGCAGGGGACGGGTTCTCCGGCTCGACGTCAGGAACGGTCTCGACCATCTCGAAGGGAGCCCGGGCGAATTCGACGGGGAATTCGTTTAAAGGCAGGGGAGCCGCGAGACGCGCGACGGCCTCGGTCAGAACGGCGACGGTCTCGGGGCAACCTCCTTTGACGGCGTGAGCCAGCGCATTCATTCCGTTCTCGTCGGCGAGCGTCGGGTTTGCCCCGGCGTCCAGAAGCAGTCTGACCACTCCCGCTCTCCTTTTGCCGGCCGCCAGGATCAGAGGAGTTGCGCCCGAGCCGTCGCGAGCGTCGAGGTCATCGCCTCGGCGGATGTGCAGCTTGATAGCTGTCTCCACGCCGGAGATGGCCGCGAGACGCAGAAGCGGGTTGAGCTTTCTCACGGAGCTATCCACTGTCACCGTCCTCGGGAAGATAGCCGGGGGCGATGGAGGCGCTGTCCACGCCGTTCAGCGCGGAGCGATTCCTCAGCCAGAGGCGATACTCGGGGCCCCGCAGGGAGTGGTTCTCCGAGCAGTCGACGCTCCAGCGACGCAGGACGTATCCGGCCAGAGCAGCCTTGGCCCGAATGCGCAGTGCTCCGTCGGTCATCGGATAGTCCAGGGCGACCAGTTCCGGGCGAGGAAAGTCCGGATGGGGAACGACCTCCATCTCGACCTCGCGGGACCACTGGGCGTCGCGCTCGACGCTCTCCTCGGCCGACGGAGCTCCGGGCAGAACTCGAACGGTGAGAAGACGCGTCAGTACGAAGTCTCTAAACGAGGAGGTTCTGCGGTCGAAGGCGCGGACGTGCCAGCGCAAGCCATTGTCAGCCAGAGCGAGCGGGACGATTTCGCGCTCGGTCGCCCCACTGGAAGAGGAGACGTAGGAGACGGACAGAACGCGTCGTCCGGCGATGGCCCGAGTAACCGCTGCCAGGACCTCGATGGCGGGGCGGTTTATCGGGGAAGGATACTCGCAGGGAATCAGAGCGCCAGCAGAGCCTCCAAGCCCGTCCCCGAAGCCCTTCGACAGAGCCGACAGGACGCGGTCGAGAGAGTGCTCGAACACGGGGCCGAACTCGTCGGTCGAGCGATAGATCTTGGAGCTTCCGTCGAAGCGTATGTTGTTCGGGGCGAGCGTTCGATAGCGCGCGAGATCTCTCGTCGCGACTGCGGGAGCGACGTCGAATCTCCCGGAGATGTCCGCGCGTGACACCTCACCGAGGAAGAAGAGTCTGAAATCTATGTGGGCGAGCCGCTCGCGCTGCGCGCCTCCCGCCTCCTGAACGTCCGTTCCCAACGGATTCTCGTGGTTGTAATGATGACGTTGGATTCTACATACGGACCCGAGAGCTGTACACCTCCTAATCTTTTTGATTATTATTTCTACTGTGTCAAAAGCTTTTGAACATGGTTCAGGATTCAGGTACTCGTCCATGAGCATGGGGGTTCATCGAATTGCCGCTGGTGGATGCGCGCCAAGATGACGTTAAACTTGGCACAATTTCCATTTGGGCAGGGCTTTTGAATGACCGAAAGTGATCTCGATGAGCTGGAGATGCTGCACGCTTCGCTGCCGGGGATGAACTTGTCGCCGGATGCCTTGCATGGCCTTCTGACCGCTCTGGTCATGGCAGGCGATACCGTACCGGTCGAAGCGCACGTGGCGGACTTGCTGGGTTGGGTACCCCCTGACCCGAGTGTGTCTTCGCCCTCCTCTGCAACCCCCTGCCCGGTCCCTGACGAGGCGCTCAGTCGCCGTTTTGCACATCTGCTGGCCCTGATGCGTGCCGATGTCGAGGCGGCACTCGACGATCCGGACTATCTGTTTGCGCCGATGGTGCGCATGTACCCGCACGACGATGGAGGCGAGCTTGCCGACGGGCGGGTGTGGGGTGCGGGGTTTTTGCTCGGCATGAACCGCTGCCGTGATGTGTGGGCGGAGCTGCTGAGGGTGCCGGAAATCGAGCAAGGGCTATGGTCGGTTTATCGGCTGGGTGAGTGTTGTGAAGAATTACAGGTTCAGCTCGATCCGCTGTTGCAGCGGGGTGCGCTGGAGCGGCCGATGAGCCGTGAGCAGTGCGATGCCCTGACCGAGCATCTGCCCCACGTACTCGAAGCGGTGTGGATACAGATCGCCGCACACCAGGCCGATACGGCCATGCAGGCGATGCAGCGCGGGGAAGAAGCGCAGGCCTGGCGCGACAACCCGCCCTGCCCGTGCGGCAGCGGCAAGGGGTTTCTGGACTGCTGCGGGAATGGGCGGGTGTTGCATTGAGCTTCAACCGAACACGCCTTCAAGCGTGCAGCAAACTGCCACAGGATCAGCGTGCATCCAGACGTGATAGCCGCCACTCAAGCACCTCGCGCCGGGGATACATGCGGGGCGTTTTGGGCAAGAACAAGGGCCGCCCCTCAAGCTCTGTAAGCACGCGGTGATGGGGAATACGCTGGTCGAGCGCGCGGCTCACCCGCCAGCGGTATTCGGTGTCCGGCGCGATCAGGAACCGGTCAAGCCACCGTATGCGCTGGGCTTCACCGCATCAATGAACATCTGGATCGAGCTGGAAAGTGCCCGCTCAATCGGCGTCTTGGCACGGTTCATGATGACCCGCCTGGCGTCTTCCCCGTACAGCCGCTCGATGGTTTCGTCGTAGGTTTCGAGCCGGTCCACCAGACCAAGCGCCAAGGCATCCTGCCCCACCCAGACCCCGCCGCTGAAGATATTGGCCTCATCCTTGGACAGGCTTTCGCGCTGTTTCTGCACCTCTTCGGCAAACCGCTCCCCTACCCGGCCAACGATTTCTTCCGCACGACTGGCCCCCTCTTCGGACACAGGCACGAACGGATTGAGCATCGATTTTTCCTTGCCAGAGGCGAAGACGTGGTACTTCGCGCCCAAGCGTTCCGCCACGGCGGAAACGTTCCATGCGCCGATGATCGCACCGATGCTACCCACCATCGAATAATCGCCCGCCACCACCTCATCTGCGGACACCGCAATCATGTATGCCGCAGAGGCGCACGATGCACCGCACACCGCAACAACATTCTTTTTGGTTTTGGCCTTCTGGGCCTCGATGAACTTGGACACCCGTTCCGCTTCGGAAGGCGAGCCCCCCGGCGAGTTGATGTGCAAGATGATGTGCTGCCCATCGTGCTTGAAGCCTTTGCGCAGGGCCGCGATGAGCGCATCCGCGCTGGCGGTTTCCGAACGCCCGGAAATCTCTCCGTTGATTCTGATGATCGGCACCTCACTGGAACGGTCGCCTTCGCGCTCGAACCAGCCCCGAGCATTGCCGATCATGTAGACATAAGTGCCCACCAGCACAACTGCCGCGACCGCATAGAAACTGCGCTTGAGCACGTTCCAGCGATACTCGGAACGTTCAGCCCGTACCTTCTCCATCAGCAGTTGCTCGCGGGCGGACTCAACTCCCACCGCTTCATATGTTTTCTTTTTACGCCACCACAACATCATCCATCCTCACTGACTTTTGCCCTACATCGCTGCCCGAGGGTCAGCGATCCCTTTTTGCTCCAAACGGGTGAAGCATGATATCCATCGCAAGCTCCGTTGCGTTGCTCAACGGCACGCGAAGCCGGTAACGCTCACCAGATGAGCCAGAACACGCGCATCCGTGAGCCTCTTCACTCAATGAAATTGACCCGGCGCACGGACACATCGACTTCATCGCCCTGAAACTACGTTCTCTCAACCACCCGCTCAAAAATAATCCGCCTGATTTTCCGGGTACCGGGCACGGTCTGAGCCCGGCCCATGAAATACAGCCTGCGGTAGCGGTCTGAGATAAAAATCTCCGCGATGGCCCAGTGCAATGCGTCTGTAGCCTCCCCTTCGTCACTGAGCATCACCAAAGACAGTCGGCCGTTTTCAGTCAGCACAGGTATGGCACCGTGCCCGGTTTCCTGTCAGCAATCGGTTGAGCAATCGGAAGTGGGTCTGTCGCTGGAGGATCTGATCCGTCGCGGTGCGCGGGATCTGATCCAGAAGGCGGTTGAGGTGGAGGTGCAGCAGTTTTACGTGCGCCGCTCGGCGCGGGTGTCGGCAGCGCTGCCGTGGCTGTACCTGAAGGGCATCTCGACGGTCGACCTGCCATTACCAAGGGCTCGCACAAGGACCTGAAGCCGCCGAACTGCCTCCTGAGCGTGGGCGGATGACGAGCTCGGCGTCGAAGTGCATCAGCAGGGTGAGGAGTTGGTCGACGGGCACTTTAGTGGGGTCGCTCAACAGCCTTGAGATGCTTGCCTGGGAGAGGTGCATAACCAAGATACGGCCGAGAGGAGATTCAGTCGGCCACCGCTTGAGACGCCTTGATTTGGAACGAGACGGCGCCTCGACTGCACACTGGTCGTGGCAACCCGAGCGCCTCAGTGCCATGAGTGGGATGGGGTCACAGCGCATCGAGCAGTTTCATGAAGTTCCGCTTGCGCTTCCACTCCATCCGGATTTCCGCGAGTTCGTCGCCGAATATGCCCAACTGCTTGTGCGCCACTCGCAGTGCGCGGATTTTCTTGACGATGGCAAAGGCCTCCCCATAGTGGGAACCGCGCGAACCTCCTTCAACCCGATGCGGAAGCAAACGCTTGTAGAGCGCTATCGCATCCTCGTGGTGCGTCTTGCCCCGCGCATCGGCCACCGGCTCCCACAGGCCAACATCGACCTTGCCCCCGATAAACGCATCCCACATGGCCTCGGCATCGCCCTCGCGAAGAAAGATGAAGACGATGTCGCCCCGGCGGGGTTTGCCCCATGAACTGCGGTTAACGGGACTATCGGCGGCTTCTTCCTCAGCGACCTTCTGCCACAGGAAGTCGAGCGCCCGCTTGCGCAGCGCTGCCTCACACCCAATCAGGTCAGCCGCCTCCATCAACTTGAAGAATGGACCACAGCCAGGGTCCTGCTCGAAGCGCTGCCAGGCGAGCCGCTCCACCTCCGCATGCTGCCCAAGCGCCAGCTGAAGCTCGATGGCAAGGCTCAGGAGTTCGTCATTGCGCATATTCGGAAACGCCGCAATCCCCTGCTCCACCCAGCGCAGCGCCTCTTCCTTGTGGCCTTGGTCACGAAACAATCCGGCCAGCGTCAGAAAACACGACGGGGACGACAGATTCTTTGCCTGAATGGCCACGAGCAGTTCGAAGTCATCCACGCAGCGGGCGATGTCCTTCATCGCCGACTCCACCTGGAAGCGTCGCGTGCTCCAGTCGCTGCGATAGTGCTCGGGACCCAGGGTCGGCAGGGCCAACCACTCGCGCTCGACCCGCTGCCGATAGGCGGCCAACCCTTCTTCGCCCAGCGCTTCAGCGTAGTCCGGGAGCACCTCATGAAAGGTGCCCCATTGACCATCCATCTGAAAACTGTACAGGCGCTCGGCCAGGGCAACGGGGTCGGAATGCAGGGCGTTACAGGCAGCCAGATGCACCCTTCGCAGCTCAACAATCGCCGGCATCACCTCGCCGCCGGAATCGTCAATGTATTGCAAGGCCTCTTCGGCGAGCACGATAGCTTCCTCGATGATTTCGATGAGCTCCGGCTGGCCATCGGCGATGCGCTGCGACAGCAGTTCT
The DNA here is from genome assembly GCA_041678045.1 of Rhodocyclaceae bacterium. GTDB lineage: Bacteria > Pseudomonadota > Gammaproteobacteria > Burkholderiales > Rhodocyclaceae > UBA2357. The sequence continues at coordinate 44,256 of JBAYOV010000016.1, forward strand.
GCAAGGTCTTCCAGGCGATTGGCGTAGTTTCCCGCCTCGCAATACTCAATGAAGCCGTTGGTGCGAGTGGCCTGCTTGACCACTTTGCGTAAGTCGGAAAGCCCGGAGCTCTCGGCCACCGTCGCAGCCATCAACAGCTTTTCGCGCAGGGCGTCGTCGCGCCAGGATGCTTCGAGGATGAGCTTGCGCAGTGCCATCACATCAAGCCCCGCCAAGTACGCTTCAAGCTGTTGCTCTTCAGTAGTCAATTTTCATCTCTAAGGTCTGATACGCAATTGCTTACGCTGATATCACGCCGAGCTACAGACTCAAACCTGCAACAACAGCGCACCGCGTTTGGCCCGCGTCAGCGCCACGTACAGCAACCGACGCTGTCCCGCCGTCTCCTCCGCAGGCCCCAGATAGCTCTCCGGCGCCACCACGATGACGCAGTCGAACTCCAGCCCTTTGGCGCGGTGCATCGTGGCCAAATGCACGACGTTGCGCGCATCGGCGTGGTTGCTCTGCGCCGTGATGGGCACGGAGGCGATGCCGGCAGCCTGGAGTTGCTGCCCCAGTGCGTCACGGCTTTTCTCGCTAAAGCTCACCACGCAGAAGGACAGGCTTTCGTTCTCAGCTTGCGTCGCACGCCACTGCCGGACAAAAGCGATGGCGGCTTGGGCTGCCTCCTCCAAGCCGGGGGTCTTCAGCAGTTCCGGCGCCGGCCCATGCGATAGCGACTTATATCGCTTGCTCTCGTCGTGACCGTCATCGAGGTCATCGATTTCGCAACCTTCGAGCAACGCTACCGCCTGGCTGCGGATTTCGTCCGTGGTGCGGTAGTTCAGGTAGAGCTTGCGCGAGCGACCGCGGATGTCGATGCCACAGCGGCTCATCGCCGCACGGTTACGGCTGTAAATACGCTGGTGCCCGTCGCCGACGAAGAAGAGGTCGTTCGGTCCATGCGCAATCATCGCGCGCAGCAGCTTCAAGGCCTGGGGCCCGAAGTCCTGCGTCTCATCAATGACAATGGCTGCGTAGCCAAGCTCCGAGCCCTGCCCGGTGGCAATCATCTCGGCAATTTCCCGGTAGGCGTCATCGACCTCCTTGAGCTTGCGCGACGCGAGTTGCCCGCGATACTCCTCGAACACCGGCCACACCGCATCGCGCTTGGCACGGCTCAGAATCACGCCACGGCCAATCCGACGCGCCGTCCGATACTGGTCGAGGGTAGTAAGGCCCTGCGCCAGCACCACCTGCTCAAGCTCATCCAAGTAGAAGCTGTCGGGAAGGTCAAGCGTGGCGTCCTTGGTGGCCAGTGCCGACTGCCAGGCCTGCAGCGCCCCGTCCTGCTTGCGGTCGTAGACGATGCGGTGCTCCAACTTGCGCGCACGCATGAACCCAGCTACCCAAGCGTCGAGGTTCTTCACCTCAATTTTCGACATCGTGTCCGCGCTGCACAGCGTCTTCAGGTTCTCCTCGATATCGAGGGCGAGGTTACGCGTGAAGGTGGTGAAGAGCACCTTCTTACCGTCCAAAGCCCGGTTCTCCGCCAGCCATTTTGCACGATGCATCGCGAGCACCGTCTTGCCAGTACCCGCCCCCCCCAGCACCCGCACCGGACCGCTACGGTCACCGCGCGCGAGCTTGTTTTGCGTCGGGTGCAGGAAGACGCGCCACTGGGCAAGCGGTGCGTTCATGATGGCCAGCATGGCCTCATCGTCATCGACCACCACGAAACGCGACTGGGATTCGGCTGTCGCAAGCGCGGCAGCAAAATCGCTGGTATCGATGGCTTGGTCCACCCGGGTCTCTCGCGCCTGCAGAACCTGACTCACGCTGTCACCCGCCGCCACCAGAAAAAGGCCCTCATAAGCCTCGGCCGGCAACCTGGGCTGCAAGGCGTCCAGCGCCTCTTCCAAGCTGATTTTCCGCACCGCCGGGAGGAGCTCTTCCGGCACGCCAAGACTCATCAACTCAGTGTCGGAAAGCTCACCAAAGAGCGGCGCGGCAACCGGCTCTACAGGCTGCGCAGTGGCGGGGTATTCCGAAACTTTCTGCTCCGGGGAACGCCTCTCGACCTCCTGCTCGACCTCCTGCTCGACCACATGCTCCAGCATGACCATCTGCATGGCCCCGGTCACCGGGTTGATGGTCAGCTTGCGGTTCTCGGCCCAGCGGTAGGCTTCGTCGTGGTGGTCGACATAGAGCAAGACATAGACATCGCCCTTCGAGGGCTTGAATACGATGCCGCGCCAGTCCTTGTCGAGTCGAACCGACTTCAGGTTCGGGTCCTTGGCACCATTGATGTTCTCGTAGTTGATCCCGGAACTCGTCGGGTCCGCCTGGAACCGGATGGCCCATTTCATCACTTTGGAGTGCACCGACACCGGCAAGCGGGCGAGTTGCAGCAAGAAGTCCTGCGCCAATGCGACCTTCGGCTTGAAGCTCATTGTTCGTCCTCATTGTTCAGAGTCAGGCTCAGTGCGGTCGCCACTGCGCCCGGCCAGGGGGCGCCATTCACGGTAACCAAACCCTCGTCCAGTTCCACCACTGTCCACTGCGCCGCGGTCCAGACTTCGTTCAGGTCGGCCTGGTCGTCACGCAGCACAACCAGCTTTTCAGTCGACCAGGCAAGCTCCGCATCGGCCAGCACCCTGCCCTTCTCGTCGGCCAGTTCCAGCCCCACCTCAGGGACTCCCGCCCCGGCTTCTGCAAGGCGGCGCAGGCCCGGACGCAGGCCGTCCAGGGTTTGCTCCAGGGTCGTCTCCCACACCGCGAGCAAGGCCGCCTGCCCCGAAGCACCGGCAGACGGCGCCCCCGGCGCGCCCCCACTGCTCTGCAGCAGTTCGTAGTCATGGCCATCGAGACCGCTTCCGGTGACCATCAGCGTACCGGTCAGGAACTGCATCGCATTGACGAGCTGCAGCCAGCGACGCCAGGCCGTGTGTAGCTGCTCGGCGCTCTCAGCTGCCGCCTCGTCCAGGACCACAACCCCGGGCGCCCGCCAATTCGATGCCGGCGGATTCGGAGCCCCCCACGCCAAGGGCCACCAGCCAACAAATGTGGTTGGCCCCTTGCTCAGGCCGACACTGGGCGCATAGCCACCACCGGGAGTCTTCACCGTCTCGGGCAAGCGCGGCAACCACTGCGCAAGCTGGCCGTCGCATGCCGTCTTGTCGGCGGGTGTCGAAGGAATCATCAAGAAGCCCAGCCAAAGCGCATTGCGCTGCAACTGCGCCACCGCACCCGCGTCGCTCCCGCTCACAACGGGCGTGGCCAGCCATGCAAGCAGACGCGCCACCGCATGCTGGGTAAAGGCTTTCTCCTGGGCGCGCGGAATATGCGACGGCGCCTTGCTGCCGTCGTGGCGTGAGAGCACAACGGGTAGCGGGTCGAGGTCATGGTCAAGACTGCCGGCGAGTGCGGCCTTCACATCGTCATGGGTCACCGACCACACCCAGCACTGCCCGCTGGCCAGGATGGCGCTGCGCTTTTGCGCATCCTCCCGCAAACAGTGCTGGTGGTCCGCCCAACCATCGCAGAACACCGCAATCGGTTTGCGCTTCGAGCTCGCCGACCACGGCCAGATGACGAAGTCCGGCTTGCTCCAGGTGCTCAGATTAAGCATCGGCCCCAACTCACACTGCGGCTCGATGCGATAACGCTGGCTCCCGACCTCCAGCACCCAACCCGCCTTGCCATTCACCACGTCCTGCACGAGCTTGACCAGCGGCAGCCCGCCAACGCCACTCAATCGCTTCAGGCTCTCGATGAAGCGCGCCTCAAGTACCGAATCAAAGTTCGGGTTGATGAAGATGTCTGAAATCGTATCGACCCGCTGCAACTGGTCCAGCGCCCCGACCAGGTCGGTCAGCACCGCCTTGGCGTTGTCGCGTGACACCTTTTCCATGCTGCGACCCAGTCGGTACTGGTACAGGCAACGGTAGCAGCCGTCCTTTTCCGGGTCGGCATTGCAGACGCAGTGGGTCACCGCATCGAGCGCCATGCGCAGCACATCGGCCAACGTGGCGGCATCGTGTGCCAGCAACTGATGCAGATACCCCGTCCCGCCGGGTACCGAGTCGTAGAGCATCACATAGAATTTGCGCGGACCACCGTCCTTGCCGGGTTCATCCTGCTGCACCATGCGCAGGTGGTCCACCTTGCCGCCAAAACGCCGTTTGAGGCCTAGTTGCAGCGCCGCCATGAAGGACTGCACGACCCGCTCATCCACACCGTTCTTGGTGTAAGGCACCAGGATGCGCAGTGCCTCGGACTCGAACTCGCGATAGAGATACAGGCACTCCAGCAGGTTGGTCGGGTCGTTGCTGCCGTGCTTGCGGCAGTCGAAGCCATGGGTCTGCTCGGCCGTCTCGCCATTACGCTTGGGCGGTTTCTGCACCTTGCCGCAGTATCGGCACAAACGAAAACCTGGCCTTGAGGCCTCCTTGTCGGCCACTTTGAAGGCCTCGCCCGGTTTGGCCAGTTCCCCAAAGTTCACGTCACGGAAAGTCACTCGCGAGATGAACTCGAAGCCGAACGGCAAGGCACCATCCCCAATCTGCCACGCTTCGCGCACGCTGCTTGGCAGGAAGTCCGCCATCAACTGCCTTACGTAGTATTTCGGCTCCCGGTCTTCGGCACTGTCATCGATGCGCACTTCCGCATCGTTACTGTTGGCAATGGCTTGTCGAAAGCGCAGCAAGGTCCGTCGCTGGGCGGCATCGCTCCACATCGCATCCTCACAGCGGGGACACACCGGATGCACATCCGGCTCAACGGTCAGGTTCTGCATGTGCTGACAGCTTGGGCAGAAACGCCAGTCCTCAGCCTTGGCGAGGTTCATGTTGATTTGGTCGACTTCCACACGCCGCTGGTTGGCGTAGAAGCGGTTTTCCGGGGCGAACTCGGACAGCGCCGACTGCGCCGGGCGCTCGTACTTCAGCGTGTTGAGCGTGACGTAACTGCCCTGACCCGGCTCGTCGACACCACGACGGCGCCACAACACCGACTTCAGCTGCACCCCAGCTTCAGGAAAAGCATAGTTCGGAATCAGGCCGTAGTCGGTCAGCGTACCAAGCAGGTCTCGGGCGTTGATTTCCTTGATGAGTTCGATGAACTTGTCGCGTTCACGCAGCAACTCGTCGATTTCGACCTTGGTCGCCTCGTCCTGCGGCTGTTGCTTGAGCTGCTTGACCATCTTGTCGAGCTCGTCCTTGCGCTTCTTGTAGCTGCGCCGCTCCTCCAGCAGCTCGGTCAGCGCCTTGAGCACGCGGCTGCGCAAGCCATCCGACTCCCCCTGGCCCTGCATGAAATCCAGCAACCGGGTACGCACCACCTCGTCCACGTCCCCATCGAGCAGCTTGATGAAGCCCTCGAAAAGCCGCGTCTCATGGGCCAGCACATGGTCGGTGAAGAGATACGGAAACCGGTCGAGTTTGCCTCCCTCCATCACATCAAGTGCCTGTGAGGTTTTCTCGGGCAGCGCGTTCTGGCTGCCCAGGCCCGCCACCCAGTCGTCCATGCAATAGGCAAAGAGCTGCCGGCGCAATACCTCGGCAGCCTGCAGAAAGACCCCAGGCGGTGACACCTCGCCGGAAATCATTTCCTCGGTCTGGGCAAAGAAGTAGAGGTCGTGCGGGCTGTTGCCATCGGCCAGAATAGTGGTCATCGCATTGCCATCGCGACGCCCTGCCCGACCGACCCGCTGCAGGAAGCTCGCCTGATTTGGAGGCACCGAGCACAGCAACACCGAGGACAGACTGCCAATATCCACCCCCATCTCCAGCGTCGGGGTGGCCGAGAGCAGGTTCTCGTACCACGAGCGCGGATGTTTGTCCTTGAAGCGGTTTTCCAGCGCTTCACGCATGGCGCGCTCCAGCAAGCCGGTGTGTTCTGCCGGGATGACGCGGCGCAAATCGCCCTGGCTGAATCGTCGCGCCCACCAGTCCCGCGCATCCGGAATCAGCGCTTCGTAATGGGCGTCCAGGGCATCCAGGCAAGGCATTCCGAGCAGATGCTCGGCATCCTCACGTGGTACCGCCAGACGACGCTTGTTCCCTTCGGTCGCCACGAAAGCCACCTCGCCAAACAGCGTCAACGCATCCGGATTCAGCGCAAGGGTGTCGCCCAGGTGATGGCCCGTCCTGATAAGCACCCCTTCAGCCACCAGCAGGCGGATGGCTTCATCGTAGAGGTCTGCCGCCATGCCCTTGGCCAGCAACATCTGCGGCCCCAGCACCACGCTCGCCCAGCGTTCGTACCAAGTCGGCCGGCCCGAACCGACGAGCTTGTCAAAGTCATTGTGCTTGCCAAGGGTCACGAAGATGGGCCTTGGGGTGTTCGCCCCCATCCCTGGCAGCCACTCCCCTCGTCCCGCCGTCTTGGTCAGCGCAAAAACGTTGCCATCCTCCGCATACACACGCAACTCAGGGTCCAGTACTCCACCGCGCTGACGCATGCGGGTGAGCATCCCCCACAGCCATTGGGCAATGGTGGCCTGCTCGATGCCTTGCACGCCGTATTGCTCCCGAAACACGTCCAGCAGCCGCCCGGCGAGGGGTTCGAGCCTCGTCCAAGGCACCGCCAGCACCGCCTTGCCGATACGCTCAAGGGTCCGGCCACGCTGGCTAAGGTAGGTCAGGTCGCTGAAGAGCTGCCACAGCAGGCGCTTCTTCACCTTGGCTGGCAGGCGACTGTCTGCCGGCAGGTAATTCTTCTGCAGCAGCTCAACCGACCAATCGTGTTGCCAGGCCATGTTCGGCCCGAGGAACTCCGACACCAGCCGCGCCGGCTCCATGTGCAGCACCGAGCCCGGCGCATTGAACCGGGCATGCGCCCGCTCGATGAAAGCCGGCCAGGCCATCGCCTTGAGCCCCACTTCATCCATCACATGCGCCCACGCGGTGCGTACATTGTTCATGTAGGTCCGGGCACCGAAGAAACCTGCGCGGTGCGCGGCATCCTGCACCGAATCGGAGAAGGCAATCAGCTTCTTGTCATCGTTGTAGGGGCTGGCCCAGCTGTTCTCCACCACCTGCGAGCCCAAGGTCGCGTTACGCGCACCGAGCAGCTGAAGCTCGCCACGTTCGCCGCAAGCCGGGCAGGTCGGGTCGTGGTGGGTGTATTGCGCCTGCCCGACCACGCGGGTCTGCTGCGCCGTAACACGGTAAATCGGCATCAGGGTCTGATGCCCACAGGCGAGGCACGCCTCCTTGCCCTGCTGCACGTTGCCGCAGCTCACGCACACCAGCTCCCCAATGCCCTCGGCCAGTGGTCGACCAATGCTGCGTGCCGCGTAGAAGCGCGTCGCTTCCGGGCGTCGCGAGAACCATGTGTTGTAGATTTCCTCGAGGTTGGTGGAGAGCTTGCTGCTGCCCTGCACCAGACGTGAAATCCATCCGGTGGTGCGGCACTGCCGGCACTGCACCATCGGCAGATACACCCCGTCACGCTCACCCGGTAAATCCCGCTCGCTGCACAGTCTGACCTCTTCAGGGTCAGCCGCGAGCTTGCCGACCATGCGCCGCAGTTCCCGCACCCACACCTGCACGCGCAGCGTGACCAGTGGCTGCTTGCCCTCCCGCAAGGCCCAGGCCATCAACACCAGCAGGGCGTCGAGTACCTGCCGAATCTCACCCTTGCGGGCATTGGGCATGTTGCGCGCGAAGGCCTCGGTCAGCATGTCGTAGCTCATCACCCCGCCTTTGAGGAGCTTGAGCAGGTTCACGAACAACTGGTGGCGCTTGAGCAAAGACCCAAGCGCCTTGCGCCAAGCGGGGTCGCTCACATCCGCCGGCGGAGGCTCATCCGGGAAGAAGAGGCCAAACCACGCGGCCACCGCCGCCTCTGGGGACCGATAGTGCGCAGGCTCCAGCGCTTCGACCCACTCACGATGGAAGCTGAACATGAAGTCCACCATCGCATCTTCCAGAAACACCCCCACCGACTGGCGGTTTTCCACGACCACCGAGTCGGGCTCGAAGGGTACGCCGAACACCTGCCGGGCGTACTCGCGCAGGGGTGCGGTATCCGAGCCGCCACCCAACGTGGCCGAAGTGCCGGCGCAAATCAGATGTTGCGGGTCGATCTTCAGGCGCGCCCGCAGCCGACGCAGAAGCAGGGCCAGGTCCGTACCCTGCGCACCGTCGAAGGTGTGCAGTTCATCGACCACCACGTAGCGCAGCGTGGTCGGCGTGTTCGAGGCCCAGAGCTGGCGGTCCATCGGCCGCAGCATCAGGTAGTCGAGCATCTTGTAGTTGGTCAGCAGGATGTCAGGTGGGTACTTGCGCAGCGTGGCCCGGTCGGTGATGACCGCGTGCGGGGTCATCACCATGCCCTCACCCGCGTTACCCGTGTTACCACCAACATAAAGTCCAACACGCAGTCCCGCGAAGGCGGGTGCGCTGGCAACCAGTTCCGCGATACGCCGCGCCTGGTCGGTGGCCAGCGCGTTCATCGGATAGATGACCAGCGCCTTGATACCCCCTTCCCCGGCCTGCCGGGCGCGGGCGCAGTGGTCCAGCACCGGATACAGAAAACACTCGGTTTTCCCGCTGCCCGTGCCGGTGGCCACGAGGGTGTGGGCCGCCGCGTGCTGGCTGGAGAGGCGCTGCCAGGCCTGCTCCTGGTGGCTGAAGGCCGGGAACTCGGTCTGGAAGCCCCCGAAGAAGTCCCGCCCGGCCGCGCCCGGCACAAAGGGCAACCCCGCCTGCACGTAAGGCCCCTTGAGCCAGGCAGCTTCATCCTCGACAAAGCGGCGCATCAGCCCATGCATGAAGGGGTCGGCAGGTTCGAACGCGGCAACGAGGAACTGCTTCAGGCCGGTCTGGATGTCCTTGGCTAGGAGGGAAGGCAGCATGTCAGAAGGTCAGAGTCCTTGGGCGAAGTGTGCGCGCGGCAACATCCAGCGCCCGGGCTGACCAGGCAGCTCGATGAACCCGAAGTGCTGGTAGAACGCGGCCGCAGCCGGCGACTTGGCATCGACGATGATGGCTGCCACCGCGAGCGTCTGGCTGGCAGCCACAATGCGCTTGCAGGCATCGGCGAGCAGGATGGAACCCAGGCCCCGCCCTTGCGCGGTTTCACTCACGGCAAGCCGGCCGAGCAGCGCGGCAGGGACGGGATAGCGCGGCAGCTTCTTGCGCAGGGTCTCGGGCAACTGCTCAGACGCGATGCTGGCGGCGCTCAGCGTGTAAAAACCTGCGACCACGCTGCCTTGGTCGGCCGGAGTCGCCACAAACACCCGCGCCACCCCGCGCTTGATGTCCTGCCTGGCATAGCGCTGCAGGTATTCATCCAGCGCAGCCTCCCCGCATCGGAAACCGGCCGTCTCGACCTCGCTGTCCAGCGCGCGAATGCGGTACTCCACTCAGCGCACCTGGTTGGCGTGACGGTCAAACGCCCGCTGCAAGGCCGGAGCCGGCTGAGCAGGCATGTCCAACGCATCGAGAAAGGCGCTGAAATCCTGCTGCGACAGCGTAATGGCCTCGTGCTGCTGAACCAGCGTCTGCGCTTGCTCGACTGCGTTTCTCAGCACGAATTCCGACACGCTCATGTGTGCATAGGCTGCCGCCTTGTCGAGCAGACGGCGCACCTCCTGGTCGCAACGAATGTGCAGACGGGTGTCCTTGGTCAGGGAGTTCATGGGGCTTTCCTCAAAAATAACGCAGCTATTGTGCGCCATATGTACGCACATATCAAGAATGAGTGAGCAGCGGCAGACAAGTCGGCCGGTGCTCTCTGCCTACTACTGCTTACCGCGCCCCTTGCCCGAGGGAAAGACGGGACGCCAACCAAGCGTCTTCTCGATATCAGCCCAGATTTGGTTCAGCAGCGTCCGCTCCGCTTTTGCCTGTACGCCACGCCGAAGGTCGTCCAAGGGGTACCAGCACTTGTCCCGGTCTTGAATCGTGCGCAGCACGCCTGCGGCGACGGGATAGCCGAGGTCGGCGAGTGTGGGTTTCTCCAAGCGCGTGGTTCTCATGCGTTGTTCTCGAAAAACGCCCACGCGAGCCGGTAATCCTCTTCCCTATTGGCGCGGGCGAAGGGGGCGGTGTAGCTGCGCTCGACGGTGCGGGGGCCGCCGGGGAGGGTGTCATCTAGCACCCACTGGGTGATGACGGTGCCGTCGGGCACTTTGGGGCTGCCGCCCTGCTTCACCGTGGCCTCATCGGCACCTTCGGCGGGGTAGGTCCACAGGTCTTCCCAGCCGAAGGCGCCTTCGTGGCTCAGTTGCGTGCCCTCGCCGTCGGGCGTGGTGATGCGGGTTTTGGGGGTGCTGCGACCACCCTTGCGCGGCAGGCCGACGCCGACCAGGCCAACGTTGCGGCTGAAAATGATGCGGCCGTGAATGTCGTACCAGGTGTCCCGTTCGTTTTGTTGCATCACCGGGAACTGCACACGGTAGATGAGCAGCAGCTCGTCCAGCGTCAGACCGAGGGCCTGGGCGACCAGCACGTCGATTTCCACCAGCGCCATACGGCGGGCGTAGTCGCTGCGCAGCGCGCAGTGGCGGGTCCAGTCGCGGGTGAGGCTGGGCCAGAAATCCTGCGGCAGGCGCGGGTTATCGGGCTGGCTCCAGCACTGGTCGGCGAAGTCGGGGTCGAAGACTTCTTCCCACAGGGGGGCGTAGTGGGTGGTGAGGCAGTTGAGGGCGAGAGTGCGAGCCGAAATACCTGGTGCGGTGACGTGTGGCAGCCTGCCAAGAGTCGAGTCGTACAAATCGCCCAAACCTGTCGACTTGATGAAGAAGTCCGCAACAACCGAGGCTGTGATACCTGCAACATCGATAAGCTCGGAGGCCGTCCGAAATGCGAGAGAAAGGACAGGGTGAATATGGGCGGCTCCGGGCGGAACGATTGTCGGAATCAGCGTCCGCTCCATGCTGGTACTGATGCGTCTGCGGTTCACGTACCGGAAAAACTCCGTCACCGCCCGCCCCTGCGTCTCGCCCTCTTCCACCCAGCTCACCCGTGGCGTGCGGCGCAGGTATTCGGCGCGGTCGGCCATGGGGCGGTAGTTGGTGCGCGGCAGGTAGTCGTCGGGCAAGGTTTCAAGACTAATCGAGTCATACGCCAAGGGCGTGTTGCAGTTCTTTCTCGGCGTCTTGTAAAACGGATTGGCGACGAAAAAATGCGGGCCGGAGAGCACCCAGTCTTCCTGACTGACAGGGAAGCCGGCGTCGCTGGAAGAGCGGCGAATGAGGGTGCCGTCCCTCTGCGAGTAGGTTTCGTCGAACATCACCGTCGAGAAGTAGCCGTCAGCCAAATCCGCCAGCCGGCGCGGATACACCGCCAGCTTCTGCAACACGCCGCTCAGCGCTCCGGCATGCAGGGCCGGCAAGCGGGCGCGGCGGGCCGGGGTGCCGGGTTCGTCGTACAGGCGGGCGAAGGTGGCGAGCGCCGTTTCATTCACCCGCACGATTCGGTCACGGTGACCAGCAGTGTTCCAATCGCCTTCGTCGTTCTTAATTCCGCCAGGCACACCTGTTCCATCCTGCAGATAGCAGGCATCAATCGTGGCAGGGACGAAGAGATTAGCAGCGTGGTCAAAACTCGGGGCGTTGCAGGGTGAGCCATAGACATTTACCGAGTACGTCACCCAATGGAGAATTTCTGAAAACAGCTTCTTGACGTTCACGAACTGAAAGTGTCGCCGCAGCCGCGCATACACCGCCTCACGCAAGGTGCCGCCCTTCGGATCGTCATACGGCCCTTCCGGATGCAGCAGCCCGGTCACCCCCTGCGCACTGTTCAATCCCCAGGCCAACGGCATGAAGCACTTGTAGAGATTGGTCTGCACCCCCTTCAGCAGCGGGTAGTTCTGTACCGCATTGAGGAAGCTCTGCGTGCCTTCCGCCTCCTGCAACTCCTCGGTCCACGCGACCTGCAGGCCGGGAAAGTCGTCGAAAGCCTGCGCCCGCAGCTTGGCCAACTCGCTCGCGCGGACCTTGCGCACCGCAAACACCGGATTCCGCTCACCCAGAATACCGGCCTCGTTCCATTCCACCTTGAGCCAGGGCGGGTTCCCCAGAATCAGGTCGAAGCCGCCGCGCGCGAGCAACACATCCGCAAAGCACAACTCCCAGTGCAGGAAACGCTGGGTGGTGGCCACCGCCTCCACCTGCTCGATGCGCGGAAAATGCTGCCGCAGCTTGCTGATGCGTAGCTGGCCGAACTTGTCGTGCAGGTTGGCGCCGGCGGGCTGGGTGGCGAGTGTGGGCTGCACGGCACCGAACATGTCGCCCTGCACCTCGGGCAGGAGCTGCTGGGGTTCGGGCGGCTCCATGAAGTCCAGCCCGCGCTGTGGGGCGAGGTCCACCACGTTGCCTTCGAGAATGGCCCCGACCTCCAGCCACCATTCCTCGCGGCTGGGCAGCTTGCGGCTCTCGGCGATGGGCCAGAACCACAGCGCGCACCAGTAATCCATCACCAGCTTCAGGCGGCGGAAAGGCGTGGCAAGGTCGCCATCGGCGTTGAAGAGCCCGGCGCGGCGGATGGCTTCCTTCTGGGCGCGGGTGATGGCGGCCGCCCCACCTGCAACCCCCCGTTCGCCCTGAGCTTGTCGAAGGGCGCTCCCCGGAAAACGGGCTTCGACAGGCTCAGCCCGAACGGTCTGAAATGAAGCGGCGCCCTGCCGAACGGTCTGAAATGAAGCGGCGCCCTGCTGGATACCTGCGTCATGCGGCCAGAGGTCGAGGGCGTCTTCGGTACGTTCGCGGTCGCGGGCCAGGGCCTGGGTGTGTTCCTGCCACAGGGCCTGCACACGCTCGCTCAACTGCTGCAAGCGGGCGACCTCGTGGGGCTCCAGCGGGCGGGTGAAGTCGCGTCGCCACTTCTTGAGGCGCTCGAAGTCGTCCGGGTACAGCGCCTTGGCGGCCTTGTCGGTGTAGTGGGCCATGCCCGGGTCGGGCAGCAGGAAGTGCCAGATTTCGTCCGGCTTGCGCGGCGCCTGTAGGGTAACGCGGCGCGGCGGCTCATCAAACCAGGCGGGCTTGGCGCCCTTCTTGAGCGCGGCGGCGTTGACCACCTGATGGCGAGCGCCGATGAGGCTGTTGCCGGCAAAGAGCTGGTAGCCGAACCAGGGCACGCGGGCGGGCAGCGGCCTACCTTGCGCGTCGGTGACCGGGTTGCCCTCTTCGTCCAGCTCACCATAGATGGCATTCAACCACAGCGACACTTCGGCCAATTCCACCGCCACCGGGTTGAGGTCCACGCCGAACACGTTGCGGTCGGCAAGATACATGCGCACCTTCTGCAGTTCCTGCGGGTAACGGTCGTGCGGGATGCGGCGGCCCAGTTCTTGTTGCTTCCGCTCCAGATAGGCCTCGGCAAGCTGGTTGACCGCCTCGTTCAAGAACGCTGCGCTGCCCATGGCCGGCTCGCAGACGGTGAGCGTGAGGATGTCGTCGGCCTGCTTTACCCGGCCGTTTTCAGGGGCGAGCAGTTCCTTGAGGGCGTACTTGACCAGGCACTGGGTGAGGACCTGCGGGGTGTAGTAGCTGGCACTTTTCTGGCGGTCGCGCCCGGCCAGCCGATAGATGAAGCTGCCCTTGGGGTACATGCGCAGCTTGCGGTGGCCGGCGTCGGTGAAGTCGTAGACCCGCTCGTCTTCGGTGTATTCAGAGAGGCGGCTGGCGGGGACGAACCAGGCGGTGTCGAGCTTGTCGGTGTCCGAGGCGGCACCACTGCCCTTGCGGCGGCCGCGACCGGCGCTGTCGTCGGCGGCATCGCTGTCGTTGGCATTGTCGTTGCCTTCTTCGTCGCTGTCGGTGTCCTCATCTTCGGCTGTGGCAGTCTTGCCCTTTTTGGGCGCGGGCTTGACCTCGTAGAGGTCGTCGGACGCGAAGAAGCCACGGTAACTCAGCAGCGCCTCATACACCGCACCGAGCTGGTTGATGGACAGCAGCTGGTAGCTGACCCGGCCGCTGCGACGCCCCCTGCCCTGACCACGCGTGAGCGACATGAGGCGGATGACGGTCTGCCAGAGGTGGTTGGGGAAGCGGACCTTGACAAGGAGCGGCAGAGTGGCATCGTCGAACAGGCGGCTGTCGAGCGGCGCGAGTGCAAAGGTTTCGCGGGCGCCGGCGACGGTGCTGCCCCCTGCCCCGCCGAGCTGATGCTGGGTGGGTGCCGCCAGGCCGGTACCTTCCGCGACCAGCCTGAAGAGGCGGCGCAGCGTGGCGTCGAAGTAGAGGCCTTCGCGGGCGTGCGGCGTGGTGAGCGGCTGCATCTCCAGGTCGCGCAGGCTCTCCAGGCTGTAGCCCTTGAGGTAGATGTCGCTCTTGCCGATGGGCACGTAGCCGAGCTCGGGGCGGGCCTCGATGTAGAACATGAAGAGCAGGCGATACACCAGGCGCAGGCATTCCAGACTGAGGTCGCCGGCATCGAGCTGGTCCTTGCCGCTGAAAAAGCCCTTCTTGGCGTCGGCGGCCTGTTCGCGCAGCTGGCGGGCGGCTTCGTTGCCGAGCAGCTCGATGGCTTCGCGCAGGGCGTGCTTGAGGTCTTCGCTGACACCGAAGGCGTGCTTGTGGGCGTTCTCGTCCAGGCTTTCGAGCAGGCTGTTGCCTTCGCCGGGGGCGAGACAGTCCTTGTGGAGCAGCGCGGCACAGGCCTTGAGGGTGTCGGCGTCCTTGCGGTCGAGGATGTCGGCCCAGTTGAAGCGCAGCGCCCGGTTGTTGGGCCACTTGTAGCGGTCGAGCAGCAGCCACTCGTCCAGACCGCACAACAACGCGTAGCGCGGCGGGGTGTCGGCACCGAAAACGGCGTCGGACAGCAGGTCGGCCCAGGTGTCGGACCGCAGGGCTTGGGGCACCGGTTCGCCGCCGTAGTGCAGGCTCATCAGGCGGTGGTCGAGCAGGTCTTCGTTTTCCGCACCGGGCTGGTAGGCGGGGACGATGGCGAGCTGCGGCAGCTGCAGCTGCCAGAAGGGCAAGGGCTGGCCGGCGGCGAGTTCGTGCGCAACCGGCAGTTTGGCCGGGGCAGCGTGGCCGAGGGCTTGCAGCAGACCGGACTGGAGCTGGGTGAACAGCCGCCAGCGCTCGGCTGCGTCGCCGGCGCGCTGCACCTGGCTGCGCAGCACAAACCACTTTTGCGCCCAGGCTTGCAGGCGCTTGTGCGGGGCGCGGTGGCGTTCATCACTGGCTTCGGCGGCCTCCCAGGCATCGAGCCGGGCCTTGATGTCGCCCTTGAAGACTTCGGCCAGATAGTGGTGGCTGTAGAACTCGTTTTCGTTGGTGATGCCGGCGAAGGTTTGAACGGCGTCCAATACGGGCATGGTCAGGCTCCGGCAACAGCGGTAGTGCTGGGGTTGCAGACAGCGGCGAGCACCTGAATCCAGGGTTGGGGCTCGGTGGTGAGGGTGTCTTCCACCCAGCGCCGGTAGTCGTCGAACACACGGTGAATGTCGCGGCTCCTCTGCTCGAAGCGGCCGCGCTTCACGGTTTCGAGCTGCTTTTCGAGGTCGAGGCTGAGCTGCTCCAACTGGCGCCCCTGGAGGCGCTGCAAGTCGGCCAGCGTGCCTTCGAGGCGCTGGGCGAGCTCGACCGAGAAGACGGCCTGCTGCTGGAGCATGTAAGCATGCATGGTGCGCACCGCAGCGGGCAAGGCGCTCTGCATGGCCTGGGTGGTGGTGGCAAGCTCCGGCGTGTGCCCGCGGTTGGGTAAGCCCCCCGCCTTGAGGCCGGCACGGACGATGAAGGTGTCGAAGGCTTCGAGGCCAAAAGCGCCCTGCCCCACGCGGCTGGCCACTTGCCACTCGACCAGCATGGGCTGGCCCTTGCGGTTGGGGATGAGGCTCATGAGGATGAAGGCCTGCTCCCCCGGCGCGAGCTTGTGGCTTTGCAAGAGCGGCGCGCGATGGCGGCCGAAGTGGGTGAGCACCCGGTCGCCCAGCCACTCGACGATGGGGTGCTGCGGCCACAGGTAGTGGAGCTTGGGCCAGGTGTCCTGCTCGGCGCGGGCCTGGCGGGCGGCTTCGATGGCGTCCGCCATGCGCTTGGGGTCGGCACACAGGGCGTAGTGGTCGTTGTCGGCCTGGGCCTCACGCGGCAACTGGCGCAGGCGCTCTTGCAGGTCGAGCGGCGCGGTGAGCGCGATGAGGCGCTCGGCATCCTCGGCATTCCACTGGCACAGGGTCTGGCCCTGGTTGAGTAGGGTCAATGCAGTCTTGGCGTAGTGGAAGTCGCTGTCGAAGAGCGAAGCGGGTTCGGCGATGTGGTCGAGGCTGCTTCCAGGTGCAGCGGTTTCGGCGGCTTCGTCGAACGTAGCGCTGCCGCCGAAGAGGGTCATCAGCCAGTCGCCGTCATTGTCCGACTCGGAAGCGGCAGCCTCGTCCATCGTGGCTTCGACCGCTTCGGGGCTGAGACCTTCGGCCATGAAGTCGGCAACCTTCTCGGCTTCCTTGTCCGGGTCGAAAACGTTGAGAAAGGCCGAAGGGTCGCCGAGGTTGAAGTTCGCCTGCTCGTCCTTCTTTTCGAGGATTTCGAGGATGCGCAGGTCGCCCTTGATTTTCTCGTTCACCGTCTCGGTGAAGAGATAGAGGATGTGCGGCTGATGCTTCTGGCCGTAGCGGTCGACGCGGCCGTTGCGCTGCTGGAAGACCATCAGCGACCAGGGCAGGTCGAAGTGCACCAGGCGGTGACAGAAGTAGTGCAGGTTGAGGCCTTCGCTGGCGACATCCGAACACAGCAGGATGCGCAGCGGGTCGTCGAGGCGGCCGAAGCGCTCGACCAGCTCCTGCTGCTCGGTGTCGGCCATCTGGCCGTGCAGGACTTCAAGCTGGTTGGGCTTGAGCTTGAGGTCGGCAGCGAGGTGCTCGCGCAGCCAGCGCAGGGTTTCGATGCGCTCGGAAAAGATGACCAGGCGGTCTTCGGCCTGCTTGACCTCCCAGCCAAAGTCAGCGGACTGCAGGTGCTGCTTGAGGCGCTGGTACTTACTGAACTGGGTGGCAGCAGGGTCGGTGGCGAGCGGGGTGAGCGTCTCTTCAAAGTCGCGCAGCGCTTCGACCTCAGTTGCCTCGTCTGCGGTCGGGCTAGACTTTGCCTGCAGCAGGGCGATGCGCTTGCGGGTGGATTCCAACGCGGCAGCCGGGCTGGAAAACAGCCCCTTCTGCATGGCAATACGTTGCAGCTCCTGCTGCTTGCCGGCCTTGTGCTGCCCCCCTTGGGTAAACGGAATCTCCAGCAGGGCGCGGTAGGCGGCCTCTTCCTGTGCGGTGGCCGGCGCCCGCAGACAATTGGTGATGCGCTCCTGAAAGTCGGCACTGACCTGGTCGCGGATGTCTTTCTTGAAGCGGCGGATGACCAGGCCCTTGCTGCGGAAGTCGTCGGGCGTGTAATCGTCGGGGTCGGAGATCGCCGTAGGGTCGAGCAGGCTCATCAGCGAGGCGAAGCTGCGTGCAGAGCCATCGTGCGGCGTGGCCGAGAGCAGCATCAGCGTATCCGAACGGGTGGCGAGCAGCTTGGCCAGCCGCGCCCGACGCGAGAGCCCCGACTCACCGGCACGGGCAGCGACGTTGTGGCATTCGTCGATGACGATGATGTCCCACCAGGCGTTCTCGAGGTAGTTGCGATACTCAAGGTTGCTCTTGAGGGTGTCGATGGAGATGATGCTGCGGTCGAAGTAGTTGAAGGGGTTGTGGTTGGCGGGGATGCGGTTGCGCACCCGGGCCAGACCCACCGAGTCCAGCCGCACCAGCGGGATGGAGAAGCGGCTCCACCACTCCTTCTGGAACTGCGTGAGCATCGCCTTCTGGGTGACCACCAGGATGCGCTTGCCCCGGCCCCGCTGAATAAGCTCGGTGGCGAGCACACCCGCTTCCAGCGTCTTGCCCAGACCGACCGCATCGGCAATCAGGATGCGCGAGCGTGGTTGACGCAGGGCCTGCAGCGCCGGATCGAGCTGGTAAGGCACGAGGTTCATCACGCCACGGTGGCCAAGGTGAATTTTGTCGTCGTTGGCGATGTTGCGCCGGCGCAGACTCTCCAGATACAGGAGACTGGCGTTGTAGGCGGGGGTGTCGTCGGGGATGAGCTCGGTCTTCTCAGGGTCAAGGACGGCAATCTCATCTTCGAGCGTGGTGAGAAACAGCGCCGACTAGCTGCGTACCAGTTCGGAGACGCCATCGCAGGTCAGGAGCCAGCCTCCGTCGGTAGCGGGGTCGATGCGGCGGACGAGCCATTCTTCGTCGCGGATAACGACACGTGAGCCGGGGGCAAAAGGGAGCATCAATCAGTTCGCCGTTGTATTTGAGGTGCTTATTAACCCGGCCCTTGAGTATGCTGTCTCCGTTCGCCCTGAGCTTGTCGAAGGGCGCTGCCGGGACTGGGCTTCGACAGGCTCAGCCCGAACGGTTGGCAGTGACTTTAAGGGCCGGGTTAATAGTTGAATTCGCCTGGATTATCGCAGATGTAACATATTTATCTGCCGATGCCTCATGGTGCCAGTTGATTATCACGTGCTATCAGCTCACCAGATGAGCCAGTCACACCCCATCATGGGTCAACAAGTTCGTCGAACGACGCCCGCTCTAGCTGGCCGTCTGCGTTTACTGGGCACTCATTTCGTTATTCAATACAGCACAACCCCACAGGGAGATACGAACATGCCATTGCAGAATCGCGTTAATACAGAGGGAGCCATCTGCCACTCGTCGGCCCGAGGCACGTTGATGGGCAGCAACAGCCGTTGAGCGCTGACCAGCTCAGGGCACTGCCCGATGGCGTGCTCGTCAAGCATCTTTCAAGCGGCACCTTCTATCTGCTGCTCGGCGGCGACGCTTATGCCTGGCCCTTTTCGGGCTACGGGGCACGACAACCGCTGCTGACGCTCAGCGGCCAGTAACGGCTACCGCCCCGACATTCATCCATCTGCAGTCATCTGATAGCAGTTTCACTGGACGACATCGAATGAAACTCTTGCACGAACCCGCCCTCACCCTCCTTCATCTCTGCGGCTACGGCACACTGGCCACACATTCAGCGGCACTCACTGGCTACCCCTTCGCCACTGTCGTGCCCTACGCACTCGACGCCGCGCACAACCCGGTGCTGTGCATCAGCGCGCTGGCCGAACACACCAAGAATGTACTGGCCGACCCACGGGTGAGCCTGTCGGTCATGCAGCCTGGTGCCGAGGACGTGCAGGACACCGCCCGCCTGACACTGGTAGCCGACGCCGAGCACATCGAGCCGGACGCGACCTTGCGCGCCCGTCACCAGCGTTACCTGCCCAAGACGGAAGACTTGCTCGCGCTCGACTTCATGTTCTTCCGCCTGCGGCCGAGGCGGATTCGCTACATCGGCGGCGTCGGACGCATGGGCTGGGTCGAGGAAGCCGAGTGGACAGCCCTGCCCGTGCTGCCCGCCGAGTTGGAGGAGCAGTTCCTCAAGGAGACCCGCTTACAGCTGAATGCAAAGGTGAAACTTCTCGGGGCGGACTGCTTTGGTATCGACTATGAAGTGAAGGGAGAGCGGCAACGGCAACGCTTCCCGGACGCGCCGCTTACCGCTGAACGCTTCGCCACTGCGGCACCCCGGTTTGCTACGGAGCGCTGTTGAAGTAGGGCGACTTCACCTTGTTCATCCTCTTGTGACCTGGAGCCAGGTATAGCAACCGGTCATCTGCTGGCATGATGCGCTTGCTCTGGCTCACGTAGTGAGCCACCACCCCCGGCACAATGGCACCACTTTGACCCATCACATGGAGGCCCGCCATGTTCGACATGCCCATGACCCATCATGCACCTGCACTTGATGTGTATGCAGTGGTCGACAAAGACGGCGCGGTCGTGACAGTCGGCCACCGCACCCATCGCATCAACCGCAATTGAAGGAGGCCCCACCATGCTGGGTGCAGTGATTGGAGACATTGTCGGGTCGGTCTATGAGCGGAACAACGTCCGCCGCAAGGACTTCAGTCCGTTATTTCATCCCAAGGCCTACTTCACCGACGACACCGTCTGCACGGTGGCGGTCGCCGATGCCTTGGTCAATGAACGCCACGCGGGCGAGGCGCTAACGATCATGGTGCGGGCTGGCACCACCCCTGAAGATGAAAGAGACTACGGGTTGGAAGATGGCGGGGAGAGGTCGCGCAATATTTTGGCGGCTAGACCCCGCAAGCTAACGTGACCCGCCGGACTGACTCGTACCCCGGATTGCCTCCATAGAGAG
>JBAYOV010000017.1:0-63526 GCA_041678045.1 Rhodocyclaceae bacterium
AGGACAAGGAGTCGCCCCCATTGCGCATCCGGCCTGCGAATGGCGCAAGGTCCGCCCCCCGGCCACATCCCGGCATTCCTTCCGTGCCGCCCCCCGAACCTCCTCCAGCCCCCGCTGTTGCTGTGGTGGCGCACGCCCATGAGCGGGTGGAGAGGGTAGAGAAGGTGGAGAAGGTGGAGAAGGTGGAAAAGGCGCGCGAACCGCGCGAACGCCAGCCCTCGCCGCCACTCGTCAGTCATCCAGTCGGTGAGGGGGGCGTGCCGCCATTGGCGCTGCTTGACCCCGTCTCCGAAGGTGTTGAGCCGCCCTCGCAGGAGTCCCTGGAGTTCACTTCCCGGTTGATCGAAACCCGGTTGGCCGACTTTGGTGTCGTGGTCAAGGTCGTGGCGGCGTACCCCGGCCCGGTGGTGACCCGCTACGAAATCGAGCCGGCGACGGGTGTGAAGGGCAGTCAGGTGGTGAATCTCGCGAAGGATCTGGCGCGGGCCCTGTCGCTGATTTCGATTCGTGTGGTCGAGACGGTGCCGGGTAAATCCTGCATGGCGCTTGAGTTGCCCAATCCCAAGCGTCAGACGGTACGCCTGTCCGAGATTCTCGGCTCCAAGGTCTATCATGCAATGGGCTCGCCCTTGACTGTCGCCCTGGGCAAGGACATCGGCGGTCAGCCGGTGGTGGCCGATCTGGCAAAGATGCCGCATCTTCTGGTGGCGGGTACGACCGGTTCGGGCAAGTCGGTGGGCATCAATGCCATGATCCTGTCGCTGGTGTACAAGGCCGACCCCTCTCGGGTGCGCCTCATCATGGTCGACCCGAAGATGCTGGAGCTGTCGATCTATGAAGGCATTCCGCATCTGCTGGCGCCGGTGGTCACCGACATGAAGCACGCGGCCAATGCGCTCAACTGGTGTGTGACCGAGATGGACAAGCGCTACAAGCTGATGGCGGCAGTTGGCGTGCGCAATCTGGCAGGTTTCAACAAGGCAGTGCTGGAGGCGCAGAAGGTTGAGGCGCCCCTGACCAATCCTTTTGCGATCAATCCGGACAATCCGGAGCCGCTCGAGGAGTTGCCGCACATCGTGGTCATCGTCGATGAACTGGCCGACATGATGATGGTGGTGGGCAAGAAGGTGGAAGAGTTGATCGCCCGTCTGGCGCAGAAGGCCCGGGCAGCCGGCATTCACCTGATTCTGGCGACCCAGCGCCCGTCCGTGGATGTGATTACCGGGTTGATCAAGGCCAATGTGCCTACCCGTATTGCTTTCCAGGTGTCGTCAAAGATCGACTCGCGCACCATTCTCGACCAAATGGGGGCCGAAACGCTGCTTGGCATGGGTGACATGCTGTATCTGGCACCGGGCACCGGGGTGCCCACGCGTGTGCATGGTGCTTTTGTGGCCGACGAGGAAGTGCACAAGGTGGTGGATCACCTCAAGCAGATGGGGCCGCCGAACTATGTGGACGGCATCCTGTCTTCGCCCGAGGAGGAGATGGACGGAGCCGGGGCAGGGGGTGAGGCCGACGACGAGGCCGATCCGCTCTACGATCAGGCGGTCGAGGTGGTGCTGAAGACCCGGCGTCCGTCAATCTCGCTTGTCCAGCGTCATCTGCGTATTGGCTACAACCGTGCCGCGCGCCTGATCGAACAGATGGAACGCTCCGGGCTGGTATCGTCGATGGGCGCCAATGGAAACCGTGAAGTGATCGTGCCTGCGAAGGAGGGTGAATGAGAGACAACGTCAATGACGTCAATGTGCAGGCAGCCGATGCCGCGCCGGCCTGGGTCATGGGGGGCGTTGCACTGATGCTGATGCTGCTGTCCCTGCTGATGCCTGCATCGGTACTGGCGGACGAGGGGCAGGGGGTGGCGCAACTGCGTGCCTTCGTGGCTCGGGTGAGTCAGGCCGAAGGCGTGTTCGAGCAGACGGTGCATGCGGCCTCAGGACGGCGCCCGCAGTTTGCCAGCGGGCATTTCGTGTTTCAGCGCCCGGGGCGTTTTCGCTGGGTGTATGAGGCACCTTATCCGCAGGTGCTGGTGAGCGATGGACAGCGACTCTGGTCATGGGACGAGGACTTGAATCAGGTGACTGTGCAGACTCTGGGGGATGCACTTGGCAGTACGCCCGCTGCCGTGATTGCGGGCAATGGCGACCTGGATGCCGATTTCGAACTGGCCGATGCCGGTGAGCGGGATGGGCTGATGTGGGTCGAGGCACGCCCCCGTTTGCCGGACAGCATGTTTGAGTCGGTACGGCTGGGGCTGTCCGGAGGGCTGTTGCGACGCATGGAGATGCGTGACAACTTCGGGCAGCGGACCGAGGTGGTGTTCAGCGAGCTGCATCCCGGGGCGGATATTGCCCCGGACAGTTTCAGTTTCACACCGCCGCCCGGTGCGGACATCATCGGGGAATGAAGCTGGAGCGGGTGTGAACGACTTGTTCGACACGGTAGCGGTCCCGGACGAGGGACGGCGCGAGACGGCGCGAGAGGCGGCTCGGGAGCCGGCTGGACTGGGCACTCCACTGGCCGAGCGCCTGCGTCCGCGCAGCCTCGATGAGGTGGTCGGGCAAGTTCATCTGCTGGGTGCGGGCAAGCCACTGCGCCTGGCGTTCGAGTCCCGCCAACTGCATTCGATGATCCTGTGGGGGCCGCCCGGTGTGGGCAAGACCACACTGGCCAGGTTGATGGCGAGCGCCTTCGATGCGGCCTTCATCGCGCTGTCTGCCGTGCTCTCCGGGGTCAAGGACATTCGTGAAGCGATTGTTCAGGCAGGGGCGAACCAGCGGCTCGGCCGCAGGACGATCCTGTTCGTCGATGAAGTGCATCGTTTCAACAAGGCACAACAGGACGCCTTCCTGCCGTATGTGGAGCAGGGGTTGGTCACCTTCATCGGCGCCACGACCGAGAATCCGTCCTTCGAGGTGAATTCGGCCCTGCTGTCGCGTGCAGCCGTGTATGTGCTTGAACCCTTGAGCACAGAGGAACTGGCCCTGTTGTTCGAGCGGGCGCGCTGTGCGGCCTGTCCGGACCTGGCCTTCGAAGCTCAGGCCAGTGAACGACTGATCGGCTTTGCCGATGGGGATGCCCGGCGCTTGATCAATCTGGTCGAACAGGTGCACATTGCCGCCCGGACTGCGGGCATCCATCCGGTCGATGCGTCGTTTGTGGATGAGGCACTGGCGAGCAAGCTGCGGCGTTTCGACAAGGGCGGTGAAGCCTTTTACGACCAGATTTCCGCGCTGCATAAGTCGGTGCGGGGCTCTCACCCGGATGCGTCCCTGTACTGGTTGTGCAGGATGCTCGACGGCGGCGCCGATCCGCTGTATGTAGGGCGTCGCCTGATACGCATGGCGGTGGAAGACATCGGCCTGGCCGATCCGCGTGCGCTGGAGATCACCCTCAACGCCTGCGCGACCTACGAGCGGCTCGGTTCGCCCGAGGGCGAACTGGCGCTGGCTCAGGCGGTGGTGTTTCTGGCGTGTGCTGCAAAGTCGAACGCGGTCTATAAGGCCTACAATGCGGCAAAGGCGTGTGTGGCTGCGGATGACTCACGACCCGTGCCGATGCATCTGCGCAATGCACCGACGCGCCTGATGAAGTCGCTGGGCCATGGACAGGGATATCGCTATGCGCATGACGAGCCCGAGGCCTATGCGGCCGGAGCATCGTATCTGCCCGAAGGTATGGCGGAGCCGGGGTGGTACCGTCCGGTGGATCGGGGCATGGAGCAGCAGATTGCAGCCAAGCTCCAGCACCTTCGGGAAATGGATCGCACGGCCCGGAAGAAACCGGGCGGGCAGGGCGCAGGAGAGGGTTGAAGCCCGTTCCCGGAGAGGGGGCGGGCGGCGTGATCTTGCGCAAAAGAAAGCCCGCCGGACGGACTTCGGGGCAAGTCTTCCGGCGGGCAAGCGGCATGCTCGGCCAACGTGGCGGTACGATGACCGGTGACGGGGAGATCAGCCGGTCGGGCACGGGCATGCAGCAGCAAGCGTCAGACCTGGAGAGTGAGTGGGCTGACGCTTGGTGAGGTTAGTGGCGAGCGTCGCCAAATGCGATGGGGTGATCGTGGAGAAACTGGGCGCACACGCGCATTGCACGCAGCGCCTTTTCATGCTCGCCACGCTCGTTGGCGCGCTCGATCAGGTCCTGCATGTAGCGCGTCAGCAGCACCACGCCTTCGGGGGTCTGGACCAAGCCGCACACCAGTTGTGCTGCTGCCACATCGGGGATGTCCTCGTGCTCGGCGATGAGCTGAACCTCGTCGTCCGTCAGGTCGCAATAATCCAGACAATCGCGTATGGAAAGCATGCTGTTCTCCTCAGGTTATGGATGATTGCGGTTTGTGCCGCTTGTTGTAATCTGATTCAGTCTAATGAGTAAGACCTTGAATGCCAGTAGAAGTTTGGCGTCACGTGTGACCTAAGCGATTGTTTTTGTTAATTTTGTTGTGCACTGCCGCATATCCTGAGGGGCGCTGGCAGAATCGTATGGCACGGCAGCTTGCGGCGATTTTCTCGAACCGTTGTCAGGTCTGTTGTACATTCAACTGAATTCATTGAGTTAACCGGATTTCTCATGCTCGACATTCAACGCTTTCGCAACAATATCGACGACGTGGTGCAGGGGCTGGCCCGTCGAGGAGTCGATTTCGATCCTGCTGCCTTTCAGGCTCTGGAAACCGAGCGCAAGACTCTGCAAACCCGCACGCAGGAGCTGCAGGCACGGCGTAACAGCCTTTCCAAACAGATCGGTGTCCTCAAAGGCAAGGGAGAGGATGCTTCTGCGGTGATGGCCGAGGTGGCTGGGCTGGGCGATGAGCTGAAGGCCAATGAACAGGCGCTGAGCGTGTTGCTGGAGCGAATCAACGCACTGGTGGCCGGGTTGCCCAATATTCCGCATGAGAGTGTGCCGCAAGGCAGGGACGAGCAGGACAACGTGGAGGTGCTGCGCTGGGGCACGCCGCGCAGTTTCGATTTTGAACCGCGCGATCATGTCGATCTGGGCGCAGGACTGGCGGGGCTCGATTTCGAACTGGCTGCCAAGCTGTCAGGTTCGCGCTTTGCGGTGATGCGTGGCGGGGTTGCGCGCTTGCATCGCGCCCTTGCGCAGTTCATGCTGGATACTCATGTTGGCGAGCACGGCTACACCGAGCTGTATGTGCCCTATATGGTGAATGCCGCCTCGATGTACGGTACCGGTCAGCTGCCCAAGTTCGAGGAAGACCTGTTCCGGGTGCCGCGCGGCGATGACACCTTCTATCTGATTCCGACCTCCGAAGTGCCGGTGACCAACATTGTGCGTGGTGAAACCGTTGCGTCCGATGCGCTGCCGATGAAATTTGTCGGACATACGCCGTGTTTCCGGTCCGAGGCCGGCAGCTATGGTCGCGATACGCGGGGCATGATCCGTCAGCATCAGTTCGACAAGGTGGAGTTGGTGCGTATCGAACATCCCGAGCACTCCTGGGCTGCGCTCGAAGAGCTGGTCGGGCATGCGGAGGCCATTTTGCGCAAGCTTGAACTGCCGTATCGCAAGATTGTGCTGTGTACCGGTGACATGGGGTTCTCGGCGGCGAAGACCTATGATCTGGAGGTGTGGCTGCCGGCCCAGAACACCTATCGTGAAATTTCGTCCTGCTCGAATTGCGGTGATTTTCAGGCGCGCCGCATGCAGGCACGCTTCAAGAACGCACAGGGCAAGAACGAGTTGCTGCACACCCTGAACGGTTCCGGCCTGGCGGTGGGGCGGACCCTCGTGGCAGTGCTGGAGAACTATCAGGAGGCAGACGGCTCGGTGCGGGTGCCGCAGGCACTGGTGCCTTACATGGGCGGAGTGGAGCGGCTGGAAGCGCAGGGTTGATCCGGTGCAGACGATTTTTCCGGGCTGCTCATGCATCCGTATGCGCAAGCTGATATATTAGTGACTTCTTAAATGCTGTGGAGCATGTGATGGCAGGAAAGTCGTTTGCACAGATTACCGGTGATGTATCCAAGGCGCTGAAGACTCTGCACAAGGAAGTGCCCGAGACGATGCAAGGCTTTGGCGCGATGTCGAAGGCTGCGCTGAAGGCCGGCGCCCTGTCCGAACTCGACAAGGAGTTGATTGCATTGGCGATCGGTGTGGCGTCGCGCTGCGATGCCTGCATCGGTTTTCATGTGAAGGCGCTGATCCGGCTGGGTGTGACGCGTGAGCAGTTGATGGAAACCCTCGCGGTGTGTACCTACATGGGGGGCGGTCCAGTGCTGATGTATGCGGCTGAGGCGGTCAGGGCATACGAGGAATTCACCGCAGAAGCTTGAGGATGCGCGCAGCACGCATCAACCCCTTTCATTTTCTGAAGAACTGGATATAATGCCGAGCTTCGAGCGGAGAGGTGGCAGAGTGGTCGAATGTACCTGACTCGAAATCAGGCGTAGGTGCGAGCCTACCGTGGGTTCGAATCCCACCCTCTCCGCCACAAAATTTTCAAAGCCCTGATTATTCAGGGCTTTTTTATTTTCTGCTCGAGCTGAGTCGCCATTTGGGTTACCTTGCGGACACGGGTTGCCGCCGTTCGTCCGTCCTGCTGGTGCAAATATCCTGGGTTTCCCCTTCCGATGCGGCTGCCCGTCCCGATGACTGAACCGTGTTGAATCTTGAACCTTTTTGTCCCTGCGTTGGTCAGGGGCATGAAATGTGCTAAAAGATGCCAGCTTCCCGGTCGCGCACTGAAGTGCGCAGCCGGGTGACACCGTTCATTTATTCTGGATCGCGATGAGTTCTGCTGAACAGGCTGCCACCGAAACCGTGGCCGCGGAAATGCTGGCCGGTAGTGACGCCGAGTGCTATCACTGTGGCCTGCCGATTCCTGAACAGACCCGACACTATGTGGCCATAGATGGTCAGCGTCGGCGTATGTGCTGTGTGGGCTGCGAGGCGGTGGCACAGTCCATCGTGGACAATGGCCTGACCGACTATTACCGGCACCGTGATGCGATGCCCGAGCCGCAGAAAGAGGCGCTGCCGGTCGAGCTTCAGGAGTTGGGGCTGTTCGATCACCCGGACTTCCAGAAATCCTTCGTTCAGCCGATTGGTGAGCATGAGCGTGAGGCTTCGCTGATTCTGGAGGGCATCACCTGTGCCGCCTGTGTATGGCTCAACGAGCAGCATGTGGCACGCCAGCCGGGTGTGTCGCTGGTCGAGGTGAATTATGCGACCCGCCGTGCGCGGGTGCGCTGGGATGAGACGAAGATCCGGTTGTCGGAGATTCTCGCCGCCATCCAGGCCATTGGTTACCGGGCCTACCCCTATGATCCCGAGCGCTCCGAACAGCTTGCACAGCGTGAGCGGCGGTCGATGCTGTGGCGGGTGTTCGTGGCCGGTTTTGGCATGATGCAGGTCATGATGTACGCCTATCCGGCGTACATTGCGGGCGAGGGAGACTTGAGTGCGGATGCGGAAACCCTCATGCGCTGGGCCAGCCTGGTGCTGACCCTGCCGGTGGTGTTCTACTCGGCTGCGCCTTTCTTTCAGCGTGCCCTGCGCGACTTCAAACTGCGTCGCCTGGGGATGGATGTGCCGGTGGCGCTGGGGGTGGGCAGTGCATTTGCCGCCAGCGTGTGGGCCACGATCATCGAAGGGCCCGAGGTGTATTTCGACTCGGTGACGATGTTCGTCTTCCTGTTGCTGCTGGGGCGTTATCTGGAGATGATTGCGCGGCAAAAGGCGGTGCGCGGGGTCGAGGAGATGGGCAAGGTCCTCCCCGTGTTTGCCGAGCGCCTGGAGCCGGGCAGCAGCCAGGGGGGGCGGGTGCCGGTGTCGCAGTTGGTGCCGGGGGACCGTGTCCGGGTGCGTCCGGGAGAGGTCTTTCCGGCCGATGGCAGGGTGCTGGAGGGCAGTAGTCAGGCAAACGAGGCCCTGCTGACCGGAGAAAGTCGACCCGTGCCGAAGATGCCCGGGGCAGTGGTGACGGGTGGCAGCATCAATATCGACAGCCCGCTGGTGGTGGAGATTCGTCAGGTGGGGGATTCAACCCGCCTGGCGGCAATCCGCAGGCTGATGGACCGGGCCGCCTCCGAGCGGCCGGGCATTGCGACACTGGCAGACAAGGTCGCCCGGGTGTTCATCATTGCGCTGCTCAGCTTGTCGGCGCTGACTTACCTGATCTGGCAGTTCATCGACCCTGATCGGGCGCTGTGGGTATTTGTCTCGGTGCTGGTGGTGGCCTGTCCCTGCGCACTGTCCCTGGCCACGCCGACGGCCTTGACCGTGGCGACGGATGCCTTGGCGCGCATGGGGGTGCTGGTTACCCGGGGGCATGCCATTGAGGCGCTCGCCACAGCCAACCGTTTTGTGTTCGACAAGACCGGCACGCTCACTCATGGGGTGATGACCGTGGCGCGCATCGACCTGCGCGCAGCAGATGACGAGCAGTGGGTGCTGGCCTGCGCGGCGGCGCTGGAGCAGGGGTCGGAGCATGCGATTGCGGCCGGCATCCTGCGCGCTGCCGAAGGGCTGGTGCTGCCACAGGTGAGCGGGTTGTGCGCGATGACCGGGCAAGGGGTGGAAGGGGTGATTGACGGGCGTGTGTATCGTCTGGGGCATCCCGTCTATGCGGCTGCGCTGTCCGCTGCGGAGCCGCTTGAGTCTGTGGCAGGGGAGGGTGCGCAGGACGCCAGTGATGGCAGTACGGTGGTGGCGCTGGGCAGCGAGCAGGGTATCGAGGCGCTCATTTATCTCGCGGATGTCGCGCGCGAGGATGCCGCAGTGCTGCTTGGCCGCCTGAGGCAGGAGCAGGTTCCGGTTGCCATCATCAGCGGGGATTCGCCGCAGGCGGTGGCGACACTGGCCCAGCGTTTCGGCATCAAGGACCATCATGCACGCATGTCACCCGAGGACAAGCAGCGCTGGGTTGCGGCAAAGCAACAGCAGGCCGGGGCGGTGGTTGCGATGGTGGGAGATGGGGTGAATGATGCGCCGGTGCTGGCTCAGGCCCAGGTTTCCGTGGCCATGGGCGGTGGGACCGATCTTGCCCGCAACCAGGCCGATGTGGTGCTGCTTTCCGAGAACCTGGGCAGTCTGGCGGTCGCCATTGCGCTGTCGCGCCGTACCCTGCAGGTCATACGGCAGAACCTGTGGTGGTCTTTCACCTATAACTTCACTTCCGTGCCATTGGCCATGATGGGGCTGATCACGCCCTGGATGGCAGGGTTGGGCATGGCTGCCAGCTCCCTGCTGGTGGTGCTCAATGCCTTGCGGCTGCAGCCGCGCAGGCGCGGAAAACGCTGAGAAGGGACATGGAAAGTATTTATCTGCTCATACCGATATCCGTATTTCTGGTGTTCATCATCGGCTTGATCTTCTGGTGGTCGGTGCGCTCCGGGCAGTATGACGATCTGGAGGGGCCGGCCTATCGCCTGCTCATGGATGACAAGGATGCGCCGCGTGCGCAACCCCAGGATGGGGTTCAGGATGATCTGGCGCCAAAGCAGGAAAATCACACGAAAACAGCGAACTCCGGACCTGGGGCGTGAGTGATTCCCCGATCTGGGTAATTTGCTTTTGATCTAGGTCAACATTCTTCCTTGATTGAGTAGTCATAATTCAGCCATGGTTCCGGTGCGGGGCGGAAGTTGCTGGTTCGCATGGAATCTGGTTTATGTCTCTCTGTTGGGGTTGGGGGTGCGTCGCGTGCGCACCCTTTTTTTTGCGCTGCCGCAACCCTCATTGATTTTCATGCTTTCGCCCGATAGGGGTCTGCAATACAATATTGACCTGTATCAAATTCCTGTTTTTTGTGCAGCGTATCCTTCTGCGGAATGTCCGCCGGTGCGGTCCGGAGGGCATCAGGGGTCTGCAAGAGGTTTTTAATCAAAGGGGTGACTCACATGCAATCGCAAGCGACTTATGACTACAAAGTCGTTCGCCAGTTCGCCATCATGACGGTGGTGTGGGGTGTAGTGGGCATGCTGGTCGGCGTTCTCATCGCCGCACAGCTTGTCTGGCCCGCGCTCAACTTGAGCGAACTCGGTGAATGGTTCCATTTCGGCAGGCTGCGCCCGCTGCACACCAACGCGGTGATCTTTGCGTTCGGTGGCTGCGCACTCTTTGCCACCTCGTATTTCGTGGTGCAAAGAACCTGTCACACCAGCCTGTTCCTGCCCGGTCTGGCGACCTTTACCTTCTGGGGCTGGCAGGTGGTCATCGTGCTTGCAGCCATCACGCTGCCGCTCGGCTTCACTTCCGGCAAGGAATACGCCGAACTGGAGTGGCCGATCGACATCCTGATCGCGGTTGTGTGGGTGAGCTACGCCATCGTCTTTTTTGGCACCATCGCCAAGCGCAAGACCTCGCACATCTATGTCGCGAACTGGTTCTTCGGTGCCTTCATCCTCACCGTTGCGCTGCTGCACATCGTCAATAGCGCAGCCCTTCCGGTGTCGCTGACCAAGTCCTATTCCGCCTATGCCGGCGTGCAGGATGCGATGATCCAGTGGTGGTACGGCCACAACGCGGTGGGCTTCTTCCTGACCGCCGGCTTCCTGGGCATGATGTACTACTTCGTGCCGAAGCAGGCCGATCGCCCTGTGTATTCCTACCGTCTGTCGGTGGTGCACTTCTGGGCACTGATCTTCACCTACATGTGGGCGGGCCCGCACCACCTGCACTACACCGCACTGCCTGACTGGACCCAGTCCGTCGGCATGCTGTTCTCGCTGATCCTGCTGGCACCGTCTTGGGGCGGCATGATCAACGGCATCATGACCCTGTCGGGTGCCTGGCACAAACTGCGCACCGATCCGATCCTGAAGTTCCTGATCACCTCGCTGTCCTTCTATGGCATGTCGACCTTCGAAGGTCCGATGATGTCCATCAAGACGGTGAATGCCCTGTCGCACTACACCGACTGGACCGTCGGTCATGTGCACTCCGGCGCACTGGGCTGGGTTGCCATGATCTCGATCGGCGCAATGTACTACCTGATCCCGCGCATGTACGGCAGGACCGAGATGTACTCCACCAAGCTGATCGAGACCCACTTCTGGATCGCGACCATCGGCATCGTGCTGTACATCTCCTCGATGTGGATTGCCGGCGTGATGCAAGGCCTGATGTGGCGTGCCACCAACAGCATCGACGGTACGCTGACCTACTCCTTCATCGAGAGTGTCAAGGCCAGTTATCCGCTCTGGACCATCCGTCTGGTGGGCGGCATCCTGTTCCTTGCTGGCATGCTGATCATGTTCTACAACATGGTACGCACGATTGCCGGTCAGAAGGCTTACGAAGCGCCGGTGATCGCACCCGCTGCCGCGCACGCCTAAACGGAGATAAGACAACATGGCACAATCGAAACATGACATTATCGAACGCAGCGTCGGTCTGATGATCGTCTTGACGCTGCTGACGGTGAGCGTGGGGGGTCTCGTCGAGATCGTTCCGCTGTTCTTCCAGAAGTCCACCACCCAACCGCTTGTCAATGACAAGGGGGAGCCGCTGGTGAAGCCGTACGACGCGCTGCGCCTGGCTGGACGTGACATTTATGTGCGTGAAGGCTGCTACAACTGCCATTCGCAGATGATTCGTCCGTTCCGTGCGGAAACCGAGCGCTATGGTCACTACTCGGTGGCGGGCGAGTTCGTGTATGACCGTCCGTTCCAGTGGGGCTCCAAGCGTACCGGTCCCGACCTCCATCGCGTGGGCGGTCGTTACTCCGACGAATGGCATCGTGTGCACCTGATCAATCCGCGTGACGTGGTGCCCGAGTCCAACATGCCTGCGTTCCCGTGGCTTGAGCGTCCGGTCAAGGCTGACTATATCGAGAAGAAGATGACCGTGCTGCGCACGCTGGGTCATCCCTATTCCGATCAGGACATTGCCGGTGCACGCGCTGCGCTTGAAGGCAAGACCGAAATGGACGCGATCATTGCCTATCTGCAGGGTCTGGGTACGGCGCTGTCCAACTTCAAGTAATCCGGTAACGGGGAGAATGTGAACATGGATATCAATGACTTCAGAAGCCTGATCACGGTGCTGGGCCTGATCTGTTTCCTGGGAATTTGTTACTGGGCATACAGCAGGCACGCCAAGGCGGGTTTCGACGAAGCGGCACATCTCCCCTTCGCCGAAGAAGACGCTCCGGTCGTTTCTGGCGACCGGAAAAAAAAGGAAGGATAAAAAATGGCTGACTTCGTAAGCGGCTTCTGGAACGTCTACGTGATGGGGCTGGTGGGCCTGAGCTTGGCGTTCTGTCTGTTCATCCTGTTGTCCAACAACAAGCGCGAGACCGGTCCGGTCGAGCTGCATGGTCATGTGTGGGATGAAAACCTGGCTGAGTACAACAACCCGCTGCCGCGCTGGTGGTTGTATCTGTTCTGGATCACCGTGATTTTTGCTGTGGTGTATCTCGCCCTGTACCCGGGTTTTGGTAACCGCCAGGGTATCCTTGGCTGGAGCTCCGTGGGGCAGTACGAAAGCGAAATGCAGAAGGCCGATACCGACTTCGGTCCTGCCTTTGCTCAGTACGCCAGTCTGTCGGTGCCTGAGGTTGCCGGCAAGCAGGATGCAGTTGAGATGGGGCAGCGCCTGTTCCTGACGTACTGCTCGCAGTGCCATGGGTCGGATGCGCGGGGCGCACGGGGCTTCCCGAACCTGACCGACGGTGCCTGGCTGTGGGGCGGCGACCCCGAGCACATCAAGGCCACCATCACCAATGGCCGCATGGGCGTGATGACGCCTTTCGGTCAGGTGCTGGGCGGTGAGGGTGTGAAGGATGTTGCCCACTATGTGCGTTCGCTCAATGGCCTGGCACACGACTCCCTGCGCGCTCAGCGCGGTCAGGAAGCATTTGCGACCAACTGCGTGGCCTGCCATGGTCCCGAGGCGACCGGTAATCCGATGCTCGGGGCTCCGAACCTCACCGATAACACTTGGCTGTGGGGCTCGACCGAGGCTTCCATCATTGAAACTGTCACGCATGGTCGTATGAACCGCATGCCTGGTTTCGGTGAATTCCTCGGTGAAGACAAGGTGCACCTGCTGGCCGCCTATGTGTGGAGCCTGAGCAACAAGCCGCAAGCTGGCAACTAAGTAGTACACTACGCGTGGTTGCAGTTTCAACCACGCGGTAGAACCCCGGCCAAGGCCGGGGTTCTAAAGATTCAGAATATTAGTTTATACGGATATATCGCTATGTCTGAGCCGGCCCAAGATGGAAAAGGTACGGATAAACAGGGGGATGCTTCAACAGGAGCGTCAAGTCTTTACGAGAGCAAGAAAAAGCTTCACGTCAGGTCGGTTACCGGCCTGTTTGCAAACTGGCGCTGGGCGCTTGTCTGGATAACCCAGATACTGTATTACGGACTGCCGTGGCTGACATGGAATGATCGCCAGGCAGTCCTTTTTCATTTGACGGAACGGAAGTTCTATCTCTTTGGCTGGGTATTCTGGCCGCAGGATGTGATGTATCTGGCCATCCTGCTGATCATTTCGGCTTACGCCCTGTTCTTCTTCACTGCAATTGCCGGCCGTCTCTGGTGCGGCTACGCCTGCCCGCAAACGGTCTATACCGAAATCTTCATGTGGATTGAGGAGAAGATCGAAGGTGACCACAACAAGCGCCGGAAACTGGAACAAAGTTCGATGGACGGGCGCAAGTTCGCCCTGCGTAGCGCCAAGTATTCTGCCTGGGCGGTGGTGTCGCTGTGGACCGGTTTCACCTTTGTTGCGTATTTCTCGCCGCTGAGCGATCTGCTCGCTTCACTGACCACATTGGGATTCGGCCCTTGGGAGATTTTCTGGATACTGTTTTACAGTGCCTTCACCTTCGTGTTTGCGGGCATCATGCGCGAACAGGTGTGCAAGTACATGTGCCCGTACGCCCGTTTTCAGGGGGTGATGTTCGATCCCGACACCCTGGTGATTACTTATGATATGGAGCGTGGCGAGCCGCGCGGTACGCGCAAGAAGGGGCTTGATCCGCGCACAGTGGGCAAGGGTGACTGTGTGGACTGCGGCATTTGCGTGCAGGTCTGTCCCACAGGCATCGACATTCGAAATGGACTGCAGTATGAGTGCATTGGGTGTGCGGCCTGTATCGATGCCTGTGATCAGGTGATGGACAGGATGAGTTACCCGCGTGGCCTGATCCGTTACTCCACCGAGAATGCACTCAAGAAGCACTGGGGGATGAAGGAGATCATCAGGCATGTGGCCCGACCGCGCACTCTGGTGTACGCTGGCATTCTCGTGGCGGTGTGTCTGGCGCTGCTGGTGGGGCTCGCGACTCGCAGCGACCTGAGGATCGACATCATCCGTGATCGCGCCTCACTTGCACGAGAGGTGGACAATGGCTTGATCGAGAATGTGTATCGACTCCAGGTCATGAACATGGTAGAAACGCCTCGTACCGTTTCCGTGAGTGTGAGTGGCCTGGAAGGCATTCATCTCGACGGCTCTAACGTCTACACGCTACCGGCTGCAGGCACCGAATCGATCACTGTGCAGGTCAGGGTCGAGCCCGATGTGGCGCCACCCGGGTCGCACCGGATCGCGTTCGATGTGAAGGTTCAGGGGGACGAAACGGTACATGTGGTTGAGGAAACCACATTCATTCTGCCCCGATGACGGGCTCTGAAATCGGAGAAGCAAGAGCATGGACATGACGCGGGATACCGTCCCTTGGTACAAGCAGGGCTGGCCCTGGTTTCTGATGTTTTTCCCCGCCACCGCAGTGGTGGCCGGGTTGATCACGTTCTGGATTGCCTACAGCAGTTTCGATGGCATGGTGGTCGACGACTACTATAAGGAAGGCAGGGCCATCGACAAGACGATGGCACGTTCGACCAAGGCTGCAGAGTTGGGTCTGGCGGCGGACGTGACGGTCAGGGCCGAGGAGGTGGCGCTCGTACTTGAAACCGCAGAGGGCGTTGCCCTGCCACCGGCCCTGTTGCTGACGATTGCGCATCCCACCCAGGGTGGGATGGATCAGCAGGTGTCGTTGATCGGCCGCAATGGGGTATATACCGCCCAGATCAAGCCGCTGCAGATGATTGGTCGCTGGCAGTTGCAGATAGAAGATGAGTCCCGAAGCTGGAGGCTTAACGGGGCCGTAACGCTCCCGACAGAGACGCAAGTGAGGATTGTTCCTTATGGTTCCTGAGCGTTGTAAAGGAGGTCTGTGCCGTGAAAGAGTTGCTGATGAGCCCTACCGGTTTGCTGAGTCTTTTTACGATCATCTTTGTGGTGGTGATGGGGGGGTACCTTTTCAGGTTTGCTCTCAAAAACATGGACGAGGATGCGCGCAACGCCGGGCGTGATTCCTGATTGAACAGCGGGGCATGCATCGCGGCGTTCTGCGCGTGCTCTCTTGCTGAATCGTCACTTGACGAAAATCTGGCCACCTCAGGGTGGCCAGATGTGTTTTCATGTATCGTCCTGTGCTCGACCCGAAGGATTCTTCAGGTCGCATCTTGACGAAGCGCTGTTCGAGTTCTATGATACGCGCTCTTTGCGTTTGGGCGGTTAGCTCAGCGGTAGAGCACTGCCTTCACACGGCAGGGGTCACTGGTTCGATCCCAGTACCGCCCACCATTCGCAAGTCTTGATGCCGCAGCCCCATGGGCGGTTAGCTCAGCGGTAGAGCACTGCCTTCACACGGCAGGGGTCACTGGTTCGATCCCAGTACCGCCCACCAGTATCCAAGCCCCCGGCGTTTGCTGTGGGGCTTTTGTTTTATGGGCCTGTGGCGCACTATCCATCAACTCCGGCCTCGGTGCCCAAGTGGGCATGCGGGCCTGCTTCAGGGTGATTGTCCTCATGTCGTCACAAGTCAGCACACGCCAGGTGCGCACGCGTTTTGCGCCCAGTCCTACAGGTTATCTGCACATTGGTGGGGCGAGGACGGCCTTGTTTGCCTGGGCCTATGCGCGGCGCCATGGTGGTCGCTTCATTCTGAGGATTGAGGATACCGATCTGGCACGCTCCACTCCCGAGGCGGTGCAAGCCATTCTCGATGGCATGCACTGGTTGGGGCTGGAGGCGGATGAGGGGCCGTTCTACCAGACCCAGCGCATGGCACGCTACAAGGAAGTCATCCAGCAGATGCTGGCCGATGGCAGTGCCTATCACTGCTATACCTCCAAGGAAGAACTCGACGCCCTGCGCACAGAGCAGGAGGCGCGCAAGCAGAAGCCGCGCTATGACGGACGCTGGCGCCCGGAGCCGGGAAAGGTGCTGCCCGAGCCGCCTGCTGGCGTCTCTCCGGTGGTGCGTTTTCGCAACCCGCTGGATGGGGTTGTTGCCTGGGACGATCAGGTGAAGGGCCGTATCGAGATTGCCAACAGCGAACTCGACGACTTCATCATCGCGCGGGCGGACGGAACGCCGACTTACAATTTCTGCGTCGTGGTCGACGATTGGGACATGGGCATCACGCATGTGCTGCGCGGCGATGATCATGTGAACAATACCCCTCGTCAGATCAACGTCTTGCGTGCCCTCGGTGCGGAGGTGCCTTTGTATGGCCATCTGTCCATGATCCTGGGCGATGACGGTACCAAGCTGTCCAAGCGGCATGGCGCGGTGAGCGTCATGCAGTACCATGAAGACGGTTATCTGCCCGATGCGGTGGTCAATTATCTGGCGCGGCTGGGCTGGAGCCATGGTGACGATGAAATCTTCAGTCGTGAGCAGTTCGTCCAGTGGTTTGATCTGGATCACATTACGCCGTCCGCTGCACAGTTCAATACCGAAAAGCTGAACTGGCTCAATGCACATTACATCAAACAGGCGGATGATGTTGAGTTGGCCGCAGATGTGGCGAATCGCCTGGTACAGCGTGGAGTCAACCCGGAGGGCGGGCCTGCAATCGAGTCGGTGGTGGCGCTTTACAAGGAACGTTCGGGCTCGCTGAACGAACTGGCCGATTCCGTCGAGCTCTATGTCACCGAGGTGCATCCGTCGCCGGAATTGCTTGCCAAGCATCTGACGGAGGTGGCACGCGCGGCACTGACGGGCCTGAGACAGCGTCTCGCCGGGGTGGAGTGGTCCGCTGTTGCGCTCAGTCAGGCGATCAAGGACACCATGTCCGAGCATGCCCTGAAGATGCCGCAGGTCGCGATTCCGCTGAGAGTCGCCTTGCTGGGCGTCACGCAGACGCCGTCCATTGATGCGGTGCTGCTGGTGCTGGGCCGGGAGCGGGTGCTCGCGAGACTGGACGCTCGTCTTTAAGCGTCACTGACTGTTGATGCCGCAGGTTGCGATTCCGCTGAGAGTCGCCTTGCTGGGCGTTGCACCGACGCCGTCCATTCTGTGTAATGATTTTTTTGTCGTGGCTGTGGGTACTTCCAGCACCAACCGCTGGCGTCGCTATGCAGAGGTGATGTCCGGCATCTGTGAGTGGCTGGAACGTTGCTGTCGGGCCCATTGTGCGAAATCGCATGCACTCATCGGGTGAGAGAACATGAAGCCCTGTAGCAGATCGCAGCCACGCAATGTCAGGTAGTCGGCCTGTTCGGGGGTTTCAACGCCTTCTGCCACTACGGTCAGGCCCAGGTCGTGACCCAACGCAAGGGTGGCCGTGGCGACTGCAACGTCGCCTGCGCCGTGTGGCAGGTCGGTGACGAAGGATTTGTCGATCTTCAGACGGGTGAGCGGCAGGCGTTTCAGATAGGCCAGGCTGGAATAGCCGGTGCCAAAGTCATCCAGAGCGAGGTGCAGGCCAAGTTCGCGCAGTTGCGCAAGGGTGCGGTCAAGCTCTGCAGAGGGGTCCAGCAGGGCGCTTTCCGTGATTTCCAGTTCAATCAGGGTGGGGTTGGCACCGGTTTCTTCCAGGGCACGCTGCACCCGGCCGACAAAATCCCCCTGCCGGAACTGTATCGGTGAAATATTCAGCGAAACAGTAATGCCGGCCAGCGGGGAATCTGCCCACAGGCTCTGCTGGAGGCAGGCTTCGCGCAGCACAAACTCGCCTATGCGGTGAATCAATCCGGTCTCCTCGGCGACCGGGATGAACTCGACCGGGGGGACATTGCCCAGTTCATGGTGGCGCCAGCGCAGCAGTGCTTCGCAACCCAGCAGCCGACGACTGCGTGCGCAGACCTGGGGTTGGTAATGCAGCACCAATCCGCCCTCATCGAGGGCACGACGCAATGCGTTTTCCAGTAGCAGGCGCCGCTTTACCCGTGCATTCATTTCGGGAACGAAATAGCGGAAGGTGTTCTTGCCGGCCGACTTGGCGCCATACATTGCAGTGTCGGCGTGTTTGAGCAGGGTTTCGACGTCCTCGCCATCTTCGGGGTAGAGCGCGATACCGATGCTCACCGACGGGTTGATGTCGTGGCCGTCAATCTGCATCGGATGCGCCAGGCTGGCCACCAGCTTGCCGGCGACCTTGCCGGGCTGGTCCGGATTGCCGATGGCCGGCAGCAAGGCGACGAACTCGTCCCCGCCCAGGCGTGCGAGCAGGTCTTCCGAGCGTAGCTGACCACTCAGATGGCAAGCGATCTCGGCAAGATACAGGTCGCCGAAACTGTGCCCGAGCGAATCATTGACGGTCTTGAAGTTGTCCAGATCCAGAAACAGTATCGCCAGTCTTTCGTTGCTGCGGCGGGCCAGTTCCAGACGCTTGCGTGCGTGCTCCAGCCAGGCGCTGCGGTTGGGCAGGCTGGTCAGGAGGTCGTAGTGAGCCAGATGGTGAATGTGCGCAGCGGCTTCACGCTCCCGGCTGACATCGATCACCGTGCCCCGCAAACGCCGCCCCTGACCGTCGTGACTGACGCCTTCGATCTCGAACTGGAGCGTATTGCCGGGTTCGTGCCGTGGATTGCAGTCGAGGCGCCTGTTGGCGTCCCGCGAAGCCAGTTCTCGCAGCACGGTGACCAGGCGCTCCTGAGAGGCGGGAGTGACCGAGGCAATCAGCTGGAGCAGCGTGTTTAGCGAACCCGGCGGATGTTCCAGCAGGGTAAGCAGGTTGTCCGAAACCTGGATCGGGGTATTTTCCACAGGGTGCGAAAGGGTGGTGCCAATCGTCTGCCAGCTGCCCATGCGGGCCAGTTGCTGGGCTTCTACCAAGGCTTGCTGCTGTTCACGCAGGCGGGAGCTGGTTTCGGCCAGCTCGGCGGTTCGGTTGTCCACCAAGAGCGCAATCCGTCGCGTATTGCCCGTGGTGATCAGCACGAAGGCGCTCAGCAACAATGAGGACATGATTGCAATGGTGGGTGAAAGCCATGCAGTCCAGTTGCGGGCGTTGAAGATATAGTCGGGTCCGGGGCGCAGATTCAGCGCCCACTGCTTGCCCGCATACTCGAGTGCAACCGTGCGGTGCAGGTTGCTGCTTAACCAGTGCTGCGTGTCGCAGCCAGTCGGGCCGGACAGTCGTTGATTACCGGCTCTGGCCGTGGTGTCGAGCAGGCACAGTTCAAGGCCTGCCTGCCTGGCGATGTCGAGCGCACTGGACAGACTGTCGTCCATGCGGAATACGCCTGAGATGACACCACGCAACGCAGGGGGGGCGTTGCTGCCAGGTCTGGCGTCATGGACTGCGAGATACACCACCACGCCCCGTTGCTCGCCCTTCTCCTGCACCAGGCGGAACCCCCCCGAGGCTGCGGGGGCGCCGCTGTCCGTTGTGGCACGCACCGCATCGGCTGTCGCCGGGAAATACAGCGGATTGAGGCCCAGTACGCTGAGGTTGTGTGCGAAGGGTTCCACATAGGTAATTGGCAGATAGAAGTCCTGTTCCGGCCCACGGAAGGTGGTGCCACCCTCATCGCGTGACAGTATCTGGAAGTCGTGGCCGGTTTCCTTGCGTTGTGCCCGTTCGAATGCGGCCCGCTGGGCATGATGCACCAGCGGGCTCCACCCAAAGTTCTGGGTGCCGGGATAGCGTGCCAGCCAGGGCAGCACGAAATCTGCAAACCCTTGGCGGTCGACCCGGGGATTCGTACTGATGAAACGTTCAATGGACATCATCATGTCCACCTGCACTTCGAGTCGCTTGCGCACCGTGTCGGCGATGTAGTTGGTTTCCCGGTCGAGTTCGCTGTTGATGCGCAGTAGTTCCCAGTTGCGTACCTGAAGAAAGGCGATCAGGATGAGCGTGACGGCAATGCTCATCGGGATCAGAATGCCGAGGCGGCGGCTTTGCCAGTTTTCCCTGGGCCGCCCGAACAGCGCAAACATGGCGGGTACGATCAGCAAAGTGCCGAGCGCATCGCCCAGCCACCAGTTCCACCAGGTGAAGACTGCGTCCGAGGCGCTGATGGCCCCCGAGGCGATGAGCCATGGGGTGATGAAGCTGCTGTTGATCAGGGCGCTGACCGGTATCACCACCGCGAGCAGGGCGAGAATCGGTGCGGGGCTGTCCAGAGCGGAGTGCTGTCCGATCCAGCGATTGGCCCAGAGTGCGCCTGCCCAGGCCTGCACGGTGGCCCCCAGTGGTGCGAGCAGCACGGTCCACGAGGTGTCGACCGTCAGTTCGGAGCGTTGGATGACATACAACTGGACCAGCAGGGAGCCGAAGAATACACCCGGCCACAGTCGACGACCGAAGAGCAGCAATGTACCCAGCGCGATGCCTGCAGATGGAAACACCGGAGAGGCGTACACCGGCGGAGCTGCCAGTTGAAGGGAAGCGCACCCCACGACGGCATAGGCGAGGGCGAGCAGAGCGGTCTGAAATAGTGCTGGGCGCATCCCGTCGAGTATATCCAAGAGGGGATTTCCCATGGTATAAATTCGCCGTCGCACGCTTCCCGTGTTGCAAACAGGGACTGTACGGATCAGCCGTTCTGCAGCACTCGGTCGGGGCAAACGAGAGGCGGTAAGACAAGACGAAGTTTTTTACGAAAACCCAGAAAAAAGTGTTGACCTCTTTTTTTGTTCGTCTATAATTCTGTTTCTCAACAGCGCGCTCGTAGCTCAGTTGGATAGAGTACCTGGCTACGAACCAGGGGGTCGTGGGTTCGAATCCTGCCGAGCGCGCCACCTAATCAGAAAAAAAGCCACCTCAAAAAGGTGGCTTTTTTTCGTCCACGCTGTGGTCGGTTTGGAAGAGCGCTTCCGGGCGCGGGCTTTGTCCATGCAGGGCTGGTCGGGTGGGGGGGATTTGCGCTAAAGTGTTTCCTGTTCCATACGCAGCAGTATGGTCAGGTCCGCTGAGGCGGGTCGTGTTCACTTGTTCAGGAGCTTACGGATGGAAGTCAGGAAAGTCGGTGTTGTGGGCGCAGGCACGATGGGGAATGGCATTGCTCAGGCGTGCTCGGTTGCCGGTATCGATGTGGTGATGAGCGACATCTCGGAAGGGGCCGTTCAGAAGGGTGTGGCGACGATTTCGAGTTCGCTGGACCGGCTGATCAAGAAGGAAAAGATGACCGAGGCGCAGAAGGCCGAGGCGCTTGGTCGTCTTGTCACCACCACCGATGTGGCGGCCTTTGGTGAGTGCGATCTGGTGATCGAGGCGGCGACCGAGAATCTGGAGTTGAAGCTCGATGTGTTCCGCCGCCTGGATGCGGCGATGAAGCCGGAAGCCATTCTGGCCAGCAATACCTCGTCCATTTCCATTACCCGCCTGGCGGCGGCGACCGGGCGGGCGGATCGTGTGGTGGGCATGCACTTCTTCAATCCGGTGCCGATGATGGCGCTGGTTGAACTGATTCGGGGCTTGCAGACTTCCGATCAAACCTATGCTGCGGTCGAGGCCGTATCGAAGGCGATTGGAAAGACGCCCGTACAGGTACGCAACAGCCCGGGGTTCGTGGTCAACCGCATGCTTTGCCCGATGATCAACGAGGCAATCTTTGCTTTGGGCGAGGGGTTGGCAACGGCTGCCGAGATCGACGAGGCGATGAAGCTTGGCTGCAATCATCCGATTGGCCCGCTGGCCTTGTGTGACCTGATCGGGCTGGATGTTGAGCTTGCGGTGATGCAGGTGCTGTTCGAGGGCTTCAAGGACTCCAAGTATCGTCCTGCGCCGCTGCTGGTTGAAATGGTTGAGGCGGGGTACCTGGGGCGCAAAGCCGGCAAGGGTTTTTACGACTACCGCTGAGGCGGCTGTGAGGATGGCCGGCCGAGGGTCGGCCAGGTGCTGCATGCAAAAACGCCACCCTGAATGACTCCGGGTGGCGTTTTTCGTCATGCGAGGCGGCAGGTTTCAGCCACGGCGCATGGAGTCGAAGAATTCTCCGTTGGTTTTCGTGGCCTTGACCTTGTCGAGCAGGAATTCCATTGCATCGATATCGTCCATGCCGTACAACAGCTTGCGCAGCACCCAGACCTTTTGCAGTACATCGGGTTTGAGCAGCAACTCTTCGCGACGGGTGCCTGAGCGGTTCACATTGATTGCGGGGTAGACCCGCTTTTCCGCCATGCGCCGTTCAAGGTGCAGTTCCATGTTGCCGGTGCCCTTGAACTCCTCGTAGATCACATCATCCATGCGGCTGCCGGTGTCGATCAGCGCCGTGGCGATGATGGTCAGCGAGCCGCCTTCCTCGATGTTGCGCGCGGCACCGAAAAAGCGCTTCGGTTTTTGCAGTGCATTGGCATCCACGCCGCCGGTCAGTACCTTGCCCGAGGCGGGCACTACAGTGTTGTAGGCGCGAGCCAGACGGGTGAGCGAGTCGAGCAGGATGACGACATCCTTCTTGTGTTCGGTGAGTCGCTTGGCCTTCTCGATGACCATTTCAGCCACCTGCACGTGTCGGGTGGCCGGTTCGTCGAAGGTGGAGGCCACCACTTCGCCGCGCACCGAGCGTTGCATCTCGGTGACTTCTTCCGGGCGTTCGTCGATCAGCAGGACGATCACCACCACGTCTGGGTGGTTGGAGATGATCGAGTGGGCAATATGCTGAAGCATCACCGTCTTGCCGCTCTTCGGAGGGGCGACCAGCAGGCCGCGCTGTCCCTTGCCGATCGGGGCGATCATGTCGATGATCCGGCCGGTGATGTTTTCCTCCCCGCGCATGTCGCGTTCCAGGCGCAACTGCTCGTTCGGATGCAGGGGCGTGAGGTTTTCGAACAGGATCTTGTGCTTGCAGGCCTCCGGGGGCTCCCCGTTGATCTTGTCGAGCTTGACCATCGCAAAGTAGCGCTCCCCATCCTTGGGGGTGCGGATCTCGCCCTCGATGGTGTCGCCGGTATGCAGGTTGAAGCGACGAATCTGGGAGGGGGACACGTAGATGTCATCGGTCCCGGCCAGGTAGGAAATGTCCGATGAACGCAGAAAACCGAATCCGTCGGGCAACACCTCCAGTGCGCCATCGCCGTATATGGGTTCCCCCTTCTTTGCACGGTTCTTGAGCAGTGCAAAGACCAGTTCCTGTTTTTTCAGTCGATTCGCGCCATCAATGCCGTTGGCGGTCGCCATTTCGAGCAATTGGCTGACGTGGAGGGATTTGAGCTCCGAGAGTTGCATGTCTGCTGGACGCGTGAACGCGGTAGTGAGTGTTGCGTGAGAGGAGGAAACGTTTCTGGATGGACTTGTTCGATCAGGCCGGTTGCCTGCTTGAAGCCGGGCTTGGAGCGTGGCGATCAGTTCGACCGGAGTTCCGGCTTCGACCGGCAGCACGATGTTTTTGACGTTGCTGCCGGTTCAGTCAGGTGTCCGGGCCGACACGATGGATCGGTCGGCGCGACGGACGCTGACACCACAGTATCCGTGGTTCAGAGATTGCTGTCGAGAAAGGCGGTGAGTTGCGACTTCGACAGTGCGCCCACCTTGGTTGCCTCGACGTTGCCGCCCTTGAACAGCATCAATGTGGGGATGCCACGGATGCCGAACTTGGCCGGAGTTTCGGGGTTTTCGTCGATGTTCAGCTTGGCGACCTTGAGCTTTCCGGCATATTCCTTCGCCACTTCATCGAGGATGGGGGCGATCATCTTGCAGGGGCCGCACCATTCGGCCCAATAGTCGACCAGCACCGGGGTCTGTTCCTGCAGCACCTCGGACTCGAAATTGCCATCGGTAATATGGAGTATGTGCTCGCTCATGTCTGTTCGTGTGTGGAATTGCGGTTGGATTGGAGATGTCCGGAAAGGATGAAGGCTTGAAGAAACCTTGCTGAGAAAGGCCTTGCAGGTCAGGGCGCTCAGACCGGAAATTTTTCGTGTGATGGCGAAAGTTATGCGAAGCCTCGCCGCGCGTCAAGGATTTTGCCGGGTTTTTGCTTGCCAAAGCCCCGGGGCGTGGTAAAAATGCCGGTTTCGGGGCACGCCGTGCCGCCCTGTTTCTGGAGTGGAAAAAAATGACTTACGTCGTCACTGAATCCTGTATCCGCTGCAAGTATAC
This sequence comes from Rhodocyclaceae bacterium, assembly GCA_041678045.1. Lineage (GTDB taxonomy): Bacteria > Pseudomonadota > Gammaproteobacteria > Burkholderiales > Rhodocyclaceae > UBA2357. Next base: position 24,260 of record JBAYOV010000017.1, read on the forward strand.
CGACTGTGTGGATGTGTGTCCGGTGGATTGTTTCAGGGAGGGGCCCAACTTCCTGGTGATTGATCCCGATGAGTGTATTGACTGCACGTTGTGCGTGGCCGAATGTCCGGTGGAAGCGATTTATGCCGAGGACGACGTGCCGGACCATCAGCAGCACTTCATTGCGCTCAATGCCGAACTGGCGCGGCAGTGGAAACCGATTGTCGAGCGCAAGGATCCGTTGCCGGATGCAGATGAGTGGGCCGCGCGCAAGGACAAGCTCGATCAGCTGGAGCGCTGAGCGCTGGTTGCAGGCCACGCGGTGTCGTGCTTTGCGCCTGAGCCGTCATGCACTAATATGGCGCATGGTATGAACACATATGGTTACGGAGGAGCAGGATGCTGGTAAGTGAGATTCTTGCGATCAAGGGCAAGGTTCTGTTTACGATCACGCCCGGCACGTCGCTTGCCCTGGCAGTGGACACGATGACCGAGCACGATGTGGGCTCGCTGGTGGTTTTCGAGAATGGTCGCATGGCCGGCATTCTCACCTTTCGTGAGGTCCTGTCTGCGCTCAAGCAGGCGGGGGCGGCGTGGGGTGAGATGACGGTGGGTGAGGCGATGATCGCTTCGCCGCTGGTGGCTTCCCCCGACATGGAAATGGATGAGTTGCGCCGCCTGATGGTCGAGCACCACCAGCGCTATCTGCCGGTGATGGACGACAGCGTGCTGCTGGGCGTGGTGTCCTTCCATGATGTGGCCAAGGCGGTGCTGGAGGAGCAGAGCTTCGAGAACCGCATGCTGAAGAACTACATCCGTAACTGGCCCGAGGAAGAGGCCAGGGAGCAGTAAGCCAATACTGAGCAATTGAGCGACCAGCCGTACCGCCCTGCCTGTCGCCGGGCGGTATCGAAGATGCCCGTTCAGAGGCATGCGCGGGTCGCAGCATCACCATGGTCGCCGGGGAGGGCGGCGCCGGAGTGCTCCGGCAGCAGTTTTTTCCAATTCATGGAGGAGACACCATGGAAAAAGTCTGGCTCAAGTCCTATCCGCAGGGCGTGCCCGAACAGATCGACCTGAATCAGTACCGCTCGATCAGTGACATGTTCGATCAGGCGGTGGCGCGTTTTGGCAGCCGTGCTGCCTTTACCTGCATGGGCGGCACGCTGTCGTTCGATGACCTCGACCGGCTTTCCGCCCGTTTCGGCGCGTATCTGCAGCACAGCCTCGGCTTGCCTCGTGGCAGCCGGGTGGCGCTGATGATGCCCAATATCCTGCAGTATCCGGTTGCGATGTTCGGTGCCTTGCGGGCCGGCTATACGGTGGTGAACGTCAATCCACTGTATACCGCTCGGGAGCTGGAGCACCAGCTGCGTGATGCGGGGGTTCAGGCCATTGTCATCGTCGAGAATTTTGCGGCAACCCTGGAGAAGGTGCTTCCGGCGGTGCAGGTGCCCCATGTCGTGGTCACCAGTCTGGGCGAATTGCTCGGTTTTCCGAAGCGTTACGTGGTCGACTTCGTGGTGCGGCGGGTCAGAAAGATGGTTCCGGCATGGCATCTGCCGGCGTCGGTGAGTTTTTCGGCCGCCCTGTCACGCGGTGCGTCGCACAGGCTGGAGGCGGTGCCGGTCGAACGGCACGATATTGCCTACCTGCAATACACCGGGGGGACGACCGGTCAGGCCAAGGGGGCGGTGCTGACGCATGGCAACATCCTGGCCAACCTGCAGCAGGCGCACGCCTGGATCAAGCCGTTTGTCGAGGAGGGCAGGGAGGTGATCATCACCGCGCTGCCGCTTTATCACATCTTTTCGCTCACGGCGAACTGCCTGACCTTCTTCAAGATTGGTGCCACCAATGTCCTGATCACCAATCCGCGCGATATTCCCGGGTTCGTGAAGACGTTGGGACAGCATCGCTTCACCGCGATCACCGGGGTGAATACCCTGTTCAATGCCTTGTTGCACCATCCGGATTTTGCGAAGCTGGATTTTTCATCGCTCAAGATCACCCTGGGCGGTGGCATGGCGGTGCAGCAGGCCGTTGCCGAGCAGTGGCGCAAGCTCACCGGGCGTCCGCTGGTCGAGGCGTATGGCCTCACTGAAACTTCGCCGGCGGTGACCATTAACCCGCTCGATCTGGGTGAGTTCAATCACTCCATCGGTTTGCCGGTGCCGTCCACCGACATCAGTCTGCGCGATGACGAGGGCAATGAGGTATTGCCCGGGCAGTCGGGCGAACTGTGTGTGAAAGGGCCGCAGGTGATGCGCGAATACTGGCAGCGGCCGGAGGAAACCCGCCGGGTGTTCACGCATGACGGTTTTCTGCGCACTGGCGATGTTGCGACCGTGGATGAGCAGGGCTTCGTGCGCATCGTCGATCGCAAGAAGGACATGATCCTGGTGTCGGGCTTCAACGTGTTTCCGAATGAAGTCGAGGATGTAGTGGCCTCCCATCCCGGAGTGATGGAGGTGGCGGCAGTGGGTGTGCCGGATGAGCGCACCGGTGAAGCGGTGAAGCTGTTCGTGGTGCGCAAGGACCCCGCATTGACCCGGGAAGACATCATTGCACACTGCAAGCAGGACCTGACCGCCTACAAGGTGCCGCACCTGATTGAATTCCGAGAGGAATTGCCGAAGACCAATGTGGGCAAGATCCTCAGGCGGGCGCTGCGGGAAGGCAAGGCCTGATGAAGCCCGGTTTCTGTTGCGTTGCTTCTTGCAAAAACAGGCATCTTGTGGTCTGATTGCACACTGTTTCACCGCTCAGATACCGATGAACGCTGTTTGCATTGCCCCCGTTTCCGTAGTAGTCGTCGTACGCGTAGCAGGCGTAGGCCATCGCGCGTCGCAAGGGTAAGGGCAGAAACAGCAAGCGAAAGATTCCAGACCCCCGCCGGCGCGCAAGGCCCGGCGGGGGTTTTTGCATTCAAGCCGCCGGTCGAGCCGCCGACTCACAGACAGGAGAAGCAAAATGATGCAAATGACCGGAGCGGAGCTGATTGTCCGCCTGCTCGAACGCCAGGGCGTGAGGACCATTGCCGGCATTCCCGGCGGTGCGATTCTGCCCTTGTACGACGCACTGTCGGGCAGTGACGTGATCCACCATGTGCTGGCCCGCCATGAGCAGGGTGCGGGCTTCATGGCACAGGGCATGGCACGGGTGTCGGGGCGGCCGGAGGTCTGTTTTGCATCCAGTGGGCCCGGTGCGACCAATCTGGTGACGGCGATTGCGGATGCCAAGCTCGATTCCATCCCGATGGTGGCCATCACCGGGCAGGTGCCGCTGTCGATGATTGGAACCGATGCGTTCCAGGAGGTCGACATCTACGGCATGACGGTGCCGATCACCAAGCACAATTTCCTGGTGCGTTCGGTGGAAGAGTTGCTCGAAGTGATTCCCGAGGCGTTCCGGATCGCCATGTCCGGGCGCCCGGTCCGGTGTTGGTGGATGTGCCGAAGGATGTGCAGAACCAGACCGTCGCCTTCGAAGCCTACCCCGAACCCGCTGTGCCGACCCCCGCTCCGGCGCTTGACATGACGCTGATCGAACGGGCCGCGCACATGATCAACCAGGCCGAGCAGCCGGTGCTGTACCTGGGCGGGGGGGTGATCCACTCTGGTGCAGCCCAGCAGGCAGTCACGCTGGCCGAGCAGGCGAGCCTGCCCACCACCATGACGCTGATGGCACTGGGTGCGATGCCCATGGATCATCCGCTGTCCATCGGCATGCTGGGCATGCATGCGGCGCGCTACACCAACTATGTGCTGGAAGAGGCGGATCTGCTGATCTGTGTGGGTGCGCGCTTCGATGACCGGGCGATTGGCAAGGCTGCGCAGTTCTGTCCCAACGCCAACATCATCCATATCGATGTCGATCCCTCCGAGCTGCACAAGATCAAGACAGCCCATGTGGCGATCAATGGCGATGTGGCCCAGGTGCTGGAAGCCCTGTTGCCACGGGTGAAGGTGACGCTGCGCAAGCGCTGGCTGTCGCATGTGGAGAGCCTGAAAGGGCGCTTCCCGCTGCAGATGGCGGGTCGCGACGATCCGCGCACGCATTATGGTCTGATCCAGGCAGTGGCCTCCGCGCTGAATGATGAGGCGATCATCACCACTGACGTCGGGCAGCATCAGATGTGGGTGGCGCAGGCCTATCCCTTCCGTCGTGCCCGTCAGTGGCTCACCTCGGGCGGGCTGGGCACCATGGGTTTTGGCATGCCGGCGGCCATCGGCGCTGCGCTGGCTGCCCCCGAACGTACCGTGGTGTGCTTTTCCGGCGATGGCAGCCTGATGATGAACATCCAGGATCTGGCCACGCTTGCCGAGGAAGGCCTGAATGTGAAGATCGTGCTGATGAACAACAACTCCCTGGGGCTGGTGTATCAGCAGCAAAACCTCTTCTATGGCAAGCGCGTGTTTGCATCGAAATACGCCGGTTCGCCCGATTTTTTGAAGATTGCCGAAGGCTTTGGCATCGGCACGCTGGATCTGGACGCAGCGAGCAACCCGAGGGGGGCGCTGGCGGCCGAGCTGGAGCGTCCCGGGCCGTGCCTGATTCATGCGTCCATAGACCGCAATGAGTTCGTCTATCCGATGGTGCCGCCGGGCGGCGCGAATACCGAGATGATTGGAGATTGATGATGATCGAACAAGTGGCCGAACCCTTGCGCCAGCAAAACGGCTTTGCCAAGGTGGTGCTGGAGCTGGAAGTGAACAACCACCCCGGTGTGATGAGTCACATCTGCAACCTGTTTGCACGCCGTGCCTTCAACGTCGAGGGCATCCTGTGCATGCCGATGAGCGACGCCAGCCGCAGCCGCATCTGGCTGCTGGTGTATGAAGACCAGCGTCTCGAACAGATGGTGCTGCAGCTCGAAAAACTGGTCGACGTGCGCTCGGTGCGCCGCCATGGTGCCGAGCACGAGGTGTTCGAGCGCCTGGAAGACTTCTTCCACTGAGCTTCTTCCGCTGAGTGCCGGTGTGGGCCGTCGTCAGTCTCTGCGGGGGGCGGGTGGCCGTGCTAAACTCCCCCGCCTGTTTTTCAGACGCGAGCCTTATCCATGTCCGGTAACACCCTTGGCAAGCTGTTTTGCGTGACCTCTTTCGGTGAGTCACATGGCCCGGCGATTGGCTGTGTAGTGGATGGTTGCCCGCCCGGGCTGGCGCTGTGCGAGGCAGACATTCAGGCCGAGCTGGACCGTCGCAAGCCGGGCACCTCGCGCCATGTCACCCAGCGTCGGGAGCCGGACGAGGTCGAGATCCTGTCCGGGGTGTTCGAGGGATACACCACCGGCACGCCCATCGCGCTGCTGATCCGCAATCAGGACCAGCGCTCGCGCGATTACGGCAACATTGCCGAAAGCTTCCGGCCGGGGCATGCCGACTACGGATACTGGCAGAAATACGGCATTCGCGATCATCGGGGCGGTGGCAGGTCCTCGGCGCGGGAAACCGCCGTGAGGGTGGCGGCCGGCGCGATTGCTCGCAAATGGCTGCAGGAACGCCATGGCGTGCTGATTCGTGGTTTCATGTCGCAACTGGGGCCACTGGCCATTCCCTTTGAAAGCTGGGATGAGGTGGATCGCAACCCCTTCTTTGCACCGAATGCGACCATGGTGCCGCAGCTCGAGGTCTTCATGGATGAGCTGCGCAAGTCGGGCGACTCCATCGGTGCGCGCATCGACGTGCTGGCCACCGGAGTGCCGGCAGGCTGGGGCGAGCCGGTGTATGACCGGCTGGATGCCGACATTGCGCATGCGATGATGGGCATCAATGCAGTGAAAGGCGTGGAGATCGGGGCCGGGTTTGGCTGCGTGGCGCAGCGCGGCACCGAGCATTCCGACGAGATGACCCCGGCGGGCTTTCTTTCCAACCATGCGGGGGGGGTGATCGGTGGCCTCTCCACCGGTCAGGATGTGCGCGTATCGATTGCCATCAAACCCACCTCCAGCATCCGCCTCGACCGTCAGTCCATCGACAAGCAGGGGCAGGCCATGGTGGTCAACACCCATGGCCGGCACGACCCCTGTGTGGGCATTCGTGCGACTCCGATCGCCGAGGCCATGCTCGCACTGGTGCTCATGGATCACGCGCTGCGCCACCGGGCACAATGCGCCGATGTGCGCACCGACACCCCGCAGATTGCCGGACTGTCGCCGGATGGGGAGCAGAGGCCACCGTCGCCCACGCCGCCTCGTGCCTGATGCGCCGTGCGGGCTGCAGGCAGGGCGCGCAGGCTGATGTGCCGTAAGGGGGCAGGTGTGAGCCGGGTGGGGCGCTGATGCTGCCCTACTGGCGCCTGTCCGCGTACTACTTCTTCTATTTCGGCTTCATCGGCGCCTTTTCGCCGTATTTCACGCTGTATCTTCAGTCACTGTCATTTTCGGCCACCGACATTGCGGTGCTGATGTCGCTGATGCAGGTGATGCGTGTACTGGCCCCCAATCTGTGGGGCTGGCTGGCCGAGCGCTGGGGCATGCGCATGCGTATCGTGCGCCTGTCCGCCGTGGCCAGTCTGGCAGGCTTTGCAATTTTCTTCACGACCACGTGCTTCGAGGGGCTGTTTCTCGGCATGGCGTTGATGGCCTTCTTCTGGAGTGCGGTGCTGCCCCTCATCGAGAGCGCGACCTTCGATCACCTGGGCGCTCAGGGGCATCGTTACAGCAGCATCCGGGTGTGGGGGTCGGTGGGCTTCATCGTTGCGGTGCTGGGGTTGGGGTACATGCTCGATCACCTGCCGGTGATTGCGGTGTTGTGGGTGACGGCTGCGATTCTGGCCGGTATCGTGCTGTGCGGGCTGTTCGTGCCGGAAGCGCCGGCGCGAGCGGTGAGCGCGGTGACAGCCAGCCTGCGTGACACCTTGCGCCGTACCGAGGTGAGGGCGCTGTTGCTGGCCTGTTTCCTGATGTCGGCCGCACATGGTGCGCTGTATGTGTTCTACTCGATTCATCTGGTGGAACAGGGTTACGAAGCCTCGCTGGTGGGCTGGATGTGGACCCTGGGCGTGGTGGCCGAGATTGCTGTGTTCCTGATCATGCCGCGTCTGATGCGGCGCTTCAGCCTGCGGGCGATCCTGCTCTGGGCGTTTGCGGCCGCAGTGGTCCGCTTCGTGGCGATTGGCTGGGGGGCCGAGGTGCTGTGGGTGCTGCTGCTGGCGCAGTTGCTCCATGGAGCCACTTTCGGAGCCTACCATGCGGCAGCCATTTCACTGGTCAATCAATGGTTTGCCGGTCCGCTGCAGTCGCGGGGACAGGCCTTGTACGGCAGCCTGTCATTCGGGGCCGGCGGCATGCTCGGAGGGCTGCTGTCGGGCCTGGCCTGGGACAGCATTGGCGCGGCGTGGACCTTCACGCTGGCCTCCGCCTTTGCGGCCTGGGGTGGGGTCGTGGTGCTGCGTGGCCTGCACATCCCGGCTATTCAGTCGTCGCCCCCTGTGAAATAATCAAGCCCTTTGAATTCATTCAGCTGGAAGTCATCCGGATGCACGCCAAGACTCTCTACGAAAAGCTCTGGTCCAGCCATCTCGTTCGCGAGGAGGCCGATGGCACCGCGCTCATCTACATCGACCGTCACCTGATCCATGAGGTGACCAGCCCGCAAGCCTTCGAAGGGCTCAAGCTGGCCGGTCGCACGCCGTGGCGTACCCGTTCCATCGTGGCCACTGCCGACCACAACACGCCCACCGACCACTGGGAGGAGGGCATCACCGATCCCGTCTCGCGTCAGCAGGTGGAAACCCTGGATGCGAACATGCAGGGGGTGCAGGCACTGGCCTATTTCCCGTTCAAGGATGAGCGTCAGGGCATCGTCCATGTGATCGGCCCGGAAAACGGTGCCACCCTGCCGGGCATGACCGTGGTGTGTGGCGATTCGCACACCTCCACACATGGTGCGTTTGCCTGCCTGGCGCATGGCATCGGCACCTCCGAGGTGGAGCATGTGCTGGCCACCCAGTGCCTGCTGCAGAAGAAGTCCAAGACCATGCTGATCGAGGTCGAAGGCACGCTGGGGCTCGGGGTGACGGCCAAGGATGTGGTGCTCGCCATCATCGGCCGGATCGGTACTGCCGGCGGTACCGGCTACGCCGTGGAGTTTGCCGGCAGCGCAATCCGCAGCCTGTCCATGGAAGGCCGCATGACGGTGTGCAACATGGCGATCGAGGCGGGCGCGCGCGCGGGCATGGTCGCGGTGGACGACACCACCATCGAGTATCTGCGCGACCGCCCCTTCTCGCCGGTGGGCGAGCAGTGGGACAAGGCGGTGGCCTACTGGAAGACGCTCCACTCCGACGAAGGCGCCGAGTTCGACAAGGTGGTGCGCCTGCGTGCGGAGGATATCGAGCCGCAGGTGACCTGGGGAACTTCACCGGAAATGGTCATCGGGGTGAAGGGCCTGGTGCCCGATCCGGCCACGGTGGATGATCCGGTGCGTCGTGAAGGCATGAGTCGCGCACTCAAGTACATGGGGCTGGAAGCCGGCACTCCGGTGAGCGAGATTCCGGTCGATCAGGTGTTCATCGGTTCCTGTACCAATTCCCGCATCGAGGATCTGCGCGAGGCAGCGGCCGTGGCCCGGGGGCGACGCAAGGCCGATTCGGTCCGTCGGGTGCTGGTGGTGCCCGGCTCCGGTCTGGTGAAGCGCCAGGCCGAGGCCGAGGGGTTGGACAAGGTGTTCGTTGAGGCCGGTTTTGAATGGCGCGAGCCAGGGTGTTCGATGTGTCTGGCAATGAATGCCGACCGGCTCGAACCGGGTGAGCATTGCGCCTCCACTTCCAACCGGAACTTCGAGGGCCGGCAGGGCGCGGGCGGGCGCACGCACCTGGTCAGCCCGGCGATGGCGGCCGCAGCGGCGGTGACCGGTCGTTTCACCGATGTGCGCGAGCTCTTGCAGAACTGACAGGAGGCTTCCATGAAAGGCGTATGGATTGTCGTGCTGACGGCAGCGGTTGCGCTGATCGCGACCGGTTGCAACACCGTGCAGGGCATTGGCAAGGACATCGAGCGGGGTGGCGCAGCCATCCAGAAGGCAGCAGACAAATGAAGGCATTCACCATTGTTGAAGGTTTGGCGATTCCCCTGGATCGGGCCAACGTCGATACCGACGCAATCATTCCCAAGCAGTTCCTGAAATCGATCAAGCGCAGTGGCTTTGGCCCCAACCTGTTTGACGAATGGCGCTATCTCGATCGTGGCGAGCCCGGCCAGGACTGCAGCAGCCGTCCGCTGAACCCGGATTTCGTGCTCAATCAGCCCCGCTACAAAGGGGCGCAGGTCATGCTCACCCGCGACAACTTCGGTTGTGGCAGCTCGCGCGAGCATGCCCCCTGGGCGCTTGAGGACTACGGCATCCGCTGCCTGATCGGTACCAGCTTTGCCGACATTTTCTTCAACAACTGCTTCAAGAATGGCCTGCTGCCCATCGTGCTGCCGGCTGAGCAGGTCGATGAACTGTTCCGGCAATGCGAGGCGAGCGAGGGCTACAGGCTGAAGGTGGATCTTGCGGCGCAGACCGTCACCCGCCCCGACGGTGTGTCCCTCGGGTTCGAGGTCGACCCGTTCCGCAAGGAATGCCTGCTCAATGGCTGGGACGACATTGGCCTGACCCTGCGCCATGCGGATGAGATCCGGGCGTTCGAGGCGCAGCGCCGTACCGAACACCCCTATTATTTCGCCTGAGCCACGGCTTGGGTGCCAATCGAGAGAGGACTGGATGAAGATTTGCGTTCTGCCGGGTGACGGCATCGGCCCGGAGATCATGGCCGAAGCGGTGCGGGTGCTCGACGCGCTCGGACTGAAGTTCGAAATGGAAGAAGCCCTGCTGGGTGGCTGCGCGGTGGATGCCACCGGCAACCCCTATCCGGAAGCCACTTCAAAGCTCGCGCGGGAAGCCGACGCGGTGCTGCTGGGCGCAGTGGGCGGCCCGAAGTGGGACGCACTGCCGCGCGAACAGCGCCCGGAGCGCGGTCTGCTGGCGATTCGCAAGGAACTCGGCTTGTTCGCCAACCTGCGTCCGGCCATCCTCTACCCGGAACTGGCCAACGCTTCGTCGCTGAAGCCGGAAGTCGTCGCCGGGCTGGACATCCTGATCGTGCGCGAGCTGACCGGCGACATCTACTTCGGCCAGCCGCGCGGCATCGAGATGCGAGAAGTGAACGGCAAGGGGGAGCGCTACGGCTTCAACACCATGCACTACACCGAGTCGGAGATCCGCCGCATCGGCCGCGTGGCCTTCGAGGCCGCGAGAAAGCGCAACAAGCGCCTGTGCTCGGTGGACAAGATGAACGTGCTGGAAACCACCCAGCTGTGGCGCGATGTGATGAGCGAGCTGGCGGCGGAGTATCCGGACGTCGAGCTCTCCCACATGCTGGTCGACAATGCCGCGATGCAACTGGTGCGTGCGCCCAAGCAGTTCGACGTGATGGTCACCGGCAACATGTTCGGTGACATCCTCTCGGACGAGGCCTCCATGCTCACCGGCTCCATCGGCATGCTGCCCTCGGCCTCGCTGGACGAGAACAACAAGGGGCTGTACGAGCCCTCGCACGGCTCGGCGCCGGACATCGCCGGCAAGGGCGTGGCCAATCCGCTCGCCACCATCCTGTCGGCAGCGATGATGCTGCGCTATACCTTCAATCAGGAAGAGGCGGCCCAGCGGGTGGAAGCTGCGGTGAAGAAAGTGCTGGCACAGGGTTATCGCACGGGTGACATCCATGAGCCGGGCACCCAGCGTGTGGGTACCCGTGAAATGGGCGATGCCGTGTTGGCGGCGCTGTAAATTGAATTGATCGGTTACCGTTCGCCCTGAGCCTGTCGAAGGGCGTGCGGCGGGGCTTCGACAGGCTCAGCCCGAACGGATTCCGGGGCCTGGTTGTTTTAGAGGAAAAGCGATGAACAAGGTTGGTCTGGTTGGCTGGCGTGGCATGGTCGGTTCCGTGCTGATGCAGCGCATGGTGGAAGAGGGCGATTTCGCCCATATCGAGCCGGTGTATTTCTCCACTTCGAACGCCGGTGGCAAGGCCCCGGTGTTTGGTGGCAAGGAAGCCTCAGCGCCGCTGCAGGACGCAATGAACATCGATGCGCTCAAGGCTTGCGACATCGTCATCACTTGCCAGGGCGGCGACTACACCAAGGAGGTGTACCCGAAGTTGCGTGCAACCGGCTGGAATGGTCACTGGATCGATGCCGCCTCCGCGCTGCGCATGGCCGATGATGCGGTGATCATTCTCGACCCGGTCAACATGCACGTCATCAAGGACGCGCTGGCCAGGGGCGGCAAGAACTGGATCGGCGGCAACTGCACCGTGTCGCTGATGCTGATGGGCCTGGGTGGCCTGTTCAAGCACGACCTGGTCGAGTGGATCTCGGCGATGACCTATCAGGCGGCTTCCGGCGCCGGGGCGCAGAACATGCGCGAACTGATCGCGCAGATGGGTGCCATCCACGCCTCGGTGGCGGATCTGCTGGCCGATCCGGCCTCGGCCATCCTCGACATCGACCGCAAGGTCGCCGAAACCATCCGCTCGGACGCCTTCCCGAAGAAGAACTTCCGCAATACCCCGCTGGCCGGCAGCCTGATCCCGTGGATCGACGTGCCGGTCGAGCACGGCCAGTCCAAGGAAGAGTGGAAGGGCGGTGCCGAATGCAACAAGATTCTTGGCAAGCCGGCCTTCCGCAGTCCTGGGTCGATCCCCATCGATGGCCTGTGCGTGCGCATTGGCGCGATGCGCTGCCATTCGCAGGCACTCACCATCAAGCTGAAGAAGGATGTGCCGCTTGACGAGGTCAACGACATCATCGCCAGCGCCAACCCGTGGGTGAAGGTGGTGCCCAACGAACGTGAGATCACCGAGCGCGAGCTGTCGCCGGCCACGGTCACCGGCACCCTGTCCATCCCGGTCGGCCGCCTGCACAAGATGGCCATGGGGCCGGAGTATCTTGGCGCCTTCACCGTGGGCGACCAGTTGCTGTGGGGGGCGGCCGAGCCGCTGCGCCGCATGTTGCGCATTCTGCTCGAACAGTCATGAGCGATATTTCCGGTATTCGATAACTCTTTGCCGGAACGTGTGTTTTCAGAGGGGGCGAAGTGAGTTTCCTTGCCCCCTTTCATGTGAGCGGGATGAAGAGTAGCGCAGGCCTTGAGCGTGGAAAGGCGGCGCGGCTTATTCCTTTTGAAATAGAGAATTGCTGCACATGGTTGAAGAAAATGCTAGATTGTTACGACTTTACGCCGTCCACTCATTCGTCGTGATGGATTGTTCCACGTAAGCCGCGTCCCCGAGGGTCAGGCGACACCAATCAAGACCGCTATGAAAAAGACAATCAAGGCTTCCATCATCGCTACCGCGATCGCCGCCATGCCCTTGGGCGCTGGTGCTGCCGGCCTGGGAGCGATCAATGTGTTCAGCGGCCTCGGACAACCGCTCCGGGCCGAAATCGAACTCAATGCGACCCCACAGGAATTGCAGAGCCTGAGCGCACGCGTGGCCAATGCCGACGCTTTTCAACAGGCGAATGTCACGTACTCGCCTTTGATGAACAGCATTCGGCTGAATGTGGAAACACGGGGCAACCGTTCCGTTGTCCGGGTGACCAGTGACCGGCCTGTGAATGAGCCCTTCCTCGACTTGGTGGTCGAGCTGAACTGGGCGGCCGGCCGTGCACTGCGCGAATATACCTTTTTGCTTGATCCGGTCGACATCAGCCCGCCGCCGGCCACGGCTGCGGCAGCAACGCCGGCCGCAGCCCCCAGTTCGGCCCGCCCGGTCAGCAGTCCGCGTCCTGCGCCGGCTGCCAGTGCATCGGCGCCGGTCAGTCCGCCGGTCCAGCCCACCGACCCGGCCGAATACCGTGTGACCCGGGGGGATACGTTGGGGTCGATTGCCGCGCGTTTCCAGCCGGCGGACACCAATCTTGACCAAATGCTGATTGCGTTGCTGCGCGAAAATCCGTCAGCCTTCGATGGCGGCAATATCAACCGTCTCCGTGCCGGAGCGGTGCTGCGCATTCCTGACGCAGCCGAGGTGGTGTCGGTGGACCGCGCCACCGCCCGACGCGAGATCGTTGCTCAGGCAGCGGATTTTGCAGCCTATCGCAATCGTCTGGCCGGCACCGTGGCCACGCGTGAACCGGCGCGCGCGCCCGAAGCACAGCGCGAGCAGTCCGGCGCGGTCGTCGCCCGGGTGGAAGAGCCGCAGGCTGCCGAGCCCACCGACCGGGTGGAGGTTTCCGGGAGTGCGGCCAAAGTTGCAGAGACAGAAAGTGATGTTCGAACGGCTCGTCTGCAGGCACTCGAAGAAGAGTTGGTTGCACGCGAGAAGGCGCTTGAGGAAGCGGGCGCCCGTCTGGGCGAACTGGAAGGCGTGATTCGTGACCTGCAGCGACTGATTGAGGTTCGCAACCAGGACTTGGCGGAACTCCAGCAGCAGGTGGCTGCTGCGCCGGTCAGTCCGCCTCCGGCTCCGGTCGAACAGCCTGCACCGGTCGAAGCGCCCGTGCCGCCTCCGGCGGTTGAGGTTCCGGTGCCTGTGCCGCCGGCTGTGCCGGTTCAACCGGAAGAGGTCGTTGAAGAGCGTCCGCCGGTCGATCTGCCTGACGAAGAGTTGGCGGGTGAGGGCGAAGCCAGCGAGGACGTCGCTGTAGAGGACGTGGTCGAAGAGCGGGTACCCGAGGTACAGACGCCGCAGCCGGTGGTCGAGCCGGCGCCGGTGGTGGAGGCCGCACCGCCGCCTGCTCCACCCGCAGTGCAGCCCGCACCGGCGGCGCCCGTAGCACCGCCGCCTGAGCGCAAGCCGGCTTCACAGCCGGCTCCACCGGTTGAAGAGCCGAGTTTCCTGTCTTCCATGCTGGCCGACCCGATGATGCTGGGCGGTGGCGGTGCGGTTCTGGCCTTGCTGCTTGGGTACGGGGCTTATCGTACGCGGCAGAGTCGCAAGGCCCGCGAGATGGCTGACCATTCGCTGACGCTGATGAGCGAAGAGCAGTCCGGCGCGCATTCGGTGTTCGGCGTGAAGGGCGGTCAGGCGGTGGATACCGGCAGCAGCAGCGTGCTGCACACCGATTTCAGCCAGTCCGGGCTGGCTTCCATCGATGCAGATGAGGGGGTCGATCCGGTTGCCGAGGCCGATGTATACATGGCATATGGCCGTGAGGCGCAGGCGGAGGAAATCCTGCTCGACGCACTCAAGGCCGACTCCGGCCGCCCGGCCGTGTTCCTGAAGTTGCTCGAAGTCTATGCTCTGCGCCCCGATGTGAAGAAGTTCGAGGCCATTGCCACCGACTTCTACTCACGCACCGGTGGCGCAGGGGCTGACTGGGTGAAGGCGGCTGAGATGGGCCGCAAGGTCGATCCGGAAAATCCCCTGTATGCCGAACGGAACATCATGGATGCCGATGGTTTTGAGGCGCCCGAAACCGAGCCCGGCACTTCTGCCACGCCTTCAAGGAGCAAGAGCGATGCGGCGGCCGCTGCCGCGTTGACCGGTGCCGCTGCTGCTGCGGCTGCGGAAGCTGCGGCAGCCGAATCGGGTGGGGCAGAGATGCCCGGTCTGGTGGATTTGCCCGACCTGGATGAGCCCGTACCGGCTGCTGATGTTGACGGGGATGTGTCTCTGTCGGATGTGGATTTCACCGAATCCCTGCCGGTCGAGCCCAGCGAATCGCAGATGAAGTCCACCTGGACTGTGCCGGGCGACATGCGTCAGTTGGCCGAAGCGGTCGAATCGGGCAGCGATGACGAACTCACCGCTGCGCTGGACAAGGCTGCGCATCCGCAGGAGGAAGCGCCGGAGATGAAGGCCGATACCTCGGTGCTGGATTTCGATCTGGGGCTGGATGACATGCCCTCCGGCGAGTCGCAGGAAGAAGTGGATGAAAGCCACTTTGAAACGAGCCAGGGCCTGACTTTCGAACTCGACGACGATGTTGCGTCTGCCGGCAAGGCCGAGGTGCCCGCCATGCCGGGCATCGATGAGCCAGCCGGGCGTCAGGAACCGGCGCTGGCACCGTCCTCCGACGAAATCGACCTGCCCTTCGATCTGGGCGACAGCGTGGATACCTCGAGCCTCGATGAAGGCGTTGTTTCCTCATCTGCATCTGCTTCGGGTTTTGTCACCCAGCAGAGCGCACCCGGCGATATCAGCATGGATGCCACCGTCCTGGAGTCCGATGGGCTGCTGGAGGAAGACAGCGCCGAGATGGATCTCGAGAAGACCGGTTTCGACAACAACCTGCTGGATTTCGACTTCGACCTGGAGTCCGCAGCCTCCAATGTGGCTGAGGAAGTGCCGGCACTTGATCTGTCGAACATTGATCTGGATCTGGATTCGGTCGATGCATCGCAGGGCAGCGATGACGGGATGCCTTCCCTGGACGATTCCGGCATGGGTGGAGAGCAGGACGAGGTTGATACCAAGCTCGACCTGGCCCGGGCCTATGAGGACATGGGTGACAGCGAGGGGGCACGCGAACTGATCGAGGAGGTGATGCGCGAGGGCTCGCCTGATCAGGTGGCCAAGGCGAAGGACATGCTCGCAAGGTTGGGCTGACCGCTGGCATAGCGCATTCGCAATGTGGCCTGATGACGGGCCGGGGGTGACCGCCCCCGGCCCGTCACGTTTGTTCGGACAAGCATGCATTCCGGAGTGATCCTGTTCCTGTGGCTGGTGGTGGTGCTGGGCTTGCAGATGCTTGACGGCATCGTGCTGCTTGGCGTGCTGCTCGTGCTGACCGCAGGCGCCGTTGCGCTGGCGCCTGCGCGCAGTCGTCGCCTGGTGCGCCGCATTCGGGTGCTGCTGCTGGCCATCGTCGTTCTGTTTGCCGGGTTTACGCCGGGTGAGGCAGTGTGGCCGGACTGGCCGACACTCAGCCCCAGCCGGGAGGGGCTGGCGCTGGCGCTGGTGCATGCCGGTCGCCTGCTCGCGGTGGTGTGCATGGTGGCGGTGCTGATGGAGCATCTGCCGGCTGCGCGTCTGGTGGCGGGTCTGCATGCACTGCTGTCACCGTTGCGTGCGCTGGGCCTGCCGGTGGCCAGGGTGGCGGTGCGCATCATGCTGGTGCTGGCGTATGTGGAGCAGGCCGAGCCGCGCAACTGGCGCGACTGGTTGCAGGACCGGGATGACGAACAGGCGCCGTCGGTCACGATTCATCGGGAGTTCATGAGTTGGCGCGATGTGCTCGCCGTATTGCTGTTGTTGCCGGCCGTGGTGTTGATCGGATATCTGTGGTGAGAATTGCATTGGGCGTGGAATACGCCGGAGACAGTTTCG
Organism: Rhodocyclaceae bacterium; assembly: GCA_041678045.1. GTDB lineage: Bacteria > Pseudomonadota > Gammaproteobacteria > Burkholderiales > Rhodocyclaceae > UBA2357. The sequence goes on from JBAYOV010000017.1 coordinate 40,502, forward strand.
AGGGCTGGCAGAGCCAGTCGCATGGCCGCACCGTGCAGGATGTGCTGGAGGCGGCGATCGGTGGGATTGCCGGCCATCCGGTCAGGCTGCATTGCGCGGGCCGGACCGATGCGGGCGTGCACGCCACCGTGCAGGTGTGTCACTTCGATACGCCTGCGCATCGCTCCGAGACCGCCTGGCGGCGCGGGGTCAACAGCATGCTGCCGCCGTCCGTGGCAGTGCGCTGGTCGAGCCCCGTGAGCGACGCTTTTCATGCCCGTTTCACGGCGGCTGGGCGACGTTATCGCTATGTGCTGTACAACGACCCCGTACGGCCGGCGCTGCTTGCCGGGCGGGTGGGCTGGCATCATGCTCCGCTGGAGGTGCAACCGATGTGCGAGGCGGCTGCGCGGTTGGTGGGCGAGCATGATTTTTCGGCCTTTCGTGCTGCCGGCTGTCAGGCGCGTTCGCCGGTGAAAACCTTGCACTCGGTGCAGTTGCAGCGCGAAGGGGCATATCTGTTGTTTGACTTTCATGCAAATGCCTTCCTGCACCACATGGTGCGCAATCTGGTGGGGGCATTGGTGTATGTGGGGCTCGGGCGCAGACCACCCGAGTGGATCGACGAGTTGCTGCACAGCGGTGACCGTCGTCATGCCGGCCCCACCTTTGCTGCGCAGGGGTTGTATCTGTGTGGTGTTGACTATCCGGGTGATTGGCCCCTTCCCGGTGGAGGGCGTATCATCCGGCTTCCGAATTTTCCGGCGGTCTGAATGAAGCGTACCCGTATCAAAATCTGTGGCCTGACCCGGGTGGAGGATGTGCGCTGCGCGGTGGAGGCGGGGGCCGATGCGATCGGCCTGGTGTTCTACCCCCCCAGCCCGCGCCATGTGACGCCAGCCCAGGCGGCCGAACTGGCCCGTCATGTGCCCCCCTTCGTCACGCTGGTGGGGCTGTTCGTGAATCCCGAGGAAACCGCCGTACGCAGTGTGCTCGATCAGGTGCCATTGCAGATGCTGCAGTTTCACGGCGATGAGCCGGAGGCTGCCTGTCGTGCCTTTGGGCTGCCGTGGATCAAGGCGGCGCGGATGCGGCCCGGGCTCGATCTGCTAGAATTCGTGTCTTCGTATCGTTCAGCCTCCGGCATCCTCCTCGACGCCTTTGTCGATGGCTATGGCGGAGGCGGCAAGACTTTCGACTGGTCCCTGATTCCCGAACGTCTCGATCTGCCCGTGGTCCTGTCCGGTGGTCTGGACGCGGACAATGTCTCTGAAGCGGTGCGCCGTGTGCGGCCGTGGGCGGTGGACGTGTCCAGCGGCGTGGAGCGCGCCAAGGGCATCAAGGACGCTGGCCGGATCGCAGCCTTCATTACCGGAGTTCGCAATGCAGATGCTTGATGCGCCCTACACCTTCCCGGATCAGGGCGGGCACTTTGGCCCCTATGGCGGCGTGTTCGTTTCCGAAACGCTGATTCCCGCGCTGCAGGCCCTGCGCGAGGCCTACGATGAGTGCCGTCAGGACCCGGCCTTCATCGCCGAGTTCGAGTACGAACTCAAGCACTATGTCGGGCGTCCCAGCCCGATCTATCACGCCCGCCGCTGGTCCGACGAGTTGGGTGGCGCACAGATCTACCTGAAGCGCGAAGACCTCAATCACACCGGCGCGCACAAGGTAAACAACTGCATCGGGCAGGCCATGCTTGCACGCCGCATGGGCAAGCCGCGCGTGATCGCCGAAACCGGGGCGGGTCAGCACGGCGTGGCAACGGCCACCGTGGCCGCCCGCTATGGCATGGAGTGCGTGGTGTACATGGGTGCCGAGGATGTGCGCCGCCAGGCCGCCAACGTGTACCGCATGAAGCTGCTCGGTGCCACCGTGGTGCCGGTGGAGTCGGGTTCGCGCACGCTCAAGGACGCGCTCAACGAGGCCATGCGCGACTGGGTGACGAATGTGCACAACACCTTCTACATCATCGGCACGGTGGCCGGACCGCACCCGTACCCGATGATGGTGCGTGACTTTCAGACCGTGATTGGCAAGGAATGCCTGCAGCAGATGCCGGAGATGGTCGGACGGCAGCCGGACTACGTGATTGCGTGCGTAGGCGGTGGCTCGAACGCGATGGGCATCTTCCATCCGTATCTGGATGTCCCCGGTGTGAAGTTGGTGGGCGTGGAAGCTGCCGGCGAGGGTGTGGACAGTGGTCGCCATTCGGCCACGCTCACCGCCGGTCGGCCCGGTGTGCTGCATGGCAATCGCACCTATCTGTTGCAGGACGAGGACGGGCAGATCATCGAGACGCACTCGATTTCCGCCGGTCTCGACTACCCTGGCGTGGGGCCCGAGCATGCCTGGCTGAAGGACAGTCAGAAGGCCGGCTATGTCGGTGTGACCGATGCCGAGGCGCTGCAGGCCTTCCATACGCTGTGCCGGCTGGAAGGCATCATCCCGGCGCTGGAAAGTTCCCATGCCCTGGCCTATGCAGCACGGCTGGCGCCCACCTTGCCGCGCGACCAGGTGCTGCTGGTGAACCTGTCCGGGCGGGGCGACAAGGACATGCACACCGTGGCCGAGCGTTCCGGTCTGAAGTTTTGATTCTCCCAGACGGTCCGCTCCGTGCGGGCCGTTTCACCTTCCGCTGATTATGTCCAGAATCCACACTTGTTTTGCGCGTCTGCAGGCCGCCGGCCGCCGTGCACTGATTCCCTTCATCACCGCAGGTGATCCGGACCCCGAACTGACCGTGCCGCTGATGAAGGCGCTGGTCGAGGGCGGTTCGGACATCATCGAACTGGGCGTCCCCTTCTCCGATCCGATGGCCGATGGCCCGACCATCCAGCGCGCCTCCGAGCGTGCCCTGGCCAAGGGCATGACCCTGCGCAAGGTGCTGGAGATCGTGAAGCGTTTTCGCGAAGACGATGCCGACACGCCGGTCGTGCTCATGGGCTATGCCAACCCGATCGAGGCCATGGGGGCGGAGCGCTTTGTCAGCGAGGCCAGTGCAGCGGGCGTCGATGGCGTGCTGGTGGTCGATTATCCACCAGAGGAATGCCGCAGCTTTGCCGAGACGGCGCGCCAGGGTGGGCTGGACCCGATCTTCCTGCTGGCCCCGACCTCCACCGAGCAGCGTTTCCGCGATGTGGCCGAGGCCGGCAGTGGCTACATCTACTATGTTTCGCTGAAGGGCGTGACCGGGGCAGCCACCCTCGATTTTGACGAGGTGGCGCGGCGCATCCCGCAAATCCGTGCACAGGTGGGCATGCCGGTCGGCGTGGGCTTCGGCATCCGCGATGCGGCTTCGGCGAAGCGCATTGGCGAGGTGGCCGATGCGGTGGTGATCGGTAGCCGCATCATCGAGGAAATCACCAACAGCCAACCCGATGAACTGCTCGGCAACGTTCGCGGCTTCATCGCAGGTGTACGCGCTGCGCTCGATGAGCTTCAGGAGGATGTGAAATGAGCTGGCTGAAGAGACTGCTGCCACCGCGCATCAAGAAAGACGATTCGGCCGCTGCGCGGAAATCGATTCCAGAAGGTCTGTGGAGCAAGTGCGCAGCGTGCGAGGCCGTACTCTACCGGGCCGATCTGGAGAGCAATCACCTGGTCTGCCCCAAGTGCGCTCACCACCAGCGCATGGGTGCGCGTGCCAGGCTGGACATGCTGCTCGACCCGGAAGGCCGGATCGAGATCGGTGCTTCGGTCACGCCGCTGGACCCGCTCAAGTTCAAGGACTCGCGCAAATACCCCGACCGCCTGTCGGCGGCCCGCGAGGATACCGGCGAGGAGGATGCGCTGGTGGTGATGCAGGGCACGATCAACGGTCAGCCGGTGGTGATCGCTTGCTTCGAGTTCGATTTTCTGGGCGGCTCCATGGGCTCGGTGGTCGGGGAGCGCTTCGTGCGGGGTGTACAGACCGCCGAGCGTGAGCATGTGCCTTTCCTCTGCTTCACCGCCAGCGGTGGTGCACGCATGCAGGAGGGGCTGCTGTCGTTGATGCAGATGGCCAAGACCACGGCGGCGCTCACCCAGTTGTCGCGCCGCCGCCTGCCCTTCATCAGCGTGCTCACCGACCCGACCATGGGCGGGGTGTCGGCCAGCTTTGCCTTCATGGGCGACGTGGTGATTGCCGAGCCGGGTGCGCTGATCGGCTTTGCCGGCCCGCGTGTGATCGAACAGACCGTGCGCGAGACCCTGCCCGAGGGCTTCCAGCGGGCCGAGTTCCTGCTGGAGAAGGGCGCCATCGACATGATTGTCGACCGTCGCGAGATGCGCGAGCGGCTCGCCCGGCTGTTGTCGATGCTGACACGCCAGCCCGTTGTGCAACAGGCCTGAACGGGAGTCACGCAGTGAGTGCAACCTTGCCGTCCAGCCTTGCCGGCTGGCTGGAATTGCTGGAAACCCGCCACCGTCAACCGATACAGCTTGGTCTGGAGCGGGTCGAACAGGTGCGCAGACAGCTTGCCGCCGACAGTGGCGCCCTGGTGATTACCGTTGGTGGCACGAATGGCAAGGGGTCGGTGTGTGCGATGCTTGAATCGGTGCTGATTGCGGCCGGATTCAGTGTCGGCTGTTATACCTCACCGCATTTGCTGAACTACAACGAGCGGGTGCGCCTGAATGGCCAGGCCGTTGACGATGCGCGGCTGGTGTCTGCCTTCGGACGGGTCGAGCAGGCGCGTGGCGAGGTGCCGCTGACCTACTTCGAGCAGGGCACCCTGGCCGCCTGGCAAGTGTTCTGCGAGCAGCCGCTGGACGTGATCGTGCTCGAAGTCGGTTTGGGCGGACGGCTCGATGCCGTGAATGTATTCGACCCGGATTGTGCGGTGGTCACCAGCATTGCGCTCGACCACATGGACTATCTGGGGGACACGCGCGAGAAAATCGGCTTCGAGAAGGCCGGTATCTTCCGCGCCGGACGTCCCGCCGTATGTGGCGATCCGCAGCCTCCCGAATCCCTGCTCGCGCATGCCCGGTCGCTGGGGGCTGAGCTGTGGGTGAGCGGGCGTGATTTCGGCTTCGGCGGGGACCGTCAGCAATGGGGATACTGGCGTTATGAATCGCCCGGGCCGGCGGGGGCCTTGCTGCGTCGTGGCGGGCTGGCCTATCCGGCCCTGCGCGGCGCCAACCAGCTGCTCAACGCTTCGGCGGTGCTCACTGTGCTGGAGTGTCTGCGCGAGCGCATCCCGGTGTCGATGCAGGCGGTGCGCCAGGGCCTGATGCTGGCCGAGTTGCCCGGTCGTTTCCAGGTGCTGCCCGGCCGCCCGGCGGTGGTGCTGGATGTGGCGCACAATCCCCAGGCGGCTGGCGTGCTCGCCGAAAACCTCTCCAGCATGGGTTTTCACCCGGAAACCCATGCAGTGCTCGGCATGCTCGCCGACAAGGATGCGGCAACGGTGATTGCGCGGCTCGCTCCCAGGGTCGATCGCTGGTATCTGGCCAGCCTGGAGGGCGCCCGGGGACAGACGGCAGAGACTTTGCTCGGGCAGCTACGCGCTGCGGGCGTGCAGGCGGAAGCACGCTGTTTCGATTCGCCTGCCGAGGCGTATCGGGCAGCACGGGCGGCCGTGAGCGAGGATGATAGAATCGTCGTCTTCGGTTCCTTTCATACCGTGGCAGAAGTCCTGCCGGTGGTGAAAGCCGGGTAAGCATGAGGTTGCCGTGACGGACAGCGACAATATCGACCTGCAGAAACGCTCGCGCAGGCGGCTGGTGGGGGCTGCTGCACTGACCCTGCTCGCAGCCATCGTGCTGCCCATGGTGATGGATGACGAGCCCGGATTGCCGGTCAACGAGATTCAGGTCACGATTCCCGACCGCCATGCCGATGCGGCGCTGAGTCGCCCGATTGCCGGGCGTACGCCGGCCGCAGGAGAGCCGGCGATCACTCCGGCACCGATGGAGCCGGCGGTGGCCTGGTCCGATACCGAAATCATTGACGACGATGCGATCGTGCTCGACGACAATGTGGCCACCGTGCTGCCCACCCCGGCAGAGGCGCCGCCGTCCAGACCGGCGACTTCCACGCTCCCCGTGCCCGGCACCCCACCCGCTGCGGGGGTGACCGAACCTGCCCGGCCTGCGCCGAAACCGTCTCCCGAAGACGAGGCCGAACGGGTGAAGGCGATTCTCGAGGGCCGTCTGGCCAGCGTGGGTACCAATATTCCGACCACCAGCAGCGAAGGTCGCTTTGTCGTGCAGGTAGGCGCGTTCGGCGACGGGGCCAAGGCGCGCTCGCTCAGTTCCGATCTCAACCGGCGTGGCTTCAAGTCCTACACCGAAAGCGCCGGCCCGGTGACCCGGGTGCGGGTGGGGCCCTTCGCCAGTCGCGATGACGCCGAAAAGGCGGCCGGGCAGTTGCGCTCATTGAGCATGAGCGCGGTGGTGACCACGCGTTGAACGGATTACATGACGGTTTTTGATTTCATCATTTTGGGGCTGCTGGTGGTGTCCGCTGCAGTCGGTGCCTGGCGTGGTCTGGTCAGCGAGGTCATTGCGCTGGTGGCGTGGATCGTGGCGCTGGTTGCCGCGTGGCTGTATGCGGGCGAGGTGGCCTTGATGCTGGATGGCCACATCGACGATCCGTTGTGGCGGCATGTGGCCGGTTTTGCGCTGATCTTCGTCGGTATCCTGCTGCTCGCCTCGGCATTGCGCTTTCTCATCAGGGAGATGTTGCGCATGCTTGGCCTGGGGCCGGTGGACCGGCTGTTCGGTTCCTTTTTCGGTATTGCCCGTGGCATTGCAATTGCCATGGTGCTGGTATTGCTTGGCGGGCTGGCCGGAATGGCCAGCGAGCCCTGGTGGCGGGATGCCCTGCTTTCGCCACCGCTTGAGTCGGCAGTGATTGCCGTCAAACCCTGGCTGCCGGAAGCGGTGGCCGAACGAATTCGCTTCAGATAGGTGTAACTTCCATGTGTGGAATCATTGGGGTGGTCGCTAGCTCGCCGGTCAATCAACTGCTCTACGACGGGTTGCTGGTGTTGCAGCACCGGGGTCAGGACGCAGCCGGGATTGCCACGTCGGACGGCAACAAGTTCTTCATGCACAAGGCCCCGGGGCTGGTGCGCGATGCCTTCCGGACGCGCAACATGCGCAATCTGGTCGGCCACTGGGGGATTGGCCATGTGCGCTATCCGACCGCCGGGTCGGCCTGCAACCCGGCCGAAGCTCAGCCCTTTTACGTGAATTCTCCGTTCGGCCTGCTGCTGGCGCACAACGGCAACCTCACCAATTCAGAGGAACTCAAGCGCGAGTTGTTCATCTCCGACCTGCGTCATATCAACACCAACTCCGACTCCGAGGTGCTGCTCAATGTGCTGGCGCATGAGCTGCAGGCCGAATCGAAGGGCTTCAAGCTCGACGAGGAGGCGGTGTTCAGGGCGGTGGCCAATGTGCACCGGCGCTGCCGGGGGGCCTATGCAGCCGTGGTGATGATTGCCGGCTTTGGCATGCTGGCGTTCCGCGATCCCTACGGCATCCGTCCGCTGGTGATCGGCCGTAACGACACCGACACGGGCACCGAGTGGATGGTGGCCTCAGAGTCGGTGGCGGTCGATGTGATCGGCTATCGCATGGTGCGCGACGTGGCCCCGGGGGAGGCCATCCTCATCGACACCGCAGGCAACATGCGCAGCCGCCAGTGTGCCACGCAGACGGTGCAGGCGCCGTGCATGTTCGAGTATGTGTATCTGGCACGTCCGGACTCGATCATCGATGGCATCTCGGTATATGAGTCGCGGGTGAAGATGGGCGCCTTCCTGGCCGACCGGCTCAAGCGCATCCAGCCGAACCTGGATATCGATGTGGTCATCCCGATTCCCGATTCCAGCCGTCCGGCCGCGATGGAAATGGCCCACCGCCTGGGCCTGCCTTATTGCGAAGGGTTTGTGAAGAACCGCTACATCGGGCGCACCTTCATCATGCCGGGGCAGGCCACGCGCAAGAAGTCGGTACGCCAGAAGCTCAATACCATTCCGCAGGAATTCAAGGGCAAGCGGGTGTTGCTGGTGGATGACTCCATCGTGCGTGGCACCACCAGCCGCGAGATTGTCTCCATGGCGCGCGATGCCGGGGCCACCAAGGTGTATCTGGCGTCGGCCGCGCCTCCGGTGCGTCATGCCAATGTGTACGGCATCGACATGCCGACGCGTGGCGAACTGATTGCGAATGGCCGGGATGAGGCCGAGATCTGCCGCGAAATCGGTGCCGATGGCCTGATCTACCAGGATATCGAAGATCTCAAGGCCGCCGTCAGGTCGCTCAACCCGGCAATCGGCGCGTTCGAGACCTCCTGCTTCGATGGTTGCTATGTGACCGGCGACATCACCGACGAGTATCTGAACGGTGTCGAAAACCAGCGTGGCGAGTCCAAGGGGCAGGCCGACGATGGCGAAGGCGGCCAGCTCGACCTGAACCTGGTGTCCGGTCACGACAACAACTGAACCTCCGCTCATTCGCCCTGACCGGGCAGCGCATGCTGCGTTGTCCGGTCAGGGCGGGGACAGGCCACGCACATGAACAGTCCGACAGACTTCACTTCCCTCCACCCCGATACCCTGGCGATTCGTGCAGGCACCGAGCGCAGCGCCTTTGGCGAACACAGCGAGGCGCTGTTCCTGACCTCCAGCTTCGTGTTCGAGAGTGCCGCGCAGGCGGCTGCGCGCTTTTCCGGTGAAGAGTCCGGCAATGTGTATGCACGCTTCTCCAACCCCACCGTGAGCATGCTGCAGACGCGGCTGGCGGCGCTGGAGGGGGGCGAGGCCTGTGTGTGCACGGCGTCCGGCATGGCCGCCATTCAGTCGCTGGTGATGGGCACGCTGCAGGCGGGTGATCATGTGGTGGCCTCACAGGGTCTGTTCGGCGCCACCCAGCAGTTGTTTGGCAATATCCTGTCGCGCTTCGGGGTGCGCACCACCTTTGTGCCCGCGACAGATCTCGATGCCTACCGGGCTGCAGTCACGCCGCACACCCGGCTGTTTTTCGTGGAAACCCCGTCCAATCCGCTCACCGAGGTGGTCGATATTGCGGCGGTGGCCGAGATTGCCCACCAGGCAGGCGCACTGCTCGCGGTGGATAACTGCTTTTGCACGCCCGTGTTGCAAAAGCCGCTCAGCCTGGGCGCGGACGTGGTGGTGCACTCGGCGACCAAGTACCTGGACGGGCAGGGCAGGGTGCTGGGCGGGGCCGTGGTGGGTGGGCAGAAGGTGATCGAAGAGGTGTTCAAGTATCTGCGCACCGCAGGACCGTGCATTTCGCCGTTCAACGCCTGGATCATCCTGAAGGGACTGGAAACCCTGCGCATCCGCATGGAAGCGCAATCGGCCAGTGCGCTCGGGCTGGCACGCTGGCTGGAAACCCGTCCTGAAGTGTCACGCGTGTTCTACCCTGGGCTGGAATCTCACCCCCAGCACGCGCTGGCGATGCGTCAGCAGCGCACCGGCGGCGCCGTGGTGAGCTTCGAGGTGCAAGGCGGTCGCGAAGCCGCCTGGCGCGTGATCGACGCCACCCGCATGCTCTCGATCACCGCCAACCTCGGTGACACCCGCACCACCATCACACACCCTGCAAGCACCACCCATGGCCGCGTCTCGCCCGAGGCCCGCGAGCAGGCCGGCATCACCGAAGGCCTGATCCGGGTGTCGGTGGGGCTGGAAGCCCTGGAAGACATCCAGGCCGACCTGCAGCGCGGGATGTAATACCGGTAATACCGGTCAGGCAGGCCCCGCTGCCGTCCGGGCCCCGCGCAGGCGGTGTGCGCTCAGGCTCTGGCCGTTCCATTCCAGCCAGTGAGCGCAGTCGTCCCAGTCGGACAACACCCAGCGCTCGGTCTGTCCGTCCGCGAACAGATGCACATGCCGCGCGGGGCGGTGGGTGTGGCCGTGGATGAAGCAGGGTAGTCCGTGCGCGCGCAGCAGGCTGGCGACGGCGTCGGGGTTCACATCCATGATTTCGGCGGCCTTTTCCTGCTTGGCCATCACGCTTTGCTGGCGGATGCGCTCGATGATTGCGGTCCGCTCGGCCAGCGGCTGGGCGAGAAAGGCGCGTTGCCAGTCGGGATTGCGCACCTGCTGGCGGAAGGCCTGGTAGGCGTGGTCATCGGTGCACAAGGCGTCGCCGTGACTGAGCAGGAAGCGCTGGCCGTCCAGTTCGATCGGTTGAGGGTCATCCATCAGACTGAGGCCGGCCTGGGTGGCAAACGTCGTGCCGACGAGGAAATCGCGGTTGCCGGGCAGGAAATGCACCCTGCAGCCCTGTTCGGACAGGGCATGGAGGGCCGCGCACACCTGCCGGGCCAGCGGGGTGTCGAGGGCATCGTCACCTGGCCAGTACTCGAACAGGTCGCCCAGAATGTAGAGCGCGTCCGCGCCCTGGGCCGGACCGGCGACGAAGGCTTCAAAGGCGGCCAGCGTGGCGGGTTGGCCGTCGCTCAGATGCAGGTCCGAAATGAACAGGGCACGGGTCATGAGCGGTATCGGCTCCGTGGAATCAGATGACTTCGGCGCGTTCGATCACCACGTCCTCCACCGGGACATCCTGGTGGAAGCCGCTGGAGCCGGTTTTCACGGCACGAATCTTGTGCACCACATCCATGCCCTCGCTGACCTGCCCGAACACACAGTAGCCCCAGCCCTGCAGGTCGGGGGCACGGTGGTTGAGGAAGTCGTTGTCGGCCACGTTGATGAAGAACTGGGCGGTGGCCGAGTGCGGGGCCTGGGTGCGCGCCATGGCAATGCTGCCGGTGACGTTTTTCAGGCCGTTGTCGGCTTCGTTCTTGATCGGGTCACGGGTGGGCTTTTGCTTCATGCCGGGTTCAAAGCCGCCGCCCTGGATCATGAAACCATCGATGACGCGATGGAACACGGTGTTGTCGTAGTGACCGGCCTCGACATAGGCGAGGAAGTTCTTCACCGTTTCCGGTGCTTTCTCGGCGTCCAGTTCGATGACGATGGCGCCGTGGTTGGTATGCAGTTTGACAGCCATTGAGGGCTCCTGTGCTGGGGTGGTGTGCGCGCTGGTGCGCGCAGCAATGAATGAAATCCGATGCCGAGTGTGTCCGGTGCCGAGTGCGGCTTACTCGCCGCTGCGCAGCGTGGCCGACTCGATCACCACGGCCTGAAGCGGTACGTTCTGGTGGCCGGCCTTGTTGCCGGTGGCCACCTTGGCGATCTTGTTGACCACGTCCATGCCTTCGATCACCTGACCGAACACCGCATAGCCCCAGCCACGCATGTCGGGGGCGGTATGGTTGAGGAAATCGTTGTCGGCCACGTTGATGAAGAACTGGGCGGTGGCCGAGTGCGGGGCCTGGGTGCGCGCCATGGCCACGGTGCCGGTGGTGTTCTTCAGGCCGTTGTCGGCTTCGTTCTTCACCGGGTCGCGGGTGGGTTTCTGGCTCATGTTGCCGTCGAAGCCACCGCCCTGGATCATGAAGCCGTCAATGACACGGTGGAACACGGTGCCGTCGTAAAACCCGGCCTCGACATACTCGACAAAGTTGCGCACGGTGGCCGGGGCCTGTTCGTCGAACAATTCCAGCACGACAGTGCCTTCGCTGGTTTTCAGTTCGACCACGGTGTTGTCGGCCAGGGCGAGGCTGCTGACCAGAACGGAGGCCAGACCCAGGCCGGCAATCAGTTTTTTCATCATGTGTTGGTTTCCTGCATGGATGGGCGCGGGCTGCGCGAATCGGGATGCCGTGGGATGCCGCCGTGAAACCCTGCCACCCTGGCTGACGGGGGCCGGTCCGGTCGCTGGCCGGCTTGTGCTATGATCCCACGCCTCAAGGAGGCAGCCGTCGGGCGACATCACGGGCAAAGTGGCGTGAGTCTATCAACAGCGGCGGCCCTGCACAATCCAGGCCCTGTTTTGCACCTTTCGGAAGGTGTCGTGGCCTTCATCCCATCTCAAGCCGACAACATGCTCGCGATCTACAACACGCTGACCCGAAAGAAGGATGAATTCGTACCGATCGAACCCGGCAAGGTACGCATGTATGTATGTGGAATGACGGTGTACGATTATTGTCACCTCGGGCATGCGCGGGTGATGGTGGTGTTCGACATGGTCACCCGCTGGCTGCGGGCGAGTGGCTTCGAGGTGACTTATGTGCGCAACATCACCGACATCGACGACAAAATCATCCGCCGCGCGCAGGAGAACGGTGAATCCATCCGCGTGCTCACCGACCGCTTCATTGCCGCCATGCACGAGGATGCGGATGCCCTGGGCGTGCTGCGCCCCGATCACGAGCCGCGTGCCACCGATTACGTCAACAGCATGCAGTCCATCATTGCCCGGTTGACCGAAAGGGGGCTGGCCTATGTGGCCGACAACCGCGATGTGTGCTTTGCCGTGCGCAAGTTCGCAGGCTACGGCAAGCTCTCGGGCAAGTCGCTGGACGAGTTGCGAGCAGGCGAGCGGGTGGAGGTTGCGGGCGACAAGCGCGATCCGCTGGATTTCGTGCTGTGGAAGCACGCCCGGACCGAAGAACCGGAAGAGGTCAAGTGGGCGTCGCCGTGGGGCGAAGGGCGGCCGGGTTGGCATATCGAGTGCTCGGCGATGAGCTCCGATCTGCTCGGCGAGCATTTCGACATCCACGGTGGCGGGCAGGATCTGCAGTTTCCGCATCACGAGAACGAAATCGCCCAGTCGGAAGGTGCGCATGGCCATGCCTTCGTGAATTACTGGATGCACAACGGTTTCGTGCGGGTCGATGACGAGAAGATGTCCAAGTCGCTGGGGAACTTCTTCACGATTCGTGACGTGCTGGCGCAGTACGATCCGGAAGTGGTGCGTTTCTTCATCCTGCGGGCGCATTACCGCAGCCCGCTGAATTACTCGGATGCACACCTTGACGATGCCCGTCATGCGCTGACCCGGTTGTACACCGCCCTGCGCAATGTGCCCCCGGGCGAGCAGGACGAGCCGGTGATCGATTGGAGCGAAGGTCATGCGGCCCGCTTCCGTGCTGCCATGAACGACGATTTCAATACGGCCGAGGCGGTGGCCGTGCTGTTCGAACTGGCCAATGAGGTCAATCGCAGTGGCGATGCCGGACTGTCCTGGCTGCTCTCGCGCTTGGGGGCGGTGCTTGGTCTGCTGGAGCGCGATCCGGTGCATTTCCTGCAAGCGGGCAGTGACGAGGATGGACTGGATGAATTGGCGATTCAGGCCCGGATCGAGGCCCGTGCCCAAGCCAAGAAAGCGCGTGACTTTGCAACGGCCGACGGCATCCGTGCCGAACTGCTCGAACAGGGCATCGTGCTGGAGGACTCCGCGCAGGGCACCACCTGGCGCCGTGCCTGAAGCCAACTGACGGACCACACGCGGGCGAGAGACATCGTGCGGAAAAATGAAAAGGGGCGCTCAGCCCCTTTTTGTCGTGGTACGCCCGGGGGTGGCCCGGTGTGTTCCGGGCAGTCGGCGCTCAGTGGCTGAAACGGCCGTGGCTGATCACCGAAAGGTCGACATACTCCAGACCGACATGGTTGCTGCGCGAGTAGTTCAGCTTCAGGCCCCCGACATCCCAGCCGCCCAGCTCTTCGAATGCGCTTAGCAGGCCAGAGCGGGTCAGTTCGGGGCCGGCACGCCGCAGGGCCTCGGTGAACACTTTGGCGGCGATGAAGCCTTCCAGGCCGGCATAGGAGTACTCGGCTCGCTCGCTTTTCGCCATGCGCTGGTAGTCGCGTACCACGGGGTGGTCGATGCGAAACGGCGACGGAGTGACCTGGGCCAGCACCACGCCATGTGCCGCCTGGCCCAGCTCGGCGACCAGTTCGCGACTGCTCACCACCGACAGGCCGAACAGCATCGGATGCTGATCGCGCGCCTTCAGCGAGCGAATGATCATCGACGACACCTTGCCAGCCGATACCATGATCACCGCAGCCGGGTTTGCCTCTGCGATCCTTGCCACTGCCTCATCCATGCCGTCGCCACTCGATGCCACGCTCGCCACGGCGACCAGGGGCGGGCGGTTGAGTCGCTCCAGCGCCTGCTGGGCCGCTTGCAGGCCGGCCTCACCGAAGGGGTCGGCGTGGTGGATCAGGGCAATGGAGGTCACGTTGGATTGTGCCAGGTGACGGATGATCGTCTCGACTTCATGTGCGTATGAAGCGCGCAGGTGGAAGACATTCGGATGGGCCGGTTCACGCAGGCTGACTGCCCCGGTGTAGGGGGCAAAATATGGAACGTTCGCCTGGACGGCCAGCGGAATTGTTTTGGAGTTCGAGCCTGTGCCGAACACGCCCAGCAGCGCGAAAACCTGTTCGCGCTCGATCAGGTTTTTAACATTCTGCTCCGCCAGCACCGGGTCATAAGCATCGTCCATGGTCAGCAGTTCCACACGCCGCCCGTGCACGCCGCCTTCCGCATTCACGGCATTCAGGTACAGGGTGATGCCGGACAGGTAGTCGCCGTTGAGTTCCGCCAGCGGGCCGGTCTGCGGGCCTGACTGGCCGATACGGATGCGATTGTCCGTGACGGGTTGGGCGGCGAGTTGCAGCGATACTGCGGTCAGCAGCAAGGCAACAAGCATCAGGATGCTTCTGGGCATGGTCATGCTGTCTCCGTTTTCATTTCTGTTTCAGCGTTGCGCACGATACAGCATTGTACGGGTCTAGGGGAGTCGGGAACGTCCCCGGATTTGATGCTGATCAAGAATGGAAGAAAAAAAGACACCATGACGCTGTCGCGGCTGGGGTGGCCTGGCAGCATGACTTCACGCTGCCCGGACAGCAAAAAAGCCACCCCGCAGGATGGCTTTTTTGCTTGATGCTGGCTCCCCGACCTGGGCTCGAACCAGGGACCTGCGGATTAACAGTCCGTCGCTCTACCGACTGAGCTATCGGGGAATGGTGCTCTGATTGTGTGCTGCTGCACGTGCCAAGGCACATGCTTCTTCAAACTTGGCTCCCCGACCTGGGCTCGAACCAGGGACCTGCGGATTAACAGTCCGTCGCTCTACCGACTGAGCTATCGGGGAATTGAGTCGCGCATTTTAGTAACTGTGCGACCCTATGTCAACTTCTCTTCTTGAAAATGTTTACTTCGAAACCACCGATGCGATGGCCTTCGCGACATGGCCGAGGTTCTTCGAGTTCAGCGCTGCGAGGCAGATGCGGCCGGTGGAGACGGCATAGATGCCGAACTCTTCTTTCAGTCTCTCCACCTGTGCGGCGCTCAGGCCGGTGTAGGAGAACATGCCGCGCTGCTGGATCACGAAGGAGAAGTCCTGCGCCACGCCGGCCGCCTTCAGTTCTTCGACCAGGCCGCTGCGCATGGCGCGGATGCGCTCGCGCATGCCGGCCAGTTCGCTTTCCCACATCTGACGCAGTTCCGGCGAGTTGAGCACGGCGCCGACCACGGCACCGCCATGAATCGGCGGGTTGGAGTAGTTGGTGCGGATCACACGCTTGACCTGCGACAGCACGCGGGCCGATTCTTCCTTGCTCTCGGTGACGATGGACAGCGCGCCCACACGCTCGCCGTACAGCGAGAACGACTTGGAGAAGGAGCTGGACACGAAGAAGCTCAGGCCGCTCGCCGAAAACAGGCGCACCGCCAGGGCATCGGGTTCGATGCCGTCGGCAAAGCCCTGGTAGGCCATGTCGAGGAAGGGCACCAGGCCGCGTGCGCGGCAGGCTTCGACCACGTCGCCCCACTGGGCTTCGGTCAGGTCTGCGCCGGTCGGGTTGTGGCAGCAGGCGTGCAGCACGATGATCGAGCCGGCCGGCAGGGATTCGAGGCAGGCCTTCATGCCGGCGAAGTTCACGCCCCGGGTTTCGGCGTCGTAGTAGGGGTAGGTGTCGACCTTGAAGCCGGCGCCTTCGAACAGGGCACGGTGGTTTTCCCAGCTCGGATCGGAGATGTACACGCTGGCTTCCGGGTTCAGGCGCTTCAGGAAGTCAGCGCCGACCTTCAGCGCGCCCGTGCCGCCCAGGGCCTGGATGGTGACCACGCGGCCAGCACCGGTCAGTTCGGACTCCTTGCCGAACAGCAGGTTTTGCACCGCGCTGTTGTAGGTGGCGGGGCCTTCGATCGGCTGATAGCCGCGCGGGGGGGCGGCTTCGAGGCGGGCTTTCTCGGCGACGCGTACGGCTTCGAGCAGCGGAATCTTGCCATTGTCGTCGTAATACACGCCAACGCCGAGGTTGACCTTTTCGGCACGGGTATCGGCGGCAAAGCCTTCGTTGAGACCGAGAATCGGATCGCGGGGGGCCATTTCGACCTTGGCGAACAGGGAAGCGGACATGTGGGCTCCAGCTAGAGGTGTGTTGAGAGAGGGGGTCGGCTCGGGCGCGGATGTCCGTTGAAAGGAACCGCTGGTGCTGCGGTGCAGTCGGTGGACAGGTGTCGCGCGCCGGATTTTGCGAAATAATCGCTGTTTCAAGTGCTGTTCCGGGCAGATTGCAGGGGTGGGCGTGTGGCTGCCGGCACCTTGCCCGTGCTGGCCGCAGACCTTTGCCTCATCCGCCAAAACAATGGGAAATTCTAGCATGACAAGTTCAGTGGGTAGCGAACGTGTGGTTACCTTTCCCGACAGTCCGTTCAGGCTGCATCAGCCGTTTCCGCCAGCAGGCGATCAGCCTGCGGCCATCGATCAGTTGGTGGGCGGAATCGAGGATGGCCTGATGTACCAGACGCTGCTGGGCGTGACCGGCTCGGGCAAGACTTACACCATGGCCAATGTGATCGCCCGCTGTGGTCGCCCTGCGCTGGTGCTGGCGCCCAACAAGACGCTGGCGGCGCAGTTGTATGCCGAGTTTCGGGAATTCCTGCCCGAAAATGCGGTGGAGTACTTCGTTTCGTATTACGACTACTACCAACCCGAGGCCTATGTGCCTTCGCGCGACCTGTTCATCGAGAAGGATTCGAGCATCAACGAGCATATCGAGCAGATGCGCCTGTCGGCCACGAAAAGCCTGATGGAGCGGCGCGATGTGGTGATTGTCGGCACGGTGTCGACGATATACGGCATTGGCGATCCGGTGGATTATCACGCCATGGTGCTGCATCTGCGCGAAGGGGAGCGCATGGCGCACCGCGATCTGATTGCGCGTCTGGTGGCGATGCAATACACCCGGGCGGACATCGACTTCCGGCGCGGCACCTTTCGGGTGCGGGGCGATGTGATCGACATCTTTCCTGCCGAGAACGCGGAAATGGCGGTGAGGGTGGAGATGTTCGACGACGAAATCGAGCATCTGACCCTGTTCGACCCGCTCACCGGCCATCTCAGGCACAAGCTGGTGCGCTTCACCGTGTATCCGTCCAGTCACTATGTCACGCCGCGGGCCACCGTGCTGCAGGCGATCGAGGCAATCAAGGAGGAGTTGCGCGAGCGGGTGACCTTCTTCCAGCGCGAGAACAAGCTGGTGGAGGCGCAGCGCATCGAGCAGCGCACCCGTTTCGATCTGGAAATGCTCAACGAAATGGGGTTCTGCAAGGGCATCGAGAACTACTCGCGCCACCTCTCCGGCCGGGGACCGGGCGAGCCGCCGCCGACGCTGATCGATTACCTGCCGTCGGATGCGCTGCTGTTTGTGGATGAGTCGCATGTGACCATTCCGCAGGTCGGAGGCATGTACAAGGGGGATCGCTCCCGCAAGGAAAACCTGGTGGAGTACGGCTTTCGCCTCCCTTCGGCGCTGGACAACCGGCCCTTGAAGTTCGACGAGTTCGAGCGCCTGATGCCGCAAACCGTATTCGTATCGGCCACGCCCTCGCGCTATGAGGCGCAGCATCAGGGGCAGGTGGTCGAGCAGGTGGTGCGGCCCACCGGCCTGATTGACCCGGAGGTGGAGGTGAGGCCGGCCATCTCCCAGGTGGACGATCTGCTGATGGAAGCCCGGCGGCGCATCGAAACGGGCGAGCGGGTATTGGTGACCACGCTGACCAAGCGCATGGCCGAAGACCTGACCGATTATCTGATCGAGAACGGACTGAGGGTACGCTACCTGCATTCGGACATCGACACGGTGGAGCGGGTGGAAATCATTCGTGACCTGCGGCTGGGCGAGTTCGACATCCTGGTCGGCATCAACCTGCTCCGCGAGGGGCTGGACATTCCGGAGGTGTCGCTGGTGACCATTCTGGATGCGGACAAGGAGGGTTTTCTGCGTTCCGAACGGTCGCTGATCCAGACGATTGGCCGTGCCGCTCGCCATATTCACGGCAAGGCGATACTCTATGCGGATGTAATGACCGACTCGATGAAGGCGGCGATTGGTGAAACCGACCGCCGGCGCAGCAAGCAGATCGCCTTCAACGAAGCAAACGGGATTGTGCCCAGGACGGTGACGAAGCGCATCAAGGACATCATCGACGGGGTGTATGCCGACGACCGGGCCGATGCTTCCCGGGCAGCGCACACCCAGGGCGTGTCGGAGGTGGCTGGCGAGTACATGGCACTGGACGAAAAAGGGCTGGCCAAGGCCATCAGAAAGCTTGAGAAGGCCATGCAGGAACACGCCCGCAATCTGGAGTTCGAGCAGGCCGCCGCCGCCCGAGACCAGTTGTTCCGGCTGCGGCAGCGCGCTTTTGGGGCGGATCAGCATGGCACGAGTTGAGGCATGGCGTGCAGGCGTGGCGACAGCGTTTCGCCCCGCCTTCGGCACGTCATGGGGTAGTGGGAGCAGAAGTAAGCCGTCAGCCGACGGCAAACGGGAGGGAGACAACAGCATGTCCGATGACAAACAATGGAAGGTGCTTTTCGTGTGCACAGGCAATATCTGCCGCTCGCCCACTGCGGATGCGGTGGCGCGACAGATGATTGCCGAGCGTGGGCTGAACGGGTTGATTGAGGTGGATTCAGCCGGAACACAGGGTTATCACGTTGGCGAGGCGCCGGATGCGCGCGCCTGCAAGATCGCGCGCAGACGCGGCTATGACTTGTCGCCACTGCGTGCCAGAAAGCTGGAAGTGCTTGATTTTCAGCGCTTCGACCTGGTGCTGGCGATGGATGCCGGGCACATGGAGGTGATGCGCAAGCTGTGTCCGGATGTGTACAAGCCGCGCCTGCGCATGTTCATGGACTATGCGCATGCTCACCCGCTGAACGAAGTGCCCGATCCGTACTACGGTGGCGACGCCGGCTTCGAGGCCGTGCTCGACTATTGCGAAGACGCTGTGGCCGGTCTGCTCGATGCGTTGCTGGCCGCCCCGGGCGTGTCTGCAATGGGCAGTCTGCAGGCATGAAAAAAGCCCCGCAGGCTTTCATCCTGCGGGGCTCTGCTCACGTGCGCGCTTAGTGGGATGCGGGCGGTTGCTTGGCGGTTTCCACCTGCATCAGCGGCTCGTCGGGAATCACCTGCGCCGGGCGCGGACGGCGCCCCAGGCGAGGCGTGTCCGGCTGCACGCTGAGGGCCTCGGTTGCGGCCTTGCTGCGGTCGGTTTCCACCAACACCAACCCGCTTTCCGACAGGGCCTGGCCGATGCTGATCGGCGAGAGCGCATCGTGCTGGCGTGCCTCCTCGGCGTCGACGGGCTGTTCCGGTCTGGCGGGAGCGGCCGTTTCAGTGGCCGGTGCGCTGCTTTCGGCATGGGGGGCTGCGGCGTCCAGGCCCTCGTCTGCCGTGCGTGTGGGCGCTTCGGTGGCCTCGACCGTTTCGGCGCTTACGGCGGCGTCTGCCGTGTCGATGCCCGCATCGGCAGCAGGCCCAACCTCTCCCTGCATCGGTATGGCTTTGGCTGCGGTGTCGATGTCTGCCGGGAGGGCTGCCTCGACGGTTTCAGTCGCGCTGGCGTTGGGGCTGTTGTCAGTGCTGGCTGTGGCTTGGCTGACGGCGGCCTCCACGGCTTCGCCCGTGCTTGCCTGTGCGGGCGGGACGGTGCCCTCGTCGTGCTCACCCACCGCCGGACTGGTGAGGGCTTCGATGGCCGGTTCGTCCAGCGGCAGGCTGGCCTGGGTGCGCAGTTGGGCTGCCCGGCTGGCCTGAGCGGCGCTTACGGCAGGTTTGACAGGCGCCTCCGGTGCCGGCATGGCCGTATCGGCTTCCGTTGCCTGGGCAACCGTGGCCGGCGGGACGACGGCTTCGGCTTCGGCTGCTGCTGTTGCGGCTTCGGCCTGATCCGCACTGGCGGTCATGGACGTTTCGGCCGGGGCGCTGTCGCCGGTTGCTTCTGTGCCCGCCACGAGCGGGGGCGTGGTGCTCACCGTCTCTGCAGGGGAGGCTTCAGCAGCGACCTGAGGTGCAGGCTCGGGTTCGGCGGCCTGCGGGGCAGGTACCGGCAGAGGGGCGGGGGCGTTCGACAGGCTGGCTGCATCGGCTTCGCCCCGAATGACCGGCAGCGGGGCCTCGGCCATTTCCGGCGTTGCGCTGTCGCTGGCTGTGACGGCGGCTTGAACCGGCACGATTGCCGTTTCGGTGACCACCTGTGCCGGGGTGCTCCGGGCGCGGTTGTCCTCGCGGGTGTCTGCGGTGTCTGCTGCGTCCGTCGACGCGGTGTCGGCGGTTTCGTCCGTGCCTTCACGCGCTGCGCTGTTCTGGCCTTCCTCGCTGCGGTTGCTGCGACGGCCGCGTCCACGACGGCGACGCTTGCCGCTGCTGCCGCCTTCGCCTTCTGCTTCGGGGCGCTCTGTGCGGCCCTGGGAGGTGGACGTGGACTCGTCGTTGCCGGTGGCCGTGTCAAGGTCTTCCTGCTGGCTGGTCAGGGCGAGGGTCTCCAGGGCCGGCTCTTCCGGTTTCTGGGCGTTCCGGTTGCCACGGCTGCGGCGGTTGCGGTTGCCTTCGCGATTGCTGTTGGCGTCGCTGGCCGGCGTGCCGGTCTGGCTGCCGCTCTGCGGGCTGGCGTCGCGCTCGGCGCTGTCCTTGCGGGGGCGGCCGGCATTGCGTTCGCCACGCTCGCTGCCAGTGCTGCCCTCTTCCTGACGGGGGGTGTCGCGGCGGTTGCGGTTGTTGTTGCTGCGACGTTCGCCGTTGCGCTCCTGGCGCTCTGTGCCGCGTGCACGTGTCTGGCGCGGTTTTTCGGTCGTGGCGCTGGCAGCGGGGGTTGCCTGGGCGCTGCTGTCGCTGCCACCCGTCAGCCAGCTGAACAGGCGGTTGAGCAGGCGGCTGAACAGTCCGGGGCGCGCGGCGGCCGGTGCCGGGGCACTCGGGGCGCTGACCGGGGCCGGTGCGGCCTCGGGGGCGGGCTGTGACGGTGCGATGCCCTTCACGGCCGCTTCGGCACGGGCAGGCTTGCTGTCGGGCTTGTCGGACGGCAGGCGCAGGTTGTCTTCGACCGGGGTCTCCACCATCTGGTAGCTGGCCCGGGCGATTTCTTCCAGGTTCAGCTGATCGTGGCGCAGGCGGGTGATTTCGTGGTGCGGCGTTTCCATGTGCCGGTTGGGCACGATGATCAGCTGGATTTTGTGGCGCAGTTCGATGCGGGCAATGTCCGAACGCTTTTCATTGAGCAGGAATGTGGCTACATCCACCGGTACCTGCAGATGTACTGCGCCGGTGTTTTCCTTCATGGCCTCCTCTTCGAGGATGCGCAGGATGTGCAGCGCCGACGATTCGGTGCTGCGGATGTGACCGGTGCCGTTGCAGCGCGGGCAGGGGATGTAGCTGGTTTCGGCCAGCGCGGGCCGCAGGCGCTGGCGCGACAGTTCGAGCAGGCCAAAGCGGCTGATGCGCGAGGTCTGTACCCGGGCGCGGTCGTGATGCAGCGCGTCACGCAGGCGGTTTTCCACTTCGCGCTGGTTCTTGGCCGACTCCATGTCGATGAAGTCGATCACGATCAGGCCGCCCAGGTCGCGCAGGCGCAGTTGCCGGGCGATCTCGTCGGCTGCTTCGAGGTTGGTGCGCAGGGCGGTTTCCTCGATGTCCGCGCCCTTGGTGGCGCGGCCCGAGTTGACGTCTACCGAGACCAGCGCTTCGGTGTGGTCGATGACCACCGCGCCGCCGCTGGGCAGATTGACCTGGCGCGAGTAGGCCGATTCGATCTGGTGCTCGATCTGGAAGCGGGAAAACAGCGGCACGTCGTCGCTGTACCGCTTCACCTTGGCCACGTTCCCCGGCATCACATGGGCCATGAACTGGCGTGCCTGTTCGAACACGTCGTCGGTGTCGATCAGGATTTCGCCAATGTCGGGCTGGAAGTAATCGCGGATGGCGCGAATCACCAGGCTGCCTTCCTGATAAATCAGGAATGCGCCCGACTGGGTGGTGGCCGCACCTTCGATGGCTTGCCACAGCTGCACCAGGTAGTTCAGGTCCCACTGCAACTCGTCGACCGTGCGGCCGATGGCGGCAGTGCGTGCGATCAGGCTCATGCCGCCCGGCACTTCGAGCTGGTCCATGGTTTCGCGCAGTTCGGCGCGTTCGTCGCCTTCCACCCGGCGGGACACACCGCCGCCGCGCGGGTTGTTGGGCATCAGCACCAGATAGCGTCCGGCCAGCGAGATGTAGGTGGTGAGCGCGGCGCCCTTGTTGCCGCGCTCATCCTTCTCGACCTGGACGATGAGCTCCTGGCCGACCTTCAGTCCGTCTTGCGGGCGCACCTTGCCCCCCTCGCCGCCGTTGTTGCCGGCCTGGGCATAGTTGCTGCGCGCGATTTCCTTGAAGGGGAGAAAGCCGTGGCGTTCCGAGCCGTAATCGACAAATGCGGCTTCGAGACTGGGCTCTATGCGGGTGATGACTGCCTTGTAGATGTTGCTCTTGCGTTCTTCCTTGGCGGCCGATTCGATATCGAGGTCGATCAGTTTCTGACCATCAACGATTGCGACGCGTAATTCTTCGGCCTGCGTCGCGTTGAAAAGCATGCGCTTCATATGGATCGTTCTCCCGCGTCATCGCACGGGCAGGACGAACGGCGCGCACCATCGCGCTTTCCGGGTTCAGGAGCTATCTGCGAGGGGCTTCTGTATTCATCCGGCGGGTTTGTCTGGCTATGATGGGTCGGCTGGTCGATATTCTCTTGTTCCCGCTCGTGCGCCGTTTGGGGCTTTCGGGCCAGAACATTTGATCCTGCAAATGCGAGTAACGCGTCAAAATCCAACCCGTGGGCTGGATGGGTGTATCGAAGGTGGCGATTGCGTTACCATCGGCGCCTTTTTCGGCTTTG
>JBAYOV010000018.1:0-62755 GCA_041678045.1 Rhodocyclaceae bacterium
CGGCCAGCGCCCAGTTGTAGGCGAATCGGGCCACGCCTGCCGCACGCGCAAAGTAGGTCGCCTGCGCGTTGTTCGGGTCGAGTGCGATCTTGTGGGCAAGGATCATTGTTGCGCCTCTTGCACGGCCTTTTTCACGCCGTCGAGCAGCTTCTGGTTCTTGCGGCTACGTGAGCCGTAGAGTCGTGCGCTGAACACCGTGATGATCTCCAGGACGTCCTTGGCCAAATCTTCCTCGAACGTGGTGTCCTCGCCTTGGTTGAGAATCACCACTTCCACGTTTTTGGCCTCGCAGATGGCAAACACCAGCTCAGCGCCAAAGCGCAGCAGCCGGTCCTTGTGGGTGATGACCAAGCGCCCGACTTGACCCTCGATGACGGCATCGAGCAGCTTCTTCAGCCCCTTCTTGTGATAGTTCATGCCCGAGCCCAGATCGGCAATCACCTCGAACGTCCAGCCCTGACGGGCGCAGTACAGTTCGAGCACCTGCTTTTGCCGTTCCAGATCGTCTTTCTGGTCGTGGCTGGAGACGCGGGCATAGGCGAGGGTGCGCCGAGGCGCCTGCTGCGCATGGAACTGCTCGGGCCGCAGCCGCGCCAGATCGTAGCGCCGCCGTCCTCCCTGCGTGCGCTCGTCGGGGATGAGCTTGCCCTCACGCTCCCAGCGCCGCAGTGTTTGCGCTGAAACGCCGAGAAACGTGGCAGCTTCTTGGATACTGACAAGAGTACGTGACATGCTCAAAATATACATGTCCGCGCAAAAACGCGCAACTATTCATTCAACTGTTCGAGCCCATGCGGCCCAGCGACTGTAACCACGCATTCCGCATGTGTCCAGCGGCAGCGCTCAATGAGGGGCGCTCAATTCAGCCCGGCTGTCGGGCGGCCGGTGCGCGCGGACGGGATCCCCGCCGGACAGGCTCAGGGTTGCGGTGGACGGATGTCGGGGCGTCCTTCGGGGCGGATCGACAGGTCAAGCTCGTATTCCTCGCCGGACATCTGGTCGGGGTCATAGCCCGGGGGCGGGGTGCGTGGCTGGGCATTGAGGGCCTGCGCCACGAAGGGCGCCGTTTCGGCAACGGCCTCGGGCTTGAGGACATGCTGATGGATCACGAACAGGCAGGCAGCGCTGGCGAAAAAAAGGTGATTCGCGAGGCCGCGCCGCTTGCGTGGATCCAGGGCGTGGAGGCGGGGAAGTTTCATGATCGGGCCTTGGCTGCTTGAATACCTGCGGACGTATCGTAATGGACCCGCTGCGAACAGGTGAGTTCAGACACTTTGTGCAGATGGACGGACTATTTCAGCCCGGAGGCGCGCTGTCAAGCGCATGTTGTCCCTGTTGGCCGGCACGGCGCGTTAAACTCACGCCTTGCCCGGAGCGCGCGTCGGAGAAGGTGTCGAATGGGCGTCGAATGGGGCGTGGCATGCGGGAGAGGGGACAGCATGGATGATCAGGGCATGAACCGGCAGCAGGCCGTTGCGCAGGCCTGTCGCCTGCGGGTGCACCCGGCCGGAGATATGTCCGGCCTGTGCGGGCGCGCCCTTCGTGGCCTGCAGGTGGTGCCTGCGTTCGATGCCGACGGTGCGCTGCTGCTGGAATATCGCCTGCAGGCCGACCTGTCGCAGCTGCGTGTGCCAGAGCCCGCTCAACCGCGTGCGTGCGAGGGACTGTGGCAGCATACCTGCATGGAGGCCTTCATCGGCAGCGGGGGCGGCGACTATGTCGAGTTCAACTTTTCGCCTTCCGGCGAGTGGGCCTGCTACCGGTTTGCCGCCTACCGGCAGGCGCTGGACGAGCCGTCCGGGGGCGGAAGCCCTTCGCAGTCGGGCCCGGTGCCGGAATGCTCGACTACCTGCGCTGTGGACGGCCTGCACCTGCAGGCGCGCATTCCGCCAGGCCTGCTACCCGTGGCATCGCCCGGAGGGGCGTGGGTGCTGGGCTTGAGTGCGGTGCTGGAGGGGCGGGCGGGTGAGCTGGCCTATCTGGCCTTGCACCACCCATGCGCCCGGCCCGATTTTCATCACCACGAGGGTTTTGTGCTGCGACTTGTGCCGCCTCGTGACGCCGTTGTG
The DNA here is from genome assembly GCA_041678045.1 of Rhodocyclaceae bacterium. GTDB lineage: Bacteria > Pseudomonadota > Gammaproteobacteria > Burkholderiales > Rhodocyclaceae > UBA2357. The sequence goes on from JBAYOV010000018.1 coordinate 2,070, forward strand.
CAGCCGCGCGCTGCGCGTCCCCTTCAATCCCTTCAGCCGATGCCGGAAGGCTCGAACTGCCTATGAAATTCGGAATTGACTGTTTTGTCGGCGATGCCGACCTGCGTGCCGGCCTGCGTGGACGGCGGGTGGCGTTGCTGGCGCATCCTGCGTCGCTGGATCGCGAGCTGCGCCATTCGCTCGATCTGATTGCTGCACTCGACGACGTGCGCCTGACCGCCGCCTTCGGCCCCCAGCATGGCCTGCGGGGCGACAAGCAGGACAATATGGTGGAGTCGGAAGACTTCATCGATCCGCAGCTTGGCATCCCGGTGTTCAGCCTGTATGGCGAGGTGCGGCGGCCCACCGATGCGATGATGGACAGCTTCGATGTTTTGCTGGTCGATCTGCAGGATCTGGGCTGCCGCATCTACACCTTCATCACCACCTTGCGTTACGTGCTGGAGGCGGCTGCGGCGCATGGCAAGGCGGTGTGGGTGCTGGACCGCCCCAATCCGGCTGGCCGGCCGGTGGAGGGCACGCTGTTGCAGCCGGGTTGGGAGAGCTTTGTCGGTGCCGGTCCGATGCCCATGCGCCACGGCATGACCATGGGCGAGCTGGCCCGCTGGTTCGTGCGCTGGCTGGGGCTGGATGTGGAGTGTCAGGTGATCGCCATGCAGGGCTGGAAGCCGGCGCAGGCCCCGGGCCATGGTTGGCCGTTGCTGGAGCGCACCTGGGTGAACCCCAGCCCGAACGCGCCCAACCCGTGGATGGCGCGCTGCTATGCCGGCACGGTGATGCTGGAGGGCACCACCCTGTCCGAAGGGCGTGGCACCACCCGGCCGCTGGAGCTGTTCGGCGCGCCCGATCTGGATGCACGGGCCTTGCTGGCCGAAATGCAGGCCCTTGCACCGCACTGGCTGCAGGGGTGCCGGCTGCGTGAATGCTGGTTTGAGCCCACGTTCCACAAGCACGCCGGCCAGTTGTGCGCGGGCGTGCATATCCATGTCGAAGATCCTGCGCATTACGACCATGCAGCTTTCCGTCCCTGGCGACTGCAGGCGCTGGCCTTCAAGGCGATTCGCCGCCTGCAGCCCGACTATCCGCTGTGGCGGGATTTTGCCTACGAATACGAGCACGGCCGGCTGGCGATCGACCTGATCAATGGCAGTGCGTTGCTGCGCGAATGGGTGGACGACCCGTCTGCCGGGGTCGAGGCACTGGAGGCGCAGGCGGCGGCCGACGAAGCCGCCTGGCTGCACACCCGGGCCCCTTTCCTGCTGTACTGAAGGCGCGCTGGGCTTCAGCGCCCGTCAGACGTTGCGCCCCCAGCGGTTGCGGCCTCTTCGGTTGCCTCTTCCGCTGGCGCAGTGTGCGCTTTGGGTTCTGTGGGCGCTCCGCTTATGGTAAGGGGCACGGGCAGCGGAGCGGGGGGTTTGCGCACCTTGTGAAGCAGGCTGCGCAGACTGCCCAGCCCCTGCCACATGCCGCCTTGCGCAGGCTGGCCCGCGCCCGGCGGGCGGATGTCCTGATGCAGAGCCAGCCCCAGCTCGGTGAGGGTGCTGCCCTGAAACACCCGTCGCACCACCAGGTCGACACTGCCCAGCGCCACCCGGTCGCCCACCACCGGATGGGTGCCAAGCTCCTTGTGCATGAATTCCGCGATCGACATGTCTGCATGTGCGTGGGCCGGCAGCGGCAGATCGTAGGCGGTGGCCAGATCTCCCAGCCGTCCTTCCGGACTGACCCTGAACTGGCCGAAAAAGGCCTGATCGTCCACGCCCGGGTTTTGTGTTTTGGAGAACAGCCGGTCGAGCAGGTCGACATACTCCGGCGGCACGAACAGATACACCAGATCGCCGGGTTGCAGCGGGCCGGCGTTCTCGAAATGCAGTGAGCGCCCGTTGCGGACCACCAGCGAGGGCCTGGCCCAGCGCGGCAGGCGTGTGCCGGCAATCAGCGGGCTGTCTTCCAGCACGCGATAGATCAGAAATTCATGCTTGGGGTTGCCGGGCAGTTCGAGCTCGATGCGCTCCAGCGGACCGGACTGGGCCGGGACGATCAGCTTCAGCCAGCGCGCCGCCGGTTTGATCGTCCAGCCCTGCACCAGCAGCGAGGTGATCACCATGATGAACACCACGTTCAGATACAGGTCCGCGCCTTCCACGCCGCTCACGGCGGGCAGGATGCCGAGCAGGATGGAGACCGCGCCGCGTAGCCCCACCCAGGCATTGAAGGTCACCGTGTTGCGGTCGAAGCGGAAGGGCAACAGGCACAGCACCACGGCCAGCGGTCGGCCCACGAACATCAGGAACAGCCCCAGGGCGATGGCCGGGAGGATCACCGGACCGAATTCGGACGGCGTCACGAACAGCCCCAGCACCAGGAACATGACGATCTGCGCCAGCCAGGTCATCCCCTGCTGGTGCCGGCGCAGGGCCGATGATCCAGGCATGTGACGGTTGCCGGCGACGATGCCTGCCACATAGATGGCGAGAAAACCGCTGCCGCCAAAGTGACCGGTGACCGCGAACACGCACAGTGCGCAGGCCATCACCAGAATCGGATACAGCGCCTCCTCCAGCTGGATGCGCTTGACGATTTCGACAATCAGATACCCGCCCGCCAGTCCGGTGAGCAGCCCCAGTCCCATCTGCAGGCCGAAGCCCTGGAGGAAGCTGGCCGCCAGACTGGGGGCTTGTTCGGCCAGAATGAGTTCGATGAACAGGACGGTGAGGAAGATCGCCATCGGATCGTTCGAGCCGGACTCCACTTCCAGCACCGAGCGCACGCGCTTGTAGATCTTGATGCCCCCGGCACGCAGCAGGAAGAACACGGCGGCCGCATCGGTGGAACTGATGATCGCCCCCATCAGAAACGCGTGATACCAGGGCAGGTCGAACAGGAAGCGTGCCGCGACCCCGACAATCAGCGTGGTCAGCAGCACCCCGACAGTGGCCAGCACCATGGCTGGCCCGGCCGCCCGCTTGAGGGTCTGGGTGCGGGTGCCGAAGCCCGAATCGAACAGGATCACCGCCAGCGCCAGACTGCCCAGAAAGTACGCCAGGCTGGCGCTGTTGAAGACCAGCCCGAAGCCGTCCTCGCCGGCAATCAGGCCAATGCCCAGAAACACCAGCAACAGGGGCGCCCCAAAGCGGAAGGCCAGCGCGCTGGTGAGCACGGAGACGGCAATCAGCCCCGCGCCAACGAGAATTACGGTAAACATCCAGTCCATGAAGTGCCTTGCGGGGTAATGAGCGAATTCGAGCTGCAAACGGAAACCGGACTTTACCGCAAGCAGGGGCGAGCGACACACCGCATGCTGACCGGGCGCGGCAGGGATTCGTTCCCCTGCCGTTTTCGGCACGGGGTGCGCTGAGGCATGATCATGCGTGGAGCTTGGTGACTGGCAACAGGCGCTGTTTGTTCCGTCTGCCGGATGGGATTACCCGCGGACGGGGGGCTTCCGGAGCACGCCGGCGGCAAGTGCAAAGGTTGCGAGTGTCAGGGTCAGGACGGCAGGGTAGGTCTGATCCAGGAGCAGCGTGATCGATATTGCGACCAGGTGTGCCAGCAGGGCCAGCAGGGCGCTCATCAGCAGCGCCTGGGTCAGGTTGTGCGCCCGCGACCAGGCGAGGCTTGCCGGGACCAGCACCATGGCCAGCGTTACGAACACGCCCAGTGCCAGAGCACCGGCGGCCAGAATCGTGATGACGCCTGCCTCTCGCAGAAGCAGGGTGCGCCGCAGCCGTGCCGGGCCGGGGCCAGGGAGCCAGGGCAGCCATTCGTGTGTGAGCCAGGCGCGCCCGGAGATCAGCACCAGCACCATGCCGGACAGGGCCAGCCCGGCATGCCACGGCCAGTCCTGCCAGCGTATCAGCAGCAACTGCCCCTCGATTGCGGAGGCCGAGAGCAGGCGGGCCGAGGTGTGGTTGTCCGCGATCAGCATGGAGGCGGCCCAGGCGCCGAGCAGCAGCAACAGATGCCGGCCTGTGCCCTCCGCTGCCGGTGGGCGCAGTGTGCTGGCCATGCCCAGCCCGATGCACAGGGCGAATGTCCAGGCGCCCACCAGCGGGGGCAGGCTGGCGAGCATCGCCAGCATTGCACCGAGTACGGCAACCTGGGCGTGAGCCAGGGCGGCTACGGCCTCATTGCGCACCTTCAGGCTGATCCCCAGCGCTCCCAGCGTGGCAGCCAGAAGCATGCCCAGCAGGATGCCGGGCATGAAGAGCTGCCACGCCTCCAGCCATGCGGGAACACTCATGGCCGCCGGACCTCGATGGTGCGTGACACCACCCCGGGCGACAGGGGTTCGTCATCATGGCTCACCAGCAGCAGGCTGCGTGCCTGCATGAAATCGCTCAGGCTGGACAGTGCGGCGTGGAAGCTGCGGCGGGTGCTGGCGTCCAGATACTGGGTGGGTTCATCGAGCAGCAGCAGGTCACACGGCTGGGACAGCGCCATCGCGAGCACCAGCCGCTGGCGCTCGCCGCCGCTCAGGCAATCCACGCGCGTGTTGCGCTGTGCGGGCAGCCAGGGGTGATGGCAGTGTCTCAGGCCGGCAAGCGTGAGCAGGTCATTCACGCTGCAGGGGCCTGATGGGAGCCGCCCCGCGTGTTGCGGCAAATGCACGATGCGCAGGCCGCTTTGGCGCTTCAGTTGCCCGCCCAGGGGCGCTGCTTCACCGTGAAGGGTGCGCAGCAGCGTGCTCTTGCCCGTGCCATTGTCTCCACGGATCAACACCACTTCGCCAGCGTGCACTTGAAAGTCCAGCGCCTGCGCGACAGGGTGATGGTGACCGACCAACAAGCCCTCTGCGCGCAGGAGCGGTGGCGGGGGCACGAGAGGCGGGTGCAAGGGGCTGGCAGCGGCAGTCAGGGCGCGGTGCAGGTTGCATTCAGCGCGCATGGGCCAGTGCTTCGACCCAGTGTGTCACCAGCGCGAGATACGCAGCGGCTGTGGGGTGCTGCGGCTCAAGCGGCAGGCTGAGCACCGGCCAGCCGAGGCGCTTGCCCAGCGCCTCCGGGGCCGTTGCGGGCTGGTGATCTGCGTGCACGATGATGCCCTGTTGTCCGGCGAAACGGGTATTCAGCGTGGCGAGGTGGCCGGCACCGGGTGGAACACCGGGTCTGGGCTCAATGAAAGCCTCCACCGAAACCGGAAGCCATGAAGCGAAATAATCGAATTCCTCATGGTAGGCGATCAGTTGTACCGGGGCTGGAAGGCGATCATGCCATGTGGGCAAGTGATTGCGTAGCCGGAGTGCGAACAGGCGCGCGCGCAGCCGGAACGCCTCGGCCTGGGCCGGTCGTATTCCACCCATGCGCTCGGCGAGGGCTTCGGCCGCGTCGGCCATCAATGCCGGTGACAGGTTGAAGTGTGGGTTGCCTTCGGCATGGACATGGCCGCCGAGCGACGGATCGAAGCGGGTGTCATGCAGATGGAGGTGCTGTGCAACCGCGAAATGCCCCGGCTGGCCGGCCCGCAGTTGCGGGTTTGCTGCGCCGTCGAGTGCGGCAGGCAACCACCCTTCTTCCAGTTGTGCACCGACCGCAACCACCATGTCCGCACGCCTGAGCTGCGAAATCATGCTGGGGCGTGCGCTCAGGTTGTGTGCGTCGCGCCCCGGTGGCACCAGGGTGTCGAATTGCACCGTGTGGCCACCGACGGCTTCAACCAGTGCGCCCATGCTCTGGGTTGTGGCCACGACCCGCAGCGGGGGGCTGCCGTGGGCCAACCCGAGCGGAAGGCCTGCGCTGCCCAGCAGTGCCGCCCCAAGGTGCAGAGCCCGGCGGCGGCCGAAGAGAAACGTGCTCACCGGGGACCTCTCAGAAACGATGTGCGGGATGGCTGCCGAACAGCGCATTGAGCTGCAGCATGAAGACCCAACTGTCCTTGCTGCTTTCGGCAGCCGAATGACCGTGGGCCCGGGCGCCGGCGAAGTCTTCGTAGGTCAGCTGGCCACGCACGAAAATCGTTTCGCGAGGGCGCCAGGTGGCCTGCAGGGCGTAGCGGTACGAGGTGTTTTCCGCGCTCGTGAGCGTGGGGTGGAACTTCACCTGACGGTTGCTCAGGCCCAGGGCTTCTGCCCTTGCCCCGATCTGCCAGCGGGGCGCGATTCCGTAGACGGCTTCCAGATAGAGGCCATCCTGACGCTCGGTGAAGTCCGCCGGGTTCTGTCGCCAGCCATGGGCTTCCGACCAGCCTCGCGCATTCACCGAGCGTTGGGTGTAGTAATACTCGCCACCAATCCGCCAGTTGCCTTCACCGTAGGCTTTGCCGGATTCATGCCGGTACATCAGATCCACGCCGCCAAACCAGGTGTCCCCTTCCAGCGTGTGCTTGTGGTCACCATGGTCATCCACACGCGAATACTGGCGTGACTTGCCTGCCGAAACCCCGATCTGCAGGGCATCGGAGGGGCCAAGGTCGGGGCCGAACTTGGCAAATGCCGTAACCAGGCGGGGGCCGCTGCGGGTTTCATGGAAGGCGCCCTCGTCCTGACGGTTGATGCCCTCGCCATTGCCTTGCAGCACCTCAAGCCCGAAGTTCATATAGTTGCCGGTGGCCGGGGTGAGGCTCAACTGGACACCGGTTTCCTGCAGGCCGTGTTCGCCGAACAGGTGCTGATTGACCAGGCGGCAAGGGCCAGGCGCTGTGGGGTCTTCATGATGTGTTCTTTCTCCCGTGCATGAGAGCCTTCACCCGTCAGCAGACAGGATTGGCTTGGTTTTTTTCAGAATTGAGATGTTATAACATTGCAAATAAGACGGGAAGTCATCCTGACGATCAGCGCGGTACGGGTTCGTACCCGTGCAACCGCCTCGGGGCTTGCTGCTCCGAGGCGGCGGGTGTTTCAGTGTGCTGGCTGGCCTGTGCGGGCTGGAGGGGTCAGGCCGTGATGGCTGGGGCGTTGTCTGTCCGTTCGCGGGCGAGCAATGCCTGCTTGCGGGCCACCCCCCAGCGATAGCCCGAAATGCCACCGTCGCTGCGCAGGACGCGATGGCAGGGGATCAGGATGGCCAGGGCGTTGGCAGCGCAGGCGCGGGCCACGGCACGGGCTGAGCGGGGGGCGCCGATGCGCTGCGCCAGCGCGGTGTAGCTGATGGTTTGCCCTGCCGGGATGCGCTGCAGGGCGGACCAGACCCGTAACTGGAACGGGGTGCCACAGGGGTCGAGCGGCAGACCGGACAGGGCGACCGGTTTGGCGGGATGCTCGATCAGTTGCTGCAGGGCCGGCAGCCAGTCGGCCAGCGCAGCCGGGTCCTCGTGCAGGGGGGCAGATGGGAAGCGCGTGCGCAGGGCATCCAGCATCGTGGCAGGGTCGTCCCCCAGGGTCACCGCACGCAGGCCACGCGGGCTGCAGGCCACCAGCACAGGGCCGAGGCTGCTGTGGCCGAAGGCATAGCGCAGCGCAGCGTCGGTCGCTGTGGGGGGGACTGTCGGGGCAAACGGGGGGGCGTCGGGGGGCTGGGCGGACATGGGGCGCTCCTGAGGTGAGTCACACAAATTGACCGGCGGCATGGGCCGATGCCCAGGCCCATTGGAAATTGTAGCCGCCCAGGTGGCCGGTGACGTCCATCACTTCGCCGATGAAGTACAGCCCCTTGCAGTGCTGGGCTTCCATGGTGCGCGATGACAGGGAACGGGTGTCGACCCCGCCCAGCGTGACCTCAGCCTTGGCGTGCCCCAGGGTGCCAGAGGGCTGGATGCGCCAGTCCGAGAGCGCAGCGGCAATCTGCGCCAGAGCCTTTGCGTGGAACTGGCATACCGGGCGATTCCAGTCGTGCAGGGTGCACCACGCCTGCGCGAAGCGGCGGGGCAGATGCTCGGCCAGCAGGTTCGGCAGCAGGGTGCGTGAGCTGGCCTGCGCCTGCAGCCAGGGCTCGGCATCCACGTCCGGGAGCAGGTTGATGCTGATCGGCTGGCGCGTACCCTCTTCGCCGGCCTGCGCCTGCCAGTAGCTGGACACCTGCAGGATGGCCGGACCGGACAGGCCGCGATGGGTGATCAGCATGGCTTCGCGGAAGTGTGCGCCATCGCAGGCAGCCACCACGTCCAGCGAGGCCCCGGCCAGTGGCTTGAAACGCTCCAGGGTGTCGGGGGGCAGGGTGAGGGGCACCAGCGCCGGGCGGGGCGTCACCACCGGCAGGCCGAACTGCTCGGCCAGCCGGTAGCCGAACGGGGTGGCGCCGATCTTGGGAATGGCCAGCCCCCCGGTGGCCACCACCAGGCTGTCGCAGGCGAGCGCGCCGCGTGAGGTGAGCAGCCGGAAGCCTCCGGTGTCATCCCGCCGCAGCACCGAGTCGATGCGGGTGGACAGTGCCCAGTGCACTTGCCCGGTGGCACATTCGTCCTGCAGCAGCCTGATGATGTCCTGCGCGCTGTCGTTGCAGAACAGCTGCCCGTGCTCCCGCTCGTGGTAGTCGATGCCGTGGCGCTCGACCAGCGCAATGAAGTCGGCGGGGCCGAAGCGGGCCAGTGCCGAGCGCACGAAGTGCGGATTGCTGCACAGGTAGTTGTCCGGCCCGACCCGGCGATTGGTGAAATTGCAGCGCCCTCCGCCGGAAATGCGGATCTTCTCGCCCAACTTGTCGGCGTGGTCGAGCAGCAGCACGCGGCGGCCGCGTTGTCCGGCAGTGGCCGCGCACAGCATGCCGGCCGCGCCGGCGCCGATGATGATGACGTCAAAATGTTCAGGGGCAGGGGGCATCACGCACACTCCAGGGGCAGGGCGGGCAGCATACGCAGCCCGTCTGCGGGCGGCAAGCCGGCCCGCACGGACCGTTCAGACCAGGCCCAGGGCACCGGCTGCAGCGCCCAGTGCGATCAGCCAGATCGGGGCGAGTCCGGTGCGCAACATCGCCAGCACGGTGAGCGCGATGAGCACCACGGCACCCAGGCCGTGCTGCAGGTCGCGCAGAAAGGGCTGCGCCAGAATCCAGCCGGTGGCCACGATCAACCCCACCGTGACCGGCGCGAAGCCGGCTGTGAAGGCGCGCACCGGCAGGCTGTCGCGGTGCCGGTTGCCCAGGCGACTGGCCGCCAGCGAGAGCAGGGTGGATGGCAGGAGGATGCCCACCAGTGCTGCGGCGGCGCCGATGGCGCCGGCCACCTGATAGCCGAGCAGGGGCACGAACAGCACGTTGGGGCCGGGGGCCGCCTGGGCCAGCGCGATGCTGGCGGTGAAGTCGGTGTCCGACAGCCAGCCGCGCTCCCCCACGAAGTAACGATGCATCTCGGGCGCGGTGGAGACGGCACCGCCGATGGAGAGCAGCGACAGCGCCAGAAAGCGTACGAACAGGTCGATCAGGTCGGCGCTCGACAGGGCGCTGCTCATGGCCTCACCTGCCGCACCAGGCACACACTGGCAATCAGGCAGCCCACGGCACCCAGCCCGAGCACCACCCAGGCCAGCGGCAGGTGCAGCACGACGATGGCAAACAGGGTCAGCGTGCCGAGGGTGGCACACACCCACAACCCCATCGGATTGCGGCGCAGCCCCCCGGCCATGCGCAGGGCCATGGCGAACATCAGCCCGGCGGCCACCGAACCCATGCCGCGCAGCATGCCGGCCACCACCGGCTGTTCGGCGTAGCTGGCGTAGCCGGCAGCCAGCACCAGCACGATGACCAGCGGTGCTGCAATCATGCCGCCGATCGCCGCCAGCGCGCCGGGCAGGCCAAAGAAGCGGTCGCCCAGCATGAGTGACAGGTTCACCACGTTCGGACCGGGCAGCAACTGGGCCAGCGAATAGGCATCGAGAAACGCCTCCCGGCTCAGCCAGCGCTTGCGCTCCACCAGTTCGCGCTGCGCTACCGCCAGCACGCCGCCGAAACCCTGCAGGGCGAGGGCGGAAAAGGTGAGGAAGAGATCGAGAAGGGAGCGGGGTCGGGCGTGCGGGTCGGGCGTCATGATCGATGCGCGGGCGGGCAAGATAGCTGCACCGCATGGAGGTTAGGCAGTATTATCGCCTCGGGATACCAACCGGTTGGTAAGTCCAGCGGCAAGCCGGGAGTTTAACAGCCAACATGAAGAAACTGTTCCGTCGCCTGAGTGGCAGGGTGGTCAGTCGTCTGGCCGAGTGGCTGCCGGGGCACGTGCGTGCGAGGGCCTACGCGCGCATGCTGCGCTGCGACCAGGCGTTGCCGGACAAGGTGGTGTTCAAGCTGGCGGAAACCCGGGAAGAGCTGGAAGCCTGTTTCCGGTTGCTGCACGATGCGTACGTGGAGGCCGGTTTCATGCTGCCCGACCCTTCCGGCATGCGTGTCACGGTCTATCACGCCTTGCCCACCACCTCCACGCTGCTCTGCCGTCATGGGGACAGGGTGGTGGGCACCCTGTCCCTGATCCGCGAGAGCGCACTGGGCTTTCCCATGCAGCGGGTGTTCGATATCTCGGCCATCCGGGGGGCGGGCGGACAGGTGGCCGAGGTGTCGGCGCTGGCGATAGACCGGCGCTTCCGGGCGGCAAGTGGCCGGATCCTGTTGCCGCTGATGAAGTTCATGTACGAGTATGCGACCCGTCAGTTTGACACCCGTCATCTGGTGATTGCAGTCAATCCACGGCATGTGGGGTTTTATGAGTCGGTGCTGTGCTTCCAGCGCCTGTCCCGGCACAAGGTGGCGCATTACGACTTCGTGAATGGCGCGCCGGCCGTGGGGGCACACCTCGATCTGGCGCAGGCCCCGTCCCGTTTCAGGCGCCGTTACGCGCACCTGCCGGTCGAGCGCAACCTGCACCACTACTTCATCGAGCAGCATGTGCCGAACATCCAGCGCCCGGTACGGCGTTTTCACACTACCGCCGACCCGGTGATGACCCCTGAACTGATCGAATATTTCTTCGTCCAGCGAACCGACGTGTTTGCGCGTCTGAAGCCGCGTGAGTTGATGCTGCTGCATGCCATCTACGACCTGCCTGCGTACAAGCGCGTGTTGCCTCCGGTGCCCGAGGATGCCTCGCGCGCGCAGATGCGGCGCCGTTCGCACCGGCGCTTTCCGGTGTCGTGCCCCGGTGAGTTCGTGACGCATCAGGCCGGTTTGCGACGACGTTTCGTGCTGCGGGTGGTCGAGTGTTCGCTGGCCGGCTTCAGGGTACGGGCCGACCGGCCGCTGCCCCCGGGGGCGTGCGGCCGGGTGTCGGTGGAGTTGGGGGCTGCGGAGCGTGCCGTTTTGCAGGTCACCGTGCTGCGCCAGAGTGCTCGCGACCCCATGCTGGCACTGTTGCGGATCGAGAAGGCCGATGCCCTGTGGGCAAAATTCGTGGCCGCCCTCGGCAAGGCGCAGACCGGCAACGAGCTGAGCGAGGCGACCCGCTTCATGTGAGCCGGGCCGCCCAGGAGGCTCAGGTTTCGAAACGGCGAATGCTTTTCAGCAGGTCGTCGGCCACGCTGTCCAGTGCTTCGGCCGAGCTGACCGATTGTGCGGTTGCGCCGCTGGTCTGCTCGGTATGGGCCGCGATTTCCTCCACCCGGCGCGCCACCTCGCTGGAGGCGGTGGACTGTTCGCGCAGCGCCAGATCGAGTTCGGCCACGATGTCGGCCACGCTGTGCGCGATCTGTTGCAGCCGGTGCATGGTCTGGCCGGTGTGTTCGGCCAGTTCGCGGCTCTCCGCCACCGAGCGCACCCCTTTGTCGATGCCGCTGACGGCTGCATCGGTGGAGTGCTTCACCGCTTCCACCATGCGCGCGATCTCGTGGGTGGACTGGGCGGTGCGTTCCGAGAGCTTGCGCACTTCGTCGGCCACCACCGCAAAGCCCCGGCCGGCTTCGCCCGCACGCGCGGCCTCGATGGCAGCATTCAGGGCCAGCAGGTTGGTCTGTTCGGCAATCTCGCGGATCACCGAGACAATGCGGGCGATTTGTTCCGATTGTTTTTCCAGCCCGGCAATCTGCCCCGCCGCATCGCTGACCGCCTGGCTCATCTGACCCATGCCGTGTACCAGCCGGTCGACCGTGGTCTTGCCATCGCTGGCTTCCTTGTCGGAGTCGCCGGCCAGGCGGGCTGCATCGCCGGTGCGTTCGGCCACATGACCGATGGACACGGTCAGTTCCTCGATGCTGGCCGCAATGGCCGCCGCCGCGCTGCTCTGCACATTCGCGCTGTCATTCACCTGCTGGGCGCTCTCGCGTAGCTGGCGGGCCGATTCGGCCACCTGGTTGGCGCCCTGATGGGTGTGCGACATGGTGTGCTTGAGCGCATCCTGCATTTCGCCCAGTGCCCGTACCACCTCGCCCACTTCGTCGCGTGAGGCGGGGGGCAGGCGGGTGTTGAGCTTGCCGGCCGCGATTTGCTTGACGGCGACAATGGCGGCCTGCAACTGGTGCACGATGCGTGAGGACATCATCAGCGTGAGCGCGATTGCCAGCACGCCGCCCACCGCCGCCGCCAGCACGCCGCCGGTGAAGGCCTGGCGCACATCGCCGGCCGCACGTGCGGCAACCGCTTCGCCCTGCGCGCGGGTGTAGTCGGCGAGCGCATTGAGTTCGTCGCGCAGCGCATTCGCACGCTCCACCCAGACGGTGCGGCGCAGTTGCTGCGCGCGATGCTCGTCCCCCTGACGCATCGCCTCGCGTGCCTGATTCACGGCGTCGGCATACCCCCGGGCCTCGCGTGCCACTTTGTCCAGCATCGCAGCCTCGGCAGGGTCGCCGATTGCGCGGCGGTACTGGTCCAGTGCTTCCATCAACTGGCGATCCAGAGCGTCCAGCGAACTGCCCAGTTTGGCTCGCGCCCCGGCGTCTTCCGGCATCAGAAACTCCAGACTGCGCACCCGGTAACGCAGCCTGAGCTGGCTGATGCGGGCGTTGTGCTCCAGGCTGCTCATCACGCTGCCAGTGAGGTGTTCGACTTCCTGGTTGGCCTTGTTGATCGAGTACAGGATGAAGAAGATCGAGGCCACCAGAACAAAACCGGTCAGACCGGACAGCAGGAACAGCTTTGCGCGAAGGGAAAGATTGTCGAGAAACTGCATGATGGTCTCCGGTAGTCGCGTTCTTGTGTTGTTTGTGAGTGATGTCCGCCGTGGACGCAGCTCTGGAGCTAACGGCGAGCGACGACGGAACTTTAACCTTTCCTCATGAAGGTGGGCAGTTCTCCGGCATGAACCGGGGGCGTTTCGCATGTCCGCGTGCGCCCTCCCGGTGTAAGCTGGCGGTGTGAGCGGTGGCATGGGGACGCCCCGGGGAGCGCAGGTCATGAACACGAACAGCAGCACGGACAGTAATTCGAAAGGGGATGAAGGGCTCGGGGATGAAGGGCGCGCGGCTGGCGCGGGGCCGGCGGTGGCGGACAATGGGCTGTTGCTCAAGCGGGTGGCGATCGATACCTATCGGGAGAATGTGGCCTACCTGCATCGCGACTGTCCGGTGTATCGGGCCGAGGGCTTTCAGGCGCTGTCCAAGGTGGAGGTGCGGGCCAATGGGCGGCGCATTCTGGCGACACTGAATGTGGTCGATGACGAGTCCATCGTCGGCTGTCGTGAGCTGGGGGTGTCCGAGGATGCTTTTGCTCAGCTGGCGGTGCACGATGGTCATCCGGCCGAAGTGTCGCAGGCCGAGCCGCCCGGTTCGATTTCCGCCCTGCACCGCAAGATTGCCGGGGAGCGTCTGGGGCGGGAAGATTTTCGCGCCATCGTGCGCGACATTGCCGAGCATCGCTATTCCAAGATCGAGCTGACGGCGTTCGTGGTGGCTTCCAATCAGGGGGAACTGGACCGCGAGGAGGTGTATTTCCTCACCAGCGCGATGGTCGACAGCGGCCGGCGGCTGGACTGGCACGAGCAGGTGGTGGTCGACAAGCACTGCATCGGGGGCATTCCGGGCAACCGCACCTCCATGCTGGTGGTGCCGATTGCGGCGGCGCATGGCATGCTGTGCCCGAAGACCTCGTCACGGGCCATTACCTCGCCGGCCGGTACCGCCGACACCATGGAGGTGCTGGCCACGGTCGAGCTGCCGTTTGCAAAGCTCGCGGGGATCGTGCGCGAACATCGCGGCTGCCTGGCATGGGGGGGCACGGCCGACCTGTCGCCGGCCGACGATGTGCTCATTTCAGTGGAGCGACCGCTGTCCATCGATTCGCCCGGGCAGATGGTGGCGTCCATCCTGTCCAAGAAGATTGCCGCCGGCTCCACCCATCTGGTGCTCGACATTCCGGTGGGGCCGACGGCCAAGGTGCGTTCCATGCCCGAGGCGCAGCGCCTGCGAAAGCTCTTCGAGTATGTGGCCGGGGCGCTCAACCTGGGGCTGGATGTGGTGATCACCGACGGTCGCCAGCCCATCGGCAACGGCATCGGCCCGGTGCTGGAGGCTCGCGATGTGATGCGCGTGCTCGAGAACGATCCGCGCGCGCCCAACGACTTGCGGCAGAAAGCCCTGCGCCTGGCGGGCCGTCTGCTGGAGTTCGATCCGGATGTGCGGGGTGGCGATGGATTTGCGATTGCTCGCGACATTCTCGACTCCGGGCGGGCGCTGGCACGCATGCGCGCCATTATCCGGGCCCAGGGCGAAAAACCCTTCGATCACAACAGCCCGGCACTGGGGCGGCTCAGCTTCGAGGTGTGCGCCGAGCGCGATGGCGTGGTCACCGCGATAGACAACCTGCAGATTGCCCGCATCGCGCGGGTGGCCGGGGCGCCCAAGGTGGCCGGGGCCGGGGTCGATCTGTTTCGCAAGATGGGTGAGGCGGTGTGCGAGGGCGAGCCCCTGTTCAGGGTGCATGCCGAGTATCCGGCCGATCTGGAGTTTGCGCGGCAGGCTTGTGCCCGTGCCAGCGGCTACCGTATCGGGACAGCGGAAGAGTTGTCCCATGTGTTTGTGGAGTTCTGATGCCGATTCATGGATTGCCTGACGATACGGTGCTGCTGCATTTCGAGGACGAGGCGGCAGCGGCGCAGCGCCTGAGCGAGGCGGTGCACCAGGCGGGTGGCCGGGTGTGGCCGGCCTGCATCGAGCGCCACCGCTTTCCCGACGGAGAACTCAGGCTGCGCCTGCCGCCAGCCCTGCCCGGACGGGTGCTGCTGCTGCGTTCACTGGACGACCCGAACGAGAAGCTGCTTGAGCTGCTGATTGCCGCCGAAACCGCGCGCACTCTGGGGGCGCAGCGTCTGACCCTGCTTGCCCCCTACCTGGCGTACATGCGCCAGGACATTGCGTTCAATCCGGGCGAGGCGGTCAGTCAGCGCATTGTCGGCGCGTTTCTCGGGCGCCTGTTCGATGATCTGATCACTTTCGACCCCCATCTGCACCGGGTGCCGTCTCTGTCGGCCATCATGCCGCACACGCGCTGCACGGTGCTCAGCGGTGCCCCCCTGCTGGCCGATCTGATCGCACGCCGTCGTGGCAAGGCGCTCCTGATCGGGCCGGATGCGGAGTCGGCGCAATGGGTGGCCGCCGCCGCTGCCAGCCAGGGGATGGAGCATGCCGTGTGCGAGAAGGTGCGCCATGGTGACCGGGCGGTGAGCATTTCCCTGCCTGACTGCGCGTTTGCCGGGCGTCCGGTGGTGTTGCTCGACGACATGGCCAGCACCGGCCACACCGCCGCCCGTGCCGCACAACTGTTGCTCGCCGCAGGGGCTGCGTCGGTCGATCTGGCGGTCACCCATGCGCTGTTTGTGGGCGATGCCTGCGCCCAACTGCAGGCCGCGGGCATTGGCGAGGTGTGGAGCACCGACTGCATCCATCATGCAAGCAATGCCGTGCCGGTGGCGCCAGCACTGGCACAGGCGCTGCTTGAGGGGGGCGTGGCGGTTTGATGCAGGGTGGTTTTGTGTGAGGCGGGGTCATCCGTTCTGCATGAAAAGATTGACGATGTAATGGCGTGGCTGCATCATCTGTCTCTGGTTGAAACATTCCGTAGCATGTGGTCGCTGTGCTGCCGGGGTGGATGCCCCCCTATTTTCCCCAGAACGGAGGCTGATCGATGACAGGCCGTGTCCATGTCGTGCGCAGGATCTTGCTTGCCGCCGTCCTTGCGCTGCTTGCCGTGCTGCCGGTGCAGGCGGTTTCCGCCGAATCCGAAGTGGTCATTCCTCCGCGCTCAAGCTTCGTGGTGCGCCCGGCGACCGCCGAGCATGTTGCCCTGCTGCGTCAGGGCGGGCTGGTGCTGTACATGCGCCATGGCGCCACCGATGCACGCTTTCCCGACCGCATTCCGGTGAATCTCGATGATTGCGACAGCCAGCGACCGCTCACCGAGCAGGGACGGGTGCAGCTGAACATGATCGGACAATACTTTGCCCGGTTGAACGTCCCCTTCGACAGGGTCATCGCCAGCCCCTTCTGCCGGGCGGTGGAGAGTGCCGGCCGGGTGTTCGGTGCAGACCGGGTGGAGGTCGATGTGGTGCTGCGCTATACCGCCGCCATGCCCGAGGAGGAGAAGCGGCCAGCGGTGGTGCGTACCCGGGAGTGGGTGTCGCGCGTGGTCGGCGAGGCGGGCCTGAACCGGGTGGTCGTGGCACATGGCCCGAACATGGCGGAACTGATGGATTACATGCCGCCGGAGGGCACGATGATCATTTTCCGGCCGCTGGGCGAGCAGGCGGGCTTCGAGTACCTGGCCAGCATCGAGCCTCCGCACTGGCCGGCCCTGTTGCGCGAGCTGGGGCTGGAGTGAAGGCGCGGCGCAGTCTGCTCCTGTTGCTGCTGCTGCCCGTGTTGCTGGTCGGGCTGTTTGCCGTGGTGGTGATGTATGGTGCGCTGGTCAGCCTGTATGCCCAGTTCGACCGGGTGAGCGCCGAACAGACTGGCGATCTGGCGGTGATCGAGGATGCGGCCGGCTTTTCACGGGACATCGGCCTGATCCAGAAGCGCATGGCCGCAGCCTTGAAGGGCGCCATGTCGGGCGAGCTCGACGAGTTGCAGCTGTATCGCATGCACACCGCCATTGTGAACGATCTGCACGCACTGTCCGTGCGCGTCGAGCAACTGGTTACCTCCGAACTGGTGATCGACGCCAACCATAACAGCGCACGTGGCTTGCGCGAGGAGTTCGAGGGGTATCGACGCTTCCTCATCATGACCACCGACGTGCTTGCGGTGGATGCCAGCGTGGCCGCTGACTTCATGGAGCAGGCCCGCGTGCATTTCCGCGAGTTCTCCATCTTCTCCAGTCGCATTGTCAGCTTGCTCGCGCACCGCTCGCAGGAGCGCAACCAGGTGCAGCAGGCGGCCTTCCATTCGGTGTTTGAAAAGGTGCTGTGGAGCGGCTTGCTGTCCCTGCTGGCGCTACTGGCAGTGACGGCTTTCATTGCCCGCCATGCCAGCGCACGCATGCTGGCGGTGGCCGATGCGCTGAGCACGCTGTCCGGCACTGCGGGTACGCGCATTCCGTTGCCGCAGATCGAAACCATGCACCGGGGCAGCCGGGGGGAGTTTGCGCGCATTGCGGCCACCCTGCTGGCCTTTCGGGACGAGATCGAACGACGGCGCAAGGCCGAGGAGGAGGCCTTCCAGCTGGCCTTTTACGACCCACTCACCCGTCTGCCCAATCGTCGCCTGCTGCTGGAGCGGCTCGACCATGCACTCAGCGTGGCCGAAAGCAGTGGCAACCACACCGCACTGGTGATGCTCGATCTGGACGACTTCAAAAGCGTCAACGATTCACGCGGTCATGGATTCGGTGACCGCCTGCTGATCGAGGTGGCCGCACGTTTGCTGGATTCGGTGCGTGAAAGCGACACGGTGGCCCGGCTGGGGGGGGACGAGTTCGCGATCATCATCGAGTCGCTGAGTGCCCGGCCGGAACGGGCGGTGGCAGAGATCGAGCGGCATGTCTCCCAAGTGATCCGGCGCATTGGTGACGCGCTCGAAATTGAGGGTGAAACCGTGTTCACCAGTGCCAGCATGGGGATCACCCTGTTTGGCCAGCGGCCGGAAAGCATGGACGATCCGCTCAAGCATGCTGAAACGGCGATGTACCAGGCGAAGGCCGACGGGCGCAACACTTTCCGCTTCTACGACCCCGCAGTGCAGGCCCGGCTGGAGGCACGCATCAGCCTCGAGCGTGAGCTGCGGCTGTCGGTCGAGCGCGAGGAACTACGTCTTTATTATCAGGTGCAGGTCGATCAGCGCGACGAGGTGCGCGGGGTGGAGGCGCTGGTGCGCTGGATGCACCCCGAACGGGGGTTGGTGCCGCCCGGCGAATTCATCCCGCTGGCCGAGTCCTCCGACCTGATCCTGGGCATCGGTCACTGGGTGCTGCACACCGCCTGCCGCACGCTGAAGCGCTGGGAGGGTGATCCGCGCTGTGCCGGCATGAGCATGTCGGTGAACGTCAGTGCCCGGCAGTTCCGTCAGGAAGGCTTTGTGGACGAGGTGCTGACGGTGTTGCGCGAAACCGGCGCCAACCCGCAGCGGCTCAAGCTGGAACTGACCGAGAGTACGGTGCTGGAGGATGTCGAGCTGACGATTGCACGGATGCAGCAGTTGCGCGATGCGGGCGTGCGCTTCTCCATGGATGACTTCGGCACAGGGTATTCCTCGCTGCAGTATCTGAAGCGCTTGCCGCTGGATCAGTTGAAGATCGACCAGTCTTTCGTGCGCGACATCCTGCGCGACTCCGAAGACGCAGTGATCGTGCAGACGATCATTGCGATGAGTCACGCGCTGGGGCTGGAGGTGATTGCCGAAGGGGTGGAAACCCGAGAGCATCAGGACTTCCTGCAACGGCAGGGGTGCTGGTCGTATCAAGGCTATCTGTATGGCCGGCCGGTGCCGCTCGATGAATTGGAGGCGGTGATTCGCACCCCCGCTGCGGCGTAACGCTGCGGTGTGAGTGTGTCGGGCGAAGGGCCTGGCCTTGCTCTACAATCTGCGGCAGTTGAGCGGGAGCGGACGACAGGCGGATGGCGACAGGATCGGGAAGCGGGCAGGCAGGGCAGGGCGGCCAGGGGCTGGCCTTCTGGCGTGCGCGCCTGGGCCAGGCGCCGCTGCCGCTGCTCAGCACGCCGGAGGCGCTGGAGGAAATGCTTTCTGCATCGGTGAGCCTGCAGCGCATGGCCGCGTTGTTGCAGTCCGATCCGGTGCTGACGGTGGACCTGGTGCTCGCGGCGGCACGCTTGCCAGCGGTGGCCGGGGAGGTGGCCGGGGTCCAGCATGCGCTCAACCTGCTCGGGCTGAATCGTGTGCAGGCCTTGATACGGGCCCGGAGCGTGCGCCTGTTGCGTGAGGACAGTGCTGCCCACCGTGGCTTTGCACAAGCCGTCGTGACGAGTCATTTTGCGGCAAGCCTGGTGCTTGGCTGGAGCGATCCGCGCCAGCCGGGTGAGGCGGAAAGTCTGGCCTGCATGACCTTGTTGCTTGGTCTGGCACGCTGGAAGCTGCCGCTGGCCGACCTTGCCACGCACCAGCGCATCGAGGCCAGGGTGGCGCAGGGCGAGCGTCGGGGCAGGGTGGAGGCCGACGCGCTGGGGTGCGATCCGGGCGAGCTGGCGCGGGCCCTGCTGCTTGACGCCGGCCTGCCTGAGGAAGGTACGCTGCTGGGCGTGATCCAGCCTGACAGGACGATGCTGGCGCGGGGCGCGCGCAAGGCGTGGACCGGCGCGCTGGCCGAGGAACTGTCGCCCGAGCTGGGCCGCTGGCTGTATCAGCGCACCGTGCCCTGTGTGCTTGCGCATCTGGTGGCCTGGGCGGGCTGCGATGCCTGGTATTCGCCTCGCAGCCGCTTTCTGCAGCGGGTGTTGTCGGCACGTGGCCGAAAACCCTTGAATGAAGTGGTCGCTGCGCTGCATCAACAGGCCGTGCGGGCCAGCCGTGCCATGCCACAGCTGGCGGGCTGGGTGCTGGCACCCGGCACACGCCTGTTTTGGGCGCCCCTGCCGCCGCGCAGCCTGCGCCCGGTCAGGCGGGCAGACGTGAGGGAGGCTTCCGGGCAGCATGTGCCACGCACGTCGCCCGGGGGCGAAAGGTCTCCGGTGCCTCCGGTGCGGCAGGCTGCCGCCCGACCGGCCTCCGAACAGGGGCCGCGTCTGGTGCCGGTCAGCAATGGTGTACGGCCCGATACGGCTCAGGCAACGGGCAGCACGGTGGTCAGCCCCGCGCCTCGTCCAGCGGTCGGTGCGGCGGACCGTCCCGTTCCCGCGCGCCAGCCTGAACCCTCCCCTCGACCTGAGCCGGCACGCAAGGTGTCACCCGCGCCGGACGGTGCCGCTGCTGCCGAGACGTCAGCCCGGAGTGTGGCGCAGAAGCCGGACCCCGCCAGGATTCAGGCGTTCGTTGCGCGCTGCCGTGACGATGCTTTTGCTGACATGGGCGAGTTGCTGCGCGAGGTGGGGGATGTGCTCGACCGGGGGTTGTTGCTCAGGCGTAGCCTGATCTTTCTGCGTGCGGTACGGGCCAGTGAGCTGAGTTGTTATCACAAGCACGGTTTGCCGGTGAGTGTGCTGGTGAGCACGCTGAAATGGCCGGACCGGCCGGATTCACCCCTGGGCCGCGTGCTGCATGAGGCGGGTCATCAGCATGTGCCAGCCGCCGAACTGGCCGTTCAGCAGGCCGGGCTGCCGGAGCGTCTGCAGGCGCTGGTGCAGCCAGCGGGGTACTCGTTGTGCGCAATCAGTGTGAAAAACAAGGGGCTGGGGCTGGTGTGGGCCGACTGTGGCGTGCCCCCGCGCGAGGTGCATCCGCGCCAGCATGAGGCCTTCCGGGCGCTGGTCGGCCACTTCAGCCAGGCTTTCGTGCGTGTCGCGGCCCGACGGCGCCCGGCGTCAGGCTAGGGATGCGCCGATCGAATCAAAACCGAACGCTGCCAGCAAGACAGTCACAATCGCCCGCGATCACCACTCCAGCTCCCAGGCCATGTCGCTCTTGCCGCGTTCGATCAGTTCCCGCGCGCGGGCTTCCAGACTGTCCACCGGGTCGCTCATGTCCACCACGATCTCCACCCGACGGTTCAGCGCACGGCCCTCGGCGGTGCTGTTGTCGGCACGTGGGCTGGTGTCGGCATAGCCTTGCACGCGCAGGCGCCGGGGGTCGAGGTCAGGGGTGCGCAGCAGGGCGTTGGCCACGGATGAGGCTCGCGCGGCGGAGAGGTCCCAGTTGGAGCGGAAGCGGGCGGTGCTGATCGGGCGGTCGTCGGTGTGGCCTTCGATGGTGAGTTCGCCGGGCAGTGTGTGCAGCACCTCGCCGACGCGGTCGAGCAGGCTCTGGAACTGGCCGGTCATGTCTGCCGAGCCGGAGGGGAAGGAGCCGCGCTCCTCCACGCGAATCACGATGCGCTTGCGGTCATGATCGAGCTGCAGGCTGCCCTCGGCAATCTCGTTTTCAAGCACCTTGCGCAGTTGTTCCACGCTTTCGGCCATCTTTTGTGCGGACAGGGCCTCCACGCTGGCCTCGGTTTGCGCATCGGATGTGAAGGTGCGTAGTTGTGGGCGCTGTTCGGTGGTTTCCTGGCGCACGCTGTCGGTTTCGGTCGGGCGTGGAGTGCCGGGCGAAAACTTGTCGAACACCGGGCTGGTGCCCATCGGTGGCTGGGTGGCGGCCACTTCGCGCTGCACGCCGAAGGCTTTGGCCATTTCGCTGGCAATCTCGCGAAACTTGATCGCATCCATTTCGGCGAAAGACAGCAGCAGCACGAAGAAGCACATGAGCAGCGACATCAGGTCCGCAAAGGTCATCACCCAGGGCGGTATGCCGGCTTTTTCCTCTTCCGGTTCTTCCATGGCGTGCCGTCCTCAGGCGCTGGCAGCTTCCGCCCCGCGCTTTTCCGGCGGCAGGTAGCTGGCCAGCAACTGCTCGATGATGCGCGGGTTGGTGCCTTGCTGGATCGCATTGAGTGCGTCGATGAGCAGGGCTTGCATGCGTGCCTCTTCGGTCATGCGCAGGTTGAGCTTGTCGGCGAGCGGAATGCACACCATGGCCCCGATCAGGCCAACAAGGGTTGCGAGATCCAAATGCAGTACCTGTCCAGAAGAGCGCCGGGGCACACTGCCCGGCAGGAGACTTCATCCACGAGGGATGCAGTTTATCAGGCGGGTGGCTTCAGAATGTGGCCGTTTCGGGGCACACCGTTGCGGGCGCCGTGCGCAGGTCGCCCATGCGCTGGCCCATGTGCACCGCGCCGGCCGGCTGCCAGTCGCCGGCAAAGTCCAGGCAGTTGTTCGGGAACAGCATCACCACCGTGGAGCCCAGCAGGAAGCGACCCATTTCTGCGCCCCGTGCGAGGCGGATGTCCCGATCCTGATAGTGCCACTTGCACACCGTGGGCTGGCGTGGCGGGTTGACCACGCCGTGCCAGGCGGTCGCCATGCTACCGACGATGGTGGCGCCCACCAGGGTCATCACGAAGGGGCCAAAATCGGTATCGAACACGCACACCACCCGTTCGTTGCGGGCAAACAGGCCGGGTACCTCGCGGGCGGTGGCCGGGTTGACCGAGAACAGGTCGCCGGGCACATAGATCATCTCGCGCAGCCGGCCGTCGCATGGCATGTGAATGCGGTGGTAGTCGCGCGGGCTGAGGTACAGGGTGGCAAACTGGCCGTGCTCGAACTGCGCGGCCAGCGCCCGGTCGCCTCCGACCAGGGCACGGGTGCTGTAATGGTGACCCTTGGCCTGGAAAATCTGGTCCTGTTCGATGCTGCCAAACTGGCTGATCGCACCATCGACCGGGCAGAGCAGGCCGTCGGCCGACAGCGGGCGGGCATCCTCGCGCAGTGGCCGGGTGAAGAAGGCGTTGAAGGTGGGGTAGTGGCGCAGGTCCGGGTTGGCGGCTTCGCTCATGTTCACCCCATAGCGGCGCACGAACCAGCGTATGAAGGCTTGCGTGGCGGCCCCCCCCTCCCAGCCGGCCAGCCGGCCTGCTGCAAGGGTGAGCGCCCGCTTGGGCAAGAGGTATTGCAGGGCAACGGCAAGGCGATCGGACACGGTGATGGATAACAGCCGGTTGAAAACAGGGCGCATTATACGGGGCATCGTCCGGCGCTGCGCAGCAGCGGGCGCAGTGCGTGGGGCTGGGCGCAACTTCGGCATGGGTTCTGCATCAAATGCCGCTGTGTGCCGATTTTCGGTTTGCACCCTCGGGGCAGGCTTGGGCAAGATTGAGGGTCGGGCGGAATGGTTGATTTGAGAGAGCGTGGCATGAAGAAAGGCATGGGCTGGGCGGGCTGGTTGCTGGGCGGGCTGGTGGTGGTGCTGTTGCTGCTGTTGATGGTGCAGATCGACCGCCAATGGCAGCGCATGAACGACATGACGCGCATCATGCAGGAGCAGGCGGAGGACATTCGCCGTACCCGGGGGGTGCTGCGCGATCTGGAGCAGAGCCTGCGTGCCGGGGTGCGCCTGGCCGGGCAGGATGGCCCGGCGCGGGCGGAAGCCCCGCGCGGCGATGCCTTCGATCGCGCCCGGCTGGCGAGCGAGCAGCCCGGTTATGCGTCGGGCGACTGGCTGATGCTCGCTTTCGGCACCGGCCTGCGCACGCTCACGCCGCTGGTGTCCTCCGATGCTTACGCCAGCGAGGTGCAGTCTTACGTGATCGAGCCGCTGATTGTTCGCGACCCGGACACGCTGGAGTGGAAGGGGCTGATCGCGGAAGACTGGCAGGTGTCCGGGGATGGCCTGACGATCACCTTCGACCTGCGCCGGGATGTGAGCTTTTCCGACGGCGTGCCGCTGACCGCGCGTGACGTGGCTTTCAGCTACGAGTTCATGATGAACGAGGCGATCGCCGCGCCGCGCCACCGCGCCTACTACGCGAAAATTGCCAGCGTCACCGCGCTCGATGAGCATCGGGTGCAGTTCGTGTTTGCCGAGCCGTACTTCAACAGCCTGTCGCTGGCGGGCAGCATCGACATTCTGGCCGAGCACTTTTACCGGCGCTTTCTGGACGATCCGCGCGCCTTCAATGAAAGCCGGGGCCTGCTGCTGGGCACCGGCCCCTATCGTTTGTCCGACCCCGAGCGCTGGACGCCCGATCAGGGGCGGGTGGAGCTGGAGCGCAATCCGCGTTACTGGGGGCCGGTGGATCCGCCCTTCGAGCGCATCGTGTGGCGGGTGATCGAAAACGACAGCGCACGCCTGACCACCTTCCGCAACCAGGACATCGATGTGTACAACGCCCGTCCGAGGGAGTACCAGCAACTGCTCGACGACGCGGGCCTGAGCGCACGGACCCACCACTTCGAGTACATGAGCCCCACGGCCAGCTACAGCTACATTGCCTGGAACCAGATGCGGGGCGGGCAGCCAAGCCGCTTTGCCGACCCCAGGGTGCGGCAGGCGATGAGCCATCTCACCGATGTGCCGCGCCTGATCGAGGAGGTCTTCCTGGGCTACGCCGAAGCGGCCGTGAGTCCGTTCAGTCCGCGTTCGCCGCAGCACGACCCGGCGCTCATGCCGGTGGCGTTCAATGTGGCGCGGGCGGTCGAGTTGCTGCGCGAGGCGGGCTATGCGGACCGCAACGGCGATGGCGTGCTTGAAGGCCCGGATGGCGCACCTTTCGAGTTCGAGCTGACCTTCTTTCAGGACAGCGAGGACACCCGCCGCATGGTGCTCTTCCTGCGCGACATCTATGCACGGGCGGGCGTGGTGCTGAAACCGAAACCCACCGAGTGGTCGGTGATGATCGAAAACCTCCAGCGCAAGGATTTCGATGCGATCACGCTGGCATGGACCTCCGGCGTGGAGGTGGACATCTTCCAGATGTTCCACTCCAGCCAGACCGTGGAGGGCGGCGACAACTTCATCCATTACCGGAACCCGGAGCTCGACCGCCTGATCGACGCGGCCCGCGCCGAGGTGTCCGAGGAGGCGCGGATGGCCTTGTGGCAGGCGGCCGAGCGCATCCTGGCCACCGATCAGCCCTATACCTTCCTGCTGCGGCGTCACACGCTGGCCTTTGTGGACCGGCGCATCAGCAACCTGCAGAACACTGCGCTGGGGCTGAACCTGATGGCGGTGCCGGTGGAGGTGTATGTGCCGGCAGAGTTGCAGCGGCGGCGCTGAACCATGCTCAGTTACCTGCTTCGTCGTGTTCTGCTGATGGTGCCGACGCTGTTCGGCATCACGCTGGTGGTGTTTGTGGTGATGGCGTCAGCGCCGGGAGGGCTCAGCGTGCAGTCGCTGGTCGGTGGCATGGAGCTGGAGCCCGAGTCCCGCCAGGCGCTGGAGGCGTATTACAACCGGCTGTACGGGCTGGATCAGCCCGCTCCGGTGCAATATCTGCGCTGGCTGAACACCATTTCCCCGGTGGGCTTCGAGCGCGAGGCGGATGGCAGCCTCGGGGCGTTTTCCTTTTTCAAGGGTTCGGACCTCGGGGTGAGCTTCCGCTATGGACGACCGGTGATGGATTTGCTCGCCGAGCGCCTGCCGATCACGCTGCTGCTCAACCTGCTGTCGATTCCGCTCATCTACGCGCTGTCCATCGCCATCGGCGTGCAGGCCGCGCGCAGCCGTGGGCAGCGCTTCGACATGGCTTCCAACATTGTGCTGCTGGGCTTGTGGTCGGTGCCGACCATGCTCGCCGGGGTGCTGTTCATCGGCTTTTTCGCGTCTGAACAGTATTGGCACTGGTTTCCCACCGCAGGGCTGGTGCGGCGCGAGGCGGTGGATCAGACCTTTCTGCCCTGGCTGGCCGGGCCGGGCGATGTGGCGCTGATGTTGGGCATGGTGGCGCTGGTCACCACGCTGATGGTATGGGCCGCAGCGCAGGCGCCACGGCGTGCGCGCCAGGCCGGTGGCGCGCTGACCGGCGCGGCACTCGGCTATCTGATGGCGGCAGACCTGCAGGGGCTGTCCCCCGGCGGGCTGCACGGGGTGCTGACCTTGATGGGCGCGGGGCTGGTGGCGCTGGTCGCGGGGGTGCCCGGTGCGGCCCTGCGCATTGCCTGCGCGGGGTTGCTCGGGCTGGGTGTGGGCGTGGGGCTTGCGGGTCTGGCCGGGGCCGAGGTGGTGCAGGGCGGTTATCTGTTTGACCGGGCCTGGCATCTGGTGCTGCCCGTGATCGCCCTGTCCTACGGCGGGCTGGCCTTTCTCGCCAAGCTCACCCGCTCGTCGCTGCTGGAAAACCTGGCGGCGGATTATGCGCGCACCGCGCGGGCGAAGGGCGTGGATGAGGAAGCCGTACTGTGGCGTCATGTGTTCCGCAACTCGCTGCTGCCCCTGATCACCGTGTCGGCCGCGCTGTTGCCCAGCCTGCTGGCCGGCTCGGTGATTGTCGAGAGCATCTTCAGCATCGATGGCATGGGCAAGCTCGCGGTCGAGGCGGTGCAGACCCGAGACCGAGAACTGGTGTTGTCGGTGACGCTGATCTCCGGCCTGCTCACGCTGGCGGGGTATCTGCTGGCCGACCTGGCCTATGCGATGGCCGACCCACGGGTGAGTTATGACTGAACGCACTGCTGACCACACGGCTGCCCGCCCTGCGGCCTTGTCCATGTCCTCCCGTGCCTGGGGCCGTCAGGTGCTCGCCGCGTTGTTGCGGCGACTGAGTGCGCGGCTGGGCCTGGCCTGGATCGGGCTCCTGACGGTGCTGGCCACCTTTGCCCCTTTCATCGCCAACACCCATCCGCTGTACATGGAAGTGGAGGGCGTCGGCAGCAGCCCCTTGCTGGCCCATCTGGCGCCGGAAGACTGGATCTGGCTCGCCGGCTTCGCCCTCGCGCTGCTGCTGTACTGCGTGCCGTGGCCGGCGTGGGCGCGGGCCGTGTGCTGGCTGGCCGGACTGGCCGGGGCGGCCATCGTTGCGCATGCCCTGGTGTCGCCGCCGGCGCTGGTGGTGTATGAGCAGTATCGCGAGCGTGAAGCGGCCGGCGAACTCCAGCGCGTGGTGCGCACGCCGATTCCGTATTCCGCCAAGGATTACCTGCGCGACTTCGGGGATACCGGCATGCAGGCCCCGCTCGACGGCGAGGGTCGCCGGCATTGGCTGGGCACCGAGGAAAACGGCGCCGATGTGGCTGCGCGCATGATCCACGCGGCGCGCATCGCGCTGGGCATCGGTTTCATCGCCACCGGCATCGCGCTGGCCATCGGC
Organism: Rhodocyclaceae bacterium; assembly: GCA_041678045.1. Taxonomy (GTDB): domain Bacteria; phylum Pseudomonadota; class Gammaproteobacteria; order Burkholderiales; family Rhodocyclaceae; genus UBA2357. Next base: position 29,015 of record JBAYOV010000018.1, read on the forward strand.
ACGCTGGTCGGGGGGCTGATGGGGTACTTCTCCGGCGTGGTGGACATGATCGGCATGCGTCTGGTGGAAATCTTCGAGGCCATTCCCACCCTCTTCCTGCTGCTCACCTTCGTGGCCTTCTTTGGCCGCTCCATCTACATGATGATGGTGATCATCGGCATCACCTCCTGGTCGGGCTATGCGCGCTATGTACGGGCCGAATTTCTGAAGCTGCGCGAACAGGACTTCGTGCAGGCGGCGGTGGCCTGTGGCCTGCCGCTGCATTCCATCCTGTTCCGCCACATGCTGCCCAACGGGCTGGCGCCGCTGCTGGTGGCGGCCAGCTTTGGCGTGGCCTCGGCGATTCTGGCCGAAGCCACGCTGAGCTTTCTTGGCCTGGGCGTGCTCGACGATCCCTCATGGGGGCAGATGCTCAATCAGGCCGTACAGTCCTCCACCTTCAACTGGTGGCTGGCCGTGTTTCCCGGCGGGGCAATCTTTCTGACTGTGTTCGCCTACAACCTGATCGGTGAAGCCTTGCGCGATGCGGTCGATCCGCACACCCAGCGCAGTGCGGGAGGGGCGCGGTGAAGCTGCTCGAAATCGATGGCCTGACGACCGAGCTCGGCAACGGGCGCGACTGGTCGCGCGTGCTCGAAGGCGTCGGCCTGAGCGTGAAGCGGGGCGAAACCTTTTGCCTGGTCGGTGAGTCGGGCAGCGGCAAGTCGGTGACGGCCCTGTCGGTCATGGGGCTGTTGCCAGCGGGGCGCCATCGTCACCCGGCCGGTCGCATCCGCCTGTACCCGGCCGCGCCCGGCGAGGGCCTCGCGGCCACGCCGCTCGACCTGCTCGGTGCTGATGAGGCCACTCTGGCCGGGGTGCGCGGCGGGCGCATCGGCATGATCTTCCAGGAGCCGATGACCTCGCTCAACCCGGTGCTGACCATCGGCGAGCAGCTCGATGAGGCCCTGCGCCTGCATCGCCCCGGCCTGAGCGGGGCGATGCGTGCCGAGCGCATTGTGGCCGCCCTTGAGGAAGTGCGCATTCCGGAGGCTGCGCGGCGCGTGCGCGACTACCCGCACCGCATGTCGGGTGGACAGCGCCAGCGGGTGATGATCGCCATGGCGCTGATCTGCGAGCCTGATCTGCTGATTGCCGATGAGCCGACCACCGCGCTGGATGTGACCGTGCAGGCCGAGATCCTGAAGCTGATGCGCGAGCTGCAGCAGCGGCGCGGCATGGGCATGCTGTTCATCACCCATGACTTTGGCGTGGTGTCGCGGATTGCGGACACGGTAGGCGTGATGAAGCAGGGCCGGCTGGTGGAGTGCGGGCCGGTCGACCAGGTATTGCGGGCACCGACCCATGAGTACACCCGTAGCCTGATTGCCGCGCTGCCCGAGCGCCTGCCCAGGCCGCCCCGGGGGGGCGCGGATGTGCCGAAGGGGCACGAGGCGAGCGGTGCCGCCGGAGCGTTGGTGGAGGTGCAGGCCCTGTCAGTGCATTTCCCGATACGCAAGGGGGTGTTGCGCCGGGTGGTGGATCAGGTGCGGGCGGTCGATCGGGTGTCGCTGAGCGTGCGGCCCGGTGAGGTGCTGGCGCTGGTGGGGGAGTCCGGTTGTGGCAAGACCACGCTGGGGCGGGCCCTGCTGCGCCTGCAGGCCCCCAGCGCAGGGCGCATCCTGCTCGAAGGGCAGGACATTACCCACCTGACGCGCCGCGCCATGCAGCCCCTGCGCCGGCGCATGCAGGTGGTGTTTCAGGACCCCGGCTCCAGCCTCAACCCGCGACTGCCGATTGCCACCACCCTGGTGGAGCCGATGCGGGTGCATGGCATTGGCCGGGACGATGACGAACGGCGCACCCGTGCTGCCGCGCTGCTTGAGCGGGTGGGCATGCCCACCGACAGTCTGTGGCGTTATCCGCACGAGTTCTCGGGTGGCCAGCGCCAGCGCCTGGCCATCGCCCGGGCGCTGGTGCTGGAGCCGAGTTTCATTCTGTGCGACGAAATCACCTCCGCGCTGGATGTGTCGGTGCAGGCCGGCATCCTGCGCCTGCTGCGTCGCCTGGTGGATGAAGACGGGTTGGGCATGTTGTTCATCACCCACAACATGGGGGTGGTGTCCTACCTGGCCGATCGCATGGCGGTGATGCACGCCGGCCGCGTGGTGGAAACCGGCCCCACCGATCAGGTGCTCGCCACGCCCACCCATGACTACACCCGTACGCTGCTGGCGGCGGTGCCGAGGCTGGATGGGTGAGCGAGCCCGGGCCGCGCGGGTTGGAATCAGGTGGCGAACATCAGCTTGATCCCGAAGCCACCCAGGCATCCTGCGAAGAGGTAGTCACGCCGGAAGGCCTCCGAAAGAGGGCGATGCACCGCTGGTGCATGCCCGATTGCTGTGTGCTGCATTGAAACGTCATTGGCGCCGGCCGTTCCGGCAGGGTGGCCGGCGGGTTGATGTGCAATCCGGATGGCCAGATACAGCAGATAGGCGCCACCGATCAGGCGAGCCAGCTCGAATGTCCAGGGCTGGAGTTTGAAGAGGGTGGCCAGGCCGAGGGCCGCCAGTGCGACATGGGTCGCCCGTGCCAGGGCGAGACCGGCGGCTGTCGCCAGAGCATGGCTGCGCCCGGCACGTGCACCAGTGTCCAGAATCAGGATCATGTCCGGACCCGGTACCAGATAGACCACCACCAGTGCGGCCACAAAAAAATCGAGTTCACTCATGTGCAGGCTCCCGTGCCGCTTGAAGCGTTTCATTCTAGGGAAGGTGTGGTGTCTGAAAGCTGCAATTTGGGGCCCTGGCGTGGCCTCGTTTGGCACAATATGCCAGTGCAGAACAGCAGGGAGGGGATAAATGCCAAATCGACAGCTGGACGGTTTTGACCGGAAAATACTGGAAGCCCTGCAGCAGGATGGACGGCTCAGCAATGTGGAGCTTGCAGAGCGTATTGGCCTGTCTCCCTCACCATGTCTGAGACGGCTGCGCCAACTGGAGCGTTGGGGCGTGATTCGCAGTTATGAGGCGGTGCTTGACCGTGACGCAGTGGGCTTGGGCTTGACCGTTTTCGTGGGCATCAAGGTGGAACGCCATCGCGATACGCAGGCGGAGGCCTTTTGCCGTCAGGTCTGCGCCATTCCTGAAGTGGTGTCGGCGCACCTGGTGTCAGGCGAATCCGATTTCCTGTTGCAGGTGGTGGTGCCGGACTTGCGGGCTTACGAACGCCTGCTGCTCGAAGTGTTGCTCAAACTGCCGGGGGTGAGCGATGTTCGCAGCAATTTTGCAATTCGTACGGTAAAACCCGCGACCCCGTTGCCTTTGGCCCACCTCGGCCATTCATGATGGGCTTACGGCTGCGTGCGTGCTTCCTCGATGGCGTGACCGCCTTTTGCCACGCGTGCCCGCAACTCGGGCAGGCAGGAGCCACATACCGTGCCGCAGCCGAGGCTGCTGCAGCACGTGGAGGCTGGCGCCCTTTGCCAGCAGTGCATCGACTTGGGCTGTGCTGATGTTCTTGCATGAGCAGAGTGTCCGTCCCGCAGGCACCAGGGCCTTGCCGCCGGGGGGGCTTGCGAGTGGTGCGAACAGCCAGGGCCTGAGGTCACCCACCGGCGCCCCCTCGACAATCAGCGTGCGCAGCCAGGGAAGGGCTGCGCGTTCGCCGAGCAGGCGTACGGCCACCAGGCGTTCGCCCGCGAGGAGCGCCCGCTTGCTGATGCCACGGCCGATATCGTCCAGGGTGAGAACATCCGCTCCGACGAGTCCGGCCGCTTCGTCGATCTCCGTCATGCGCTGCGGTTCGAGCGGACTTTCGCAGGCAATCTGCAGCATGAGCACCGGATGTGTGTGTCCGGTGAGCGACAGTGCGGCGTATTCAAAGCCCTGCAGCAGCGGGCGCAGTGCCCGGAGACGCTCGCTCAGGGCATGCTCGTCGTCTGGCAGGGCGACCACCCATGCACCTTGCCAGGCGAGTGTGCTGGCGGTGCGCACCGCGACTGCTGCCGACTTCAGGGCAGGCTGGTGCGATACCGGATCGGTGAGTGAAGCGCACACGCGGTTGGCTGTGCCACCGGGCAGCCAGGCTTCGCCCCAGTGCATCGGAATCCAGACCTGGCCGGGTGCGAGCGCGTCATCCACGGCCAGTGGCAGGACGATGTGTCCACGCGGGTTTTCGACGCGCACCAGTTGGCCGGCCTGCAGCCCGCGCCGCACGATGTCGACCGGGTTCATTGTCACCGTGGCCTCGGGCGTGTGTCCCCACAGGCGGGCGAGCTTGCCGGTGCGGCTCATGCCGTGCCACTGGTCGCGCAGTCGCCCGGTGAGCAGAATCAACGGATGGCGCGCCCCCGGCGTTTCTGCCAGCAGCGCATGCCGGCTTGGGTACCCGATTTCTGCGAAGCGGGCTCGACCGCTTGCGGTTGGGAACGCCCGGTCAGCGTAGAGGCGTTCGACTCCGTGGCCGGCATCGGGGGGGTAGGGCCATTGTTGCGGTCCGTCACGTTCGAGTATGGCATGCGACAGCCCGCTCATGTCGCAGTCCCGGCCCGCCGTCAGTGCCACGTGTTCGGCGAAGATTTCGGCGGTCGAGGCGAACGCAAAACCACGGGTGTCACGTCCGAGGCGGGCGCCCAGGCGGTGTGCGAAGTCTGCCGCAATCCGCCAGTCTGCGCGGGCCTCGCCCGGTGGTGGCACTGCAGCCTGCACGCGGCTGACTCTTCTTTCCGAGTTCGTCACGCAGCCTTCCTTTTCGCCCCAGCTTGCAGCCGGCAGCAGAACGTCCGCGAAGTCGGCCGTTTCGGTGTCCGAGCAGGCCTCCTGCAACACCACAAACTCGGCTGCGCGCAAGGCCTCACGAACCCGTGCCTGATCGGGCAGCGAATGGGCCGGGTTGGTACATGCGATCCAGATCGCTTTGAGGCGCCCCTCGCGCAGCGCCTCGAACATCTGCACGGCTGGCAAGCCGGGGGCCTCCGGCAGTGTGGGCACTCCCCAGGCTTGCGCGAGCGCGGCCCGGTCCTGCGGATGTGCGGGGTCGCGATGTCCGGGCAGCAGGGTCGCCATGGTGCCGGCTTCACGACCACCCATGGCATTGGGCTGACCGGTGAGCGAAAGCGGTCCGGCACCGGGGCGACCGATCTGGCCGGTTGCGAGGTGCAGGTGGATCAGTGCTGCGTTGGATGCCGTGCCGTGGTGTGACTGGTTCAGCCCCTGGCACCACATCGACAATGCCGCGCGGGCACTACCGAAGCGTTTTGCGGCACGCACGATTGCGTCTGTTGCGAGGCCGCAGGCCTGGGCGACGTTGCCCGGGGAGCACTCGGCGAGGCGGGTACGCAAGGCGTCGAAGCCCTCGGTGTGGTCACGAATGAAGTCGCGATCGACCAGATCCTCCCACAGCATCACATGCAGCATCGCATTGAACAGCAGGACATCCGAGCCCGGGGCGATCTGCAGGTGCTGATCGGCAAACTCGGCGGTTTCGGTGCGGCGCGGATCGACAACCGTGATCGTCAACGCTGGATTGCGCGCGCGTGCAGCCTCGATGCGACGGAAAACGATCGGGTGTGCCCAGGCCGGATTGGCGCCCGCAATCAGCAGATGATCGGCTTCGTCGATGTCGGCATAGCAGGCCGGCACGCTGTCTGCGCCCAGCGTGGCCTTGTAGCCGGCCACTGCGCTGGACATGCACAGGCGGGAGTTCGAGTCGATATTGTTGGTGCCGACCAGCGCGCGCGCGAGCTTGTTGAAGACGTAGTAGTCCTCGGTGAGCAATTGCCCTGACACATAGAAGCCGACCGAGTCCGGTCCGTGGCGGGCGATGATATCGGCGAAGCGTGCGGACACGGTGTCCAGCGCACGCTCCCACGAGATCGCGGCCAGCGCCCCGTCACGCTGCTCGCGGAGCATTGGTCGCAATGCCCGTCCCCCCTCATGCGTGGTCAGGTGCAGTGTTGAACCCTTGGTGCACAAGCGCCCGTGGTTGGCCGGGTGGGCCGGGTCGCCCCGCACCCCGACGATGCGCCCGCCGCCGTGCTGCACCAGCACACCACAGCCGGTGCCGCAGTAGCAGCACACGCTGCGGGTTTCCGTGAGGTTGTTGAAAGCGTTGTCGCGCATGTTCATGGTGTTTCCTCTGTCGGGGGGCGGGCACTGTGTTGCATGGTGCTGCCTTTACAGCTCCAGCCACACCTCGCCTGAGGCAAGCCGAATGGGGTAATGCCGGGCACAGCCCTCGTCCGGTGCGCAGGCCTCGCCGTTGGCCAGGCCAATGTTCCAGCCGTGCAATGGGCAGGTGACCCGCGCGTGCTCGCCGCTACCGCTGACGATGCCTTGGGACAAGGGCCCGCCCTGGTGCGGGCAGGCATCGCGCAGTGCAAACACGGCGTTACCCTCGGCGCGGAAGAGCGCGATGCGTTCGCCTTCGTGCTCGACGACACGTGCGCCGAGCAGCGGAATGTCGTCAAGCAGACACACTTTCTGCCAGGTCATGGCGGTTCTCCCCTGAAAGGTCATGGATATGGAGGGTCTGGTACTGGCGCACCTGCGGCTGGGTCTGCTGCTCTGCCCACGGATCCGGTGCATCCTTCAGCGCGTAGAGCAGGCGCTCGTGCAGGGCACGGCGGTTGTCGGCGTCGTCGACGACGAGGCGCTTCACGTGCTCGAGGCCGACCCGCTCGACGTAGTGGCAGGTGCGCTCGAGGTAGAAGGCCTCCTCGCGGTAGAGCTGGAGGAAGGCGCCGCTCATTTCCTTGACCTCCTCTTCGGTCGCGACCTTGCACAGGAACTGCGCGACCTCGGTCTTGATGCCGCCGTTGCCCGCGACATAGATCTCGAAACCGGAATCGACGCCGATGATGCCCACGTCCTTGATGCCGGATTCCGCGCAGTTGCGCGGGCAGCCGGACACCGCGAGCTTGACCTTGTGCGGCGACCACATGCCGAAGAGCATCTTCTCGAGCTTGACGCCCATGTCCATCGAGCGCTGGGTGCCGAAGCGGCAGTGCTCGGAGCCGACGCAGGTTTTCACGGTGCGCAGGCTCTTGCCGTAGGCATGGCCGGAGACCATCCCGGCCTTGCCGAGATCGGCCCAGATTGCGGGCAGGTCGTCCTTCTTCACGCCGAGCAGGTCGATGCGCTGCCCGCCGGTGACCTTGACGGTGGGTACCTGATACTTTTCGGCAGCGTCCGCAATCGCCCGCAGTTCGGCCGGCGTGGTCAGCCCGCCCCACATGCGGGGCACCACCGAATAGGTGCCATCCTTCTGAATGTTGGCGTGGGCGCGCTCGTTGATGAAGCGGCTCTGCGGATCGTCCTCGACCTCGTGCGGCCAGGTGGACAACAGATAGTAGTTGAGCGCCGGCCGGCAGGTCGCGCAGCCGTTGGGGGTTTTCCAGTCCAGCGCCTTCATCACCGCCGGAATCGACAGCAGCTTGTGCTCGCGGATCGCGGCGCGGACCTCGGCATGGGTGTGATCGGTGCAGCCGCAGACCGGCTTGGCGTGCTTGTCCACCGCCTGGTAGGCGCCGCCCACGGTCGAGGCCAGAATCTGCTCGACCAGCCCGGTGCAGGAGCCGCACGAACTGGACGCCTTGGTGTGCTTGCGCACCTCGTCGAGCGAGAACAGGCCCTTTTCCTTGATCGCCTTGACGATGGTGCCCTTGCATACTCCGTTGCAACCGCATACCTCGGCGCTGTCGGGCAGCAGCGCCGCCTGGTTTTGCCCCTGGTGGCCTGCATCACCGAGTTGCGATTGGGCAAAGCTCTGGCCGAACATCAACTGATCGCGCATCGCGGTCACGTTGCGCCCCTCGCGCACCAGCTGGAAGTACCAGCTGCCGTCGGTGGTGTCGCCCACCATCACCGCGCCGATCAGCCGATCATCCTTGAGCACCAGTTTCTTGTAGCGTCCGCCGGCCCGGTCATGCAGCATGATCTCGTCGCAGCCTTCCGTGGCCATGAAGTCGCCCGCAGAGAACACATCGACACCAGTGACCTTGAGCTTGGTCGATGTTACCGAGCCTTCGTAGCGGCCAATGCCGAAGCCGGCCAGGTGGTTGGCGCAGACGCGGGCCTGGTCGAACAGCGGGGCGACCAGGCCGTAGGCCACCCCACGATGGCTGACGCATTCTCCAACCGCATAAATGCGCGGATCGGTCACCGTCTGCAGGGTGTCGGTCACGACGATGCCACGATCGCAGTGCAAGCGGGCAGATTCAGCCAGTGCCGTGTTTGGCCGGATGCCTGCGGACATCACGACCAGATCGGCGGGGAGTGTTTCGCCGCTGGCCAGTCGCACCCCAGCGATCCGACCGGACGGGGCGCCTGCGGCCGGCAGCAGCGATTCGGTGTGCGCGCCAAGCCGGAAGCGCATGCCCTTGGCCTCAAGCGAGGCCTGCAGCATTTCGGCGGCGGACCTGTCGAGCTGACGGTCCATGATCCACTCGCCGAGATGGACGACGGTGACCTCCATGCCGCGCAGGATCAGGCCGTTGGCAGCCTCCAGTCCCAGCAGGCCGCCACCGATCACGGTGGCGTTGCGGTAGGTGCGTGCGGCGTCGATCATGGTCTCGGTGTCGGCGATATCGCGGTAGGCAATCACGCCTTCGAGGTCACGACCCGGCACGGGTGGAATGAAGGGGGTGGAACCGGTCGCCAGCAGCAGCCGGTCATAGCCGGCCTCGGTGCCGTCGTCGGCGCGTACCACACGGCGTACCCGGTCGATGGCTACCACCTTGCGCCCGGCGTGCAGGGTGATGCCGTTGGCGGTGTACCAGTCCAGATCGTTGAGCATGATGTCGGTGAGCGTCATCTCGCCGGCGAGTACCGGGGAAAGCAGGATTCGGTTGTAGTTGCCATGCGGTTCGGCACCGAATACCGTGATGTCGAACACATCCGGTGCGTGCTTGAGGATTTCCTCGACGGTCTTCATGCCGGCCATGCCGTTGCCGACCATCACCAGTCTTTGCTTGCGCATTGCTGTTCTCCTTCAGGCCACGCGGCGCGTGGCGAAGTCTTCCGGGGTGCCGGTCTGTGCCCGGGCCAGTCCGGCCACGGCACCGACGATGATCAGGGCTGGGCTGCTCAGGCCCTCGGCCGCGACTCGTGCGGGCAGTTCGCCGAGTGTGGCGACCACCTGGCGTTGCTCGGGAAGCGTGCCCGAGGCAATCGCGGCGGCGGGGGTCGAGGCTGGGAGGCCGCTGACAAGCAGCCGTGCCACGATGTTGAGCAAGTGCGCCAGGCCCATGTAGATCACCAGTGTCGTGCCGCTTCGTGCCAGCGCGGCCCAGTCCGGCCCCTTGCCATCGCGGGTGGTGGCCGTGACCAGGCTGACGCCGTGCGTGTGGTCGCGGTGGGTGACCGGAATGCCCAGCGTGGCCGGCACGCTGATGCCGGCGGTGAGACCCGGAACCACTTCGGCCTCGATGCCGGCGCTGGCCAGTGCCTCGATTTCCTCCCCGCCGCGGCCGAAAACGAAGGGGTCGCCTCCCTTCAGGCGCACTACGACCTTGTGTTGCCGCGCGTAACGCACCATCAGACGGTGGATGAAACCCTGTGGTGTCGACGCTCGTCCGCCGCGCTTGCCGACCCGCAGCACCTTTGCTTGTGGGCGCACCATGGCCAGCACTTCTGGCGATACCAGCTCATCGGTGAGCACGATTTCGGCCTTTTCACCCAGCAATCGTGCTGCTCTGAGGGTGAGCAGATCCGCGGCGCCCGGTCCGGCACCGACGATGAATACCTTGTGCATGATTGTCTCCTGTCGCGTGGCCCGACCCGGCTCAGCCGGGCCGGTGCCTCAGGCGCGTGCCGCCACGGCGCTCTTCTCGGTGGCGTTCGCCCGGGCGCGCCGGCTGCCGATGTCCTCGACCTTGCGTTGCTTCTCGTAGAGAAAGCTCAGCACTTCGTGGCGGTAGTGGTTGTAGCGGGGGTCGTCAGCCAGCGCGATGCGGTTGCGCGGGCGTGGCAGCTCGACGTCGAGGATCTGGCCGATGGTGGCCGAGGGACCGTTGGTCATCATCACGATGCGGTCCGACAGCAGCACTGCCTCATCCACGTCGTGGGTGATCATCATCACCGTGTTGTGCAATTCACCCTGGATGCGCATGACTTCGTCCTGGAGATGGGCCCGGGTGAGCGCATCGAGCGCACCGAAGGGCTCGTCGAGCAGCAACACCTTGGGCTCCATCGCCAGCGCGCGGGCAATGCCGACCCGCTGCTTCATGCCGCCCGAAATCTCCGACGGCAGGCGCTCCAGCGCATGGCTCATGTTCACCATCTCGAGGTTGTGCAGGATCCACTCGCGCCGCTCGGCGGCGGTCTTGGTGCGGCGGAAAGTCTTCTCGACCGCGAGCTCGACGTTCTGATACACGGTGAGCCACGGCAGCAGCGAGTGGTTCTGGAACACCAGCGCCCGATCGGGTCCCGGCGAGTTGACCTCCTTGTCATCGACGATGACGCCACCCGAGCTGGCCTTGAGCAGGCCGGCCACGATGTTCAGCACGGTCGACTTGCCGCAGCCGGAGTGGCCGATCAGCGAGATGAACTCGCCACGCATCACATCGAGGTTGATGTCGCGCAGCACCGGGTTGGTGACGCCGTTGCGGGTGAAGTCCATGTCGACCCGCGAGATGTTCAGGTATGCTTTGCTCATGATGATTCTCCTTCAGCCTGCTGCAGTGCCGCGCGTGACCCGGTTGCCGACCCAGGCGACCATGCGGTCGAGCAGGAAGCCGACGATGCCGACGTAGATGAGGGCGAGGATGATGTCGCTGATGAGCGATGCGTTCCATGCATCCCAGATGAAGAAGCCGATGCCGACGCCGCCGATGAGCATCTCGGCCGCCACGATGGCCAGCCACGACAGGCCGACACCGATGCGCAGTCCGGAGAAGATGTACGGGGCGGCGGCCGGCAGCATGATCTTCCAGAAGTACTCGAAGCCGTTGAGCCGGATCACGCGGGCGACGTTGCGATAGTCCTCGGGAATGTTGCGGATGCCGACCGAGGTGTTGATGATGATCGGCCAGATCGCGGTGATGAAGATCACGAAGATCGCCGACGGGTTGCTGTCCTGGAAGCCCGCGAGCGAGATCGGCAGCCAGGCGAGCGGCGGCACGGTGCGCAGCACCTGGAACAGCGGGTCGAGCCCGCGCAGCGCCCAGGTCGATTGTCCGACGAGAACCCCGAGGCTCACGCCGACCACTACCGCCAACGTGTAACCGTAGGCCACCCGCTCGAGGCTGGCGAGAATCTGCCAGGCCATGCCGACATCGTTGCCGCCGTTGTCGTAGAAGGGGTTGGTGATGAGATCCCAGGTTTCGCGGACCATCTGTGAGGCGCTGGGCAGGGCGGCGCCGGGGCGCGAGCACAATACCTCCCAAAGTATCACCAGCACCCCGAGGATGAGCAGTGGTGGCAGCACCCGTGAAAGCAGGACGGTCTTCACGGGTTCGAGTCGGGCGAGCAGGGGCACACCTTTTTCTTCGGTGCCCGGCAGGCGGGCATGGTTGAGTGTTTGAGTCGAGTTCATGTTGCTCTCCTGTCTGGGAACGATGCTCAGGCGCCGCGCAGGGTCTTGATCTCGAGGCTGTCGAGATAGGCCTTGGGGTTGTCGGGGTCGAAGACCTTGCCGTCGAAGAAGGTTTCCAGGCCACGGGAGGTGCCCTCAGGGATGTCCGCAGAGGCCACGCCGAGGGCATGGGCCGCCTCGCGCCAGAGGTCCTCGCGATTGACCTTGTCCACCCAGCCCGAGATATCGAAGTCAGTCGGCAGGTAGCCCCAGCGAATGTTTTCGGTGATGAACCATTTGTCGTGGCTCTTGAAAGGGTAGGAGGCTTGCTCCTTCCAGTAGCGCATCTGGTAGGGGCTGTTCTCGACGACCCGGCCTGTGCCGTAGTCGAAATCACCGCGCATGCGATCGACGATGTCCTCGAAGGGGGCGTTGATCCAGCGGCGGCGCGAACAGATGCGCGCGACCTCCTCGCGGTTGGCGGGGTCCTCGCAGAACATCTGGGCCTCCATGACCGCCATCAACAGTGCCCGGGTCGAGTTCGGGTTGGCCTCGACGTAATCGGCACGCATTGCAAACGCTTTTTCCGGGTGGTTGAGCCACAATTCGCTGGTCGTGTTTGCTGTGTAGCCGATGTCCTGATTAATGAGCTGGTGGTTCCACGGCTCGCATACGCAGAACGTGTCCATGCTGCCCACTCGCATGTTGGCGACCATTTGCGCCGGCGGTACCACGATGGTCGAAATGTGGCGTGTCGGATCGATGCCGCCAGCGGCCAGCCAGTAGCGGATCCACATGTCGTGGGTGCCGCCAGGAAAGGTCATTGCGGCATTGACGGGGCGGCCGGAGGCTGCCTTGGCTGCGAGAGCTTCCTTGAATGCCGAAGTATCGACCCCGACCTTCAGGTCTCTGTACTCGTTGCCAACCGAAATGCACTGTCCGCCAAGGTTCAGCCGGGCCAGGATATACATCGGCGTCGACATGTTGTTGGCTGTCATCGCACCGGTGCTGATGAGATAAGGCATGGGTGTCAGGATATGGGCGCCATCGATCCCGTTGCGTGCCGATCCCAGCACCAGATTGTCTCGGGTCGTACCCCAGGATGACTGTTTCAGCACCTCCACATTCGTCATGCCGTGCTTCTTGAAGAACCCTTTTTCGTCGGCAACGAACAGCGGCGCCGCGTCGGTCAAGGCAATGAACCCGAGCTTGGCGGCGCGGGTCTCGAGTGCGCCCGTGCTGGACGCGAAGGCATGCCCCGGCCACAGGCCACCCATCATGGCGGCACTGCCGAGAGCAGCGGTCTGCTTGATGAAGCCCCGGCGGGACAGGTGTGACGGGTTTTTTCGATCGATCATGGCGTATTCCTCGAACTGGCTGCTGCAAAACAAAAAACGGCGCCCATTTCCTGCGGGCGCGATGAATCGCACCGTGGGAAATGGACGCCGTTGTCCGTGCTGTCAGTCTTTGACCGCCGTTGGTCGGGCACTGACTGCCTGTGCATCATTAAGCAGGTGTCGTGCCAGTTTTGTTCGAGGGGCTCAACGCCGGAAGCTGAAAGGGTTTGGAGGAGGAAGGGAGGAGGTGTGGGCTGCAATGCATGGGGAATTTTTGCCCTGTTGCGGTGCGCAATAACAAGGCATGCACTCTATGAGGGCGTGCTGCCGGTCGGCCTCCTGGCTCGCCCGGCGCCATCCGTTTCGCCCAGCAAGGGGCCGATCGCGAGCACTGACTGGGCCACGTCGACCAGCCGCCGCCCCTGATCCATCGCAGTTTGGCGCATCAGCCGATAAGCCTGATCCTCGGTCAGCCCCCGGTGCGTCATCAGCAAACCCTTGCCACGCTCGATCAGCTTGCGTTCTTCGAGTGCCGTGCGTGCTGCGTTCAATTCGTCGCCTATCTGCTCAATGCGTTGTGCCTGGGCAAGCACCAACTCGAGAACGGAGCGTCCGAGGCCAGACTGCAGCGCGACGCCTTCGGGCGGGGAGGCGCTCCCACCCCGTGCTGTGGGCGCTGCCAGGAAGACCGCTGTCGAGGCGCCATTCTGTGCATCCAGGTCGCACAAGGTATCGAGCACACTGCGATGACTCTTCAGATCCGCTTCGGCATCTGCGATGCGGCGCTTGCATAACTGGGCCAGACGGACGGTCAGGGCGTCCTCGATGCGCCGCATTGCGTCGATTCGCTCTGTCGTGAGTGCGAACCAACGTTCGCCCAGCCTTGTGTCACCGGAGCCGGAGTGAGCGACGGTGCGCAAACGCTTGAGCGCTGCCTCGTCTGTGGGGTCCAGCAGTTGTTGCCAGCGAAGCAGCAGGTCCGGGTCCGCAAACTCCACGAAGACCTCGAAGCAGCGTGCCTGCGACTCGATCAGGTGCTCGAGCCGTTGTCTGCGTGCTTCATCGAACGCGCCCAGCGCAAAGCCGGCGACGCCGGTGGCGCGTTCCTGCCCCGCCAGTTCCTTGCCCTGCATGAAGTTGAACAAGGCCACCAGTGCCCGTGAAACCTCCGGGTCGGCTGCCGCATCTGCCGCTTCGAACACCACTGCAAGCAATTCAGTGACGAGGCGTCCGAACAGGATCGCGGCGTCTTCCGGTGACAGTTCCTGCGAGTCGACGCGCGCGCGCAGTGCAGGCAGTGAGTCAAGCGCATGCAGCACGAATGCGACATGGCTGAAAAGCCTCACGCTGCTGGCGCTGCGCGCATCGTCCCTGTCAAGACGCCCAAGCGCTTCTCTGAAGGCGGCTTCGCACGGCGAGACCTGTACCCGAAACGTTGTCAGTTCGTCAGCAAACTTCACACCACTGGAGGCCAGAAACATGCTTGAGGCACCACGCTCCCGCTGGATCGCGTGCACCAGGGAAGAGACGGCGGTGACCAGTTCGCAGTTCAGGGCGAGTTGCTCCAGCAACCGTATTTCCGCATGCTTGGCCGCGAGCAGGAATTCGCGTGCTCCCTCCATTACTGACTCTCCGCTGGATCATGTGGCGCGCCGCCCGTCGGCCGCCCTGGGAGAGAATCCGCAATTTACGTGCCATGAAATTACGGCTCCGTGCGTGCTTCCTCGATGGCGTGGCAGGCGGCGGCGTGCCCGGGGGTGATCTGGCGCAGCAGTGGGGCTTCGCGTTTGCAGCGGTCATTGGCCAGGGGGCAGCGTGGGTGGAAGGTGCAACCCGGTGGCGGGGTGATCGGATTGGGGACTTCGCCGCGCACGGCGGCTTCGCGGGGGGCGCTCATGCTGATGTCCGGAATGGTGGCCAGCAGCATGCGGGTGTAGGGATGGGCGGGCTGTTCGAACAGCGTCCGGCTGTCGGCAATCTCGGCGATGCGTCCCAGATACATCACACCCACCCGGTCGGCCATGTGACGGACCACGGCGAGATCGTGACTGATGAAGAGATAGGTCAGACCGAACTCGTCCTGCAGGTCTTTCATCAGGTTCAGGATCTGCGCCTGCACCGACACGTCCAGCGCAGAGGTGGGTTCATCGCACACCAGAAACTCGGGGTTGTTGGCGAGCGCCCGGGCAATGCAGATGCGCTGGCGCTGTCCGCCGGAAAACTCGTGCGGAAACTTGCGCCCGTCGGCCGCCGAGAGTCCGACCAGAGTGAGCAGTTCGCCAACCCGGCGGGTGATTGCGGCTGCGTCGTGCAGCAGTCTGAACACGCGAATCGGTTCGGCAATGATGCGCTCCACCCGCCAGCGTGGGTTGAGGCTGGCATAGGGATCCTGGAAGATCATCTGGAAGCGGCGGCGCAGCTTCTGCAATTGCGCCGCGCTGCGTATCCGGGCCACATCCTGGCCGTCGAACACGATGCGTCCGTCGCTTGGCTCGTACAGCCCGACAATCAGCCGCGCCACGGTGGATTTGCCACAGCCGGACTCACCGACCAGTGCAAAGGTTTCGCCGCGTGCAATGTCGAAAGACACGCCATCGACGGCCTTCAGGAAGCGCCGTGGCTGGCGTTCCAGCAGGCGGTTGAGGAAGGGGCGGGAGACGTCGAAGGCGCAGCGCAGGCCGTCTACCTGCAGCAGGGGCGTGGGGAGGGCGCTCATGCTGCGGTCTCCGGCGCGGAGGATGGGTCATGCAGCCAGCAGGCGGCCAGGGTGTCGCCTGCCGGCTGCAGTTCGGGGCGTGCCTCGCGGCAGCGTGCAAAGGCCTGCGGGCAGCGCGGGTTGAAGGCGCAGCCGGGGGGGATGGCGGTGAGGCGCGGCATGGCTCCGTCGATCTGCACCAGCCGCCGGACATCTGCCCCGAGCACTGGAATGGAGCCCATCAGGCCCTGGGTGTAGGGGTGCTGGGGGTGCTGCACCACCGCGCGCACCGGCCCGATCTCGACCAGCCGGCCGGCGTACATCACGGCCACCCGGTCGGCGGTTTCGGCAATCACCCCCATGTCGTGGGTGACCAGCAGCACGGCGGTGTGGTGCTGGTGGCACAGTTTTCTGAGCAGCGCGATGATCTGCGCCTGCACCGATACGTCCAGCGCTGTGGTGGGCTCGTCTGCGATGATCAGTTCGGGCTCGGCACACAGTGCCAGCGCGATCACGACCCGCTGGCGCATGCCTCCGGAGAACTGGTGAGGATAGTGGTCGATGCGCTGTTCCGGGGCGGGAATACCGACTTCGTCGAGCAGGGCGACGGCCCGTTGGCGGGCTTCCTGCGGGGTCACGTCGAGATGGGTAAGGATGGTTTCGGTGAGCTGTCGCCCGATGGTGAGCAGCGGGTTCAGACTGGTGAGCGGGTCCTGGAAGATCATCGCAATGCGGCGGCCGCGAATCCGGCGCATGCGCTCGGCGGACAGGGCGTGGATGGGCTCGCCATGCAGCAGGATTTCACCCCCGGCGATCCGCCCGGGCGGCTCCAGCAGTCCGATGATTGCTGCGCCGGTGAGCGACTTGCCTGCGCCCGATTCTCCCACCATGCCGAGCACTTCGCCTTTGGCGATGTCGAAGGAGACGTCGTCGATCGCCACCAGCGTGCCGCGTCGGGTGGGAAATTCGATGCGCAGCCTGCGCACCGACAGCAGTGGGGTGGGGCTCATCAGCGCAGCCTCGGGTTGAGCGCATCGCGCAGCCAGTCACCGAGCAAATTGACGGCGAGCGCGAGCAGCAGCAGGGTGATGCCGGGAAACAGCACGATCCACCATTCGCCCGAGAACAGGAAGTCCTGCCCGACCCGGATCAGCGTGCCCAGGCTGGGCTGGGTGGGCGGGACGCCCACGCCCAGGAAGGACAAGGTGGATTCAAGAATGATTGCCAGTGCAAGGCCGATGGTGGCAATCACCAGCACTGGCCCCATTACGTTGGGCAGGATGTGGCGCAGCAGGATGAGCGGGGCGGGCACGCCGATGACCCGTGCGGCCTGCACGTATTCCTTGTTCTTTTCGGCAAGGGTGGAGCTGCGCACGGTGCGCGCGTACTGCACCCAGTCGGACAGCGCAATGGCGGCGATCAGCACATAGATTGCAACCCTGTCATGCAGGTCGGGTGGCACGACGCCCTTGAACACGCCAAAGATCAGCAGGGCGATGAGGATGGCCGGAAAGCTCAGTTGCACATCGGCAATGCGCATGATCAGGCTGTCCACCCAGCCGCCGACATAGCCTGAAACCAGCCCCAGGGTGATGCCGATCAACGCGGCCACGCCCACGGCAGCAAAGCCCACCAGCAGCGATACCCGCGAACCGTACAGGATGGCCGAGAAAATGTCGCGCCCCTGGGCATCGGTGCCCAGCCAGTACACATTGCCGGTGAAGGCGTTTGGCTGCATTGGCGGCGTGAAGCCGTCCATCAGGTTGAGGGTGGCCGGGTCGAAGGGGTTTTGCGGTGAAATGAGGGGCGCGCACAGCGCGGCGACCATGATCACCAGGGTGACGAGCGCCGACACCACCGTGACCGGCGAGCGGATGAAGCTGTGGAACAGGTCGCTGTCCGCGATGCGTGCCCACAGCGAGGGCGGTGGGGCGGCGGGGCGTTCGGTGCCGGCGTTCATGCGTGGGGTTCCTGCCTCATTGCCCGCGACTGCTGCGCTGTACGCGCAGGCGTGGGTCGACCGCGAAATAGAGCAGATCGACGATCAGGTTGATGACGACGAAGATCAGCGCGATCAGCACCAGATAGGCGGCCATCACCGGGACATCGACAAACTGCACCGCCGTGATGAACAGCAGGCCGACGCCCGGCCACTGGAACACCGTTTCGGTGATGATGGCAAAGGCGATGATCGAGCCGATCTGCAAGCCGGTGATGGTGATGACCGGCAGCAGCGTGTTCTTGAGCGCGTGGCCGAAATGCACTGCGCGGTTGCTCAGGCCACGGGCACGGGCGAACTTGATGTAGTCGGTGCGCAGCACCTCGAGCATTTCGGCGCGCACCAGTCGCATGATCAGGGTGAGTTGATACAGCCCCAGGGTGATGGCGGGCAGGATCAGCGATTTCAGACCGCTGCTGGTCAGGAGTCCGGTGCTCCATCCGCCAATCTGTACCACCTCGCCCCGTCCGAAGGCGGGCAGCACCTTGAGCTCCACGGAAAACACGTAGATCAGCAAAATGCCGATCAGGAAGGTCGGCAGGGACACGCCGATCAGCGACAGGCCCATGATGGTGTGGCTGAGCCAGCCGTCACGACGCAGCGCGGTATACACACCGAGCGCGATGCCCAGCACCAGCGCGGCGGTGCCCGAGATCAGGGCCAGCTCCAGGGTGGCCGGCAGGCGTTCCAGGATGACATCGGTGACCGGCCGCGCCATGCGGTAGGAGATGCCGAACTCGCCGCGCAGGGCATTGCCCACGAAGCGGGCAAACTGCATGGGCACCGGGTCGTTCAGACCCAGGCTTTCGCGCAGTTGCTCGCGCTCCAGCAGGGTGGCCTCCTGGCCGACCATGTTATTGATCGGGTCGCCGATGTAGCGGAACAGGCCGAAGGCGACCAGTGCCACCGTGAGCATGACCAAAACCGACTGCAGCAGTCGGCGGAGGATGAAGGCGAGCATGCGGGGGTGGTGTCTGCGGGGGAGGGGGCGTCAGCGTTGGCCGAACCGGCGCACGGGCAATCCGGGGAGGTTGCCCGTGCGCGGTGGGCTTACTTGCTGAACTTCACATGCGAGAAGTGCGGATAGTTCATCGAGTGCACCGGCAACTCGATGTTGCGCTTCATGGCCCAGTTGAGCATCTGGTGATGCAACGGCAGGTAGAGGGTTTCATCCTGCACGATGTGCCACACCCGGGCGAGCATTTCGGCGCGCTTGTCCGCATCGGTTTCCTGGGTCATGGCTGCCACCAGAGCGTCCACTTCGGGGTTGGAGTATCCGGTGGCATTCCAGGAGCCGCCCTTGTCGGACTTGGTTTCGACCAGGTAATGGAAGACATAGTGCGAATCCATGGTCGGCACGCTCCAGCCGAGCATGTAGAAATCCATCTCGCCCTTGGGCAGTTCGGCAAAGTGAATGCTCTTCGAGCGGGCATCGAGGCGGGTCTTGATGCCGATCTGGCCGAGCATGCCGGTGACGGCCTGGCAGATGGCTTCGTCGTTCACATAGCGGTCATTGGGGCAGGACAGGGTCACCGAAAAACCGTTCGGGTAGCCGGCCTCGGCGAGCAGGGCCTTCGCGCGGGCGAGGTCTACCGCCGGCACCTGGTCGAGCACCTTGTCGTAGCCATCCACGAAGGGGGGCGCGATCATCCCGGCCGGCACCGCCTGGCCGCGCATCACCACCTGGCGGATGGCGTCGCGGTTGATCGCGATGTTCATCGCCTCACGCACTTTCTTTTCGGCAAAGGGGTTCTTGCCCTTCACATCGGAGGTGCGCAGTTCGGGCAGCGCCATCTGCATGCCCAGGAAGATGGTGCGGTTTTCCGGGCCTTCCCGCACCACCAGTCCCGCAGCCGACTTCAGGCGCTCCAGGTCCTGCACCGGGGGGTCGAGCAGAAAGTCGATTTCCCCGGAAAGCAGGGCGGCCACCCGGGTGGCGGAGGACTTGATCGGAGTGTAGACGATGCGGCTGACTTCCATCGGGAAGTGGTCGCGGCCCCAGTATGCGTCATTGCGGATCAGCTCGGTACGCACGTCGGGCTCGCGCTTGACCAGCTTGTAGGGGCCGGTGCCATTGGCGTTGCGCACGGCAAAGGTTTCCTCGCCGGCCTTGTAGTTCTGCGGTGTGGCGGTGTTGTTCGCCTCGGACCACTCCTGGTCCATGATGAACAGGTCGCTCAGGTTGTTGGGCAGCAGCGGGTTGGGGCCATCGGTGCGCATGCGTACCGTGTGCTCATCCACCTTGATCACCTCCACCACCGACGTGAGCAGGCCCTTCATGTCGGCATTCTCATGCTTCGCACGCATGATCGAGAACACGACATCGTCGGCGTTGAACGGGTTGCCGTTGTGGTAGGTCACGCCTTCGCGCAGCTTGAATTCCCAGACCGTCGGGTCGTCCGTGATGTACCACTCGGTGGCCAGGCGCGGGGCCAGCTTCATGTCCTGATCGCGATAGACCAGCGGATCGTAGATCTGGTGGCTCATCGCATGGGTCGGGCCTTCGTTCTGGGCGTGGGGGTCCAGGGTCAGCGAATCTCCCGCGCTGGACCAGCGCAGGGTTTCGGCAAAAGCGACGCTGGTGAAAAGCGTGGTCGAGGCGCAGGTCAGGGCCAGCGCAAGGCGCGACAGTTTCATGGACGTCATCTCCCGTAGGGTTCGTAAATCGCTGCTGCAGGGATTGTTGCACTGCCCGGGGATGGCAGCAACTCAGTTGTTGCCCCGCTTGTGTGGCATGCCATTTTCGGATAAGACCCGAAGGGCAGGCAGACGAGGAGAGGTGGCGCGATGATGATGTGTCGTTGTGGCTGGGTCAGTGAGGACCCGTTGTATATCGATTACCACGATCATGAGTGGGGCGTGCCGGTATTCGAGGCGGACCGGTTGTTCGAGTTTCTGGTTCTGGAAGGGGCGCAGGCCGGCTTGTCGTGGATCACTGTGCTGAAGAAGCGTGCCCGGTATCGCGAGGTGTTCGAGGGCTTCGATTCCGAGGTGATCGCGCGATGGGGTGTGGACAAGGTTGAGTGGCTGATGAAGGATCCGGGCATCATCCGCAATCGGGCGAAGATTGAATCGGCCATCGGCAACGCCCGGGCCTGGCGGGCGCTGGTCGAGGAGGGTGTGGATCCGGTGGCTTGGCTATGGTCCTTCATCGGCGGGCAGGCGCGCCAGAATGCCTGGCGCACCTTGTCGGAAGTGCCGGCATCCACGGCCGAGTCGGAGGAGATGAGCCGGGCGTTGCGCAAGCGGGGCTTCCGTTTCGTTGGCCCCACGATTTGTTACGCCTTCATGCAGGCGGTGGGCATGGTCAATGACCACACGGTGGATTGCTTCCGCCACATGGAGGTCGCGCGCCTCGGACCCCCGCCGTCCGCCCCGCTCAGCGCAAGGGAATGACCAGCGGCGGAATGTCCACCCCGATCACGATGGCTGGGTCGCGCGGGTACACCGGGCGGTGATGGCGCGGAGGGTAGTAGGCCGGGGTGTGATATACGGGTGCTGCGGGATGATAGTAGTGGTGGTATTCACGCACCACCGGCGGGCGCATCGGCACGGGGCGGTGCACGATGACCTTGCGCTCATGTGAGTACCGGTTGCTGTAGCCCGGACCGTGCCGGTCACGGTGGTCGTGGCGATAGTGAGGGTGACGCTGACCCGAGCGGTGATCGCCCCGGTCGGCGCGTTCGTAGCGACCGTGTCGGTCATGTGCCGCAGCGGGCTCGGCAAGGGTCCAGCTACCGGCGGTGGCCAGCACCAGGGCCAGCAGGAAGGCGGATGTTTTCATGGCGGACTCCGTTTGTCACGATGAAGGTGCGGCGTGGTGTGCCGCGCCTGTTCGATATGAGTCCGATTAACGCGCAGAAGTGAGTGAAGGGTGACGCCGAGATGTAAGGGGATTTCTTCGGGCAGCGAGGTGGAGGCCTGTAGCCGGTCGGGCCGCAGGCGCCTGCGAGTGGATCAACCGACCAGCACCACATGCACCCGGCGCGGACCATGTGCCCCGAGTTGCACGGTCTGCTCCACATCGGCGGTGCGTGAGGGGCCGGACACGATGTTGACCGCGCGTGGCATGTCCGGGCGCGTGCGCAGTATCGACCAGGCGTCCTCGAACCATTTGACGATGTACCGGGTGTGCAGCACGGCGATCTGGTCGTCCGGCACAAAGTTGTGGGTGGTGGGGCTGTCGGGGCCGGAGGCAAACAGCAGGCTACCGGTTTCGGCGATGCCGGCGAGGGCCAGCGATACCGACAGGGTTTCCTCGATGGGGGCTGCATCGTGATGCACCGTCCACTCTGCCGGCCACTGCAGACTGGCCAGGGCTGCGCCGACTGCGGCACGCCGGGGCAGGTGCCACTGTGCCCGGTGGGCCTCCACGGCGGCAGGCACTTCGTCCAACGTGCCAACACGACTGACGCTGCCGGCGCGGCTTTCGAATTTCCGGATGAAGCGCTCGACCGGTTCGTCATCGAAGGCCGGGCGGGTGTGGTGCGAGTCGCGGGCATCCAGTGCACTCCGGCTGGCCTCGTCGAGTGGGCCACGGCCCAGGGCTTCGCGGATGGCGCCCAGAATCGTTTCGCGTGCGCTGCTCATGGTGTCTTTCCCATCAAGATTGGCTCTTCCGTGCGTGCCATTGCTCAAGGAAGGTCTTGCCGGCCGGCGCGGGCAGGTCACGCGCATCGGTCCAGGCCGAGGCCAGTGGCAGCGAACGCAGCCGGCCCTTGCGCCGGCCGGCCAGTGCGAGCAGGCGTGCGGCAAGCCGCTCTCCGAAGTGATACAGGCTGGGGCGGGTGGCCACGAAGCGCCAGACGCTCAGCGCATGGCGTTGCACTGCGGGGGTGAGATGCTGCCGGTGTTGCAGGTGACGCAGCTCGCGCAGCAGATCGGGCAGCGGAATCTTCACCGGGCACACTGAAGCGCAGCGACCGTTGAGGGTGCATGCGTTAGGCAGGTCGTAGGCGTTGTCCAGCCCCTTGATCAGCGGGGTGAGCACCGAGCCCATCGGCCCCGGATACACCCAACCGTAGGCATGCCCGCCCACCGATCCGTACACCGGACAGTGATTCATGCAGGCGCCGCAGCGGATGCAGCGCAGCATCTCGCGGAAGCGGCCTCCGAGCATCTTCGAGCGACCATTGTCGACCAGCACCACATGGTATTCCTCGGGGCCATCCTTGTCGTCCGCGTGGCGTGGGCCGGTGGATACGGTGGTGTAGGTTTCTGTCTCCTGCCCGGTGGCGCTGCGCGCGAGCAGGCGCAGGAACAGCGTCACGTCATCGAGCCGGGGTACCACGCGCTCGATGCCGGAGGTGACGATGTGCACCCGGGCGAGGGTCTGTGTGAGGTCGCCATTGCCCTCGTTGGTGACGATGACCGATGAGCCTGTTTCGGCTACCAGATAGTTGCCACCGGTGATGCCGACATCGGCGCGAAAGTATTTTTCGCGTAGCACGTGGCGGGCCTCGTTCACCAGGTCGGGCACCGTGGTCTTGCGCTCGGTGCCGTGAGCCTCCTGAAAAAGGTCGGAAACCTGGTCCTTGGTCTTGTGCACCGCCGGGGCGATGATGTGCGACGGTGGCTCGTTGGCAAGCTGGATGATGTATTCGCCCAGATCGGTTTCGACCACTTCCATGCCGTTCTCGAGCAGTGCCTCGTTCAGCCCGATTTCCTCCGACACCATGGACTTGCCCTTGGTCACCGTCCTCGCGTTCACCCGCCGGCAGATGCCGAGGATGATCTCGCGCGCTTCGGCTGCGTCCCGCGCCCAGTGCACCTGCCCTCCAGCCGCCTTCACTGTACTTTCGTAGCGGGTGAGGTAGTGGTCGAGGTGGTCGAGGATATGGTTCTTGAGCTGCCTGGCTTCCTCGCGCAAGGCTTCGAACTCGGGCAGTTCGGCGGCCTGCTGGGTGCGTTTGGCGACGAAACCGTCGCGCAGCAGGCCCATCGCCTTCTGCAGTGCGCCGTCGTGGATGTAGTACACAGCACGCGACTTGAACTCCCGCGAGCGCATTTCCATCAGCGTGCCTCCTGTGGCCCTTGCCCGATGGCCGGCCCGTCGGCCATGCCGGCCAGCACCTCGGCGGTGTGATACACCTTCACCGGTGCATTGATGCGCGACAGCCGCCCGGCGATGTTCATCAGGCAACCCAGGTCGCCGCCGAGCAGGGTATCGGCCCCGCTGGCAATCACGTTGCGAACCTTGTCCTCGACCATTTTTTCGGAAATCTCGGGGTATTTGACACAGAATGTGCCACCAAAGCCGCAGCACACCTCGGTGTCCTGCATTTCCTTGAGCTGCAGCCCTTCGACGCTGGCGAGCAGGACACGTGGCTGGCCCTTGATGCCGAGGCTGCGCAGGCCGGAACAGGCGTCGTGGTAGGTGACCTTGCCCTTGTAGCGTGCGCCCGTGCGTGTCATGCCGCGCACATCATGCAGGAAGGCCAGCAACTCGAAGCTTTTCTGGGCGAGTGCGCGGGCACGGGGTGCCCAGTCGGGGTCTTCGGCCAGCAGCTCGGGATAGTCGTGGCGAATCGTGGCCATGCACGAGCCGGACGGCCCGACTACGTAGTCGAAGCCTTCGAACGCTTCGATGACC
Source organism: Rhodocyclaceae bacterium (assembly GCA_041678045.1). GTDB lineage: Bacteria > Pseudomonadota > Gammaproteobacteria > Burkholderiales > Rhodocyclaceae > UBA2357. Next base: position 53,131 of record JBAYOV010000018.1, read on the forward strand.
TGCCGTGCCAGTGCCCGGGTCGAGTCGAAGTCGCCGCTGTTGTAGCCTGGCTGCCCGCAACAGGTCTGGCTGGCCGGCACCTCCACGCTACAGCCCGCCTCCTCCAGCAGCTTGACCGCAGCAAAGCCGATGCCGGGGCGAAAAACGTTCATCAGGCAAGTGGCAAACAGACCAACGCGCACTTTGTCTGCTGGGGTCTGGGTCATGAAACGCACTCCGTGGGCGTGGGGAGTGAGGATCATAGCAAGCGGGACGCCGGGCTGACAGACAGGGTTTTCCAGTATTCCCGTACGTCGTCTTCAGGCAGCAGGAAGGCGGTGGGCGTTTGCGCTGGGCACGCCGGGCGGCGGAACTTGTTGCATTGCGACCTGTCTTATTTGCGCAAATATATAAGTTGCCCTATAGTGCAGCACGCTCAAAAAGCAGACTGTCGAATCTGTTGTTGAAACCCGGCCGGCGGCGCCTTCACCCAGTCTTCTTTCGTCCGCATTTCAAGCCTCTCAGGCGCTGCCGCACACTCACCACACTCTTGCGACCGCATCCATTCGCCATCGGGCGCAGGGAGACGGATCGGTGCACAAGGGTCAGGAGGTCAGAACATGCAAGCCAATGCCCATACGCTGGTCGCGCACACGCCAGCGCAGCTCGCCGAGCGCTTCGAGAATCAACCGTTCAAGGTGTATACGCAGCGCGATCTTGACCGCATCGCAGCGCTGCAGCAACTCAGCCCCGAACAACGCTTTGAAATGAAGGTGGTGTCTTCGGTGCTGCCGTTCCGGGTGAACCAATATGTGATCGATGAACTGATCGACTGGCGTCGCGTGCCGGACGATCCGATGTTCCAGCTCACCTTTCCGCAGCGGGGCATGCTCGCGCCCGAACATTATGAGCGCATTGCCACGCTGATGCGGGAGGGCGCGGACAAGGCCGTGCTGGACGAGGCGGTGGGGGCGGTGCGCCAGGCGCTCAATCCCCACCCGGCCGATCAGATGGAAATGAACATGCCGCGCGATGAGCAGGGCAACCGCATCGAAGGGCTGCAGCACAAGTATCGCGAGACGGTGCTGTTCTTTCCCAGCCAGGGGCAGACCTGTCACAGCTACTGCACGTTCTGCTTTCGCTGGGCACAGTTTGTGGGCGACAAGGACTTGCGCATCGCCAGCAACGAGGCCGAGGCCCTGCACCAGTACCTGCGCCAGCATGGCGAAGTCACCGACCTGTTGTTTACCGGCGGCGACCCGATGGTGATGAAGACCAAGCATCTGAAGGCGTATCTGGAGCCTTTGCTGCGACCGGAGTTCGATCATGTCCAGACCATTCGCATCGGGACCAAAGCGTTGAGTTTCTGGCCGCATCGCTTTCTGGGGGCGGAGGATGCCGACGAACTGATTGCGCTGCTGGAAAGCCTGGTCGAGGCGGGCAAGCAGGTGGCGGTGATGGCGCATTACAACCACTGGAAGGAACTGGATACCGAAACCGCACAGGCGGCCATTCGCCGGGTGCGCGCCACCGGCGCGGTGATTCGTGCGCAGGGGCCGTTGCTGGCACACATCAACGACGACCCTGCGGTGTGGGCGCGGATGTGGAAGGATCAGGTGCGGTTGGGCATCGTGCCGTATTACATGTTTGCCGAGCGGGATACGGGCGCGCGACATTATTTCGAAGTGCCGCTGGTACGCGCCTGGGCCATTTATCGTGAGGCCATGCAGCGTGTGTCCGGCCTGGCGCGCACGGCGCGTGGTCCGAGCATGAGCGCCAGCCCCGGCAAGGTGGAGATTCAGGGGGTGACTGAAATCGCCGGAGAGAAGGTGATTGCGCTGCGCTTCATCCAGGGGCGCAATCCGGACTGGGTGCAACGGCCCTTCTTTGCCCGCTACGACGAGCAGGCCACCTGGCTGGATCACTTGCGGCCCGCCTTTGGCGAGGAGAAGTGGTTCTGGGAGGACGAGTACGCCGCGATTCGTCAGGACAAGTTGTCCAGCACTGCCTGACGGCGCAGGCGGACAAGCAGGCCGGCGGTAGACGATGCCCCCGTGCCCTGATAGGGGCGGGGGCATCGCTGTGTTCAGGGCCGGTGCAGCAAGGGCCAGGAGGCTTACGCTGCAGCGAGACGCCCGAAGGCTTCGACCACTTCCGGGGGGGCCTGCACGAGTTCCACCAGCACGCCCTCGCCGCCGATCGGAAAGTCTTCATTGCCTTTCGGGTGCAGGAAGGTGATGTCGTAACCGGCCGCACCACGGCGGATGCCACCGGGGGCAAAGCGCACACCATTGGCCGAAAGCCATTCAACGGCCTTGGGCAGGTCATCGACCCACAGGCCCACGTGGTTGAGCGGGGTGGTGTGTACGGCAGGCTTTTTCTCCGGGTCCAGCGGCTGCATCAGGTCGACTTCGACCTTGAACGGACCGCTGCCGATGGCGCAGATGTCCTCATCGACGTTTTCCCGTTCGCTGACAAAATTGCCGGTCACTTCCAGGCCCAGCATATCCACCCACAGGGTGCGCAGCTTGTCCTTGCTCGGGCCACCGATGGCGATTTGCTGGATGCCGAGGATGCGGAAGGGGCGTTGGCTCATGGTGAACTCTCCGTGGTTAAGAATTCATAATTATGAATCGATACGGGGCAGCGGTCGACTGCTGTGTCCCGCCGTCCCGCCGAGTCGTCTCTTTTCTCCGCTCGTCCTGCGGCTAGGCGCAAGATTCGATCTTTATGAATCAGAGGGTTACGCGCGGCAGTTCGCCGTCAACCAAGGGGCCGGTCAGCCCTTCAAACCTTCAAACAGCCATGCTGACTAAATGGGAACTTATAAGTTACCATTTAGTCCATGAGCTACCAGATCAAAGAACTGCTACTCCCCGATGGCGACAGCCCCTTTGCGGCGTGGTTCGAGTCGCTGGAGGCCGTCGCGGCCGCCAAGGTGCGTGTGGCGGTAAGCCGAATGGAGCAGGGCAACCTGTCCAATGTCGAGTGGTTTCGCGGCATTGGGGAGTACAAGATCGACTGGGGGCCAGGGCTGCGCATCTACCTGGGCAAGGACGGTCTGAAGATCATCATCCTGATCGGCGGCGGCACCAAGAAGCGCCAGCAGCAGGACATCGACCAGGCGGTGGCGCTGTGGGAGGACTACAAGCGCCGCAAGGCATCCACCTCCAAAGGAGCAAAGTGACATGGCACTGACCCGTGACTTCAAAGAGACCGTGGCCGCGCGCGTGCAGAGCGATCCAGCCTTTGCGCAGGCGCTTCTGGACGAGGCCATCACCCTGTTCGTCAACGGCGAGCCGGAATCGGCCAAGCTGATCTTGCGTGACCTGGTCAACGCTACGGTGGGCTTCGAGGCACTGGCCGAGGAAATTCACAAGCCTACCAAGAGCCTGCACCGCATGTTGTCAAAGTCGGGCAACCCGACGATGAGCAACATCTCGGCGATCTTCGCGGCCGTGAAGCGTGCGCTCAAGGTCGAGGTGCACACCCGGATCGTGATGGCCTGAGCTTACGCATCAAACCCTGCCAGGGCCTCTCGCTGCGCCTTCCAGCCCCGCGGCAGCGGGTGGTGCAGGAACCACCGCAGGCTCATGCACCGGGGCTGCTGCCCGGCCAGGATGGTCCGGATGATGGCGGGCTCCAATAGCGTCAGCCGCAGCAGTTCGTTAACCGTGGAGCGGTGCAAGCCCTCGCCGAGGTCACCCGCGTGTCCCCAGTGGATGGCCTCCGGGTCGTGGCCGAAGTGGTCGTCAGCCAGTTGCTGCAGCTGTGCCAGCTTGATGTGGATGGCAGCAGCGCGGGCGGGATAGGCGTCGAGGGCGGTAGGCTGGGTGTTCATCGCGGGGATTCTTGGTGCTGGATGACACCACCATTCACGCGATGAACGATCAAGAAGCCAAGCTTTTGTTCATGTCCCGCCGGAGCCGTGCGTCTGTGCTCCGGGCATCAGGACCAGCTCACCCGCGCGGAGAAGAGGTAGCCCGCGCCATACACCGTCTTGATCAACCTGGGGTCATGCGGGTCGTCATCGAGCTTGCGGCGCAGCCGCGAGATGCGCACATCGATGCTGCGGTCGAAGGGGTCGAGTTCGCGCTCGCCGAGCAGTTGTTCACGGCTCAGGATGCGGTTGGGGCGCTCCAGCAGGGTGGTGAGCAGTCCGGCCTCGGCCGCAGACAGGTTGATCTGGCGACCGTCCGGGGTATGCAGGCAGTGCTGGCCACGGTCGAAGCGCCAGTCGGCAAAGTGTGCCATGTTGCGTTCGTTGCCGGGCGCTTCGGCGGGGGCGCTGCGCTGGTAGCGGCGCAGGATGGAGCGCACCCGGGCAACCAGTTCGCGCGGCTCGAACGGTTTCACGATGTAGTCGTCGGCGCCCAGCTCCAGGCCCAGCACCCGGTCGGTGACATCGTTGCGACCGGTCAGGATGAGCACGGCGCAGGGGCTGCCGTCCTGCAGTTCGCGTACCACCTGCATGCCATCCATGTCGGGCAGTCCGAGGTCAACGATGCACAGGTCCGGAACGGTGCGTGCGGCACGCTCCAGCAGCTGGCGGCCGGTGCAGACATGCTCGCAGCGAAAGCCGTATTCGGCGAGACTGTTGCAGATCAGCCGGGCGATGTCGGGTTCGTCTTCCAGGACGAACACGGTAGGGGCGACGCTGGCGCTGGTCTGGGTCATGTCGTTCGGGGCTCCTCGTGTGCTTGCAGGGCGTTCAGGGCGTGTTGGAGTGCTGCGCGGTCAAAAGGTTTGCGCAGTACCGGGATGCCGCTGTCGTCGGGGGGCGGCATTGCGCTGTTGCTGGCGTAGCCGGTGATCAGCAGGATGGGCAGGTGTGGCCGCTGCGTGCGGGCATGGCTGGCCAGTTCGCGCCCATTGATGCCGCCCGGCATTACTGTGTCGGTGATCAGCAGGGCGATTTCCTCGACGTTGTCGAGCAGCATGCGCGCTTCCTGTCCGTCCGGCGCTTCGATTACCGGGTAGCCGAGTTCGGTGAGCTGCAGGCGGATGATGCGACGCACTTCGGCTTCGTCCTCCACCAGCAGCACCGGGCCGTTGATCGGGTGGGCGTGCGCCGAAGAGGCGCTGGCCTTGCCGGGCACTTCGGCGGGGGCCTGGGTCATCGGCAGTACGAAGCGCACATTGGTACCCTGGCCGGGTGTGGACAGGATGCGGATGTTGCCACCCGACTGGCGCACGAAGCCATACACCATCGACAGTCCCAGCCCGCTGCCACGGCCGAAGTCCTTGGTGGTGAAGAAGGGTTCGAACACCCGGCTGAGGGCTTCGGGTGCGATGCCGCAGCCCGAGTCGGTGACGTCGATCTGCACATAGCGGTCGGGGGGTACTTCGACCAGGCGGGCAATGCTGCCGTCGATTTCGCGCTCCGATACGGCAATCGTCAGCTCGCCGCCTTCCGGCATGGCGTCGCGGGCGTTCAGCGCCAGGTTGAGCAGCGCGTTTTCCAGCTGGTGGGGGTCGACAAAGGCGTGCAGCGGCTGCTCGGGCAGGCGGGTGTGGATGCGCACATTCTCGGTGAGGGTGCGGGCGAGCAGCTGGGTCATGTTGTGCACCAGACTGCCGATTTCGACCGCCTGGGGCTCCAGCGTCTGGCGACGGGAAAAGGTGAGCAGGCGGCGGATCAGCTCGGCGCCACGCTGTGCGGCATGCAGTGCGGGGTTGATGTATTCGGCGCTGTCCGCCGTGGCGGGGGTGCGTTCCTTGAGGGTGGACAGGTTGCCGATGATGATCGACAGCAGGTTGTTGAAGTCATGCGCAAGCCCGCCGGTGAGCTGGCCGACGGCTTCCATTTTCTGGGCCTGTACCAGCGCGGCCTGGTTGGCCTTTTGCTCGGTGATGTCGATGGACATCACGAAGAAGCCCTGAACCACGCCTTCTCCATCGGTTTCCGGCACCACCACGCTGCGTGCATGCAGGGTACGATCCCGTGCGGTGCGCCGGGCGTATTCGTAGCTGACCCGCTGCCCCTGATGGGCGGTTTGCAGATGGTGGCTGATCTGGCTGTAGGTTTCCGCGCCGAACACATCCGCGATCGAGCGGCCGATGATCGCTTCCTTGTCCAGGCCGAACCAGTCGGCGTAGCCCCGGTTGATGAATTTATACACCTCGTCCCGATCGACATAGGCGATCAGTGCCGGGATGGAGTCCATGATCAGCCGCAGACGTTCTTCCGACCTGCGCAGCGCCTCGGCAATCTGGTCGATTTCGGCATTGGCATGTGCGAGCCGGGCGTTTGCGTCCTGCAGTTCGCGCGTGCGTGCGCTGACGCGGGCTTCGAGCTGGGTGTTCTGCTCCTGGATGAGCTCCTGATAACGCCGCTGGTCGGTGATGTCGGTCCACAGCGACACGAAGCCCAGATTCGGAATGGGCACGCCGCGAATCGCCAGCACCCGACCGTTGGGGCGGGTGCGCTCGGCGTAGTGCGGCTGGAAGGAGCGGGCCGCCGCCATGCGCTCGGACACCAGCCGCTCCAGGTCACCATCGCCATACTCCCCCCGTTCGGCATTGAAGCGCACGAGTTCCTCGAAGGGCAGGCCGACCTTCAGCAGGGATTCGGGAAAGTCCAGCAGGCGGGTGACGGCCTTGTTCCAGGTGACCAGCCGGGGGGTATCGTCGAACACCGCAATGGCCTGGTCGAGCAGGTCCAGCCCGGCCAGCAGCAGGTCGTAGCGGCGGCGCTGTTCGACGGTCGGATTGGCATGGTCGATGTGGTTCATGAGGCGATCGGGTCTCCGGTGTGCTCCGCACCTTGTATCGGGCGGTAGGTGTGTTCGTACGGCATGTCGATGTTGTCACAATTCGATACAGCGGCAAAACAGTTGCGCAAAAGTCGGGCGCCAACATCGTTGCTCTCAAGCTACGGGCGCCGGGCCATGCATTCCTGCCCGAAAGGACTATGCTGAAAGGCCGGGCGCAGCAAGGTTGCCACGCGCTGCACATGCCTGTGGGCAGGGGCGGCATGCGACATGTTGACGTTCACGTCAACGTTAACTAAAGTGCGTCCACGAATTCAGAAGAACGTGCCTGCGCACGTCCGGTGCCGATCCGTCGGGCACAGTCCAGAGCAAAGGAGATGAAGGATGACCGATCTGAGCGTCAGTAACAAGTTGATGCCTTACAAACCCAAAAACAAGGTGCGCTTTGTGACCGCAGCGGCGCTGTTCGACGGCCATGACGCCTCGATCAACATCATGCGCCGCATTCTGCAGTCGACCGGCGCGGAAGTCATCCACCTCGGTCACAACCGCTCGGTGGGCGAGATCGTCAAGGCGGCGCTGCAGGAGGATGTGCAGGGGATCGCCATCACTTCCTACCAGGGGGGGCACGTCGAGTTCTTCAAGTACATGATCGACCTGCTGAAGGCCAATGGCGGCGAGAACATCAAGGTGTTTGGCGGTGGTGGTGGCGTGATCGTGCCGGCCGAGATTCGCGAACTCCACGACTATGGTGTGACGCAGATCTTTTCGCCGGGCGATGGGGCCACCCTTGGCCTGCAGGGCATGATCAACAGTGTGGTCGAGCGTTCGGACGTGGATCTTTCGCACGATGCCCCGCAGAAGGCTGACGAACTGCTCAAGGCGTTGAAGGCAGGCGACCGTCGCGTGCTGGCGAAGGCCATCACCGCGCTGGAGAATGGGGCGTATGGCGACGATGTGAAGCAGGCCCTGAAGGAGGCCGCAGCCAAGCTGAAGGTGCCGACGCTGGGCATTACCGGTACCGGCGGGGCGGGCAAGAGCTCGCTCACTGACGAACTGGTGCGCCGCTTCCGTCTGGATCAGGACGACAAGCTGAAGGTCGCCATCGTCTCCATCGACCCCTCGCGCAAGCGTACCGGCGGCGCGCTGCTGGGCGACCGTATTCGCATGAACGCGATCGAGCACGACAACATCTTCATGCGCTCGCTCGCCACCCGCGACACCGGCTCGGAAGTGTCCGTGGCCCTGCCCGAAGTGATTGCGGCCTGCAAGCTCACCGGCTTCGATCTGGTCATTGTGGAAACCTCCGGCATCGGCCAGGGCAACGCCGCCATCGTGCCCTTCGTCGATGTGTCGCTGTATGTGATGACGCCCGAATTCGGCGCGGCCAGTCAACTCGAAAAGATCGACATGCTCGATTTTGCCGACTTCGTCGCGATCAACAAGTTCGACCGCAAGGGCGCGGAAGACGCGCTGCGCGATGTGCGCAAGCAGTATCAGCGCAACCGGGAATTGTTCAGCCAGAACACCGACGACATGCCGGTATTCGGCACCATGGCGGCGCGCTTCAACGACGATGGCGTCACCGCCCTGTATCAGGCCATCTTCCCGACGTTGGTGGGCAAGGGGCTGAAGGCGGCCAAGCAGGGCAAGCTGCCGCTGGTCGCGGTGAAGGCATCCTCGCGTGGTCGCGCCATCGTGCCGGCCGAGCGCACCCGCTATCTGGCCGAAATTGCCGACACGGTGCGAGACTACCACAAGCACGTACAGCAACAGGCTCGTGTGGCCCGCGAGCGCCAGTCGCTGAAGACCGCCAAGGCGCTGTTCGAGCAGTGTGGCAAGGACATTGGCTCGTTTGACGAGTTGATCAGCTGGAAAGACGGGGAGCTCACCGCCACCGCCAGGAAGCTGCTCGAACAATGGCCCACCGAGAAGGCGCTGTATGCCGCCGATGAGTATGTGGTGAAGATTCGCGACAAGGAAATCCGCACCAAACTGACCTCGGAATCGCTGTCCGGCACCCGCATTCGCAAGGTGGCGCTGCCCAACTTCGAGGATGACGGCGAAACGCTGAAATTCCTCATGAAGGAAAACGTCCCCGGCTCCTTCCCCTATACCGCCGGGGTGTTCGCGTTCAAGCGCGAGGGCGAGGACCCCACCCGCATGTTCGCTGGCGAAGGCGACGCCTTCCGCACCAACCGGCGTTTCAAGAAGGTCTCGGAAGGCATGCCGGCACACCGGCTGTCCACCGCCTTCGACTCGGTGACGCTGTATGGCTGCGACCCCGACCTGCGCCCGGACATCTACGGCAAGATCGGCAACTCCGGCGTCAGCATCGCCACGCTCGACGACATGAAGGTGCTCTACGACGGCTTCGACCTGTGCGCGCCGACCACCTCGGTGTCGATGACGATCAACGGCCCGGCGCCGATCATCCTTGCCTTCTTCTTCAACACCGCGCTGGATCAGCAGCTTGCCAAGTTCAAGGCCGACAATGGCCGCGACCCGACCGAGGACGAATACGCCAAGATCCGTGCATGGACGCTCTCCACGGTGCGCGGCACGGTGCAGGCCGACATCCTGAAGGAAGACCAGGGCCAGAACACCTGCATCTTCAGCACCGAGTTCGCGCTGAAGATGATGGGCGACATCCAGGAGTATTTCGTGCACCACAAGGTGCAGAACTTCTACTCGGTGTCGATCTCGGGCTATCACATCGCCGAGGCCGGGGCGAACCCGATCAGCCAGCTCGCCTTCACGCTGTCCAATGGCTTCACCTACGTCGAGTCGTATCTGGCGCGTGGCATGCACATCGACGACTTCGCGCCCAACCTGAGCTTCTTCTTCAGCAACGGCATGGACCCGGAGTACTCGGTGATCGGCCGGGTCGCCCGCCGCATCTGGGCGGTGGCGATGAAGAACAAGTACGGCGC
>JBAYOV010000019.1:0-61733 GCA_041678045.1 Rhodocyclaceae bacterium
GACCGGCGAAAGGTCGGGCCAGGCCACCGGCAGCCCCTGCGCACTTGCCATTGACAACAAAACAACACTCAGCGCACACAAGAGGCCCATCGGGCGCGATTCGATGTTCATGAAACCTCCAGCCTGCAACAATAGTCTGTGACGATGATACGACGACCCAGAGCGGACACCCCGCCACGGTCGCAATACCAAGGAGACATCTACCCATGAATACCGGACTCGTCGCCCGCAGCCTTGAAAAAGTCAGGGCCATCGTGGCCAGCGCCACCGGACTCGGCCTGGAAACCCCCGAAAAACGCATTGCCTGGCTACGCCAGCAGCTGCAGGAATGCGCCGAAGGGCTGGGAGGAGAAGTCTCCACCCGGCAGCGCGCGGCGCGCCTGGCGCAAAGTTACCTCGAACTCGACGACGCGGACCGGCACGCCTTCCTGCGCATGATCGCACTCGAATTCGGTCCCGACCCGGCCATCGTCGCCAGCGCCCATCAGGCCTATCAGGAAGCCGTCGGCACCGAAACCCAGTGGGACGCGGAGGCCCGCCTGCGCAATGCGCTGCAATCCGCCCGCATTCGCATCCTGACCCAGTTCAACGCCATCCCCCAGGGCGTGAAATTCCTGGTGGACATGCGCGCCGACCTGCTGCGCTTTCTCAGGAACGACCCCGACCTGAAGGCCCTCGACCGTGAGCTCGAAACCCGTCTGTCGTCCTGGTTCGATGTCGGCTTTCTCGAGCTGGTACGCCTGACCTGGCATTCACCGGCCGATGTGCTGGAAAAGATCGTCGACTACGAGGCAGTGCACGAGATCCGCTCCTGGACGGACCTCAAGAACCGGCTCGACTCCGACCGGCGCTGCTACGCATTCTTTCACCCGCGCATGCCCACCGAACCGCTGATTTTCGTGGAAGTGGCCCTGCTCGAAAGCATGGCGGACAATGTCCAGACCCTGCTCGACATTCACGCCCCGGTGTTCGACGCAAGCCAGGCGAGCAACGCCATCTTCTACTCGATCAGCAGCACCCAGAACGGCCTGCGCGGGGTCAGTTTCGGAAATTTCCTGCTGAAACGGGTGGTCGACGACCTGAAGCGCGACTTTCCCCGGCTCAAGACCTTTGCCACCCTGTCACCGATTCCCGGCTTGCGCCGCTGGGCCGAACGCGCGCCGGAAGAGGTGCTCGCAGCCTTCTCGTCGAGCGACTGGAAACGGCTCGCCCCGCTGGGCATCAGCGGCCCGGAAGACGAGCGCCTGAAGACCATCCTGCATGGCCAGGAAGCCTGGCATCAGGACGAGGCGCTCGCCACCGCGCTACGCGAACCCCTCACCCGTGCGGCGGCCACCTATCTGCTCACGGCCAAGCGCGGCGAGCGCCCGCTCGACCCGGTGGCCCGCTTCCATCTCGGCAACGGGGCGCGCGTCGAGCGGCTGAACTGGCTGGCCGACAGCTCGGAGAAAGGGTTCGCGCAATCCTGGGGGTTGATGGTCAACTACCTGTACGATCCCGACCGTCTGGAAGACAACCTGGAGGCGTTCGAGCAGAACGGCACCATCGATGCGGCTTCGGCAGTGCGCCGCATGGTGCCGTCGCGCAAGGAGCGCACGGGCAGCTGAGCCATCGCCCCGCCGCCCCGTCGTCTCTAACCTCTATCGCCTTCCACCCGTCCGGTCGCCCGGCTCAGGCGCGACCGGACACCCGCATCTGCAGGCGCCCGACGCCCTCCACCACGGCATCCAGGTGGTCGCCCGGTTGTACCGGCCCCACGCCCTCGGGCGTGCCGGTAAAGATCAGATCGCCGGCCTTCAGCTCGAACAGCCGTGACAACGCAGCGATGATCTCCGGCACCGACCAGATCATGTCCGACACCTGCCCCTGCTGGCGCAATACATCATTTACCCTCAGGCTGACCCGGGTCTGCCCGGGCAACGCGCCCTCGGCACGCTTCAGGGCCGACACGGGCGCACCTCGATCAAACGCCTTCGCCACATCCCAGGGCCGCCCCTGCGCCTTGGCCTCGGCCTGCAAGTCGCGCCGGGTCATGTCCAGCCCCACCGCATACCCCCACACACAGGCGGCCGCCTGCTCCGTTGAAAGGTGTTCCCCGCCCCGATGCAGGGCCACCACCAACTCCACCTCGTGATGCACATCGTGGCTGGCCAGCGGATAAGGCCAGGACGCCGTCTCCCCCGGCAGCACCGGAAACACTGCATCTGCCGGCTTGGTAAAGAAGAACGGCGCCTCCCGGCCCGGATCGCCGCCCATCTCCCGGGCATGGGCCGCATAGTTGCGGGCAATGCAGAACACCCGGCGCACCGGAAACACGCCGCCCCCCAACACGGGTACGGCAGCCTGTACCGGCGCCTCGATCACACAATCCACTTGCTGCACATCGCACTCCTGTTTTGTCGGTTTCACGGGGGCAAGCTTACACCGTGCAAAGAATTTCACCTCGACGCTTGACCGCACAGCACAAATCCTTTGTAATGCGAATTATTCCTATTTTGTTTATTTAAAGATTGTGATCAAGGACACTGGAACCGTTCCCGCTCAGGCCCGACCTGAAGACACTGCGCTTGCAGGCGTGGCGCTTCCTGCAGACAGTGCCCGGCGCATCGTGCCGAGCGCCACCCTGCTCAAGGGCGAGAGCTGCATCACCATCGAACATGGCAGTGCGTTGTACACCCTGCGTGCCACACGCGCAGGCAAGCTGATCCTGACCAAATGATCATGGCCGTTAAGCGAGAGGATTCGACCGATGTATGTATGTGTTTGCAACGGTGTGACCGAAAGACAGATTGAACGGGCCGTACAGACCGGCGCCGCACGCATGCGTGACCTGCGCCTGTTGCTGGGCGTAAGCGCGGAATGCGGAAAATGTGCCGACTGCGCCCAGCGCTGCCTGCGCTCCGCACTGAGCGGTCAGGAGGCAGGAACGGCCACGGTAGACTGCATGAGCAATGCGCTGCAGCCTTCGATCACAATGCTCACAGGCGAAACCCTTGAGGCCTGCGCAGCATGAAATCCGACCGCTCCTCCATGCCGGGTACCCCCGCAGTCATACTGCCCGGGCACACGCCAAAACCGTCCCGCAGCTCATTGCCGGTGTTCGCAGCCCACAGACTGGCCCTGTATGTCCTGGCTGCGGCCTGCCTGCTCGACCTGTGGATGCCCTGACACGCATCAAGTCCGGATCACTGCCAAGGCGATAGAATCCCGCCATCGACCCCCGTATGTCACTCAGTCACACCTTGCACCCAGAACATCTCGCCTCGCTGCCCCCGCCCGGGCGCCGCCCAGCCCCCGCACGGCTGGCGACCACCGCGCAGCCTCGCACACGGGACGAGGCGGCGCGGTCGCGCCCGTCCCGCAGCAAGGCACGGCGCGAGCGTCATCTGATGTTGCTTCTGGTGGCGCTCGCGCATGCCGCAGGCGCCTACACGCTGGCGCACTGGTCGGATGAGCGACCGGTGGAGATCACCCCGCCCATCGTCGTCTCGCTGATCATGGAGGCGCCGGTACAGGCCGAGCAGGCGAGCGCACCGGCCCCCATGATCGAGCAGCCCGAGCCCCCCGCACCAGCCCCCGCGCCCCCGGTGCCGGTGGAACGCCCCGAGCCTCCAAAGCCGGTGGATATGCCCAAGCCTGTCGAAAAACCCAAGCCGGTTGAACGCCCCAAGCCTGTGGAGAAGCCCCGGCCAGAACCGAAACCGGCACCGGAAGCGGTTCAGCCCACGCCCCAGGCCAGCGCATCGCCCACAACCGAAACGGCTGCGGCCCCCACCACGCCCCATGTGCCTGCCACCGCGCAGGCAGACACACGCAGCGCACCGCAACGCGCCGCACAGACCGGGCCAACCACCGCCCCGCGGCACGATGCCAACTATCTGAACAACCCGAAGCCGTCCTACCCCGCGCTGTCGCGACGCATGCGCGAGGAAGGCACGGTGAAGCTGCGCGTGTTCGTGAGCGCAGGGGGACACGCCGAAAAGATTGAACTGTCCGAAAGTTCGGGCTTCAGGCGGCTCGACGAGGCCGCCGAAAAGGCCGTCGCCCGATGGCGTTTCGTGCCGGCCAGGCAAGGAGCGCAGAACATCTCTGCCTGGTACATCGTTCCCATCACCTTCAAGCTGCAAGGATAAGCATCATGCCCACCCCCGAAACCTTTGGCCTTGCCCACCTGTGGGCCCAGTCCGATCACGTCATCAAGTTCGTGGCTTTCATCCTGGTGGTGATGTCGGTCGCCAGCTGGTACCTGATCCTGGTGCGCAGTACCCGACAACTGCGCGCACGCCGCCACGAGAACGCCATCGAATCGTTCTGGAACGCCTCCAGCCTGGATGACGGCCTGGCCCGGCTATCGCGCGAAGCGCCGGATTCGCCCTTTGAAGCACTCGCCCGGCAGGGGGCGGCAGCAGCCGAGCATCTGCGCGACCATCACCATCAGGACACCCTGGGCGGCCGGCTGAACGCGGACGAATTCGTCACCCGCGCCCTGCGCAAATCGATTGCGATCTCCACTGCGCAGCTTGAATCCGGTCTCACCGTACTCGCCTCGATCGGTTCGACCGCCCCCTTCGTCGGCCTCTTCGGCACGGTGTGGGGCATTTACGGCGCGCTCATCGGCATCAGCGCTTCGGGCATGGCGACGCTGGACAAGGTGGCCGGCCCGGTGGGCGAGGCGCTCATCATGACTGCCTTCGGCCTGTTTGTCGCGATTCCGGCCGTGCTGGCGTATAACGCTTTCAACCGCGCCAACCGCCTGGAGCTCAACGAACTGGACGCCTTCGCCCACGATCTGCACGCCTGGTTCACCACCGGTTCGCGCCTGCCCAGCTCCCCCAGGGGGCAGGTCGAAGCGCAGCACGTCCAAGCCCGTCAGGACAAGCGTGACGCCCCCTTGCAGACGGCAGCCGAAGGAGCGCTGTGATGGCTTTCGGCGGCTTCAACCAGGGCGGCCAGTCCGCCCCGATGAACGAAATCAACATGGTGCCGCTGATCGACGTCATGCTGGTGCTGCTCATCGTGTTCATGATTACGGCTCCCCTGCTCACCCACTCGGTGAAGATCGATCTGCCGGTGGCGAGCAGCGAGGCCAGCAATGAAGAACCCGACACGGTCACCCTGGCCGTGAACGAATCCGGACAACTGTTCTGGAACAATGAGCCGGTGCCGGATGCCGAACTCGACCGGCGTTTGACGGAAGCCGCCGGGCTGGAGAAGCAGCCCGAGCTGCACCTGCGTGCCGACCGTGGCACACGCTATGAAGTCCTGGCCGACCTGATGTCACGGGCACGCCAGGCCGGCATCCGCAAGATGGGGTTCGTCACTCAGCCTGACTGACGCGGGAGCGCACACGCACGATCACATCCACCGACTCCAGCGTCACGCCTTCGCCCAACTCCGGCATGCCGACAAGACGCATTCGGTCGGCCGGAAGGTCGGTCAGACGGCCACTGTCCACGTCGTACAGATGGTGGTGCGGCGCCACGTTGGAGTCGTACACCACGCGCTCGCGATCCACGAACAGCTCGCGCACCAGCCCTTTTTCACGAAACAGCTTCAGGGTGTTATACACGGTTGCCCGCGAAGTTTCGGGGGTGCTCGCGCGAACCCCCTCCAGAATCTGCTCGGCCGACAGATGGCAGGGGCGCGACAGCATCACCCGGGCAATCTCGATGCGCTGCAGGGTCACCGGAATGCCCGCCTCGCGCAGCAGATCCGCCATGTTCCGGTAAGTCTCCATGATCACGCTCCGTCGGGGAGAAAGTCGGGTGGGCCGGGTAGGCCGGGTGAAGAAAAACGCCCCGTTCGGACGGGGCGTGGTACAGCTTTTGCGAATATTAACGCAAACCGTTATTCCTGCAAGTCCGTATCAGTCGAACGGCTTCGGGCGCGGAGTGCTGTCAGACGACGGCGGCAGGATCGGCAGCTGGAAGCTGGGCTGGTCGCCGGTGAGCGTCTTCAGGAAAGCCACAATCCTGGCATTCTCGTCATCGGTGAATTTACGGCCCAGTTGCAGGCGACCCATGATATCCACCGCCTCGGGCAGCGTATTGGCCGCGCCATCGTGGAAGTACGGATAGGTCATTTCCACATTGCGCAGCGTCGGCACCTTGAAGTTGAAGCGGTCTGCGTCCTTGCCGGTCACCGCAGAGCGGCCTTCGGCCTCCTTGGTGGAGTGATACGGCTCGACAATGCCCATGCGCTGGAAGGAGTTGCCGCCCACGGCCTCGCCGTTGTGGCAGGCCACGCAGCCGCTTTCCTTGAACAGCGTGTAGCCAGCCAACTCGATGGCGTTGATTGCGTCGTCCTGCCCCATCAGCCACTTGTCAAAGCGCGAATTCGGCGTCACCAGCGTTTTCTCGAACTCGGCAATTGCCTCGGTCACCTGATCGATGTCGATCGTCGTGTCCATGCCGAATACCTGCCGGAATTCCCGCACATAGGCCGGGATCGACTCCAGCACGCCCACGGCGAGCACATGGCTGAAGGCCATTTCGCCCGGGTTGGCGATCGGGCCACCTGCCTGCTCCTTCAGGTCGGCCGCACGACCGTCCCAGAACTGCGCCACGTTCAGGCTGGAGTTCAGCACGGTCGGCGAGTTGATCGGGCCTTCCTGCCACTTGTCGCCAATCGAGGTGGGCAGGTTGTCCGAGCCACCGCGCGACAGGTTGTGGCAGGAGTTACAGGAAATGAAACCGGAGTTGGACAAACGCGGATCGAAGTACAGCTTCTTGCCCAGCTCGGCCATGCCCAGATTGATGTTCTGCGGCGGGCGAATCGGGGTGATCGGCTCATCGCGCACCGTGGTTGCCCAGGCGGCCGAACTGACGGCCGTGACGGCCAGCGCGATAGCGAGACTGCTTGCCTTGACTTTCATAATTCACTCCTATGAGTGGGACACAAGCCCTGTAAGCGGAAGTTTAGACTGTTTCCAAATGTTGGAAAGCATTTGACGCCTCTTCTGCCCGGGAAATCTTGATTTAAGTCATAAGTTGTCCGCTTTGGGCGCTTCGGCACCTCAATGAGCATGAAAGCATTCATTTAACGAATGCGATTCATTCTTGTTTCTGTTAGCATGAAAGGCATTGTCAACCGCCATCGACCCGCAGGGAGTCGCCACTTTTCATGAACAACACACTACGCTGCATCCTCGTCAGCGCCGGGTTCAGCCTGAGCGCCGTGCCATCGTTCGTCCACGCCCAGGACACTACCGATCCAGCCCGCGCGGTCGCCACCCAGTACGCCAACATTGCCGAGGCCATGTATGGCGATGCCCTGACCCAGGCCAAGGCGCTGCAAACCGCCATCGAAGCCCTGATCGCCACCCCCGGCGAACAAACCCTGCAGGCCGCACGCAGCGCATGGATTGACGCGCGGGTGCCCTACCAGCAAACCGAGGTGTTCCGCTTCGGCAATCCGATCGTCGACGACTGGGAAGGCAAGGTCAATGCGTGGCCCCTCGACGAAGGACTGATCGATTATGTCGATCCCGCATATGGCACCGCCTCCGACGAAAACCCGCTGTACGTGGCCAACGTGATCGGCAACACCCACATCAAGTTTGGCAGCGAGGAAGTCGACACCACCCACATCACCAAGGAACTGCTCTCCGAAACCCTGCACGAGATCGGTGGCGTCGAGGCCAATGTGGCCACCGGCTACCATGCCATCGAGTTTCTGCTGTGGGGCCAGGACCTGAACGGCACCGGCCCGGGGGCCGGCAACCGGCCATGGACCGACTATGCGCAGGGCGACGCCTGCACGCATGGCCACTGCGATCGTCGCGCGCAATACCTGAAGGTGGCCACCGAACTGCTCATCGACGATCTCGAACGGATCACCGCACAGTGGACGCACGGCGGCGAAGCCCGCAGCAGCGTGGAAAATGCCGACCGCAACACGGCACTGACCACTATCCTCACCGGCCTGGGCAGCCTGTCCTACGGTGAGCTGGCCGGTGAGCGCATGAAACTGGGCCTGATGTTGCACGATCCGGAAGAGGAGCATGACTGCTTTTCCGACAACACCCACAACTCGCACCACTACAACGTGGTCGGCATGATGTCGGTGTATGAAGGACGTTATGTGCGCAGCGACGGCACGGTGCTGGAGGGTCCGAGCCTGTCGTCCCTGGTCAGCGGCATCGACCCCGCACTCGACGCCCAGACCCGCAGCCGCCTGAAGGCCAGCCACGACGCCATGGACGCCGTGCGAAAACGGGCGGCCGGCATGGAGGCGTATGACCAGATGATTGGCGAGGGCAATGCAGAAGGCAATGCGGCGATCCAGGCGGCGATTGACGCACTGACCGACCAGACCCGCAGCTTCGAGCGCATCGTGGCAACCCTGAACCTTCAACCCATCGCCTTCGAGGGCTCGGACAGCCTCGACAATCCCGAGGCGGTGTTCCAGTAACGACACGCCTCAGGCCCCGGCGGGTGCGCGTTTCTCTCTCCTCGGCGCACACCCGCCACCTTTGTTCGCCCACTGTCAAAGCCCCATCAAAGCCCCGTCAAAGCCCCGTCAAAGCCATCTCACAGCCATCTCACAGCCATGACACACCCTCTCGCCCGAGCAGGACAGGCCCGCCCCACCCTGCACACCTCCCTCCCCGCCCTCTGCACGGCCACTGTTGCTTTCACGGCCATCGCCTCCATCGCAGCCATTGCCCCCGACGCATTCGCAGCCCTTCCCGATGAGGCAAGCCGCATCGCCACGGTCACCGCACTGACCCGCGACTTCACCCGCTCCGAGCCCTTTGAAGCCAATCCGGCCGGTGCCGGCACGGTACACAAGCTGATCAACACCAGCAGCTTCTCCCACCCCTCGGCCAACATGAGCTTCGAGCGTCAGCTCGACTTTCGGGTCGGAGACGGCATCTTCCGCAAGCTGTGGGTGTCCGCGCCCAGCTCGACCCAGTCCTCCAACGGTCTCGGCCCGCTGTTCAACGCCCGCTCCTGTCAGTCGTGCCACCTGAAGGACGGACGCGGCAAGCCCCCGGAAAGTGACGATGAGGCTGCCGTGTCGATGTTCCTGCGCCTGTCCATCCCCCCGCAAAGCGCGGAGGACCACGCCGCGCTGGCAAGCCACCGCAAATCGGTGATTCCGGAGCCCACTTACGGTGGCCAGTTCCAGACCTTCTCGGTGCAGGGCGTCCTGGCCGAAGGGCGCATGGACATCCAGTACGAGGCGTTCCCGGTCACCCTGGCCGACGGCACCGTGGTGCATCTGCGCAAGCCGACCTATCGGGCGACTGACCTCAACTACGGCCCGATGCACCCGGAAACCCTGCTGTCCCCGCGCGTGGCACCGCAGATGATCGGCATGGGGCTGCTCGAATCGATCGCCGAGGAAGACATCCTGTCCTGGGCCGACCCCGACGACAGCAACGGCGACGGCATTTCCGGACGCGCCAACCGGGTCTGGAGCGACACCCACGGCAAGGTCATGCCCGGACGCTTTGGCTGGAAGGCCGGCAAGCCCACCATCGGCGACCAGACCGTGCATGCCTTCTCGGGCGACATCGGCATCTCCACCCCGGTGCTGCCCGCCGCATGGGGCGACTGCACCGAAGCCCAGACAGCCTGCCGCGAAGCCCCTCACGGCAGCTACGGAGACGACGCGGTCGAACTGTCCGCCGAAATGCTCGACCTGGTGGTGTTCTACTCACGCAACCTCGCCGTCCCCGGCCGGCGCGACATCGAAGCCCCGCAGGTGCTCGCCGGCAAACAGGTGTTTTATGACAGCGGCTGCACGGCCTGCCACCGCCCCAAGTACGTCACCGCACGGGACGCCGTCGGGCCGGAACAGTCCTTCCAGCTCATCTGGCCCTACACCGACCTGCTGCTGCACGACATGGGCGACGGGCTGGCCGACAACCGCCCCGAGGGCGAGGCCAACGGGCGGGAATGGCGCACGCCGCCACTGTGGGGCATCGGCCTGACCCAGACAGTCAGCGGACACACTTTCTTCCTGCACGACGGGCGCGCACGCAACCTGCTTGAGGCCATCCTGTGGCATGGCGGAGAGGCCGAACCTGCCAGGCAACGTGTGATCGCCCTGTCCCGCGAACAGCGCGAAGCCTTGCTCGCCTTTCTCAACTCACTGTGAGACCGCTTCCGATGCGCCCTTTTCGAGCACACCTCCGGTGGCCCCTGCTGCTCGGCGCCTGCTGCCTCAGCACGGCGCTCCATGCCACCCCGCCCGCCCAACAGCCGGACAGGCCGGAGCCTGCCGCCAGCGACTACCGCCGGCTCAATCTGGAGTTGGTCGACCAGCACGTCATTCCGCGCTACCGGCAACTGAGCGACGCCACCCGGCAGCTTGAGCAGCACGCCCGGCAGTTCTGCGCCGCCGGGCCCGATACCGTGCAGGCCGAGCGCGAAGCGCTCGAACAGGGCTGGCATCAGGCCACCGACGCGTGGCAAGCGGTGCAGCACATCCGCTTCGGCCCGGTGGAACTGTTCATGCGCAGCATGCGCTTCTCGTTCTGGCCCGATCCGCGCAACACGGTCGGACGGCAACTGGACGCCCTGCTGGCCACCGCCGACCCTGCGGCCCTCGACCCGCAAGCCTTTGCGCGCGGCACCATTGCAGTCCAGGGTTTCCCCGCGCTTGAGCGCCTGCTGACCGCCGACGAGCCGCTGGGCGCAGAAGCCGGGGCGCGTGCAAGCAAGGACACCACCGATGCCGCCCGCTACCGCTGCGCCGTACTGGTCGCCATCACCCACAACCTGAGCAGCATGGCCAGCGACACCCTGGCTGGCTGGCTGGACGGGGAAGGTACGGCAGCGTCCGGAGGGTCTGCTGCCTCTGCGGCTCACAGCCTCCCCGCCTACCGTCAGGTGATTGCCGACGCTGCGGCCGAGGGAGGCCACTACCACCTCGACCGCGAGGCCACCCAGGACTTTTTCAAGAGCCTGAACACCGCGCTCGAACTGATCGCCGACCACAAACTGGCCCGTCCGCTTGGCCCCAGCCTGCAGGCTGCACGGCCGCAACTGGCCGAAGCGTGGCGCAGCCAGCGCTCGCTGGAATATGTGCGCAGCAACCTGGCCGCCGCCGAGGCCCTGTATCTGGGCGCATCGGTCACCGCCGACGGGACCGACAGTGGCACCGCAGGCGGTGGCGGTTTTTCGGCCTTCGTACGCACGGTGGCCGGAGACGGCGAACTCGACGCCCTGCTGCGCCGCGCCCTTGCCCAGACCCGGGCTACCGCGCACGGCCTGTCCCTGCCACTGGAAGCAGCCGTACAGGACCCGCAGGCCCGCAAGCAGGTGGAAAAACTGGTGCGCGAGGCCAGCGCCCTGAAAGCCCTGATCAGCCAGCGCCTCGCACCCGCACTGTCCATCCCGGTCGGCTTCAACGCGCTCGACGGAGACTGAGCCGATGCTCGGACGCAGACGCTTTCTCGGCCTCGGCGCGGGCGCTGCGCTGGGCAGCCTGGCCAGTGCAGCCCTCCCGCCCCGTGCGTTCGGTGCCACCACGGCCGCCCCCCGTCCGGACGTCGCCGGCCACAGCTATCTGAGCGCCCGGGCCGACGCCCGGGGCCAGTACCACGCCACCCGCTTCGACCTGCATGGCCGAGTCATGCTCGACCACCCGCTGCCCGGTCGCGGCCACGGCAGCGCCCTCCACCCCGAAGGCCACGAGGCGGTCATGTTTTCGCGCCGCCCCGGCACCTTCCTGATGGTTTTCGATCTGCAGGCCAACCGCCCACGCCTTCAGTTGCCGGCAGCCCCCGGCCGCATTTTCAACGGGCATGGGGTGTTCGCCGGTACGCTGCTGTACGCCACCGAAAGCGTCACGCACGCCTCAGCGTCCACCACGGCTGACAACGCCCCTGCCTTCCAGGCAGCGCACGTACGGCAGGGGGTGGAAGCGCCCGGGCTTGCCGTGGGCGATGGCGTGATCGGTGTGTATGACCCTCGTGCCGGCTACCGCCGCATCGGCGAATTTCCTTCTCACGGGCTCGACCCGCACGACATCCGGACAATGCGCAGCGGCGCGCTGGTGGTCGCCAACGGTGGGCTCCTCAACCACCCCGACGCCCCACGTCTCAAGCTCAATGTCGACAGCATGGCGCCGACGCTGGTCTATCTGGACGCGGCCACGGGCCGGCTGCTCGGCCAGTACGCGCTCGCCCCGGAACACCACCAGCTGAGCATTCGCCACCTCGCGATCGGCGAGCACGACAGTGTAGTCGTGGCCATGCAGTATGAAGGACCGTCCACCGACCGGCCGCCGCTGATCGCCCTGCACGCGCCCGCCTCCGCCACACTGACCCTGCCCGAGCTGCCCGATCCGGTGCTGGCCGGTTTGCGCAACTACTGTGGCAGCGCGGCCGTCGATGCCAGCGGACGGATTGCCGGCATTTCCAGCCCACGCGGTGGCCGTACGGTATTCATCGACCTGGCCGATGGGCGCTGGCTGGGCGAATGCCCGCTGGCCGACGGCTGTGGCATTGCCGCCGGTCCGGAGGCGGGCAGCTTCATCCTCAGCAGCGGACTCGGAACGGTGCTGCTCGCGCGCCCGGATGGCCCGCCACAACGGCTGTCCGGCCCGCCACCGATGGAACTCAGCCACTGGGACAACCATCTGACCCTGATCGCCTGAACCGGCCACACCGCGCCAGGGCTGCAATACGATACAAAGCAGCCCGACCCGATCCGCTATGCTCCCACCGTCGATTGCAGTCCTTGCGCCCCTGTCCCCGCGCCTCTCTCGCAGGGCTGGCGCACTTTCCGGATGACCAGACCAAAACCATGACCGCTCACCGTAACCACGCCTCCCGCAAACCCCGCCGCTGGCCGATCTTTCTGATGGCCATCGTGCTGCTGGGCGCTGCAGCCTACTTCGGCCGACAACACTTCCTCTCCCCACCCGACCCGGCCGCCGACCTGCAGTTTGCCTCCGTCACGCGTGGCGACATCGAGGACGTGGTGACCGCCACCGGCACCTTGCAGCCACGCGATTACGTCGATGTCGGCGCCCAGGTTTCAGGCCAGCTGACCCACATCCATGTGGATGTCGGCCAACAGGTGAAGGAAGGCGACCTGCTTGCCGAGATCGACCCCACGGTCCTGCAGTCCAGAGTGGATGCCACCCGCGCCAGCCTGCGCAACCAGCGCGCCCAGCTGAAGGACCGTGAGGCCAGCCTGATGCTCGCGCGCATCCAGTACAGCCGCCAGAAGAACTTGATGGCCGAGGACGCCACCAGCGAAGAGGCGGTGCAAACCGCCGAAGCCAGCCTGAAATCGGCCGAGGCCTCGATCGAGGCACTCAAGGCACAAATCGACCAGACCGAATCCAACCTGCGCGCCGACGAAGCCAACCTGGAGTACGCCCGCATCTACGCCCCGATGGATGGCACGGTGGTGTCGATCAGCGCCCGCCAGGGGCAGACGCTGAACACCAACCAGCAGGCGCCCACGGTGCTGCGCATCGCCGACCTGAGCACGATGACGGTACAGACACAGGTTTCCGAAGCCGACATCAGCCGACTGCGCATCGGCATGCCCGCCTACTTCACCACGCTGGGCGGGCAGGGTCAGCGCTGGCATGGCGAACTCGAAAAGATCGAACCCACGCCCACGGTGACCAACAACGTGGTGCTGTACAACGCCCTGTTCAATGTACCCAACCCGGACGGGCGTCTGATGACGCAGATGACCGCCCAGGTATTCTTCATCACCGCCCAGGCCCGCGATACCCTGCTCATTCCAATGGGTGCCCTGCAGCGCAACGCCCCCCGCCCGACCGCCGCTGCGCCCCCCCCCCAGACTGAGCGTGCCGTCCGCCCCCGCCCACCACGCGACGCCGCAGACAGCCCTGCCGATGAGGCCCGCCCGGGGCGCCCCGGCACGGTCAGGGTGCGCAGCGCCGACGGCACGCTCAGCGAGCGGCCGGTACGCTACGGCGTGAGCAACCGGGTGCAGGTGCAAATCCTGTCCGGTCTGGAAGAGGGCGAGCAGGTCGTGTCCGGCCTGGCGGTCGGTCGCGGTGCCGCAGCTGGCGGCGCACCCCGCATGCCGAGGCTGTGAGCATGGCCAATACGCTCCCCAGCCACCCGGACACGCTCAGCACGCCCGGTGCCGGCAGCACTGCACTGATCGAGCTGTCCGGCATTACCCGCAGCTTCGGCATGGGCGAGCTGGCCGTCGAGGTCCTGCATGGCATCGACCTGAAGATTTACCCGGGTGAATTCGTCGCCATCGTCGGCTCGTCCGGCTCCGGCAAATCGACCCTGATGAACATCCTCGGCTGCCTGGACAAGCCCACTTCGGGCCACTACCTGTTCATGGGCGAGGATGTCGCCAGTTTCGACCGCGATGAACTCGCCCGGCTGCGCCGCGAAGCCTTCGGTTTCGTGTTCCAGAGTTACAACCTGGTCGGCACGGCCACCGCCCGCGAGAACGTCGAGATTCCGGCGGTGTATGCCGGCATGCCGCCCGACGAACGTCAGCAGCGCGCCGAAACGCTGCTTGCCTCACTTGGCCTCGAAGCACGCTGCGACCACCGCCCCAGCCAGCTTTCCGGGGGGCAGCAGCAGCGCGTCTCGATTGCCCGGGCACTGATGAACGGCGGACGCATCATTCTGGCCGATGAGCCGACGGGCGCCCTGGACAGCAAGAATGGCGCCGAGGTGATGGCCCTGTTCCGCCAGCTGTCGGCCGCAGGGCACACCATCATCCTGATCACCCATGAGCGCGAGGTCGCCGAACAGGCCCAGCGCATCATCGAAATCCGCGACGGCAACATCATTGCCGACCCCGGCCCGGCCCTGCATGGACTGCGGGAAACGCCCCCCGATTTCACCCCGCACATCGACCACGGCTCGGCCTTCACCGAACTGCTGGAGGCGACGCGCACCGCACTGCGGGCGCTGCGGGCCAACCTGTTCCGCTCCATGCTCACCCTGCTCGGCATCGTCATCGGCGTGGCAGCAGTGATTGCCATGCTGGCCATCGGCGACGGCGCCAAGCAGCAGGTCATCGACCAGATCAGCGCGATGGGCACCAACCTGCTCACCGTGCGCCCCGGTGCACCCAACCAGCGCGGCCGGGCCACCACCTCCACGCTGGTGCCGGAGGACGTCACCGCCATCGGCACACTGGACAACATCCTGGCCGCCGTGCCCGAGCAAAGCAGTTCGGTCACGGTGCGCTTCGAAGGCTTCGACCATCGCACCGAAATCAATGCCACCTCGGCCGACTACATCGTCGCCCGCAGCTGGCAGCCCGCCAGCGGTACCTTCTTCAGCGCGGAAGACGAAACCCGCTACGCCACGGTGGCCGTCCTCGGGCAAACCGTCGCCAGCGCGCTGTTCCCCGGCGCCGACCCGGTCGGTCAGTACATCCTGGTGAACAACATCCCGTTTCAGGTCATCGGAGTCATGATGCCCAAGGGCGCCACCAGCTGGGGGCAGGATCAGGACGACGTGGTGTTCGTGCCCTTCACCACCGGCAGCCTGCGCCTCACCGGTCAGCGCTTCCTGCGCAACGTCACCGTCGCGGTGGAGGATGTGGCGCGCATCGACGACACCCAGGAAGCAGTGCACGCCCTGCTGCTTGCCCGCCACGGGGTGGAGGATTTCCAGATCCGCAACATGGCCTCGATCATCGACACCGTGTCCGAAACCCAGAACACGCTCACCGTGCTGCTCGGCACCGTGGCCGCCATCTCGCTGCTGGTGGGCGGCATCGGTGTGATGAACATCATGCTGGTGTCGGTCACCGAACGCACCCGCGAGATCGGCATCCGCATGGCCACCGGCGCGCGTACCCGCAACATCCAGCAGCAGTTCCTCATCGAGGCGCTGGTGGTGTCGGCGCTGGGCGGACTGATCGGCGTGGGGGCCGGACTGGGCATTGCCGCCCTCATCGCCCACTTCGGCACCCCGATCCAGTATTCACTGGCACCGGTACTGCTCGCCTTCAGCTGCGCCTTCGCCACCGGGCTGGTGTTCGGTTTTCTGCCCGCGCGCAAGGCTGCACGGCTCGATCCGGTGGTCGCCCTCGCTTCCGAATGAACCGCATGAGAACCCCGATGCCCCACCCCACCACGCTCCCGGCCCGGCTCCGGCCCAGGCCTCGACCCTACTCCCGACTCCACTCCCGACCCAGCCTGCACCTGCTGGCGCTGGTCGTGAGCGCCAGTCTGCTCGCCGGCTGCGCCACCTCGCGCGACGACCCGGGGGCCAGCGTCACGCTGCCCGGGCAATGGCAGGAAAACGCAACGCACCCAAGCCCACAAGCACAGCCGGTCAGCGCCGACTCGTGGCAGCGCTTCGGCTCCAGCGAGCTTGAAGCGCTGCTGCTCCAGGCGCTGGAGCACAGCCCCGACCTGGCCATGGCCCGCGAGCGGGTGATCCAGGCCGAACTGGCGGTGCGCAGCACCGGCGCCTCGCTGTTTCCGGCAGTGCACCTGAATGCCGGCACACAGGGGCGCGAGGCCAGCAATGCCGCCGCAGCCTCGGACAGCTCCAGCCTGGGCGTGGCCATGAGCTATGAAATCGACCTGTGGAACAGCAACCGGCTGTCCCTGCAGGGCGCGCAGGCGCAGCTTGCCGCCAGCCGCTTCGACTTCGAGGGCGCGCGCCTGTCCCTCATGGCCGGCGTGGTGAACGCCTATGCGCAAGCCCTCGCCCAGCAGGCACGCATCGACATTGCGCGCAAGAACCTGGCGATTGCCGAGCGCCTGTTCGGCATCGTCGAGGCCCGTCATCGCAACGGCGCGGTCTCCGCACTGGATGTCAGCCGCCAGCGGGCTGCCGTGCTGACGGCTCGCGACGCCCTGCTGCCGATGGAGGTGCAGATGCGTCAGACCCTGCGCGCGCTGGCCATCCTCACCGGCCAGGTGCCGCAGGGTTTCGGCATCGAAGGGGGCGACCTCTACGCGCTCACGATTCCCGAGGTCGCCCCTTCCGTGCCGGGCGAACTGCTTGCCCGACGTCCGGACCTGGCCTCGGCCGAAGCCCGGCTGGCTGCGGCCGAGGCCAACATCGCCCTGGCCCGCGCAGCCCTTTTCCCGCTGCGCCTGTCATTGGGCCTGAGCAGCAGCGCGAGCAGCGGGGAGTTCGCTTTCATCGGACTGGGCAGCCCGGTCAATGTGGCCAGCGTGTCGCTGTCGCTGATGCAGGCCATCTTTGATGGAGGCCGGCTGCGGGCACAGGTCGACAGCAGCGAGTCGAGCCGCCGGCAACTCGTCGAGAGCTACCGCAGCAGCCTGCTCACGGCCTTGAAGGAGGTCGATGACGCGCTCGCCAGCGTGGCGCGCAGCCGCCAGCAGGAAAGCGCGCAGCGCGAGATTCGCGACGAGTACGAGCAGGCCCTGCGCCTGTCCGAACTGCGCTATCGCGAAGGCTCGGACAGCCTGTCCACCCTGCTCGATGCCCAGCGCAACCTGTTTTCCGCCGAAGACAGCCTGCTGCAGCACCGCCTCACCCGAATCACCGCTACGGTGGACCTGTACAAGGCGCTGGGCGGTGGCTGGCAGGCCGACACCCCTGCCGACACACTACCCGGCACGCTCCCCTCCTCCAGCCCCTCCGCAGAATGAGTTAACAAGCAAGCGCCGGGCAGCCGACCGGCTGCCCGGCCTCCCCTGAGCACCGAACAACATTGACCGACCGGTCGGGTTATTTTTCGTTTTTTTGATCTAGGTCAACATTTTCAAGCCTGCCTGGCCTCATCTTTACGCCTGTCGACACCCCGTCGCATTCGAAGATAAAAGCAAAGAGGAGACACGCATGGCCAAGAATGAAAAGCTCGCGCTCACCCGTGAGTTTCCCCCCGCCACCGAGCAGCCCAACGTCTATCCGCTGTCCTGGAACGCCCAGACGGCAAAGATGGAAGAAGTGTGGGATGCCGCCCAGCGCGAGAACTGGGACCCCAAGAAGCTGCCCTGGGACACCCTGGACGTCGAGTCCTACTCCTGGGAAGAGCGCGAGGCGATCGCCTACTGGTGGACGCTGCTGTCGGTGTTCGACGCCTCTGCGCCCCCGGTGTTTGCTTCGGCCTTCATCAAGACCTATGAAGACCATGAAGAAGACCCGGTGCGCCGCTGCTTCTTCTCGGTCACGCGCGACGAGCAGAACCACGAGCAGATGTGCGGTCTGGCGATCACCAAGTTCCTGGAGCATCCGGACCCGCTCACCTACGAACCGAAGACCGAACTGGGCAAGCGCCTGCAGAAGAACGCCAAGTGGCTGTACTACAACGGCGGCCGCTACTGGAATGGCTACAAGCAGGCCGTGCCCAAGTACTCGCTGGCGGTGCTGTTCTCCTCTTTCCTGATGGGCGAGATCGCCGCAGCGACGATCTTCAAGCAGATGCACGACAACTCGCGCGAACTGGTGTTCAAGGAAGCTTTCCGCAACATCGGCCGCGACGAAGGCCGCCACATGGCGATCTGCATGGCGCTGATGGAGCGTGACTATCCCAAGCTGCCGCAGGAAGACAAGGCGATGGTGACCAAGCAGATCCGCGCCGGTTACCTCTTCCTGTCCGCCGTGCTGTTCGAGCCGCCGATGGAATTCTGGGACCTGCCGGAAGACTTCATCGCCAGCCAGCGCGAAGGCGAGGAAGTAGCACGCGGCGCCGGTTTCGGCATCCCGAGCTACGAGGCGAAGAAAGAAAACTGGAAGAACGCCATGCTCAACCTGAAGGGCGTGCTCGACCGCTACGGCATCCCCTTCCCGGCCATTCCCGAAGTCGGCATCACCGGTGAAGAAGTGTCCGACGTCGATATGGAAGACATCATCCCGGTGTTCTGACCCCCGGTCCCGACAGCCGAGACGCACAGCGGCCGCGAGCCATGCACTCGCGGCCTTTTGCATGTGTGCCGCATGTCCGCCACCACGGCACGCATCCCCACCCATCAGGAGAGAACACAATGCACACGACGCACAAGATCCGCCTTCATCCCTCCGGCCGCGAAGTCCAGTGCGCCAGCGGCGACACCGTGCTGGCCGCGCTCGAAAAGTCCGGCTACGCCCTGCCCAACAACTGCCGCGCGGGCGCCTGTGGCGAATGCAAGGTGAAGGTGCTGTCCGGTCAGTTCGACCAGGGCATGGTGCTGGACATGGCCTTGTCGCAAGACGAACGCAAACAGGGCTATGGCCTGATGTGCATGGCCAAGCCGCTGTCCGAGGAGCTGGTCATCGAATGGGGCACCGAAGATGCCCGTCCCAAGCTTTTCCCGCCCCGCGAGGATCAGCGCTACGTGGTGGTGGACCGGGTGCAGCGCACCCCGCGCATCACCGAATTCCACTTCCGTCCGGTAGGCCCGGTGATGCGGTACTGGCCGGGCCAGTATGTGACGATCGGCGACGAACGCGCCGGGGCCGCTGCGCGCTGCTACTCGATTGCCAACGCCCCGCGCCCCGACGGCGAGATTACCCTGCAGGTCACCCGCATCGACGAAGGCAGCACCAGCCTGTGGCTGCACGACAAGGTGGCGGTGGGCGATCTGGTGAAGATTTCCGGCCCCTACGGCACCTTCATCGGCGACCTTTCGGTAGACGCGCCGGTGCTGTGCCTGGCCGCAGGTTCGGGCCTGGCCCCGATCCTGTCGCTCACTGAAGCGGCGTTGCGTCGGGGTTACCGCAAGCCGGTCACGCTGATGTTCTCGGCCCGCGAGGCATCCGACCTGTACGACCTCGGACTGATGAAGTACTGGGAAACCAAGCACCGCAACTTCAGCTACAAGCCCACCCTCACCCGCGAGCAGCGCGACGGCTACCTGCACGGCCGCCTGCCCGAAGTTCTCCCGGAGCAGTTCAAGGACCTGTCCGCACACAGCATCTTCATCGCCGGCAGCCCGGACTTCGTCTCGGCCTGCGTGAGCGCCGCCAAGGCCCTCGGCGCCCGCGATGAATGCATCCACACCGAAGGCTACTTCGGCCAGGCCCAGCCCCAAACCGCCCCCGCCGACCACATGATGAGCCTGCTCGGCTGAGAGGCCGCGCCGCCCTCTTCAGCTCAACTGTGCAATGCGCCAGATGGAGGTGGCCTGATCGGCCATCCAGTTCTGGCGTGCGGCGATGCGCTCCGGCGTCCATTCCGCATTTTCCTCTGCCATTTTCCGGGTAACGGCAAAACCGCTTTGCGCATAACTGTCGCGCTTGGCCGCATAATTGGACGTACCGGCATCACGGTTGGCGCCGGACTGCATGAGCGTCATGTTCCCCAGACGATAGGCCAGGCTGCCAGCTTCCTCATTGCTGAAGCCCCCCCAACCGTCCGGCGGGTTTTGGGGCAACACATGCTCGATATTGAAGGCATCGCTGGTGAAGCTGTGATCCTGCCCGGAAAGATGCTTCTCCAGCGCGCACAGGATGAAGCGCACTACCCGATTGTTGCGCGAGTCGGTGGTCCGGATCGTTTTGTCGGAAAAGGCCGCCCGAAATGACCGGTCCTCCACATAAAGCGTTTTCATCGCCTGCAATACCGGTCCCAACTGTGCCAGCGTTCCTTGTGCAATACGCTCGGCCACGCCATTGTAAGTGCGCTCCTGCTCCGCTGCGCTGTACCCGCAGATCACGTTGTAGCGCAGGGAAATCACCATCGTGGCGCGCAGCAATCCCGTGAAGTCCGCTGCCTGAAACACCCGCCGGGCCGCCAGCAGCAGCGCGAAAGGCTGCCGCACCCGAAAGGTTTTCAGCACTCCGGCAAGCTGCTTGTCCTCCTGGCTCCACTGCGAAGCTTCGGGCGAGGAGAGGGCCAGATAGGTATCAATGTCTTCCTCCATGCCCCGAAGCAACAGGAACACCGACTCCCGGCTCATGACCCGCGCACGAATTGTCTTGAAGAGATCGGCCTGACGCGCAAAGCTGTGGCGGCTGTTCCAATGTACCCGCAGAAAATCCGGGAAGTTCTCCGATTGCAGACGCCCCACAAGCGCCTCCCAGCGCTCTTCCAGTATGCGCAGTTCGTGGTCGCGATCGCCCCCTTCGTCCAGCACCGAGAACAGATAATTCTTGAGCAGGTCGGTGGCCGACAACCGCACGCCACGCGCGTTGAGCGTTTCAAACACTTTGTAGGCGTTCAGTTCATCGGTGACAGTGATGACGGTAAAGAACAACCGGTCGCTGATGTCTTCGACCAACTGGGCCAGGCGCCGGCCTTCATCGCCCACTCCCGCCTTCAGCCAGGCGCCCACCTGCTTGTCGAACCACTCGAACGCCTTGCGCAACAGATGCTCCGAGGCCCGGAAACCACGCTGCGGCAGATGCCCGAGCGGGACCAGATAGGTCTGGAAATAGTGGTTGTTGTTGCGGTTGAGGCTCAGCTTGGGGCGGGCAATCAGGGTGACGGGATCGAGATAGCCGACATAGGTCTGCCGGATCTGGTTCAAGCGCTGCGTGTTTGCGTCAGGCTCGTTTCCTGCCTCAATCAGTCTCTGGAGATTCTTCAGGACGGCCAGCACGATGAGGCTGACGGTCGTCAGGCGTTGCTGTCCGTCAATGACATCAAAGGACTTGTCATCTGCCGACTGCAGCACGAGATAGCCCATATAGTGCGCAGCCTCCCCGTCGGCCCGCAGGGTTCCGAGGATGTCCAGCCACAAGTCCTCCCATTCATCGTTCGTCCAACTGTAGTCACGCTGGAAGCGGGGAATGCGGTAGGTCAGACCATTGCCAATGAGCTTGCGAAAGGTGTTGTTCTCGGTCTTGAAGTTCGTGGCTGCCATGGTGTTGTCTCCAGAACGTTTCTGCCGCACGAAGCCGGGATTGTATCAACGGACTTTCGTCCTCACCGATGGCGTCCTCGAGCGCCCCAGGATGCGGACAAAGCTTGATAACAATTCTCAATTGGGTATAATTCTCATTAACGATTTTGACCCTACTTCTGCGCAACCTAGCCAGCCATCTGCGGCCTCCTGCATGCCGCCAGCCAGCCAGGGCGTCTTACGCCTCCCGTTCAGGGCCGAGCCGGCTGTCTGTGCTGCACACGCTCGACTCCTGACAGGGCACGTTCGCCCCGCGCTTCAGCCATCAGGAGAACCCAGTGCAGCAAGACCGCCACGCCCTTCGTCACCTTCCCCGTGCAACACAGCTTGCCGTTGCAATGGCCCTGGCCTTTGCCGGTACTGCAAATGCCCAGCAACAGCTCGACACGGTCGTCGTCTCGGCCTCCGGTTTTGAACAGAAAATCACCGATGCCCCGGCCAGCATCTCGGTCATCACTCAGGAAGAACTCGCCCGCAAGCCCTACACCACCCTGATCGACGCGGTGCGCGATCTGGAAGGGGTGGATGTGGGTGAAACGTCGGACAAGACCGGACAGCGCACCATCAGCATGCGCGGGATGGGCTCCGACTACACCCTGGTGCTGATCGACGGCAAGCGCCAGAACAATCATGGTGACATTTACCCGAACAACTTCGGCGGCAACCAGTTCAACCACATCCCGCCGCTGGACGCCATCGAACGCATCGAAGTGATTCGCGGCCCGGCCTCCATCCTGTATGGCGCCGATGCGATGGGCGGCGTGATCAACATCATCACCAAAAAAGTCACCGACACCTGGGCAGGCTCCGCCACCTTTGGCCGCAGCCTGCAAAGCGATGATGCCTTTGGCGACGACATCACCACGGATTTCAGCGTGCGCGGTCCGCTGATCGACGGCAAGCTTGGCCTGTCCGTGCGCGGCAGCGTGTATGAGCGCCTGGCATCCACACCCGAATTTGCCCCCGCCACCGCGCCCGACGGCACGGTCCACTGGCGCACCCTGGGTTTCGGCGGTGGAGGCAAGACGGTCGACAATACCAACAAGGCGTACGGCGCCAGCCTGTACTTCACGCCCGATGCACGCCAAACGATTTCCCTCGATATCGATGCTTCGACGCAGACATATGACAACGCGCCGGTCCTGAACCAGCGCAGCGGCGACATCGCGTTTCCGCTGGGAACGGTCGATAGCATCGACACCGTCTGGCGCGCCAGCGGCGGCAAGGTTCAGCCTCGCGTGGGCTACTTCGACGAGCAGGAATTCACCCGCGAAGCATGGTCGGTGACCCACGAAGGCAAATGGGACTTCGGCACGAGCTTCGTTTCCCTGGCCCACGTCGAAACGGACAACAATGGCCGCACCCTGCCTTTCAGTGTGGCCGAGCGCAAATTGCTGCAACAAATGTACGACGGTACGGGTGCCTACGAGGGCATGAGCGACGAAGCGCGCAAGGACATGGCCGCCGCCACCTTCCTGCCGCGACCGAAGCGGGTGATGCAAAGCAGCCAGCTCACCCTGGATGGCAAGCTCGACATCCCGCTGCACAATCTTGCAGGCGATCACCTGCTGGTGGTGGGCGGCCAGCTCATCCGGGGGAAGCTGAAAGACAGCGTGTTCGGCATGGAAGAAGGCACGCCGGGCGGCGTGCAGGACCACAACATGTGGGCGTTCTTTGTCGAAAACAACTGGATGCCTACAGAGGCCTTCACCCTGACCGCTGGCGTGCGCTACGACGACCACGAAGTGTTCGGCGACCATGTCTCGCCGCGCATCTACGGTGTCTACACCCTGAATCCGCAGTGGACCGTGAAGGGCGGCATCAGCACCGGTTACAAGACGCCCAAGACCACCCAGCTCTATGACGGAGTGGTCGGTTTCGGTGGACAGGGGACGTCGCCCATGTTCGGCAACCCTGACCTGCAACCGGAAACCAGTCGCAATACCGAACTCGCGGTGTACTGGAATCATCCGAACCGGCACAGCTTCAATGCCACCGTATTCCACAACGACTTCAGGGACAAGATCGCGAACGTGCCTTGCGGCCCGGACACCTCGACGCCTTGCGCGAGCCCCGGTGAGTATGCCGACCTTGGCTACCAGCCCTCCTCCACCCGTAGCGGCAACATCGACAAGGTGATCATCCAGGGTCTGGAGTTGGCCGGACGCTGGCAGATTGCCGACGCCTGGGCGCTGCGCGGCAACTACACCTATACCGACAGCGAGCAGAAAAGCGGCAGCAACAAGGGGCGTCCGCTCAACAACACCGCCAAGCACATGCTCAACACCACGCTAGACTGGCAGGCAACGCCCGACCTGAACGTCTTCCTGTCCATGGAAGCACGCTCCCGGCGCTACCGCAGTTACAGCACCACGTTGGAGAAAGAGCTGTACTACGAGGACTATGAAGTTTTCCACCTCGGAGCCAGCTACCAGGTGAACAAGCACGTGACCCTCACCGGCCGGATCAACAACCTGCTGGACGAGGATTTCACCACCTACGACACCGCCTTCACCCCGTGCACCAGTGGCAACACCTGCGTCAACGGCTGGCAGCCGTCCTATACGGACCATTACAACAACAAGGACAAGGCACGCAGCTTCTGGATCAGCGCCAATGTGAAGTTCTGAGCGTGCCCCGGACAAACCCGGCAACGGCAAGAGGCCGTGTTGCACGCACACAACACAGTGTCACAGAAATTTGCAACCATTGTTGCGAATCATTATCATTCTGACAACACGATGTAGCCAGCCACCTGGACGACAGGCCCTGCCCGGGCCTGCCCATCACCGGGAAGCCAGCCAAAGACGTTTTCAATCCCAGTCAGGAGCTGATTCCATGGTGCACTGCTTGTCCGTCCCATTCCGTTCTTTCCGTCCCTGTGCAGTCCCTGCGGGCAAGCCTGCACGCGCCCCGCTGGCGCGTGCGCTGTCGCTCGCCCTGCTGGCAGGCACCCTGCCCACCGCCGTATTCGCCCAGGACACCTCCACGCAGTTGCGTGAGGTGGTCGTCTCCGCTTCCGGTTTTGAACAGGAGCTGCGCCACGCGCCGGCCTCAATTTCGGTCGTGACCCGCGAACAGCTGGAAAGCAAGCAATTCCGCGATCTGGCCGAAGCACTGAAGGATGTGGAGGGGGTGGACGTGCGCGGAGCCACCGGCAAGACCGGGGGGCTGAACATCAGCATCCGTGGCATGCCCAGTGACTACACCCTGATCCTCATCGACGGCCGTCGCCAGAACGTGGCCGGCGATGTCACACCGAACGGCTTTGACGACGCGCTCACCAGCTTCATTCCGCCCATTTCGGCAATCGAGCGCATCGAGGTGATTCGCGGCCCGATGTCCACCCTCTACGGCTCGGATGCGATGGGTGGCGTAGTCAACATCATCACCCGCAAGGTGGCCAGCGCCTGGACCGGCAGCCTCGGGCTGGAAGCCGGCCTGCCGGAAGACGGCGACGAAGGCAAGAGCGGCAAATTCAATTTCTACGCAACCGGCCCCATCGTCAAAGACACCCTGGGCCTGGCCGTGCGCGGCAACCTGTTCCGGCGGGGCGAATCGGACATTCTGCCCTCCTCCGGCGAGGGCGCCATCTCCAGGCGTGGCCCGTCACCGGTCGAGACCCGGCAGCACACCCTCGGCGCCAAGCTCACTCTGACGCCCAGCCGCGACCACGACATCTGGCTCGATCTGGAACAGGGCCGTACCTGGTACAACAACGACGAATGCCAGCTCGGCACCCGTGACTACATCAACTGCAACACCGGCGCAGCCACCTCCACCGCCAGCGGCTACGAAGATGCGATGCGCTTCAACCGCGACCAGCTCGCCATCGGCCACAGCAGCCGGCTGGGCGAAGGCATGCTCGAATCGAGCCTGATGCGCACCGCTACCGAAACCACTGGCCGCACCATCCCCAGCGCCTCGCGCCCGAGCGGGAGCCCGGACATCGGCAGCCGCCGCACGCTTGAAACCACCAACACGGTACTCGACTCGAAGTACATCGCCCCGCTGGGCGACGCCCACATCATGACCCTGGGCGGCCAGTGGTGGGACGCCAAGCTTGAGGACAGCCTGCTGCCGGAAAACCACAGCCAGACCATGTGGTCGCTGTTCGCCGAGGACGAATGGCGCTTCACCGACAGCCTGGCCGCCACGCTTGGCCTGCGTTACGACCGCCACGATGCCTTTGGCGGCGAACTCAGCCCGCGCGCCTATCTGGTATGGGACGCCAGCGAAAACTGGACGGTAAAGGGCGGAGTAAGCCAGGGCTTCAAGGCCCCGCGCCTGAACCAGCTCATCGACGGCGTAGCCGGCATCGGCGGACAGGGCACGGTGATTTCGATCGGCAACCCCGACCTGCGCCCCGAAACCAGCACCAGCACCGAACTGGGCATGCTGTACGACAGCCTTCAGGGTATGAGTGCTTCGGCCACACTGTTCCACAACCGGATCAAGGACAAGATCGGCTCCGGCGGCGACTGCGCGGTGGACTTCATCTCCAGCTGCGCGGCCAACCCGACGGCCACCTACTCGATCAACAACGACGAAGGCAAGACCTGGGGTATCGAGCTGTCCAGCCGCATCGCGCTGGCCGAGCGCTGGTCGCTCAACCTGAACTACACCTACACCGACAGCGAGCTCGTGCAGGCTGGCAGCAAGAACGGCAAGCTGAGCGACACCGCCAGGCACGTGGCCAATGCCCAGCTGCGCTGGGACCCCAGCGCCCGCTACAGCCTGTGGCTGCGGGGTGAATACCGGGGCGACAGCCGCCGCTTCGATGGCGACCCAACCAGCCTCACCGGTAACGACCAGCTCGAATACCAGGCACTGGGCGACCTGCGTGGCTACACCCTGTTCCACCTGGGCGGGGCCTACAGGATGAACAAGGACATCACCTTCAACGCGAACATCTTCAACCTGTTCGACAAGGACTTCCGCAAGTTCAGCGCCTGGACCAACAACGCCGGCGAGACCGTGTGGGGCAGCCCGTACCTGAAGTCCACACGCTCAACCAAGGGCACCCTGCCTTCCGGGCGAACCTTCTGGGTGTCGGCGAACATCCATTTCTAAAACCGTCGCCACGTTTCACGAAGACACGCCATGCCGACCTACGCACCACCTCACCCGCCGCCCGCCCTTCAACCGGAGGGCCGGCAGCCCACCGACCCCACGGCCGAACGCCGGGCCAGGCGGGCGGCGTGGTTGCGTACCCTGCACCAATGGCACTGGATCAGTTCGGCGATCTGCCTGTTCGGCATGCTGCTGTTTTCGGTCACCGGCATCACCCTGAACCACGCTGGCGCCATCAAATCGACGCCGTCCATCGTCAACCAGCAGGCCGAGCTGTCATCGGTACTGCTCGACACGCTCAGAACCCGGGCGCTACAGACCGCGCAGGCCGGCGACGACGCGCCACTGCCCGCCGAGTTGCGCACCTGGATACGCCGCGAGATGGGGGTTTCCCTGCGCGGCCTGTCCGCCGAATGGAGCGAGGACGAAATCTACCTGCCCCTGCCCCGTCCGGGGGGCGACGCCTGGCTGAACGTGGACCTGCACAGCGGTCTGGTGGAATACGAACGCACCGACCGGGGCTGGATTGCCTGGGCCAACGATCTGCACAAGGGACGCAATACCGGCCCCGCATGGAGCGGCTTCATCGATCTGTTCGCCGGAGCCTGTGTGGTGTTCTCGCTCACCGGGCTGCTCATCCTGCAGGCACACGCGGCCAACCGCCCCATGGTCTGGCCGACAGTGGGCCTGGGCGTGGTCATTCCAGTGCTGCTGGCACTGCTGTTCATTCACTGAATCACGGAGCACATCCCGCATGAAGAAATCCGCACTCACCGCCCCGCTCATCGCCCTCGGCCTGCTGGCAAGCCCCCCGGCGATGCCGGCCAGCCTGGACATCGAAATCGAACTGCCGCAGATCGGCGCAGCCGATTTTCGCCGTCCATACGTCGCCGTCTGGCTTGAGCGCCCGGACAACTCGGTCGCTGCCAATCTGGCCGTGTGGTACGACGCCAAGATGCGCAACGACGAAGGCACCAAATGGCTCAAGGACATGCGCCAGTGGTGGCGGCGCACCGGGCGCGAGCTGGTCATGCCGATCGACGGCGTGACCAGCGCCACCCGTGCCCCGGGCGCGCACACCCTCAACTTCACTTCCGGACAACACCCCCTGGGCGAGTTGCCGGCTGGCGAATACCGCCTGATGGTGGAGGCGGCCCGCGAACACGGCGGCCGCGAGCTGCTCAGCCTGCCCATTCAGTGGCCCCCCACCGGCGCGGTGGGCAATGCGATCACCGGCAAACACGAATTGGGCAAAGTCTCCGTTCAACTCAAGCCCTGAGCCATTCACCCCCCATCGAGGACACCATACCCATGACGCTTCGCACACGCATCACCCTGACCGCACTCGCCCTGAGTCTCGCCGCCCCGCTGGCCCAGGCCCACGAAGCCTGGCTGCTGCCTTCTTCCACCGTCCTGTCGGCGAATGGCCACATCACGGTCGACGGCGCAGTCTCCAACGACCTGTTCCACTTCAACTACCGCCCGATGGCGGTGCGCGACAACCTGTTCATCACCGCACCGGACGGCAGTGCCGTGGAGCCGAAGAACCTGCAGCGCGGCGAATTGCGCACCGTGTTCGATGCCGAATTGACCCAGACCGGTACCTTCCGCATCGCCATGGTGAACGCCAGCCTGATGGCCAGCTGGAAGGAAGGGGGCGAAACCAGGCGCTGGCGCGGCCCCCTGGCCGACATGGCCGCAAACATCCCGTCCAGCGCCGACGAACTGACCGTGCGCGAAGGCGTCTCCCGCATCGAAACCTTCGTTACCGTGGGCAAGCCGAGCGCGCTCGAACCCACCGGGCAGGGGCTGGAGCTGGCTCCGGTCACCCATCCGAACGATCTGTACGCAGGGGAACCCGCCACTTTCGGCTTTACCGTCAACGGCAAGCCGATGGCCGGTGTCGAGGTCATCGTGATGGCCGGTGGCACCCGTTACCGCGACAACCTCGACAAGGTCGAAGCCGTCACCGACGACAAGGGCCAGTTCAGCATCACCTGGCCGACACCGGGCCTGTACTACCTGAAAGCCGGCATCAGCGACACCAACGCCAGCCTCAACAACGCCGAGCGCCGCCTGTCCTATGTCGCGACCCTGGAAGTGCTGCCGCAATAAGCCATGACCGGCATCGAGCTTCCCCGACTGGCAGCAGCCGGGGCCACCCTGGCGGCCTACACCTGGGTGTGCC
The DNA here is from genome assembly GCA_041678045.1 of Rhodocyclaceae bacterium. GTDB lineage: Bacteria > Pseudomonadota > Gammaproteobacteria > Burkholderiales > Rhodocyclaceae > UBA2357. The sequence continues at coordinate 28,991 of JBAYOV010000019.1, forward strand.
TGCGGGCCTGGCGCCGCCAGCGCCCTGCCAGTGCTTCGCCCACGGCCACTGGCGCTGCTGAAACGGCAAACAGCGTCGTGCTGGTGGCCTATGCCAGCCAGAGCGGATGTGCTCACGAGCTGGCCGAAGAAACCGCCGAGGCCCTGCGCAACGGTGGCGTGACCGCCCAGCTGCTGCCACTGGCCGAGCTCTCCTCCGCCCGCCTGCAGGCCGGCACACCGGTTCTGTTTCTGGTCAGCACCTGTGGCGAAGGCGACGCGCCGGACAATGCGGCCCGCTTCGTCGAGCAGTGCATGGGCCACCCCCTGCCGCTGGACGGCGTGCAGTATGGCCTGCTCGCGCTGGGCGACCGCCGCTACCGGCACTATTGCGGCTTTGGCCGCCGGCTCGACGCCTGGCTGCAGGACAATGGCGCACAGGCCCTGTTCCCCCGCGTGGAGCTGGATCAAGCCAATGCGGACAGCCTGCAACAATGGCGCCACCAGGTCGCCAACGTCGCCGGACTGGCCGAGCTGGCCGAGCTGCCCGAAGCCGCCCAGCCCGCCCCGGGCTTCTGGCACCTGCGCGCCCGACACCGGCTGAACCCCGGCAGCGTGGGGCACGCGGTGTTTCAGGTGGAACTCGAAGCGGTTGCCGGCGCCGACCGGGATGCCCCCAGGCGCCCCACGCCCGACTGGCAGGCCGGCGACCTGCTGCAGCTTTACCTGCCCGGGCAGGACGAGGCGCCGCGCGCGTATTCCATCGCGTCCCTGCCGGGCGACGGTGCCGTCCAGCTGCTGGTGCGGGCCATCGCCGGTCCGGACGGCCAGCCCGGCCGCATGTCCAGCCTGCTGTGCGATACGGCGCAACCCGGCACGGTGTTGCGTGGTCGCCTGCGCGCGCATCACAACTTTCGTATCGGAGACAACCACGACCGACCGCTGATCCTCATCGGCAATGGCACCGGACTGGCCGGCCTGATGGCACACCTGCGCCAGCGCGCCGCACAGGGCGACGGGCGCAACTGGCTGGTGTTTGGCGAACGCCATGCCGCACACGACGACTTTTGCGGCGAAGAGCTGGACGCCCTCATGCAGGCCGACCTGCTCGCGCGTTGCGATCGTGTCTTCTCGCGCGATGCCCCGGCCGGCGAATATGTCCAGCACCGCCTGCAGCGCGCCGCAGACAGCCTGCGCGAATGGGTCGCCGGAGGCGCGGCGATCTACGTCTGCGGCAACGCAGTCGGCATGGGGCCGGCGGTGCACCAGACGCTCATCGACGCACTCGGTGCCGGCACCGTGCGCCAGCTCACCGACAGCGGGCGTTACCGCCGGGACATTTACTGACCTGCCCAGGCACCACACCCCCCGAGCTTATTCATCCAACACGCAACAAGGAGCCTCTCATGAAAAAGACTTACGCCCTCATCGCCCTGGCCACCGGCTTCGCCATCGCCCCGCTCTGCCAGGCCAGCGACAGCCCGCCGCCCGAGCGTGTCTCCCACTTTGAGGCGAAGAAGGCCGACAACGTCGAACAGGCCGTCGCCAACCTGAAAGAAGCCAACGCCAAGCTGGCCGAGCTGCTCTCGGGTGAAGTCGACGACCATGCCATGCACGACATCCACAGCCTGAGCTACACCATCGAGGAATCGCTCGCCACGCTGATCGACGAAATGCGCACGCTGCTCGACACCGCCGGCGACATGCACTTTGCCACCGAAGGGTTGAAGCGCGACGCCGTCATCGACTATGGCGACGCCTATCTGTCGGGCGTGCGCAGAATCATCGACTGAGCAGGGCCGGCGCTCACGGACGACGCCAGAAGCCCTGATCGCGCCAGTCCCTGATCCAGTCCATCACCGCCTCGGGCGGCATGGGGCGGGCAATGCCGTAGCCCTGCCCCTCATGACAGCCCAGCGCCACCAGCGCCCGGGCATGCTCTTCGGTCTCCACCCCTTCGGCCACCACCCGGCGCTGGAAGGACTCGGACAGGCGGATCACGCTCTCGACGATCAGCAGGTCGTCGGGGTCTTCGAGCATGTCGCGCACGAAGTGCTGATCGATCTTCAGGGTCTGCGCGGCCAGGCGGCGCAGTTGCAGCAAGGAAGAATAGCCGGTGCCGAAATCGTCCAGCGCAAAGCTGACCCCGAGGGTGCGACATTCCCCGAGAATCCGGCCGGCCAGCTCCCAGTCCTCCACTGCAGCGCTTTCCAGCACTTCCAGCTCGACATCGGCCGGCGAAATGTCCGGATATGCCGCCAGTGCCTGCGCAAGCTGCTGCGGGAAGTCGGGTTGAAGCAGGTGGCGGACCGCCAGATTGATGCTCATCGACAGGTCCAGTCCATCTGCCTGCCAGGCCTGCAGGCGGGCCAGCGCCGTGTCGATCACCCAGCGGCCAAATTCCAGCTCCAGCGGCGTGCCCTCCAGCAAGGGCAGGAATTCTGCCGGCGGCAGCAGCCCGCGCGACGGATGCTGCCAGCGCACCAGCGCCTCCATGCCGAGCACCTCACCGTCGCGCATGTCCACCTTCGGCTGGTAATACAGCACGAACTCGCGGTTGGCCTGCGCATGCGACAGGCGTTCCAGCTCCACACGCAGCTCCTGCACCCCCCGGTCGTGCTCCGCATCGAAGACATGGAAGCGGTTGCGCCCCTCCTGCTTGGCGCGATACATGGCCTGATCTGCATGGCGCAGCAGGGTGTCGGCATCGCTGTGGTCATCCGGATACAGGGTGGCCCCCAGGCTGGCCGACACCACCACCGAGCCCGAGCCATCGAGGTCGAGCGGCCGGGCCAGTTCGGTCAGAATCCGCTCGAAGGCCAGCTCGCATTCACGCAGGCTGTCGATGCCCAGCAACACCAGCACAAACTCGTCGCCCCCCAGGCGGGCGGCCGTGTCGCCCCCGCGCAGACAGCGCTTGAGCCGCTGCGCCACCCCCTTCAGCACCCGGTCGCCGGCCTCATGCCCGAGGCTGTCGTTGATCGGCTTGAAACCGTCCAGATCGAGCACCACCAGCGCCATGATGTCGCCCCGCCGACGGGTATGAGTCATCGCCTGCGCGATACGGTCACTGAGCAATCGCCGGTTGGGCAGGCCGGTGAGCGGGTCGTAATGCGCCAGCCGCTTGAGCTCCTGCTCATGGGCCTTGAGATGGCTGATGTCCGCCAGCACCGCCACATAATGGCTGACCTTCCCGTCGTCGCCCTGCACCGCGCTGATCGACAGGTGCTCGGGATAGACTTCACCGTTCTTGCGCCGATTCCAGATCTCGCCGCGCCAGCGCCCGGTTTCGTTGATGCAGCGCCACATGCGGCTGAAAAAGGCCTCGTCGTGACGCCCGGACGACAACACCCGGGGATTCTTTCCCAGCACCTCTTCGCGTTCATAGCCGGTAATGAAGGTGAAGGCATCGTTCACCTCGATGATGCTGCCCGCCCGGTCGGTCACCAGCACCCCTTCATTGGCGGTGGCGAACACGCTTGCCGCCAGCCTCAGCCCCTGCTCACTGATGCGCAGCCGGTGCTGCGACTCCAGCAGGCGCTGCCGGTTGGCGAGCAGCAGGAACAGGGCCCCCAGCAGCGCAGTCGCGCCACCGCCGAGCAGACTGATCACCAGCGCATGCCGCGCCCACAAGTCATCGAAACTGATCGGCGGTACCACATCGAAGGGGGCGATGCGCAGGGTGCGCATCAATTCTTCCACCGGCAGGTAGTCGGCCGGCAGGGTGAAGCCGTGGATGTCCGCCGCACGCGCGGCCGCACTGTCCGGCGCCAGGGACAGCAGTTCGGCCGCCAGACGGCCCACCGTGGTCGGATGCACATGCGGCAACACCACCACCGGCCACTCGGGGTACAGCCGGGTCGACACCCGGAAGGGGTAGCCGGGCAAGTGCTGCTCGTTGAGCACCCGAATCTGCTCCGGCGACAGCCGCCCCTCGGCCATCATGCGTTCGATGATGCCGGTGCGCACCATGCCGGCATCCACCTCGCCCGCCAGCACCGCCTCGACCACTTCATCCTGAAACGGCTTGACCACCAGGGTCAGGTCGCGCTTCGGGTCGATGCCGGCGCGCATCAACTCGAATGCCGGCGCTGCGCGTCCGCCCAGATAGCGCTCGGCCAGGGCGGCCACCCGCCGGCCCTTCAGGTGCGCCAGGGTACGCAATTCGGTACGCTCGGCCCGGGTGAAGATCACCCCGCCCAGCACGGGCGTGGGCGTGCCGTTTTCCTCTTCCACCAGCGTGGCGATCACGCCGGACAGGGGATAGCTCTGACGCAGCACCACGTAGTGAGACGGATTGGTGAGCAGCAGGTCGAGCTGGTTGCGCCGCAGGGCATCCTCCATCTCGGCGGCGTCCAGCGGCAGCAGGCGCACCTCGTAGCCCGGCAGGGCACGGCCCAGGTAGGCGGCCAGTTCGCCCCAGCGCTGCTCCGACTCCTGGTGCGAACGGTTTGCGAACACGCCGAACACCAGCGGTTCCAACGCACTGGCGAACACCGGCAGGCATGACGCCCACAGACAGCACGCTATTAACCCCGCCCTTAAAGTCACCGACAACCGTTCGGGCTGAGCCACCGACAACCGTTCGGGCTGAGCCACCGACAGCCGTTCGGGCTGAGCCTGTCGAAGCCCACTCCCGGCAGCGCCCTTCGACACGCTCAGGGCGAACGGAAACAGCATGCTCAAGGGCCGGATTAATAGGAGCAGCCACCGCCTCATGGTGCCCCCCCGCCCAGATAGGCATCGGTCAGGAGTCCGTCGAGCGGCGGCATCTGCTCGACCAGGCCGTGCTCGAACATGAGGCGTGCAAGCTCGCCGGCGGCACGTTCGAGCATTTTGCCCTGCACCCCCAGATAGCGCCGGTTGTGCGACAGGTCGGGCAGCTCCAGAAAACGGAAGGCCTGCAGGGCCTGCGGCCCGTCCAGCCCCATGCGCACGCCCATGCGATAAGCGGCATCCAGCGGATTGTGGCGCAGGTGGTGCAGCGCCCGGAAGTGCCCACCGATCAGGCCACGCAGCGCTTTCGCATGACGGCGGGCGGCCTTCGGTTCGACGGCCAGCAGGTCGAAAATGGTTTCGGGCAATTGCCTGCTGTCGAACACGCGCACGCCTCCACGGGCCTGCACCTGGCTGCTGACCGGTTCATACGTGATCAGAACATCCACCTCCCGGGCATCCCAGACTTCGAGATGGCGACTCACCTCCACCGACACCACCTCCACTGCGTCCTCCGGCAGCCCCGCCGCCTTCAGCAACTTGTGCAGCATGAGCGCGCCCAGCGCACTGGTTTCCACCCCGACACGACGGCCACCGAGCTGCTTCAGGTCGGCCAGTGGCTGGCGCGCGAGTACCACATCGGCGCCATTCGAGACATTGCACACCAGCACGATACTCAGCATCAACCCACGGCTGCGCGCGAGCAGCACCTCATCCAGCGTCAGCGTCGCGCCCTGTGCCTGCCCGGCGGCCAACGCCGCGAGCGAGGCCGAGGCCGAGGGCATTTCAAGCAGGCGCAAACCTTCGGCCGGCAGCCAGCCCTGGTCGCGCGCCAGAAACATCAGCTCGTAGCCGGGCCAGACATGACTGGCAATCACCAGTTCGCCCGCAGGCGCACAGCCCCCCGCCATCGACAGCATGGGCAGCACGGTCAGGCTGCGCAGGACGGTTCTTGGCGTTTCACGCATGGCAGGTGGGTGACTGTGTTTACGGTTTCGATTGTAGGCGCAAAGCCAGGCTGCGCGCGCAGCAATCCATCACACTTCGAAGCAATCCACCGGCCCGCCCGCCTGCCTGCCTGCCTGCCTGCCTGCCAAGAGTAGTACGCCTCGCCCTCCCCGGCACCCCACTGGACACACTTCTTGGTTACCCTATCGCCTGAGCGCCCACGAAGGCTCCAGATCAAGGAAGGCATCATGACCCACCCGACCGCAGGCAGCCCACAGGCCTGCTCCTCACATACCCTGCACATTGCCGGCATGAGCTGCGCCTCCTGCGTGGCGCATGTCGAAAAGGCCTTGCTGAAGATGGAAGGCGTGCGCTCGGCCAGCGTGAACCTGGCCACCGAGTCGGCCACGATCACCGCCGACCGGCCGCTTGACTGGGTGGCCATCGAACAGGCGGTGGACAAGGCGGGCTACACCCTGCAGCGCGACCGTCTGGAACTGGACATCGAGGGAATGAGCTGCGCGGCCTGCGTGGGACGGGTGGAGAAAGTCCTGAAGCGCGTGCCGGGCGTGCAGGTGGCCACCGTCAATCTGGCTGCCCACCGGGCGCATGTGGAAACGGTGGGCGCGGTCACCCCCCAGCAACTCATCGAGGCCATCGGCCGTGCCGGCTTTGGGGCACGCCTGTCGGCCGAGGTGAGCCAGGATGCGCGCGCCGAGGCCGCCCGTGCGGAAGAGCTCGGGCTGCAGCGTGCGGTCTGGCTGGCCGTGGCCCTGACCCTGCCGGTGTTCATTCTGGAGATGGGATCGCACCTGCTGCCTGCGATGCATCACTGGGTGCAGCACACCCTGGGGCAGCAGCACAGTTGGTGGCTGCAGTGCGTGCTCACCACGCTGGTGATGTTCGGCCCCGGCCTGCGCTTCTTCAGGAAGGGCGTGCCCGCGCTGCTGCGCGGCGCCCCGGACATGAATGCGCTGGTGGCCCTGGGCACCAGCGCGGCCTGGGGCTATTCCGTGGTGGCCACCTTTCTTCCGGGGTTGCTGCCGGAGGGCACGGTGAATGTGTATTACGAGGCCGCCGCCGTGATCGTCACCCTGATCCTGATCGGCCGCCGCCTGGAAGCCCGCGCCCGGGGACGCACCAGCGAAGCCATCCAGCACCTGATGCAGATTCAGCCGCGCACGGCCCGGGTGATGCGCGACGGTCAGGCGCAGGAGATCGCAATTGCCGAGGTGCGCGTGGGCGACATCGTCGCAGTGCGCCCCGGCGAGAAGATTGCCGTCGATGGCGAGCTCACCGAGGGCCGCTCCTTTGTGGATGAATCCATGATTACCGGCGAGCCCGTGCCGGTGGAGAAGTCGCCCGGCGACCGCGTGGTGGGGGGCACCCTCAATACCCGGGGGGCCTTCAGCTTCCGGGCCACGCAGGTGGGCGCCGACACCGTGCTGGCGCAGATCATCCGCATGGTCGAGGCAGCCCAGGGCGCGAAGCTGCCGATTCAGGCGCTGGTGGACAAAGTGACGATGGTGTTCGTGCCGGTGGTCATGGGGGTGGCCCTGCTCACCTTCATCGCCTGGTTGCTGTTCGGCCCCGCACCGGCGCTGGGCTTTGCGCTGGTCAATGCGGTGGCCGTGCTGATCGTGGCCTGCCCGTGCGCCATGGGGCTGGCCACGCCCACTTCGATCATGGTCGCCACCGGCCGTGCCGCGCGCATGGGCGTGCTGTTTCGCCAGGGCGACGCGCTGCAGTTGCTGCGCGAGGCGCGCGTGGTCGCGCTGGACAAAACCGGCACGCTGACCGTGGGCAAACCGGAACTCACCGACCTGGAAACCACTGAGGGTTTCAATGAGCACGAGGTGCTGGCGCGCGTCGCGGCCGTGGAGCAGCACTCCGAGCATCCGATCGCTGCCGCCATCGTCGCTGCGGCACGCGCGCGGGGCCTGGCGCTGGCCGGCGTGGAAGGCTTCGAGGCCACCACAGGACAGGGCGTGCAAGGCCACGTCGATGGTTGCCGGGTGGAGGTGGGGGCCGCCCACATGATGGCGCAGCGGGGCATCGATGTCAGCGCCCTCGCCACGCAGGCCGAACGTCTGGGCGATCAGGGCCGGACCCCTCTGTACGCGGCGATCGATGGCCAACTGGCCGCCATCATCGCGGTGGCCGATCCGCTCAAGCCCGGCTCTCGCCAGGCGGTCGACACGCTGCATGCAATGGGCCTGAAAGTGGCCATGATCACCGGCGACAATGCCCGCACCGCGCAGGCGGTTGCCCGTCAGGCCGGCGTGGACCATGTGATCGCGGAAGTGTTGCCCGACGGCAAGGTGGCCGCACTGAAGCAACTGCGGGAACAGGCCGGAGGACGCCATCCGCGCATCGCCTTCGTGGGCGACGGCATCAACGACGCCCCGGCGCTGGCCGAAGCGGATGTGGGCATTGCGATTGGCAGCGGCACCGATGTGGCCATCGAAAGTGCCGATGTGGTGCTGATGTCGGGCGATCTGGCCGGCGTGCCGCGCGCAGTGGCGCTGTCGCACGCCACACTGCGCAACATCCGGCAAAACCTGTTCTGGGCCTTTGCCTACAACAGCGCGTTGATTCCGCTGGCCGCCGGCGTGTTCTACCCGGCCTTCGGCGCGCTGCTGTCACCCGTGTTTGCCGCCGCAGCCATGTCCCTGTCCAGCGTGTTCGTGCTGGGCAATGCACTGCGACTGCGAACGATGCGCCTGCAGCCTTGAGCAGGATGCAGGCCGCCGCTCAGGCGTGCGCGTGGTTGAGTTGCCGGGCGATGATGTCGTGGTTGAGCCACACCACCGGCCCCTGCGGGGCTGAGGAGGCACGGAAGATCAGTGCGCCGGTGGACGCCAGCACCAGCCCGCTGAGCAGGTCGGTAATCAGCGCCTTGCGATCCTGGTGCATCTGGGCGATCTCTTCGGAAGTGCCAATGGTGAGCTCGGCCTGTGCGGCGGTATTGGGCATCGGCCACGCGGCAAAGTCACGGAACGCCTGCATCACCTCGCTGCGCTGGAAATCGGCCGCTTTCTGCAGCACCGCCTCCAGCGTCACGCCCTCGGCCAGCAGCGCACGGCAGGCTTGCCACTGCGATTGTGCCCAGGCGCCGCCGCCCTCGTGCACCAGGGCTTCGAGCAAGGCAATCAGCGGCAACTCGACCCCGGCGAACACGTCGGTGGAGTTGGTGCGGATTTCCGGGCAGTTATACACCGTGGCCTTCACCCCGTCGGCCCAGGCCTCGCGGGCGATGCGCTCCAGCCGCATCTTGGCGTAGCCCTGCGTGTAGTTGGTGTAGGTCTGCCACTGGTAACGGCCATCGAGCAGGATTTCGGTGCCGTGATAACCATATGCGGTGTAGCGCACCTGTCCGCCTTCGGCCTCGATCCGCGCCCGGATTGCGGCACTGCCTTCGATGAGGTACTGGAAGGTGTTGGCCGACACTTCGTCGAAGTTCTGCAGGATCAGCTTGCCCAAATCGCTGTCGAGCAGGGTCTGCGAGGACATGAAGCGCTCCCCGCGTCCCTTGTAGATGCGGTTGGCAATCACCATGAAGACTTTCGCGCGCGGAATGCCCCCCGCCATGGTGTGGGCGAAAAATACGTTGCGCCCACTGCCGATCATGCCGTCGAGCTGACGCATGACGTCGGCCAGCGCGTCACGAAAGCGCCGGGTGCCGACCTCGCGGCATTGCTCGACATGCGCCCAGTCAAGCGTGTCATGCTCCCAGCTCTTCAGCGTCATGCGGTTGAGCAGTTCGGTCGGGGTCGGCTCGCCTGCCGGTGCGTCCAGATCGAAACCGGCCATCAGCGGCACATTGATGATGCGCCCCCCCAGACTGGCTTCGGCTGCGGCCAGTTCCTCATCGGTCAGCGGACGCAGCGCGTTGTGCTCATCGCGCCGCCCCACCGTAATGCCGACGATCTCCATTCCTGCGCTGCGCGCCTGCTCGACCAGCCCGGTGGCATAGCCACGGCCGAACAGTTCTCCAAAGAGCACGAAAACATCGCCACGCCCGAACAGGCTGGCTTGGGGAAGTTGGTTCAGATCGCTGAGTTTGTCCATGTCGGGGAAAAGGCAAGCCATGCTTGCGGCAAAGTTGCAAAGTGCCCGGGATTCTACCCGCTCACACGCCCCTGTCACGCACCTTTGCAGCAATGGCCTGGCTTACGGCGACGCCCCAGCGCATACAGCGCGACCAGCCCCGCGCCAAACAGGGCCAGGCTGCCCGGCTCGGCCACCTCTGCCGGAGGCTCGCCCGGGGGCGGCTGGCCGACCGGCGGCAACTCAGGCGGCGGAGGCGCGCTGGAGGTCCTCACCAACAGACCGAAATGCGACAGCGCTGGCGTACTTCCCTTGCCCACGGTCCAGGGAATGGCATATTGGCCACCGTACGTGCCCCCGGTCTGTGCCAGTTCCGGCAGATACCACAACCCAAGCTGTGGCCCGGCCTTGAGCACCGCGATCACGTCGAACACCCCCGACAGCCCCGCCATCTCGTGCACGCTGACCGACCATGTGCCCTGCTGCGGGCTTACGCTCAGGTCGAAGCGGACGCCTTCGTGCAAACCTGAAGCCAGGCGGCCATTTTCAAGCTTCGTCACATACGCCCAGCCATCCCCCCAGCCGAGCTGCTCATTGCCATTGATGAAAGCGCTCACACTGCCCTCGGACGGATTGAGCGCCCCGTACCAGTAGTCAGTGGCGCTGTCGCCCCCGGCCACAACACAATCCGCTGCAGGCGATCCCTTGCCACACAAGATGGGCGCAGCCTGTGCCATCTGCATGGCTGACAGCAGCACGAGCGCGGATGCGAGAGCCTTCAGTTTCATATCTTTTCCCGAGGCGTCAAAAACCGATGGCATACCCCTGCGCCAGCGTTCATGACAAAGCACTTAGTAATTGTTTTTTATGGGAAAATTATAGACTTGAAAGCCCCACCCGTATGTGACGGAATGCACACTGCGCCCCATATCGCACCGCTTGAACGCGGCGCAACCGCCCGAGCTGTGATAAACCGTGACAAGCGGTTACGATACGCGAGAGAGTCACCCTCAACACACGTAATCATCGCCTGCTTCTTGCACTTGCCCCGGCACTCACGGAAAATGACGGACGCCAGACAACCGGGAATCGCATGATCGGCCTCCCTCCCCAGCGCTCAGGTCCGGGCGCAGTACCCGGTACCGAAGCCATGGAGTCCCACCGATGTCAGACCATGTCCATCAAAGACCCCTATGTGAAGGTACTTGATCTGGAGCAGACGCTCGCCGAGCTGACCGCGATGGTCGATCAGCTCAATCAGGAACGCTGCGATCTGGAGATCGCGCTGACCACCGCCATCGAACATGGCGACGCGATCGAGGCCCAGCTTGAAACCGCCAACCGCCAACTCAAGAACGAGGTTCATGAGCGTCTGGTGGTGGAGCGGCAGTTGCGCGACCTGGTCAGCACCATCACGCAAAAAAGCCGCGACCTGGAGCTGGTGCTGCAAACCATCACCGAGCACGCCGACCAGATCGACCTGCAATGGCTCAACCGCTACATCGAATCGGAAAACGCCGCACGACAGGATGTGCTGACCGGCCTGGCCAACCGCCGCAAGCTGGACGAATGTCTCGCACAGGAATGGGCACGGGCACGCCGCGAAGGAGAGTCGCTCGCCGTGCTCATGTGCGATGTAGACTTCTTCAAACCCTATAACGACCTGCATGGCCACCAGGCCGGAGACGAATGCCTCAAGCAGGTTGCCGCCGTGCTGCGTGACACCCTCAACCGCAGCAACGACCTGATCGCCCGCTACGGCGGCGAAGAGTTCGTCGTCCTGCTGCCCAACACCCGGGCCGCCGGCGCCCTCAAGGTGGCCAACAGCCTGCACGAAGCCCTGAAGGCCGCCCGCCTGCCCCATGGCGCTTCGCCGCTGTCCGACTACATCACCATCAGCATCGGCGTTGCCGCCCAGGTGCCCGCAGACGGCGACGAACACGACCTGTTGGCCGAAGTCGACCGCTTGCTGTACATTGCCAAGCAGCAAGGACGAGACCGCATCGTCATTCAATCTCACTGATCGCGGAAACACATCATGATGAAAGAGTTCGGGCAGTTCCGCTCGCTGGCCCCCACCGAGGGCAGCGAATCGCTCAACCTGTCTTTCTGGCCGGGCACCGTGCCGCTGCAGCAGCGCTGGCGCAACAACGGCCTGTCAGCCGACTTTCTCGGCGACTATGTGACGACTTTTTTTCCTCTGGACGACAACGACCCGACCACGCGAGCACGCCAGACCGAGATTCGTGGCGCAGTCAGCTACATCGCCAACGAGTTGCTGGAAAACGCGATGAAGTTCCATGATCGCACCCTGTCCGAGCCGATCAACATCAGCCTGCATCTCGACCAGGACCGTATCGTCTTCCAGGAAAGCAATGGCGCCAGCGCCGAAGCCACCGAGCGTTACCGCCTGTACATCGAGCGGCTCGACGCTTCGGACCCCAACGAACTGTACCTCCAGCAGCTGGAAGAAAACGCCCTGAGCGACAGCAGCGCCGGTCTGGGCTACCTGACGATGATCAACGATTACAATGCCGAACTTGCCTGGCGCTTCGAACCGGCCACCGATGGCTGCTTTCGTGTGCACTCGCAGGTCACCCTGAAAATTTGATGGAGCACTCGATGCAAACACTGAAGGGAGAGGGTTACAGGGTCGAATTCGACCCGGCAACGCGCTGCATTGCCATGACCGGCGCACTGAGGCTTGGGGGATTGAGCGAATATGCCCCCATCTCCGAATTGCTGGAGTCCGCACTGTGCGACGATGCACAGCTCACGCTGGATCTGTCCGGCCTGGAGTTCCTGAACAGCTCCGGCATCGCCACCCTGTCCAAGTTCGTCATCACCGCCCGCAACCGCAAGACCTGCGCGCTGCAGGTGCTCGGCTCCAATGACATCGCCTGGCAGGGCAAATCCCTCAACAACCTCAAGCGCCTGATGCCCGCACTCGAACTGAGCTTCAGCTGATGTCCATCCTGCCGTCCGACACGCCATGCTGAGCCGCCCGCCCCCCCCGCGATGAGCACCGACCCCACCGCGCCCCCGCCACCTCACGACGCCCCTGCACGCCAGCAACGGGGCGTGAGCGCATGGCATGGCCTCACCGTACGCCAGGCCAGCCTCACGCTGGTCATCGTACTGCTGCTCGGGCTGCTCGCCGGACTCATCGAGCTGTATGCCGACTGGCAATCGATGCGTCGCGACATCCGCGACCAGACCACCCTGACGCTGCAACTCACCCAGGGCCCCGCTGCGGAGGCCCTGTTTCAGTACAACGAAACCCTGGCCACACAAGTGGTCGACAGCCTGCTGGCCTACCCCCAGATTCACTCGGTGAAGCTCCAGGACAACTTCGGCAACGGCTTCGCCGCCGGCGAGCGTGCCGAGCCCGACCGGGCCGGGCCGGTGGTGCATTCACTGTTCGGAGACCTCACCCATCACACCCTGCCCCTCCAGCACCGGCCGGAAGGCGGGCAGGCCAGCCATGTCGGCCAACTTGCCATCGTCCTGGCCGCCGACGAGATCGCGAACAGCTTCATGCAGCGAGGCCTCATGCTGATCGTGCTGGGCATCGTCAAGGCGCTGATCATCTCGGGGCTGGTGGTGCTCGTGTTCTACTTCCTGATCACCCGCCCGCTGCTCGCACTGCATGCCGCCATCGTGCGCATCGACCCCACCGCGCCCGGCCGGTGGGCACGGCCACGCCTGAGCGGGCACGATCGCGACGAACTCGGTCAACTGGTCAACTCACTGGACGACCTGATGCACGCCTTTCAGCGCGGGCTGGAACAGCGCGATCAGGCCCGCGACGAGAACCTCAGGCTGGGCGCCGAGCTTGACGTGTCACGCAAGATCCAGCAGATCCTGCTGCCTTCGCGTGCCGAGCTCGATGCCATCGAGCCACTCGAAATCGCCACCTACATGGAGCCGGCCAGCGAGGTTGGCGGAGACTATTACGACATTCTGCGCCACACCGGAGGCGTGCGCATCGGTATTGGCGACGTCACCGGCCACGGCCTGGAAAGCGGCATCGTGATGCTGATGACACAAAGCGCGGTACGCACCCTGCTCACCTGTCGCGAAGAAGACATGGTGCGCGTGATGGAAACGCTCAACACCACCATCTACGAAAATGTACAGCGCATGGGCTGCGGAAAGAACCTCACCCTTGCACTGCTCGACTACCACAGCCCGCGCAGCGAAGAGGCCCTGGCCGGAGAAAAGGGGCGACTGCGCATCTGCGGTCAGCACGAATCCATCATCATCGCCCGCCGTGACGGTGCGCTCGAAGTCATCGACACCGACGAACTGGGCTTCCCCATCGGTCTGATCGATCAGGTCGGAGAGTTCGTCAACCATGTGGACCTGCACCTGTTCTCGGGCGACACCGTGGTGCTGTACACCGATGGCATCACCGAGGCGGCCGACGAACAGCATGCGCTGTACGGCCTTGAGCGCCTCAGCGCCCTGATCCAGCGCCACCGCGCGCTACCGGCAGAAGACATCAAGGACCTGATCGTCGCCGACGTGAAACGCCACATCGGTAGCCAGACCCTGTATGACGACCTGACGCTGGTCGTTCTCAAACAACGCTGACCCCGCCCAGGAGACCTCCGCAATGAGGCCAAGCCCCCAAGCACGCCAGCCCGGCCGCTCGCTGCGCGCAGCGCTTGCCGCCGCATGGCTGGGACTGACCGGACTCCCAGCGCAAGCTCAGACCGTATCCGAGCTCGTTTGGGTGAGCGAAGAATACGCGCCCTTCAACTACACGGACCAAGGCGTACCGACCGGTATCAGCGTCGAAGTGCTGCAACACATCTGGACGCGGCTGGGGGTCGACAAACAGTCCTCCGACATCCAGATGCTGCCCTGGGCACGAGGCTACCGCATGGCACAGGAACAAACCGGCGTCTGCCTGTTTTCCACCACGGTGACCGAACCGCGCAAGGCCCTGTTCCATTTCGTGTCACCGATCATCGCCACCCGTATCGCCATCGTCGCCCCACGCGAGCGTCAACTGAAAATCGACACCGTCGCCGACCTTGTGCCCTACACCATTGGCGTGGTGCGCGAAGACATCGGCGAGCAGGCCCTGCTCAATGACGGCAGCACCGCCACCCTGTCACGCGCAGACTCGGCACGCAGCCTGGTCCGCATGCTCGCCGGCGGCCGCTTCGATGCGATCTCCTATGAATCCAACACAGTGCGCTGGAACATGCAGGAATCGGGCATCGACACGGCCGCTTTCGAAGACGTTTTCACCGTCCGCGAATCCGTTCTCGGCATCGCCTGCCACAAGGACACGGCCCCGGACACCCTCGCACAACTGCAACACGCCCTCGACGCCCTGCACGCCGACGGCACCCTCAAGCGGATCAGTGCGGCTTATCTGAAGTGACCTGCCCCACAACCTCCTTCCGGAGGGAGGATTCGAGGCTGCCCACCATGGCGCCTTCCACCACCACCGTGGTCACGAACCTGCGTTCGAAGTACAACCAGAGCAACATCGGGATCAGGGTCGGAAAGAGCAGCACCCCCAACTGATAGCCCAGCGTGAAAGCGGTTGCCTGCCACACCTCGAAACCGGTAGAGGCACGCGTCAACTCACCCACACGCACCGAAATCACCATCAACCACTCGAAACAAACCCCCCACACCTGGAAGGGCACAAGCATCAGCGCGCACAAGGGCAGCTTCCACAGCAAACCCCTTGCCCTTGCTGCAAGAAACAAGGCACACATCAGTGGCAGGCCATAGCAATACACCAGCACCTGCACCACCGGTCGCAGTTCGGACACGGCTCCAGGGGGCGCGTCCGGATGGCGCAGCGCCGTCAGCAAAGTGAGCTTTGTGCCATCGCGCACGGTGCCGAACACCCACTCGGGGAAAAAGGCTTGCATCAAGCCGTTCGACATCCAGACAACCGGCGCAACCACATACTCCCTGGCCCAGAACCACACGCCCAGCGCCACCCCCAGCCATAACAACGCACGCAGGAAGAATCCACCAATCACACTAAGCGGTCGCGACATGACGGCCGGCCTCCCTTCTTGCCACCTGCCTGACCCAGATCAGCCACACCACCACCACATCGAGCATGATCAGTGCCTGCCACAAATACAAGTGCGCAAACTCGAACACCTCGCGATCCCAGGCTGCCAGATAGAACAGCGTGATTACCCGCAGCACATTCACCGCCTGAATCGCAACAAACCCCAGCACCACGCCCGCCAACTTCATCTTCCAGTCGGAAGGATAGGCCAGAACGGCAGCCGTCAGAATGATGCAGGCCTCGATGCCGTTGCAGCCCGGCTCGATCGACACGCCAATACCGCTCACCGAGTGCTGCAGAACCTTGCCATAGGAAATCACCTCCGGATCGAACACGCCCACAACCCACGCACTGATGCTGGCCAGCAGCGCAGTCCATGGAAGCACGACGGCATTCTGCACCGGGTGGGTGAGTTCGAGGGTGAACAGCACTAGCAACAACAGCAGGAACACTCCGACAAAGCGGAACATCGCTTCTAACCTCCAGCCTCAAGTCTCGCCCATGAAAAAGGGGCGCGCTTGCCGGTCGCCCGGCAGAACGCGCCCCCGCTGACGTCAGGACAAGTTTAGCGCATCACGGTGCGATGACGCTGGTACATGGTCATGCCAATCAGCATCAGCACCATCAGGAGCAGGCCAAGCGGCGAGTTCACCGGGATCGGAGTGACATCGGTCGGCGGACAATTTCCTGCCTGAACATTGCCCTCCTTGCACTCATGATCGTCTCCATCCCCAGGCGGATCGACCGGAGGACACTCCCCTTCACCCGGCACGCAGGTCACAGGGTCGATGACCACCGGGGTCGGCGCCGGGTTTTCCTCGGAGGAATCCGGGTTGAACGGATCGTCGGTCACGCCTTCGAGCGGATCTTCCCCACCCGGACCATCCGGATCCCACTCGACCACCCCCTGGTTGTGATAAGCCCCACCCTCTTCAGGCGCATCCACGGTCACATCGAAGGCAATCCGCAGGGCATGCTCCGCCGTATCCACCGTCTTCTCGTAGTCCGGCCCGAAGTCAGCCGTCACCACGACACGCCCGCGCGGGAAGGCCACGCTTGGCGGTTCGAAAGCACACTGACTGACCGTGGTTGTACCCGCCGGCACGCAGTTCAACCCGCCCTGGTAGGTCATGCCCACCGGCACCTGATCGCTCACCGTGGCATTCTCGGCCCGCACCGGGTTGTCATTCACCCACACCATGGTCCAGCGCACCACATTGCTGCCACCGATCTGCTCCCCTGTCTTCACGCCAAAGGGCGGATCGTACAGGTAGCCGAACACCGTGACGGCGCCGTCCTCGCCCGTCACCGGCGGCAGGTCGAGCGGATCCCCGTTCTCATCGACCGGCGTCATGCTCACCGACACCTCGTTGATCAGGCTGTCGTCGCGCATTTCTTCCACGTAATACCAGACGGTCTCACCCGGCTGCAGCGGCAGGACCGAGCCGGCGCGCAGGGTCAGAGGACCTTGGGCGGTACCGGGTTTGAGCGTGAACAGCGGTGCATCGTCGAACTGCGGATTGGCCAGCGCGGTGGGACCGTTGTTGGTCAGCGCAAAGCACCAGGTCATCGGCTTGGGCTCACGGCTCTTGTCGATGACGACCAACTCCTTCACCCCCGGGCAGCCTGCGCCGGCGTTGTGGCCTTCATACACGGTCTTCACCACACGCAGTTCGGCCTGAGCGGTTTCACCCACATAACCGGTGTTATCCACCCCCACACCGCCCAGCGGCACATCGACCGTGGTCGGGTTGCTACCTTCGTTGTGGGTATCCACCGTCAGCCCAGGCTGATCGAGACCGGTGAGGGTGCTCTCCAGCACCTCGACCACGGTCGCCCCCGGCGGCACGATCTGGCTGAAGAAGCCGTTTTCGTCGGTCGTGACCTCATGCACCCGGCCACTGGCGTCGGTAATGCGCACCGTCACCCCGACAAGCGGCTCGTCCTGACCCGGTTGCCATTGGCCGCCCTTGTCCTTGTCGTGATACACCGTACCCTCGACCCGGGCGCCCAGGTGGCCAAAGTTGTAGTCCACCAGGTTTTCACCCGATGCCAGCGCAATGGCGCTCACCTGCTGGGTATCGGCATTGCTCGACGCACTACCGCGCACCGGCACACCCGGCTGGGCCCCCGTTTCGGTCAACCAGGTGGGGCTGGTTTCGGTCACCGTGTAGTTGCCCGGGAACAAGCTGTCGAAACGATACGCGCCCGAAGCATCGGTCTGTACCGAACGCTCAACCGTTACGCCACGGCTATCCACGCCCGTCAGGGTCACCGTCACTCCCGGAATGCGCATCCCTTCGTCACCATCAAGACGGGCATTCTGGTTGGGATCGATAAACACCACCCCGGCAATCGACGACATTCTGAACTCACCGAAGTTGTATTCAACGGCATTGTCCCCGCCTGTCAGCACGACTCCGGAAAACTCGTCGTTGGCCGGTGTCGTTCCACGACCGCTTGCGCCCGAGCCCAGCGTTTCCCGGCCATCGACCCAGCCTGCCGGCTGCGCTTGAGTGACACGGTAGGTGCCCGCCGGCAGACCGGTGAAACCATACGCCCCTTGTGCATCGGTGGTGGCGGTCGCGACCTCGCTGCCATCTCGCCACAGGGTGATGAGCACTCCGGCAATACCCTCTTCTCCAGCCTCGATAGCGCCATTGTCATTGCGGTCGTGGTAGACCTTGCCCGCAAGCGAGGCAACCGTCGGTGGTGGTGTTTGTTCACCGAAATTCCAGTTCAAGCCGTTCTGACCCGGAATCAGTTCCACCACAAAGCGATCGTTTGTTTGTGATACCAGAGTGCCCGGCGCCCCTGCAGTGTCCTTGCCATCCGCCCAGGCTGCAGGCTGGATTTCCCGAACAGTGTAGGTCCCCGGCGGCAGGTCTGTGAACTCATAGAAGCCGCTGCCATTGGTGGCAGTGCTTCGACTCACCGGCCCGGTCAACTCGATGGTCACGCCACCGATCGGGCTCTCTCCTGCGTCGAATACACCGTTGTTATTTACGTCGTGGTAGACATGGCCGCTGATGCTGGCCACATCTGTGGCAAGGTACTCACCAAAGTTGTAATCCGTCGCGGCCGTATCAGCAGGCAGTGCAATATTGCTGATGATCTCGTTGACCGCAATGCTGCCCCCAACGCTGCCGGCCGTTTCCGGCCCATCCAGCCAGCCGGACGGATGTGTCTGCGTGACGGTGTAGGTGCCTGATGGAAGGTCGTCAAACAAATACGTGCCATCAGCAGCCGTTGTAGTCGCCCGGCTTACCGCGTCTCCCCAGTTCGACGTACCGGTGAGGGTCAGCGTCACGCCGCTGATCGGCGGATTGCCAGCCGTGTAGGCACCGCTGAAATTGTCATCGTGGTACACCCGGCCGGCAATGCTGGAGCGCACCAACTGAATCACCGAATCATCCGGGTTATTGCCAGGCACCCGGTCGATGGAAACCGGATTTCCGTCATCCCCCATTCCTGCCTCGACTTCGGCGTTGTTGGCTACATCACTGCCGTACGGACCTGCATACACACCCGCCTTGGCGCGTGCATACAGTGTGACGGTAACGGTATTGACATCCCCGTCAGTATCCGGCGGGAAAGTCCCCTGCAAGTCGCAGGTAATTTCCTGCTGATCTGCGGGGGCAGCAATCTCCGTCACGCCGTTCGAGACATAGCAAACGTTCTGCAGGGAACCAACGGGGGCAGGTACGGCCCCGCTCACAGACAGTTGATCGCCGATGATTCCGCTCACCTGCGCAGCACCAGCGACGGCAACGACAGGGGTGTAGTCGACACCATTGACGACACCGCTCAGCCATTCGAACCCGGCAGGCAGCGTGTCTACCACGCGGATACGACTCGGCGTGTCGCTCCCCTTGTTGCCCATGGTCAGGCGAAACTCGACCGGTTGGGCGACCGAAACCGGAGAGGCTGTGATCGTGCTCTTGCTCAACAACAGATCGGTGATCGGGAAAATGATGTCATTCACCCGTTCGTAGTTGTTGCCATAGTCCGCAGCATTGTCGGCATATGCCGGATCGAACCCATTCGTGGCACGCTCTGCTGAGCGGCAGGCCCCTGCACGTTCGTGACCGGCCAACTCGTCGGCACATACGATGGGCGGAACGCCAATCGTGACGGGCCCGGTTGCGCCTGTCGGCGGCACTTCAAGATCGAACTTGAGTTCGAAACTGACCTCCTGCTTGTCATCGAGGTGAGGCCCGGCCGCCCCCGTCAGCGTGCAGCGCACGGCAGGCGGTGCCTCCGGTGTGGTTGTGGCATCAACCAGCAAGCACGATACGCCCGCACCAGCCTTGTAAGTAAAACCAACCGTTACGGCACCACCCGCCTTGTTCTCCACATTGTTGATGTTTTCCACGACGATATTGTCGCTGCCATCGACCACCGGCTTCAGTGCATAACCATCCGGTGTATCGAGGTACATGGTGATGCTCGCATTCTCGGCAAGAGACGGGCCAGCGTTGCGCATCCTGAGGCGGTAGACAAGCGCATCGTCAATGCCCACAGGTGCGCTGTGCAGCTTGTCGATTTTGACCTGCATGTCGAAATCGGGCACCTTGACCCTGAAGTTCACGCTCTGCGAGTTATTTGACAACGCGGCGGCATCGTCGCAAGCAGTGGAAACTTGTGTCAGCTCACGCCACTCGCACAAACCGCTATCCAGCGTAACGGTCGCTGTGTTGGTCTGGTTGTCTCCACTCCACATGTAACTGCCACCCGACGCTGGCAAGGTGTTGGGAGCAACCGGCTTCTTCAGACGTGCAGAGATGTTCAATGCGCGGGTATTGTTTGCATTCAGTGCGGTCGTATTGGTACATGAAAGCGCCCCCGTTGCGAGATTGCTGGCAGCGCAGTCCATGCCCGAACCGCTGATCGACAGGATTTCAAACGCCGCTTCCAGCTCTGCCGGGTTGGTGTTGATGGTGTCGGTTACGGTGAAACTACCCACTGGCAGATTCTCCGCGCCTGCGTTCCGGATGTTTATGGTGAACCCCACTGTTTCACCAATCGCTGGCTCCGGTTTGCTGATGGTCTTGCTGGTCACCGACGGGTCGTAACGCGGAGTAACGGTCACCCAGGCAGGGTCGGACAGGGCACCGCCCGATGTCGCAGCAAGCACTGAATCCGGGGAACTCAACGTTACGGTGTTCTCATGATTCCCCTGTCGAATCGGGCGCTGCATGGTGACATCGACAACGATGTTGGCATCGGCCTCCACGTTGGTGAAATTACACGCGAGGCTGTCACTCGCGCCCAGCGTGGCGGGACAGTTGTGCCCGCTGTAGCCACTCCCGGAAACAGCGATGGTGGTCCCAGTCGCGGGCCACAAGCCCGACTGAGCCGAAATGCGTGCGGGGATAGTGTCCGTCAGCCGCAGCGTCGCGATGTCTTCGTTCCCTGCGGGCGTGGTGATGACAATGCGCCATTTCAACGGCTGACCGTCATTGGCGAGGCTTGGGGCATCGCTGACAACTTGCGAATCGAGGCTCGGCTCGCTGCCATCGGTCGATACATACTTCTTGACCGCAGCCGTGGGCGTGGTGAGATTGGTCACATACAGCTGCGGACTTCCGCTCGCAGTGGCGCAATCGTTACTGGTATTCGGGTCAGCAGGTTGTGGGCCATTCGAAGCATCCAAACCCAACGCAGTCAGGGCCTGGGCGCCGGTGCAGGCACGGTTGGTCAGGGCAACCGGCGCACCCACGCTTGCCAGCGTGGTCTGGAAACTCAACGTGATTGAAGCGCCAATGGCGAGTGTACCGTCGCCGGTCGTCTGGCACGTCACCTGCTTGGTACGGTTACTATCATTTGGATCGGTGGCATCCGTCAGATTGCAGCTCCAGCCTGCAGTGACGCTCAAAGGCCCGGTCGCAATTTCTTCCGGACGCAACCAGTCCACAACGCGCAGCGGTTGCGATGCGCTATACGTCGCATCAAACGTGCTGGACGCATCATTGGTAACCGTAAAGCTATGGGTAATGGTTGTCCCCGCAGGACGCGGCCCTCCTGGCGACTTGGACTTGCTCAGCCTGAGATCCGCAAAGGGGTTAACCACGTTGTAAGGCACCGAAGTCAGATTGTTCGGCTCGTTGTAATCGGCAAAGCCGGAGGGGGGTGTCACCAGTATCGGGAAATTGCCCGTGCCAGCCGTCGCCGGCATCGTGAGCGGCAATGCGAACTCAGCATGTGCCCCATTGGCAACACCGGTTGCCGTGCAATCGATTCGCGTACCGGACAGGCCGTTGATGGTACCGGCGCCGGCGCCGGTACATTGTGCAGGCAGCACTCCGATGGTGAATCCGGCCGGAATGATGGTCGACACCATGCCATCGCCCGTTGCATCGAGCGGGCCATTATTGGTGTAGCGAATGTTCAGTGTCTGGCTGCTATTTACATTCACAGCCCCTGACGGAAAGCTGCCGCCGGCAACCAGATCGCCCCCCACGCTGACTTGCAAAGGAACGGTTGCGACGTTGTCGCCCAGTGTCAGATCGACATAACCCCGGGTCGGATCAACATCCACCACGGCCTGGTTAATCAGGCTGTCACCGGCGATCAGCGCACGCCCACGCACGGTGATCGCAGCGGCATTCAATTGCGCACGCGTCCATCCGCCCACAGGGTCCGTGTAAACACAGCGCACCTCCCGCTGTCCGGCGTCGTAACTGCAAGACGGTGCCGGGGTGATACCAGACGCAGCGTGGCTTATGTATTCGAACTCACTCCCTGCCCCAGGCAACTGGTCAGTCACGACAATTTCGGCGTTCGCCGGGATGTCGTCCCCAGAGGCAACCTGGGGCCTCAGGGTAAAGATAATTTCCTGCCCTGCGATCGGATTGCCGGCCGGTGAGGTTTTCTCTTTCAACACCGAAACTGCACCGGAAGCATTGATGTAGTAGGTTGCCGTTGCACTTCCTGACGACGCCCCTGTTCCGTTTGCAGTCAAGTTGGCAGTAGCAATTTGCTCGGCTCGCAGCGTAAACGTGGCCTCACCTGTCTCACCTGCGCCAGCTGCAGGCGTAATACAACTGAGCGGGTTGGTACCCGAGCAGTTCGCACCGGGGCTCACGACTGAAAAAGCGGCTGGAACAGGAACTTCAAAAGCCCCGGGACTTGCGCCATTATGACTCCACTTGACCGTCACGGTCGTCTCCTGCCCTCTCCCCATGTGAGTCGGACTGAAAACCAGATCAGTGACGGTCACCTGCGCAAAAGCTGCGCCCGGCATGACGGCGAACAGCCCAGCCATACCCCCCTTGCGCAGCATGTGCCGGAGCCTGGCACCCAGCGTCATAAGTCCGACAGGCGAGTGCGACAGAGCGCACTTTTTTCGATTCCTGTTTTCCAAAACATTACCCCCTGATTCCAGATGCCGGCGCCATGCCGTTCATGAATCCAATCAATGGCTTTTCTGTACTGCCACGCCATTACCCGGTTCGTTCGATCAGATCCGCCCCGCCAGCTGCCCGGGCGCAGCTCCGTGTGGGCGCGCGCGTTGCAGCATGTTGCAGTGCGACTTTGGGAATAATTATCCTGACTCAGCCCGGCATGGGCTCATGCCTCAAGGATTGCGATTAGAATATTCCCTTCGCGCAAACACGCAATACAGCCTGGAAAAGAAAAATATTCCATTCCTGTCTTTACCTAACATTTGGGATATGTATAACAAATTCACAAAGCAGCGCGAATGCAGCGGTGCGCATGCATTCGGAGTGTGACAAGGAATGCCGGGCGGGTGCAAAAGACGCTCAGGAGAGATTCAGATATTTGCCCAGGGCATGAAAGTCGCCACGCTCGGCGAGCTGCCGGGGGTGGTCGGCAAAGGCCGCGCACTCGGGGGCGGATGACTTGAGTGCATCGCACCATTCGACGATGTCGGTCACCGCGCCCAGTGCCAGCCAGTGGCGGAGTTGCCGGAGGGCGTCGTCCAGGGCGGGGCATGCGAAGGGTTGCGGATTGTCGGGCGTGCCGTCCTGCAGGACGTGGGTCACGGGCAACCCCTGCCCCCGGCGGCCCCTTCCCCGGTCGCAGTCCCTCCGGCCCGGCACACGCGTCATGCGCTCAACGGTGCCTCTTCCGTGTGCTCCTGCTGGCGAAACCCGCTCGGGGTAAGGCCGAAGCGCTCCTTGAACGCCGTGGCAAAATTGGCGCTGCTGCTGAAACCCACCCGCGCAGCCACCTCTCCCACCGACAGGCCGGTGCTGCGCAGCAACTGGCAAGCGGCCTTCATGCGCTCCTCGCGCAGATACTCGAACACGGTCATCCCGGCACACTGCCTGAAAGCTTCGTTCAGGCGTTTTGTGTTGGTGCCCACAAGACTTGCGAGCGCCGGCAGGTTGGGCACATCGGCAAGGGCGCTGAGCAGGTGGATGCGCGCGCCATGGAACAGGATTTCATGCAGGTGACTGGAGTCTGCGCTGCATCTTGCCTGCCCGGCCGGTACGCTGCCGGTGGTATGCGACAGCGCCACCGGCGCCTCCCGCGAAGCGCAGGCCGCAGCGTCATCCGCGCACGCTGCGGCCTGCGGAACGCTCGGGGCCGCGTGCGGCATGCGGTTGCGCAGATGAACCGCCAGGCGCAGGCGCATCTCGTCGAAATCGAAGGGCTTGGCAATATAATCCACCGCGCCGGCCAGCAAGCCCTGAACCCGATCTGCAGGTTCCGCACAGGCGGACAGAAAGATGACCGGCACCTCGGCGGTCAGCGGGTCGTCCTTCAGTATCCTGCAGGCGGCATAGCCGTTGCAGCGCGGCATGTTGACATCCATCAGGATCAGGTCGGGCAGCAGCAGTCGCGCCTTGTGGATGCCGTCCATGCCGTCGTGAGCATGGTACAGGCGGCAGCCCTGCCGTTGCAGATAAGCACCGATCAGCATCCGCTCGGCTTCGGCATCGTCAATGACCAGAATCCGCTTTCCCTTGAGCATGTTCATTCAACGCGTCCAGCAAGCTTGAAAGCTAACCAAGCATTATCCCTTCCGTATTGCGCGCATGGGCGGACAAAATTCCGCACATCACAGAAATTCCGATTTTTTACCCTTCATAAGCCCTTGCCACAAAGTTTCATCACATAAAGAAGCTTTTAGCCCTTGTGTGGCCGGGGTTTCCTCAGGAAGAACGTAGGAAAACTTCCTGTGAACGGCTTAAAACATCGATTCCATACAACAAAAGATATAGCCAAAAAACCTTGCGGAACACTATTGCACGAATGATCGTTTCGTGAAAAAAGTCACACTTTTTCCGCTCAATTTTTCTCGCTCAATTCGTCGGAGAAAAAACAAAACCGGTCCCCCGCAGGGCGCGCAGCGGCAATTCATGCCCCAGGGTTTCGCGCACCTTGCGGCGCAACCGACTCACCACCATGTCCAGACGGTGATCGAGGTAGTAATCGGTGTCGTGCCCCAGTGCGCGGATCAGTTCGGGTCGGGACACCGGATTGTTCACCTGCGCGAACAACGTGCGCAACAGCAAGCGCTCGGTTGCAGTAAGCGTCACCGTCCTGCCCTCGGGGCCGATCAAGGTCCAGCCATCGCCCTCCAGCCGCCAGCGCACCGGACCAACCGGCTCGCCGGGCAGATTGGCGAGCAGGCGCCGATGCACGCTGATGAGCGTGGCGACCAGTTCCAGTACATGTACCGGTTTGCTCAGGAAGGCGTCGGCAAGCTCCAGCATGCACTCGGCACGTTTCTCGGCGTCGGCACGGGCCGACAGGAACACCACGCCGACATCCATCATGCCCTTCAGCCTGCGTGCCACCTCCATCCCGTCTTCTCCGGGCAGATACAGGTCGATCAGCATCAGGCGGCATGGCCGCTCCAGCAGGCCCGCGTACAATTCGCGCGAATCCGGAAAGGTACGCACGCTGAAGCCATGCTGCCGCAGTGCCTGCGCGAGATTTTCACGAAACGACGCATCGTCATCGACGAAGCACAGTTCCACCTGTGTTGATGTCATGCTCTCCCCTCCTGGCAGAAACGTCCCGAAAATGCCAAATGCCTGTTACCGAATGACCGAATCGTTTGACGGCACACACCCGTACCCGCCACGAAGCATGCCAATGGTTTTTAATTTCTGGGCGGCACGCATCCGGGATTCTGGATTCAGCATCCGGCCATATCAGGCGACGTATCCTAAACGCTTGCGAGGCATTTGATGCAGTCCGGCAACACATTCAACAAAATCTAACAATCTCCTGCCTGAGTCACTCACCCATACTCACGCCACGGGCACAGACACCCACGCAAAAAATCATTTGGGATTGCTCCGGACCAGATCAGTCACGCCCGGAGGACGGGGGTCTGTGCTTGCCCGCCCGCCCCTGACGGGGGGCGGAGGGTTTGCCGGAGACCCGTCGAGCACCGCTCGACGGAGGGTTACCCCTGGAGGGCGCGCGGGCTGCGGTGTTGCCGGTCGCCTGGGACATCGCGCGGCCGGCAGGCCCGTCGCGCGGCACGAGTTGATCGGGCCGGTTGCCGATCAGGTCGGCACGCCCCATGGCTTTCAGCCCTTCGCGGATCAGAGGCCAGTTGTCGGGGTCGTGCCAACGCAGCAAGGCCTTGTGAAACTTGCGCTGACGGCCGGAACGGGCGGTGTCCACCGTTTCGGTATCCGCCCCCACCCGGCGCAGCGGATTGCGGCGACTGTGGTACATGGTGGTGGCCAGAGCCATCGGCGTAGGCATGAAGGTCTGCACCTGATCGGGGCGAAAACCGTTGCGCTTGAGCCAGAGCGCCAGATTCACCATGTCCTCGTCGGTACATCCGGGGTGAGCGGCAATGAAATACGGCACCAGGTGCTGCTTTTTGCCGGCGGCGGCGGAATACTTGTCGAACAGCTTGCGAAAGGCGTCGTAGCTGCCGATGCCTGGCTTCATCATCTTCGACAGCGTGCCCTCTTCGGTATGCTCGGGAGCAATCTTGAGCAGGCCGCTGACATGGTGAGTCACCAGTTCCTGGACATATTCGGGCGAGCGCACGGCGAGGTCATAGCGCAGGCCCGAACCGATGGTGACCCGCTTCACGCCGGGAAGCGCCCGTGCCTTGCGGTACAGCGAGATCAGCGGGGCATGGTCGGTGTCGAGATTGTCGCAGATGCCCGGGTACACGCAGGACAGGCGTCGACAGGACTGCTCGATCGCGGGGTCCTTGCAGGCCATGCGGTACATGTTGGCTGTGGGGCCGCCCAGGTCGGTGATGTGTCCCTTGAACTCGGGCACCTTGTCGCGAATGTCCTCGATCTCGTGGAGGATGGACGCCTCCGAACGGCTCTGGATGATGCGCCCCTCATGCTCGGTGATCGAGCAGAAGGTACAGCCACCAAAACAGCCGCGCATGATGTTGATCGAGAAGCGGATCATCTCCCAGGCCGGAATGCGCGCGCCCGCGTAGGACGGATGCGGGGCGCGGGCATACGGCAGACCATATACAAAGTCCATTTCCGGCGTGCTCAGCGGCAGCGGCGGCGGGTTCAGCCACACATCGCGCCGGCCCGGCCCTTCGCCGTGCGCCTGCACCATGGCGCGGGCATTGCCGGGATTGGATTCGAGATGAAACACGCGCGAGGCATGGGCATACATCACCGGGTCGGCGCTCACGGCCTCGTAGGACGGCAGGCGGATGACGGTGCGGGCGCGTTGTGCGCGACGGCGGGCCACCCGTTCGGCCAGCGGCACGATGCGAATGGGTTGGGAGGCGGGCTGGGAGGCGGACGGGGACTGGTGTGGCGACTGGGCGGGGCCGGACGTGGCACAGTCTGCGCCGCTGGCCGGGGCCGGCGTCATGGCATACGGGTCGGGGTGCGCGTCGATGCGCCCTGGCCGGTCCAGCGCCACGGACGCCACCTCCGCCCAGTCTTCGCCCGGCAACCAGCCCGGCCTGACCATGAAGGCCGTGCCGCGCAGGTCGCGGATGCCGGCAATCGGTTCGCCGGCCTCCAGCCGGTGCGCCACATCGATCAGCGCCCGCTCGGCATTGCCGAACAGCAGCAGGTCGGCCTTGGCATCGGGCAGCACCGAACGGCGCACCTTGTCCGACCAGTAGTCGTAGTGCGCAATGCGGCGCAGGCTGGCCTCGATGCTGCCGATGATCACCGGCGTGCCGGGAAACGCCTCGCGGGCGCGCTGGGCATATACGGTTACCGCCCTGTCCGGACGCTTGCCGGCTTGGGCGCCGGGGGTATAAGCGTCGTCGGAGCGGATCTTGCGGTCGGCGGTGTAGCGGTTGACCATGGAGTCCATGTTGCCGGCCGTAATGCCGAAGAACAGCCGTGGCTGGCCCAGCACGCGAAAGGCGTCGGCATGCGTCCAGTCCGGCTGGGCGATGATGCCCACCCTGAAACCCTGCGCCTCCAGCAGGCGCCCGATCAGCGCCATGCCGAAGCTGGGATGGTCGATGTAGGCATCGCCGGTGACGATGATCACATCGCACTGCGTCCAGCCAAGCGCCGCCATCTCGGCCCGGGACATCGGCAGGAAAGGGGCCGGCTTGCGTGGCGGACGCGCCGTGGCAAAAATGGACTGCGGCGAATTCATTCGCCGCCCTCAGCCCCGGCCACTTTGGCCCCCGCGCCCCCCTCACCGCTCGCAGCCGCTTTCTTGCGGGGACTGCGACGGCGCGGCGCAGGCTTGGCGGGCGCAACCTCATCGCCTGACGGCGCGGCCGTCACGGGGGAAAGGGCTGACCCTTCCGGCGCAGCAGGGGACGCCGGGGCGGCCTCAGTGACCTGTGCTGCCTGCACATCCGCAGCAAGCTCACGCCCCTCGGCGCCCTCTCCGGTCACCTTCTCCGTGCGCCGCGTGCTGCGTCTGCTGCCCGCAGCGGCTTTCTTGCGAGCAGGGGCTGGCGGCGGCGCCTTGCCGGTCGCGGGTTCAGCGGCTTCGTCCGGCACGCTCCGGGCGGCCGCCACGTCAGACTCGGGCGGCACGGGAACAGACTCCTCCATGGGGGCAGCAGGTCTCTCAGGGGGCGCAGCGGACGCCACGCTTTCAGCCGTGCCAGCCGTCTCCGCCGTCTCCGCCGTCTCCGCCGTCTCCACCGTCTTGCGCGTGCGGCGGGGGCTGGTGGTGCGCCTCGCGGACTGACCCTCCTTGGACGGGCCTTTCCTGGACTTGCCCTCCTCCCCCCTGCCCTTGCTCCCTTCGGCGCCAGCAGCAGGGCCAGCGCCCGGCTGCGTGTCCTCGCCCTGCACCGGTGCGGCAGACAGCGCTGCGGCAGGCGCCACGTCCTCGGTGGGCGCAATGCGGGCGCTCTGGGCCCCTTCGTCCATCGACGACTCCGCCCCGGCTGTCCTGCGATACACATAGGCCCCGGACTTCTCGTCCCGGCCGAACGACAGCAGGCCACGCGCCTGAGCCTCTTCCAGCAGATTGCCGAAGGCCTTGAAACCGAAGTAGGTTTCGTTGAAATCCGGCTTGCGCCGCTTGATCGCATCCTTCAGCATCGAAGCCCAGATCTTGCCCCGGTCGCCACGCTCGGCGAACAGCGCATCGAAGGTCTCGACGGCAATTTCAATCGCGTGGGTGCGACGGGCTTCCATGTCGTCCTTGCGCGGACGCCCCTCCTCGCCCTTCTTCGTGCCACCCGACGCGCTCTCGCCACGGCCCTCGCGCCGGCTCGTGCTGCGCTCGCTGTCGCGCACCAGATCGTCGTAAAAGATGAACTCGTCGCAGTTGGCAATCAGCAAGTCGGAGGTGGACTGCTTCACCCCCACGCCGATCACCTGCTTGGCGTTCTCGCGCAGCTTCGACACCAGCGGCGAAAAGTCGGAATCGCCGCTGATGATCACGAAGGTGTCCACATGCGACTTCGTGTAGCACAGGTCGAGCGCATCGACCACCAGCCGGATGTCCGCAGAGTTCTTGCCCGACTGGCGCAGGTGCGGAATCTCGATCAGCTCGAAATTGGCTTCATGCATGGCCGCCTTGAACCCCTTGTAGCGGTCCCAGTCGCAATACGCCTTCTTCACCACAATGCTGCCCTTGAGCAGCAGGCGTTCAAGCACGCGCTTGATGTCGAACTTTTCATAACGGGCATCGCGCACACCCAGCGCAACGTTTTCAAAATCACAAAACAGCGCCATGCTGACGCTGTCCGGGGATGAGGCCATCAGGGTCTCCAGACAATGTTCAAACTGCTTTCAGTGTGTGCATGATAGCGGTTTCCGTCGCAACTGCAGGAACCCCCGACAGGTGAAGGACTCCATTCTTCACCCTGAACCGCTCAAGCCCGCCCATGTCGTCCATGCCTTTTCACTGCTTCCGTGCGCCGTCAGCGGCCGTGCTGCGTGCTTTCATTCTGCTGGCCTGGGGGGGTGTGCTGTGGCTGCTCGCCGGCGCGTTCATCGGCAATGCCCGGGCGCAGGCCGAAGGGGCGGAGCAGGCAACGCCGCATGTGAGCGCGCGGCTGCTGGCCGATGCAAGGGCTGTGGCACCGGGCGAGCGGGTGACGCTGGGAGTGCACAAGCAGATCATTCCGGGCTGGCACACCTACTGGCGCAATCCGGGCGACTCCGGGCTGGCCACCGAGATTGCCTGGCAACTGCCAGCCGACACACGGGCCGGGGACATTCTGTGGCCGGCGCCCCAGCGGCACGCGTTCGGTCCGGTGATGAATTATGGCTATGAAGACACGGTCACGCTGCTCACCGAACTCCAGCTGCCCAACGATCTTCAGCCCGGCAACACCTTCGCGGTGCAGGCGACGGTGGACTGGCTGGTGTGTGAGGACACCTGCATTCCTGAGCAGGTCACGCTCAGCCTGGACCTTCCGGTGGAAGCCCGTACCCGGCGCGACGGCCACCCGGCAATCGACGCGGCGCGCAGCCGCCTGCCGCAGCCGGCGCCGTGGCGCAGCGGCTTTGCCCGCGATGACGCCCTGCTCGGACTGGCGGTAGACAGCGGCCCGCTGCCCTCCGGGAACGCTGAAATCTGGTTCTATCCGCTCGAATGGGGCATGGTCGAGCATGCCGCCGCACAAGTGCGCGAGGACACCGCACAGGGTTTTCTGCTGAAGCTGACGCCCGGTCAAGCCCTGTCCGCGCGGCAGGATCGTCTGGAAGGCGTACTGGTAATCAGCGCGCAACAGGGCGATGAGCGACGGGTGAGCGCGTTCCAGATCGACGCCCCGGCCATTGACACGCTGCCGGCGAGCACGCCAGTGCGAACGGCAAACGCAGGCCGCACGCTGCCCGAACCCGGCTTGGGTAGCGCACTGCTCCTGGCGGTGGCCGGTGGCCTGCTGCTCAACCTCATGCCCTGCGTGTTTCCGGTGCTCGCCATCAAGGTGCTGGCGCTGGTGCGTCATGCGGGCGCGCAGCCCGGGGCGATGCGCGCCCATGGCCTCGCCTACCTGGCGGGCGTGCTGGCCAGCTTTGCACTGCTCGCGCTGGTGGTGCTGCTTCTGCAGGCCGGTGGCATGCGGCTGGGCTGGGGCTTTCAGTTCCAGTCGCCGCTGTTCGTGGTGCTGATGGCCTGGCTGCTGTTTGTGGTGGGGTTGAACCTCTCCGGTGTGTTCGAAATCGGCGGCGGGCTGGCCGGCGTGGGCCATGCACTCACCACCCGGGGCGGTTACTCCGGCAGCTTCTTCACCGGCGTGCTCGCCACCGTGGTGGCCACCCCCTGCACCGCTCCTTTCATGGGCGCAGCCATCGGTTTTGCGATGACCCAGCCGGCACCGATCCTGCTGCTGGGCTTTCTGGCCCTGGGGTTCGGGCTGGCCCTGCCCTTTGTGCTGCTCGCGTGGTTTCCTGCTGCCACGGCACGCCTGCCGCGCCCCGGCCCCTGGATGACGCACTTCAGGCAATTGCTCGCCTTTCCGATGTATGCGGCCGCGATCTGGCTGGTGTGGGTGCTCACCCTGCAGACCGGCGCCAGCGGTGTGGTGCTGGCACTGGGCGGCATGCTCGCGCTGGCGCTGGCCGCCTGGCTGCATGGCCTGAGTTGGCACAGTCCCTCGCGCCTGCGCCATGCCTCGCGCGCGCTGAGTCTCCTGCTGGTGGCGGGCGCCGTGCTGTTCGCCGTGCGCGGGACCCCGGAAAACATCCCGGCACCCGCTGCGAACCTTGCCAATCCTGCCACGACCGCCGGAAGCGGCCCGGCCTTTGAAGCGTTTTCCGAAGCCCGCCTCAACGAGTTGCGGGCGCAGGGAGAGGCCGTGTTCGTGAACTTCACCGCTGCCTGGTGCATCACCTGTCTGGTCAACGAGCAGGTTGCCATCAACCAGGCTGCGGTCGCCGAAGCCTTTGCGCGCCACAGGGTGCATTATCTGAAAGGCGACTGGACCCACCGCAACGGCGAGATTACCGCGATGCTCGCCCGTTTTGGCCGCAGCGGCGTGCCGCTGTACCTGTACTACCCGCCACAGGTAGACAGCGAACCGCAGGTATTGCCGCAGATTCTGACCCCGGACAGCGTGCTGCGCATCCTGGCACAGCCCACCGCCGACTGAGCCTGTCCGTGATGCGTTGCATGGTGGGGTGAGGCGCCTGATGCCAAAGCCTGCCGTTGCGTTTCAATTGTTTACTCAACCAGAGGAGTCGCTCGATGATGAATGTTCATGTTTCCCCCCGACTGGGCTACCCGTTGCTGATGGGCAGTGCGCTGATGGTGGGTCTGTTGATGACACCGCTGGCGCAGGCCGCTCCGGAAGTGGGGCAGGCCGCCCCCGCCTTCACCGCCCGCACGGCCGATGGTGGCACCGTGGAACTGGCGCAGTTGCGCGGACAGACCGTCGTGCTGGAATGGACGAACCACGACTGCCCCTTCGTGATGAAGCACTACCGCACTGGCAACATGCAGGCCACCCAGCAGGCCGCCGCCGCACAGGGCGCAGTCTGGCTGCAGGTCATCTCCTCCGCGCCGGGCACGCAAGGCCATGTGGAGGGCGAACAGGCGCGCCAGCTCAACCGTGAGCGCGGCGTGGAGGCCGTCGCCCACACCCTGCTCGACCCGGAAGGCACGGTCGGCAAGCTGTACGGCGCACAGGTTA
>JBAYOV010000020.1:0-61102 GCA_041678045.1 Rhodocyclaceae bacterium
TCGCCTAACGCCGTGCGCTCGCACCAATGACGTGTCGGTCATCTCGGCACTGCCATTCACCTTGTAACGCATCGTCGTTTCTTCAGGAACACCTGGCCCGCGTGCGGGGTTGGGTTGCTCAGATGGTTTTGTAGCACTGATGTGCTACAGTGTTCCCGGATACTCGATTTGGGGTCTGATATGTCTACAACCACCATTCGCCTGCCAGACGACCTGAAAGCCCGAGTCGTTGCGGCTGCGGAGCATGCCGGAACGACGGCTCATGGCTTCATTCTCGAAGCAATCGCCGAGAAGACCGAGCGGGCTGAACGTTGTGCTGATTTCGATGCGGTCGCGGAAGCGCGCTATGCCCGCATTGTGGCTACCGGCAAGACCATCCCGTGGCAGGAAATGCGCGGCTATCTGGAAGCGCGCATCGCCAGCAAGGAAGCAAAGCGCCCTGTCGCGCGCAAGCTGGCGCGCTGAAGGTGACCTGCATTGAGCTGGCACCGGAGCTTGCCGAAGATTTTGATCGCATCCTCGACCATCTCACCCACCATGGGGCGGACAATCCCGGGCAGCGCATTGGCGAAATCATCGCTGCCCTGGAGATTCTGGCGCACAACCCGTTGATCGGCCGTCTGGTGGCCCATGCCAAGCGCGAACTGGTGATTGGCCGTCGTTCCCATGGATATGTCGCCTTGTATCGCTATGTGCCCGAGATCGATACGGTGTTCGTGCTGGCGATACGCAGCCAGCGCGAGGCCGGCTACTCCGAGCCAGACCCTGCCGGGTGACACGCGGGCTGCCGGCCGTATCGACGTGACCGGATTTTGCAGATGGCCTGGATGCTCCGGTCTTCACCCCCCCAGCCGATACGCTCCGGCTTCGACGGTGACCATGCCGAGCTCTTCCAGGGCTTCGAGGACGGACTGGATTTCGTCGGCGGGTTTGCGTTTGAAGCGGGTGGCGAGGGTGGGGGCGGATTGGGGCGTGTTGGGGGGGGCTTCGGCGAGGGCGGCGCGGACGGCGGCGACCTGTTCGCGCATGCTCTTGGGCCAGGTGAGTTTGCCGGTCGGAGTGGTGGGGGCTTCTTCGGCCGGGCGGTGGTCCGGCTCGGCCTGCTCGCCCTGCGGCGCGGTGGCGGCGCCGGGGTTCTGGTAGTCGGGGCGCAGCCAGCGGATGTGGCCGCGTGCTTCTTCGGCGGCGCGCAGGGCGTTGAGGGCGACTAGGCGGGTGAGGAGTTCTTCTTCTGCGGCGGCCTGTTCGGGCGCCTTGTCGGGCAGCGGGGTGGTGGCGCCGGGGCGGCCGACGAGGGTGTCGGCCAGATCGCTCCAACCGTAGGCGGCGAAGACTTCGCGGTCGAGGGCGTCGTGCCGTTCGCGCAGCAGCGAGACCAGGCCCTGTTCGTGGATCGTTTTGTCCTTGGCCGACAGGGGCGCTTCGGCGCGCAGCTTTTCGAGCACGTTGTACATGCCGGTCAGGGTCAGCGCGGGGTGCAGGGCCTGCTGGCGCTTGCGGTGGGCGTCGAGTTGCTCGGCAAGATCGCGGATGCGGGCGGCCTGTTCGGGCGTGGAGTCGGGGAAGGGGAAGGTTTCGAAGCAGCGTGTTTTGTTGTAACGCGGGTCGTTACCGATGCCGAGGCGCCCGCCCGCTGCCAATGCCCAGACGACATGGATGCGGCTGGACAGCACGCCCAGATGCAGGGCGTCGTCGCTGGCGATGTTCACCAGCATGTTGTCTGGCAGGATGTCAGCGTCGAGAAACTGGAAGGTGCGATGTTTGGTGGTTTCAATGGTGGCGATGAAGCGACGTAAGCATTCACACGCTGCACGCCAGTCTTTTCGAGCCTCCCCGAAAATCCACCAATTATTGCGATAACCAGCGCGATTATTTTGGTCGCGTTCCGGCTTGACCCGTTCCAGTACCCATTGATAGATGGCCGGGTAGCGGCTGCGCACCTCATCCGCCGTCAGGCCGAACAGATCGATGACCCGCACCCCGCGCGGCCGGTCCGCGAGGTCGCGGCCGTTGCGGTAGGCGCGGAGGTGTTTTTCGAGCCCTTCGATACTTCCGAGGCCGAGTTGGGCGGCTTCTGCTTCGGAGAGGATGAAGCCAGCTCCAATCAGTTGAGCGCCACGAGAGCTGATGCGCTGACTCGCTTGTAATGGATGTGCCCCTGCGACATTCGCACCAATGTTGAGGTCTGCAAACAGCACGCCTGTCCGCTTTTGCAGCGTGACCTCCACCGAATCCTGATTGGTTTCATGTTCGGCGCTGACCTGTTGCAGCAGCCCGTCGCCCGCCGTGGCGCTGCCCACCGTCATCGCAATGCGCACGGCTGCACCGTCTGCCGCATCCACCCACGGATGGTCGGGTATGGCGAAGGCCAGCGACAGGGGTGGCCTGGCGTCCATCAGGTTCTGCACCACGCGGCGGTTGAAGGTCTGGCGGATGCTGTTGGTGGTGATGAAGCCGAAGCGGCGGGCCTGGCCGGTGCGCACCGCCTCTCCGGCGATATGCCACCAGTACATGACGAAGTCGGCCGATTCCGGCACCTCCGGCCAGCTCTTGCGCACCGCATCCACATAGCCATCGCCCAGTGCACGCCGCATGGTGGCGGCGCCGATGAAGGGTGGGTTGCCGACGATGTAATCGGCCTGTGGCCATTCGGCCTTGCGTGGGGCGACGAAGCGGTAGACCGGAATCTGTGCGCGCTCGTCCGGTACGGCCTCGCCGGTGACCGGGCTGGTTTTGTAGGTCAGGCCGTCCCAGCGGGTGAGCGGTCGGCCGGCCGGGTCGTCGGGGTCGGTGACGACTTCCTCGCGTTCGAAGGCCAACAGCGCGTCGCGGTTTTCGATGTTCCTGAAGTCGCGCAGCACCGGTTCGGGCGGGGTGACGCTGCCGTGGGTGCGGAAATGCCATTGCAGGTAGCCGATCCACAACACCATTTCGGCAATGCGTGCGGCACGCGGGTTGATCTCCAGACCGAGAAACTGGTGCGGGTCGACGGTGACGCCGGCCAGTTGCAGCAGGCCCTGCGATTCGCCCAGGTCGTGCAGCAGGTTGAGCACTTCGCCTTCGAGGCGCTTCATGTGCTCCAGGGTCACGTACAGAAAGTTTCCGCTGCCGCAGGCCGGGTCGAGCACGCGCACGTTGCACAGGTGACGGTGGAAGGCCTGCACTTCGGCCAGCGCCTGCTTGTGCTTGCCCTGCTGCTCGCAGGCGAGCGCGGCGGCCTGCACTTCGCGCCATTCGGCGCGCAGCGGCTCGATGACGGTGGGCAGCACCAGCCGCTCCACATAGGCGCGCGGGGTGTAGTGGGCGCCGAGCTTGTGGCGTTCGCGCGGATCGAGCGCGCGCTCCAGCAGGGTGCCGAAGATGGCCGGTTCCACATAGCGCCAGTCGGCATCGGCGGCGGCAATGAGCAGGTCGATCTGCTCGCGGCTGAGCGGCAGCGCGGTGGCCTCGGCAAACAGCCCGCCGTTGAAGCGCAGGACGTTGCCGCGCAGGATGGGCGAGAAGCCGCCGCTGTTCATGGTCTGCCACAGGTGTTCGACCATGGGGGCGAAGGTGTCGGGTTGCTGGCGCAGGCTGTGCAGCAGATCGTTGAAGCTGCGCTCGGGGAGCAGGCCGACGTCTTCGGCGAACATGGTAAACAGCGCCCGCATCAGGAAGCCGGCCACGGTCTGCGGCGGGTGGCCGGCCGCTTCGAGCGACTTGGCCAGCCGGGCAAGCTGGTCGGCGATCTGCCGGGTGACGCGGGCGGCGCGGCGGGCGGGGTCGAGCGACAGCGGGTCGAGCCACACGGCGCGCAGGCGCGCGCGAATCTCGGGATTGCGCAGGTCTTCGAGGCGCAGTCGGTGGCTGCGCGCGTCGGGATACGGGGTGTAGGTGGCGCCGGAGCGCGAGAATTCGGCGTACAGCTCGATGTTGCGCCCTACATCCACCACCAGAATGAAGGGCGGACGGCCTTCTTCCGCAGGCAGCGAGCGGGCGTACTGGTCGGCCTGGTTGTGGGCGCGCAGCATGGCCTTGTCCCAGCCGGAGGAGTCTAGCGCACGGCCGGTCTGCTTGGCCTCGCACACGAAGCAGGCGCGGCGGTACAGGTCGATGAAGCCGTGGCTGGCGCTGCCGTCGGGCTGGCGGATGATGACGCGGCGCTCGAAAACGTAGGCGTTGTCCTGGGTGTCGCTGCCGGCCGGGTCGGGCGGCGGCAGGTCGAGCAGGGCGCACAGCTCGGTGAGGAAGATCTGGTAATTGGCCCGCTCGCTGCCGCCCGCCCCCTGCCAGCGGGCGATGAAGGCGTTGAGGGCGGAATCGGGGATGGCGTCGCTTGCGGCGCGGGCGGTGTGGTCGGCGTGGGCGGTCATGCGTGTGCGGTCCGGCGGCGGGTGAAAGAGGCCGCATGCAGAAGCGGCATGCAGGGGGGCATTCTAGCGGGTGACGGTGTCATGAGGGCGGGTTCCGTTTTCGACATCCCGCCGCATCCCGGCTATCATCCGGCGCCTTTGCGCTGGGCGCGGTTTTGTTGTGGGAAAAATGTCGTCATCCGTTGTTGAAGTACGTTGCATGCAGCCGGCCGATATCGGGGCGGTGCTGGAGATTCAGGCGCGGTGTTATACCGAGGTGGTGAATGAGTCGGCGGAGTCCTTTCTGGCCAAGCTGGAGGTGGCGCCGGAGGGGTGTTTCGTGGCGCAGGCACAGGGGCGGGCGCTGGGCTATCTGGTGTCGTTGCCGATCGCGTTCTCCCGGCCGCCCGCGCTCGATGCGCGGCAGTTGTCGGTGCCCGGCGATGTGGATTGCCTGTATCTGCACGATCTGGCGGTGGCGCCGGAGGCGCGTGGCAGCGGGGCGGGCGGCGTGCTGGTGCGTCGCTTCATGCAGCGCGCGCGGCAGGCGGGGTTTCGGCGGGCGGCGCTGATTGCGGTGCAGCAGTCGGGGCCGTTCTGGCAGCGGCAGGGCTTTCGGCCTGTGGTGCCGTGTGCCAGCGTGCAGCGCAAGCTGGGCAGTTATGGCGAGGAGGCGTGCTACATGGCGCAGACGCTCGCCTGAGCAGCGGGCCTGGACGGAGGGTGAACGGTTTCGTGCGATTGCTCCGGCAGTGTCGCCGGCAGGCGTCCTGTCGGTGTAGCATCCGGGGCTGGCCGCTTGCGGTGGTGCTGGCAGGCTTTGCCTTTTGCTTACTCGCCTTCAGGAGAACCCTATATGCTGAAAATGAAACAGGCCGCGCTGGCGGTTGCCTTGTGTGCTGCATTCGGGGCGCAGGCTGCGCCGGTCAAGGTCGGGATTGCGCTGGACATTTCGGGGCCGTTTTCGGCGCTGGGCACCGAGTCGCGCGACGGCTTCAATCTGGCCATCGAGAAGCTCGGCGGCAAGCTGGGCGGGGTGGAGGCGGAGTTTCTGCAGACCGATTTCGGCGGCAACCCCGAGCAGGCCACGCAACTGGTGACGCGCTACCTGCAGCGCGACAAGATCGATTTCTTCACCGGCCCGATTGCGTCCAATGCGGCGCTGGCGGTGGGGCCGGCGCTGTTCGCAGCGAAGGTGCCGTTCATCTCCAGCAACCCCGGTCCCAGCCAGTATGCGGGCAAGCAGTGCAATCCGTATTTCTTCGGCCAGTACCAGAACGATACCTATGACGAGGCTGCGGGCAAGGTGGCCAACGAGAAGGGTTATGGCAACGTGGTGCTGGTGGCGCCCAACTATCCGGCCGGACGCGACCACCTGAACGGCTTCAAGCGCACCTACGAGGGGGCGGTGAAGGACGAGATCTACACCCGGGTGGGGCAGATCGATTACGCCGCCGAGATTGCACAGATCCGCGCGGCGCGGCCGGATGCGGTGTTCTTCTTCCTGCCCGGGGCGATGGGCATCAATTTCATCAAGCAGTATGTGGGCGGTGGCCTGCAGGACATTCCGCTGATCGCCCCGGGGTTCTCGGCCGACCAGGACGTGATTGCGGCTGTGGGCGAGCCGATGATGGGGCTGATCAACACGGCGCACTGGGCGCATGACCTGGACCTGCCGGCGAATGCCGCCTTCGTGGCCGCCTTCCGCGAGAAGTATGACGGTCGTTATCCCACCGTGTATGCGGCCATGGCTTACGATGTGATCATGCATCTGGATGCCGCAGTGCGGGCCACCGGCGGCAAGGTGGATGACCGCGAGGCGGTGCTGAAGGCCCTGCGCGAAGCACGCTTCGATTCGGTGCGCGGCGACTTTGCCTGGGGGCGCAACCAGTACCCGGTGCAAAACTACTATCTGCGCCTGGTGGACAAGGACGACGCGGGCCAGGTGACCAACCGCCTGGTGGGCACGGTGATGGAAAACCATCAGGATGCTTATGTGGACGAGTGCCGCATGTAATTGAACGCCATCGTCAGGGGCCGCTTGCCGTCGGGGCAGCGGCCCCTGTGCCGTGCGCGGCAGAAGGTGGATGACTGAACACGGGATGGGCGCATGGATGCGATTTTCGTCACCGAACAACTGCTCAACGGACTGGCCTACGGTTTCATGCTGTTTTTGCTGGCGGCCGGGTTGACGCTGGTGTTCGGCATCATGGACACAATGAATCTGGCGCATGGCTCGCTGTACATGGCAGGGGCGTATGTGGCGGCGCGGGTGCATGACAGCAGCGGGCAGTTCGTGCTGGCGGTGCTGGTGGCGGTGGGGGTGACGGTGTGCGTGGCAGCCGTGCTGGAGGTCCTGATCATGCGCCGGCTGTACCGGCGCGATCATCTGGCCCAGGTGCTCGCCACCTTTGGCTTGATCCTGATTGCCGACGATGCGGTAAAGGCCCTCTGGGGGCCGTCGCCGATCATGGCACCCACCCCGGCGGCGCTGGCCGGGCCGGTGCACCTCATGGACGGCCTGCCCTATTCGTCGTACCGCCTGCTGCTGATTGGCGTGGGCGTGCTGGTGGCGGTGGGGCTGTATTGGCTGGTCAACCGCACGCGCATGGGCATGCTGGTGCGTGCGGGGGCGGCCGACCGGCAGATGGCGGAGTTCATGGGTGTGCGCGTGGGGCGGGTGTTCTCCTTCGTGTTCCTGCTCGGGGCGGCGCTGGCGGCGCTGGCGGGGGCCTTGATGGGGCCGGTCAGCGCGGTGCAGATCGGCATGGGCGAGGCGATCCTGATTCCTGCGCTGGTGGTGATCGTGATCGGGGGTGTGGGGTCGGTGCGGGGCGCCTTTGTGGCCAGCCTGCTGGTGGGCCTGATCGACACCTCTGGCCGTGCTTTCTTGCCGCCGCTGCTGCGCGAGGTGCTGTCGCCGTCGCTGGCGGCGGACGTGGGGCCGGCGCTGGCGAGCATTTCCATGTATGCGCTGATGGCGGTGGTGCTCACGCTGAAACCGGCCGGGCTGTTCCCGGCGCGGGCATGAGGGGACGGTCATGACAACCGTGGATTGCTCCGACGAAATGTCGCCCCGCGCCCTGCGCGGCGGTGCCCATGGCCGGCTCGGCACCTGGCTGCCGTGGGGCGTGCTGCTGGCGTTGGCGGTGTTCCCGCTGCTCGCGCCCCTGCTGGAGATGGAGTATTACGTGGGCTTCGTGCGGCGTGCGCTGATTGTCATGATCGCCGCCACCAGCCTCAACTTCATCGCCGGGGTGGGAGGCATGGTGGCGCTCGGGCATGCGGGCTTCATTGGTGTGGGGGCGTATGGTGTGGTGGCGCTGGTCGATGCCGGGGTGGGCTCGGCGTGGCTGGCCTGGGGCGGCGGCATGCTGGCGGCGGCGCTGGCGGCGGCCGTGATCGGAGTGGTTTCACTGCGCACCCGTGAGGTGTATTTCCTGATGATCACGCTGGCCTTTGCGCAGATGCTGTACTACCTGGCCGTGTCGTTGCGCACCTATGGCGGCGACGACGGGTATGGCCTGTATGTGCCGCTGAGCCTGGGGGCGGGCGTGGATGCGCTGGCGCATGGTTTTTACTGGGTGGTGCTGGCATTGGCTGCGCTGGTGTTTGCCTTCGGTAGCCGGCTGGCGGTATCGCGCTTTGGTCATGCGCTGAAGGGCATACGCGATAACGAGACGCGCATGGTGGCGTTGGGCTATCCGGTGTTCCGCATCAAGCTGGCGGCCTTTGTCGGCGCCGGGGCAGTGGCCGGGCTGGCCGGGGCGATGCTGGCCAGCCACAACGCCTATGTCAGTCCGTCGCTGATGCACTGGACCGAGTCGGCCACGCTGCTGGTGATGGTGGTGCTGGGCGGACTCGGGCGGCGCTGGGGCGCACCGCTGGGCGTGGCGCTGTGGCTGGTGCTCACCGAGGTGTTGAAGCTGTATACCGATTACTGGCACTGGCCCATGGGGGTGTTGCTGCTGCTGGTGGTGTTTCTGGCGCCACGCGGGCTGGCCGGCCTGCTTGACAGGAGGGGCGCATGAGCGGGGGACAGGCGCTGTTTCATACCGAGGCCTTGGTGAAGCGCTTCGGCGGACTGCTGGCCACCGATCATGTGAGCCTGAGCGTGGAGGCCGGCGAGATTCACGCGCTGATCGGGCCGAACGGGGCCGGCAAATCGACGCTGGTGAACCTGATTTCCGGTCTGCTGCCGGCCGATGCCGGACGTATCGTGCTTGACGGGGTGGAGCTCACCGGCATGGCGCCGCACCAGCGGGTGCGGGCAGGGCTGTCGCGCTGTTTTCAGGTGACCAGCGTGTTTCGTGGCGAGACCGTACGTGACAACCTGCTGCTGGCTGCGCAGGCCCATGCCGGCTCCAGCTTCCGCTTCCTGTCGCGGCGGGCGGGCGAGCAGGCGCTGATGGAGCGGGCGCTGGTACTGGCCGAGCGGGTGGGGCTGGGCGAGGTGCTGGACGAGCAGGCCGGCGCCCTGCCGCATGGCGTGCAGCGCAAGCTGGACGTGGCCCTGGCGCTGGCGGCCCGCCCCCGCCTGTTGCTGCTCGATGAGCCGATGGCCGGCATGGGGCCGGAAGACTCGCAGCGCATGGTGGCGCTGATCGAAAGCCTGCGCGCCGAAACCGCCATTTTGCTGATCGAGCATGACATGGACGCGGTGTTCCAGCTGGCCGACCGGGTGTCGGTGCTGGTGTATGGCCGGGTGCTGACTTCGGGCGATGCGGCGCATGTGAAGGGGCATCCCGAAGTGCAGGCGGTGTATCTGGGCAGCGAGGAGGCGGAAGGAGACGTCGAAGGCGCCGTCAAAGGAAACCTCAAGGGGGAGAGGGCGTGAGCGTGTTGGCAGGGGGCGGAGAGGGGCTGCTGAGTTGCCGGGGGCTGGAGGCCGGCTACGGCGGCAGTCAGGTGCTGTTCGGGCTGGATTTCGACATCCGGCCGGGCGAGGTGGTGGGGCTGCTCGGGCGCAATGGCATGGGCAAGACCACCACGATACGCGCGCTGATCGGCGGTCTGCCCGTGCAGCGTGGCGAAATCCGCTTCCGTGGGCAAGCGATTCACGGCTTGCCGGCCGATGCGATTGCGCGCATGGGGGTGGCCATCGTGCCGGAAGGGCGGCGCTGTTTTGCCAGCCTCACGGTGGAGGAGCATCTGCGCGCCTTTGCCGCCCGTCGCAACGACACGCAGCAGCCGTGGACGCTGCCGCGTCTGTATGAGCTGTTTCCGCGCCTGCGCGAACGGGCACGCCACATGGGCAACCAACTGTCCGGGGGCGAGCAGCAGATGCTGGCGATTGCGCGTGCGTTGTCGACCAATCCGCGCCTGTTGATTCTGGACGAGGCCACCGAAGGGCTGGCACCGGTGATCCGGGAAGAAATCTGGCGCTGTCTGGCGCTGCTCAAGGCGCAGGGGCAGACCACGCTGGTGGTCGATAAATATGTGGAACGCCTGCTGCGGCTGGCCGACCGCCATTTCATTCTGGAACGCGGCCGCATTGCGTGGTCCGGCGATTCAGCGCAGCTTGGCGCCGACCGTGGGCTGTGGCACCGCTATCTGGGCGTTTGAGCCGTCACGGCGCGGGCGGTGCCGTCCGGGGGACTTCCACTCCCTGGGTTTCCACCCCCTGATACTCGAAGCGCACCCGTTTCACGTTGCACAGCAGTTCGTAGGCAATCGTGCCGGCCGCCTGGGCAATGTCGTTGATCGACACCTGCGCGCCCCATAATTCCACCGGAGTGCCGAGGCCGGCGTCGGGCAGGCCGGTGAGGTCCACCGTGAGCATGTCCATGGACACCCGGCCGATGATGCGGCTGGGCTGGCCGGCCACCCGAACCGGGGTGCCGTCGGGCACGGTGCGCGGATAGCCGTCCGCATAGCCCATCGCGACCAGCCCCACGCGGGTGGGTTGCCCTGCGCGGAAGCGCCCGCCGTAGCCCACCGGCGCCCCGGCCGGAATCTCGCGCACCGCCATGATGGCGCTCTCCAGATGCATTACCGGGCGCAGCGATGCGGGAGCGTGGTCCGCCGGCAGTGGGTCGACGCCGTACAACATGATGCCGGGGCGTGCCCAGTCGCGCCGGGCCTCGGGCCAGGCCAGCAGTCCGGCCGAATTGCACAGGCTGCGCGCGCCGGGCAGTGCCCGGGTGGCGTGATCGAAGGTGGCGAGTTGCTGCGGGGTGGCGTCGGCGCCGGGTTCGTCGGCGCGGGCCAGATGGCTGATCAGCGTGATGTCGCCCACTTGCGCACAGGCCCGCAGGCGTGCCCAGGCGGTCGCCACTTCGGCCGGCTCGAAGCCGGCGCGGTTCATGCCGCTGTTGATCTTCAGCCAGACCTGCATGGGCGGTGTGCCCGCCTGCGCGGGCAGGGTTTCGAGCATGCGCAGTTGCGCGTCGTGATGCACCACTATCCACAGCCCCTGTGCCCGCGCCTGCGCCAGTTCGGCCGGATCGAACACGCCTTCGAGCAGCAGGATGGGCTGGCCGATGCCGGCTTCCCGCAGCTGCAGCGCCTCATCCAGCACGCCCACGGCAAAGCCATCGACCAGCGGAGCGAGCGCCTGCGCGCAGGGCACCGCCCCATGGCCATAGGCATTGGCCTTCACCACCGCCAGCGCCCGGCCGCCGTGCAGCGTGCGCGCGTGAAGGTAATTCTGGCGAAGGGCATTCAGGTCAATCAGTGCGCGGGCGGGTCTCATGAGGCAGGCAGCAGGCAAGGCAGTGGATCAGGCCTCCGGGTGCCGACAGGCGCCCCGGAAGCGAATCCGAGACTGTGCCACAAGGCGGGGCGGTGTGGCAGATGTCTGCAGGGGGTTTCAGGAATGGATTGAAATACACTCAAAAGTGATATAGATTCATTTCATGATCAAGCCCAACTACAAACCGCCTTTCAGCCGCTTTGTGAAGAAGGCGCACAAACCGTTGCAACTTGCGATTGAGGATGCGGTGGAAGAGGTGTGCGCCCAGTTTGATCTTGGGGAGCTCAAACTGGGCGATCTGGCCGGGATACGGGTGTACAAGTTCAGGTTCAACCGTCAGGAATATTTGCTGGCGTATCGGTCTCCGGATGAGACTGGAAAGATGCCCGAATTCCTTGTGATCGATTTTTATCAGGTGGGGACGCACGAGAACTTTTATGACGAGCTCAAGCGCTACTTGCGATCGGAAGCTTAGAAAGATGACAGTGACGGTGACAGCAGACGAACTCTTTGCCGACCTGAAGCGCATGCCTGTGGCAGAGCGCCAGCGGTTTTTTGTGCTGTTGGCGAACAATGCCTTTCGGGATGAGGATCTTGATCATCAGACGCTTTTTGGACATTTGGCCGAGGATGAATTCACGGCGGAAGAGGCAAGTGAGTATCTGGAGGTTTCGATGTCCACCTTTCGCCGTTATGTGGCCAGTGAAAGGCTCCGGCCGCGCACGAAAGTGGGGCGGAGCCAATTGTTTGCAGTGGCTGACCTGAAACGTTTCAAGAAGGCTTTGAAGGCGACAAGGGGATGAGCCCTCAGCCTGTGCTCAGCCCTGTTTCTTCACATCCACCAGTGGCACGACACCGGGAAACTCGAAGCGCTTGCGGCCGGGCTCGACTTCGGTGAGCGGGGTGCAGGGCTTGAGTGTGGCGAGGCTGCGCAGGGTGAGGTCCTGATAGCAGGCGGTGC
This sequence comes from Rhodocyclaceae bacterium, assembly GCA_041678045.1. Classification (GTDB taxonomy): domain Bacteria; phylum Pseudomonadota; class Gammaproteobacteria; order Burkholderiales; family Rhodocyclaceae; genus UBA2357. Next base: position 11,987 of record JBAYOV010000020.1, read on the forward strand.
CGTCGACCTTCCAGGCCATTTCCTGATCGGAGAGCGGGCGCACCACTTTGGCCGGCATGCCGGCAGCGAGCATGCGGGCGGGGATTTCCATGCCGGCCTTGACGAAGGCGCAGGCGGCGACGATGGCCGATTCGCCCACTACTGCGTTGTCCATGATCACCGCGTTCATGCCAATCAGCGCGTTCTTGCCCACGCGGCAGCCGTGCAGCACGGCACCATGGCCGACATGGCCGTCCTGTTCGATCACCGTGTCGGTGCCGGGAAAACCATGCATGACGCAGGTGTCTTGAAGATTGCTGCCTTCTTCGAGCACGATGCGGCCGAAGTCACCGCGCAGCGAGGCCAGCGGGGCGACATAGCAGCGCGGGCCGACGATGACGTCGCCGATCAGCACGGCATCGGGGTGCACGAAGGCGTCGGGGTGGATGACGGGCCTGAGGCCGTCGATTTCATAGCAGGGCATGGGGCTGTCTCCTGAATGGGAAACGGGGCACCGCAGCGCCCCGTGTGTTGTGTTTGTCTTGATCTATCGGTTCGGGCGCCGCTTACTCGACATGGTAGCGCCGCTGCACCACGCGGAAACGGTTGGCGACGAAGGCGGCATCCGAGTACGCTGCGTTGGCGGCCGGGTTCATGCCGACGCCGTGATAATCGGAGAAGGCCGCCGACTGGTTCACGAACACGCCGCCGGTGAGGTTGATCGACAGCGCCACGCCGGCCTTCAGGGTGGCCTCGGTCATGGCCTCGACGATGGCCGGTTTGCTGGAGTACACGCCTACGGTGAGGGCGCCGTGCTCACGCACGATGCGTTCCGACAGGGCCACGGCGGCGGCACCGTCGGCCACCCTGACGAGAAACGCGATCGGGCCGAAGCGCTCTTCCATGTACACCTGCTCGTCGGCCGCATCGCAGGCGAGCAGCAGCGGGGTGCGTACTTCCGCCCCGGGGAACTCCGGGTGTTCGAGCTTCGAGGAGGCCAGCACCACCTGACCGTAGGCGCCGGACTGGCATTCTTCTATGCGTGCCAGCGTGGCTTCGGACTGGATCGCACCCAGCACTGCAGTGGCCACATTGATGTCGGAGAGAAACTTGGTGATGGCGTTGCCCAGGTCGGCCGCCACCTCGTCGAAACTCTTGGGCCCCTGGTCGGTGTCGATGCCGCCGGCCGGTACCAGGATCGCCTGGGTGGTGGTGCACATCTGCCCCGAGTACAGGCTGAGCGTGAAGGCGAGGTTCCTCAGCATGGCCTTGTAGTTGTCGGTGGATTCGATCACCACGTTGTTCACCCCGGCCAGTTCCGCATACACCTGCGCCTGGCGGGCGTGCTCGAACAGCCACTGGCCGAACACGTTGCTGCCGGTGAAGTCGATGGACTTCACCGCCGGGTGGGTGGCGAGGGCCTGCGTGGCGGTGCGCTTGTCCACGACCGCCAGCGTCACCAGATTGGGGTCCAGCCCCTGCTCGGCGAGCACTTCGCGGATGATCCTGACGGTCAGGGCGGCAGGCAGGATGGCGTTGCTGTGCGGCTTGACGATGACCGGGTTGCCGGTGGCCAGCGCGGCAAACAGGCCGGGATAGGTGTTCCAGGTCGGGAAGGTGCCGCAGCCGATCACCAGCGCCACGCCGCGACCGACGATCTCGTAGTGCTTCTGCATCTTCAGCGCCGGGTTCTTGCCCTGCGGTTTTTCCCAGATTGTGGTGGCCGGTATGCGGCGCATCTCGTCCCACGCGTAGGCCACGGCTTCCAGCCCGCGATCCTGCGCATGCGGGCCGCCGGCCTGGAAGGCCATCATCCAGCCCTGGCCGGTGGTGAGCATTACTGCATGGGCAATCTCGAAGCTCTTCCTGTTCAGGCGTTCGAGCATCTCCAGGCACACGCCGACCCGGCCTTCTGCGCCAATCTTGCGCCAGCCCGGCATGGCGGCTTCGGCGGCGGCAATCAGGTCTGCCGTCTCACACACCGGGTAGCGCACATCGAGCTTCACGCCGTACGGGCTTTTTTCGCTGGCCGCCCAGCCGCTCTGGCCGGGCTGGTCGAGCACGAAATCCTGACCGACAAGCGCGTCCACCGCAGCCTTGCCGTCGGCCATGGCCGTTTCGCCATACACTTTCGGACTGGGCATTTCGGGGTAGGGGGTCCAGTATCCACGGCCATGAATGGCCTGGATGGCGGCGTCCAGGGTGGCCTGGTGCTTCTCGAACAGCGGATGGCTCATGTGTCTCCTCCAGTAAGCGGATGGGGCAGGCGTGCGGGTCGAAGTGGCACGCTGCCGGGTGGCAAGCATAAAGTGCTTGTTTTTTGATGTGGATCAAGATTACTATTGATCGAACGGTCGGTCAAACAATCAAAAGCTGCCTGACAGCGGAACACGACACCGACGGTTGCCAGCCCTGCGCAAGACGGGGCGGCACAGACTGAACAACTCGAATCATACGGGGCTGGAGGAGACATGACTCAACAGTTCGAAACCATTCGTCTGGATGTGACGGATGGGGTGGCAACGCTGACCCTGAACCGGCCCGACCGGTTGAACAGCTTCAACGACGCCATGCATGGCGAAGTGCGCGAGGCACTGGCGCGCGTGCGCGAAGGGCGTCGTGACGGCAGCGTGCGCGTGCTGGTGCTGACCGGCGCGGGGCGCGGTTTCTGCGCAGGGCAGGATTTGTCCGACCGTGCCGTGGCGGCCGGTGACGAAGCGCCCGATCTGGGGGCTTCGGTCGAGCGCAATTACAAACCGCTGGTGCTGGCGCTGCGTGCGCTTGACCTGCCGGTGATCTGCGCGGTGAATGGCGTGGCGGCCGGCGCCGGTGCCAACATCGCACTGGCCTGCGACCTGGTGTTTGCCGCGCGCTCGGCAAGCTTCATCCAGTCCTTCGCCAAGCTGGGGCTGATTCCCGATACCGGTGGCACCTGGATCCTGCCGCGCCTGCTGGGCCCGGCCCGGGCGATGGGCCTGGCCCTCTTGGGCGACAAACTGCCGGCCGAGCAGGCAGAGGCCTGGGGACTGATCTGGAAGTGTGTCGATGACGATGCACTGATGCCCACGGTGCGCGAGGTGGCCGCCACGCTGGCGCAGGGGCCGACCTTTGGCTATGCGCAGACCAAGCGCCTGTTGTGGACCAGCGACGGAGAGGACTTCGAGTCGCAGCTGAACCGTGAGCGCGATGCCATGACCGTGTGTGGCCGCTCCCACGACTACCGCGAGGGCGTGGCTGCGTTCATGGAAAAGCGTGCCCCGCGCTTCAAGGGAGATTGAGCGGTGAGCAAGGGCGCACTCTCTCCCGATGTCAAGGTGCTGGTGGTGGGCGCCGGCGCGATGGGCAGCGGCATTGCCCAGGTTGCAGCGCTGGCCGGGCACCCCGTCTGTTTGTATGACACCCGTGCCGGGGCTGCCGAACAGGGCGCTGCCGGCATTGCCGCTGCGCTGGACAAGCTTGCCGCGAAGGGCCGTCTGTCCGCCGAGGCCGCACAGGCCGCTGTGGCCCGCGTGCAGCCGGTGGTGCAACTGGCCGAGGCGCGCGATGCCGGGCTGGTGGTGGAAGCCATCGTCGAGCAGCTCGACATCAAGCGCGCATTGTTCGCGGAGCTGGAAAGCCTGCTCGCGGAAGATGCGATTCTCGCCAGCAATACGTCCTCCCTGTCGATCACCGCGCTGGCCGCGCCCCTGAGCCGCCCCGAGCGGGTGGCCGGGCTGCATTTCTTCAATCCCGCCCCGGTCATGAAGCTGGTGGAGATCGTCTCCGGGCTGGCGACCGGTCCGGCGGTGGCCGATACCCTGCATGCCACTGCACGCACCTGGGGCAAGGTGGCGGTGCATGCGAAGTCCACCCCCGGCTTCATCGTCAACCGTGTGGCGCGTCCGTATTACGCCGAAGCGCTGCGCGTGCTGGGCGAGGGGGCGGCCGATGCTGCGACGCTCGATGCGGTGTTGCGCGAGGCGTGCGGCTTCCCGATGGGGCCGTTCGAGCTGATGGACCTGATCGGTCACGATGTGAACTTTGCCGTGACCTCATCGGTGTTCGATGCTTATTTCCAGGACAAGCGCTTCACCCCCAGCCTGATCCAGCAGGAGCTGGTGCTGGCCGGGCGTCTGGGACGCAAGAGCGGGCGGGGGTTTTACGATTACGCCCCGGGGGTGGAACGCCCCCTGCCGGCGACCGAGCCTGTGCAGGCGGCCGAGCGCAGCGTGGCGGTGGTCGGCGATCTGGGCGTGGCCGCTGCGCTGATTGCCCGTCTGGAGGCTGCCGGCGTGGCAGTACAGCGCCGGCACGGGCAGGAAGGGCATGGCGCGGGCTGGCTGGAAATCGGCGGTGCCCGTCTGGCGCTTTCCGATGGACGCACCGCCACCCGGCGGGCGGCGGAAGAGGGCGTGCCGAATCTGGTGCTGTTCGATGTGTGCCTGGACTATGCCGCGACGCCACGGCTTGCGCTGGCCATGGCCGATCAGTGCGGTCAGGGCGCCTGGCGTGCGGTGGTGGGCACCCTGCAAGCCGCCGGCATGGCGGTGAGCCGGCTGGACGATGTGGCCGGTCTGCTCGGCCTGCGCACGGTTGCGATGCTGGCCAACGAGGCTGCCGACGCGGTGCTGGCCGGTATTGGCAGTGCTGCCGACATCGACACGGCCATGCGCTATGGCACGAATTACCCGAAAGGGCCGCTGGCCTGGGCGGATGAACTGGGCGTGGGCCTGCTTACCCGTGCCCTTGGCCATCTGGGCGCGCACTATTTCGATACCCGTTACCGCATTTCGCCCTTGCTGCAACGCAAGGCGCTGACTGGAGCACGCTTTCATGAGTGAAGCACCGTATCGCGACATCACCGGCGGGCTGGACCCGCAGACCCTGGCCGAGCGCGTGCGCGACGGCATGTTTGCCAACGATCAGGCTTCGCAGGGGCTGGGCATGGACATCGTGGCGGTGGGGCCGGGGTATGCGAAGCTCACCATGAGCGTGCGCGAAGACATGCTCAACGGCTTTCGCATCTGCCACGGCGGTTTCATCACCACCCTGGCCGACTCGGCCTTCGCCTTCTCCTGCAACAGCTATAACGAGCAGACGGTGGCCTCCGGCATCAGCGTGGACTTCATGGCGCCGGGCCGTCCGGGCGACCTGCTCACCGCCGAGGCGAAGGAAGTGTTTGCTGCGGGACGTACCGGGGTATATGACATCATGGTCACCAACCAGAAGGGCGAGCTGATCGCGGTGATGCGGGGCAAGTCCTACCGGCTGAAGGGCCGGCCGGTGGTGGAACTGTAAGGACATCGACGGGCCGGCAGCGGGACGCAGAGCCCTCCGGCACGGGAACAAGGTAGAGGAGACGACAACAATGCCGATCAACAGCTTCGCACCGGCCCAGCTCGAACCGATCGAGAAGGCCAGCCAGGACGAACTGCGTGCGCTGCAGCTGGAGCGCCTGAAATGGAGCGTGCGCCATGCTTACGAGAATGTGCCGCATTACCGCAAGGCCTTCGACGAGAAGGGTGTGCACCCGGACGACCTGAAGTCGCTGGAAGATCTGGCGAAGTTTCCCTTCACCACCAAGCACGACCTGCGCGACAACTACCCCTTCGGCATGTTCGCGGTGCCGATGGAGAAGATTGCCCGGGTGCACGCTTCGTCCGGCACCACCGGCAAGCCGACGGTGGTGGGGTATACGCTGAAGGATATCGACACCTGGGCCACCGTGGTGGCGCGCTCCATCCGCGCCTCCGGCGGCCGGCCGGGCGACATGGTGCATGTGTCCTACGGCTACGGGCTCTTTACTGGCGGCCTGGGCGCGCACTACGGCGCCGAGAAGCTGGGCTGTACCGTGGTGCCGATGTCCGGCGGGCAGACCGAGAAGCAGATCCAGATCATCCAGGACTTCAAGCCCAGGATCATCATGGTGACGCCGTCCTACATGCTGACCATCCTTGATGAGATGGAGCGCATGGGCATCGACCCGAAGAGCACCTCGCTGAAGGTCGGCATTTTCGGCGCCGAGCCGTGGACCCCGGCGATGCGGCTGGCGATGGAAGAGCGCTCCGGCATGGATGCGGTGGACATCTACGGCCTGTCCGAAGTGATGGGGCCGGGTGTGGCCAATGAGTGTGTCGAGACCAAGGATGGCCCGACCATCTGGGAAGACCACTTCTACCCCGAAATCATCAATCCGCAAACCGGCGAGGTGGTGGCCGACGGCGAGGAGGGCGAGCTGGTGTTTACCTCGCTGTCCAAGGAAGCGATGCCGGTCATCCGCTATCGCACCCGCGACCTTACGCGGCTCCTGCCGCCCACCGCGCGCAGCATGCGGCGCATGGCGAAGATCACCGGCCGTTCGGACGACATGCTGATCATCCGTGGGGTGAACGTGTTCCCCACGCAGATCGAGGAGCTGATCTGCAAGATGCCCAAGCTGGCGCCGCACTATCTGCTCGAAGTCGACAAGCAGGGCCACATGGACACGCTCACCGTGAAGGTCGAGATCAACCCGGAAGCCGGCGTCGGCCGCCATCCGGAGCAGAAGGAGGCCTTGGCCCGCGAGCTCACCCACCACATCAAGAGCCTCATCGGCGTGTCCGCCAGAGTGCAGGTGGGCGAGCCCTTCAGCATCGAGCGGGTCACCATCGGCAAGGCCAAGCGTGTGGTCGACAAGCGTCCCAAAGAATGAGCGCCGTTTGAAAACAGGCGCGGTTTGCCCCCATCCCGACAGGAGCACAACACCATGTACACACAATCGCTCAGCATTCCCGATGCTGAAGCCAAAGGCCCGAAGAAGGTCGAGAACGCCGAGTATCTGGCGGAGTTCAATGCCAAGATCGACGCCGGCGGGTTCATCGAGCCCAAGGACTGGATGCCCGAGGCCTACCGCAAGACGCTGGTCCGCCAGATCAGCCAGCACGCCCACTCCGAAATCGTCGGCATGCTGCCCGAAGGCAACTGGATCACCCGCGCGCCCAGCCTGAAGCGCAAGGCCATCCTGCTCGCCAAGGTGCAGGACGAGGGCGGCCACGGCCTGTACCTGTACGCCGCTGCTGAAACGCTGGGTGTGTCGCGCGACGAACTTTACGAGGCGCTGCTCGACGGGCGTGCGAAGTACAGCTCCATCTTCAACTACCCGACGCTCAATTGGGCCGATATCGGCGTGATCGGCTGGCTGGTGGATGGCGCGGCAATCATGAACCAGATTCCGCTGTGCAAGTGCAGCTACGGCCCGTATGCACGCGCCATGATCCGTGTGTGCAAGGAGGAGTCCTTCCATCAGCGCCAGGGCTACGACCTGTTGCTTGCGATGATGCGCGGCACCACCGAGCAGCGCGAGATGGTGCAGGACGCGGTGAACCGCTGGTGGTGGCCGTCGATCATGATGTTCGGTCCGCACGACCGGGACAGCGTGCATACCGAGAGCACCCGCTGGGGCATCAAGCGCATTTCCAACGACGAACTGCGCCAGAAGTTTGTCGATGCCACGGTGAAGCAGGCCGAAGTACTCGGCGTGACCCTGCCCGACCCGGACCTGAAATGGAACGAGGCGCGCGGCCACTATGATTTTGGTGCGATCGACTGGGACGAGTTCTGGAACGTGGTCGGCGGCCATGGGCAATGCAACGTCGAGCGCATCGCCGCCCGCCGCAAGGCCTGGGAAGACGGCGCCTGGGTGCGCGAGGCCGCGCTGGAGCATGCGAGGAAACGGGCCGCCCGCGACAAGCAGGCAGCCTGAACCCGCTTATACCGATAACGGAGAGAGACATGGAACGCAAGGAATGGCCGCTGTGGGAAGTATTCATCCGCAGCCGCAATGGACTGGATCACAAGCACTGCGGCAGCGTGCATGCACCCGATGCGAAACTCGCCCTGCAGACGGCACGCGATGTGTACACCCGTCGCATGGAAGGCGTGTCGATCTGGGTGGTGAAGGCGAGTGACATCGTGGCGTCCGACCCGGATGCCAAGCCGGAGCTGTTCGATCCGGCAGAGGACAAGATTTACCGTCACCCGACCTTTTACCAGCTGCCTGAAGAAGTGAACCACATGTGAGGTCGATGTGATGACGAATCAGAACACGACGACCCCCGGCGCCACGCCCGAGCACATCGAGTATGTGCTGCGCTGCGCCGACAATGCGCTGATCCTGGGGCAGCGCCTGTCCGAATGGTGCGGCCATGCGCCGGTGATCGAGGAAGACCTGGCCCTGTCCAACATTGCGCTCGACCTGGTGGGGCAGGCCCGTCTGCTGCTCACCCATGCCGGTACGCTGGAAGGGCGGGGGCGCGACGAGGATCAACTCGCCTTCCTGCGGGTGGAGCGGGACTATCGCAACCTCACGCTGATGGAGTTGCCCAACGAGGACTTTGGCCGCACCGTGCTGCGCAACTTCCTGGCCAGCGCCTTCCAGGTGCAGCTCTGGACCCGCCTGGTCGATTCGACCGACCGCGATCTGGCGGCGATTGCGGCAAAGAGCCTGAAGGAGGCACGTTATCACCTCGACCATTCCGCCGAGTGGGTGATCCGTCTGGGCGATGGCACCGCCCTGTCGCACGAGAAGATGCAGGCTGCGCTCGATTTCCTGTGGCCCTATACCGCCGAGTACTTCACGGCCAGCCCGGCCGACGAGGCGGTCAGCCAGGCGGGCATCGGCCCGGCCTGGTCCAGCCTCGAAGCGGACTGGGAAGGGCTGGTGCTGCCGGTGCTCGACGAGGCCACGCTGGTGGTGCCGGCGCGCACGCCATTTGGCACTTTCGGCAAGTTTGGCCGCCACTCCGAGCACATGGGGCATCTGCTCGCCACCTTGCAGTACATGCAGCGCACCTATCCCGGTGCGCGCTGGTAGGGTCATGTCATGCTGAACGTATCCCGGGCCTGGCAGGTGCTCGAATCCGTCCCCGATCCGGAAGTGCCGGTGGTGTCGGTGGTGGAACTGGGCATCGTGCGCGAGATTGCCGAGGAGGCCGACGGGCTGTGTGTGGTGGTCACGCCGACCTACTCCGGCTGTCCGGCCACCGAGCTGATCGGCGAGTCGATCCGCGAGGCCCTGCTGGCCGCCGGTGCGCCGGACGTGCGCCTGCAGACCCGGCTCGATCCGCCCTGGACCAGCGACTGGCTGGGCGAGGCCGCGCGCGACAAGCTGCGTGCCTATGGCATCGTGCCGCCGGAGCAGCGGGCCTGCGGACAGGGCGGGGCCGGCGTGCAGCCGCTGCGTTTCGTGCGCCGGCAACTGGCCTGTCCGCGCTGTGGCTCGACCGACACCGAGCGCCTGTCGGAGTTTGGCTCCACCGCCTGCAAGGCGACCTGGCGGTGCCGTAGTTGCCTGGAACCTTTCGAATATTTCAAACCGATCTGAACCGCAGCGCTGCCGCAGGGCAGCGACAAGACGGACCCCCGGAGACTCCCGATGACACCGAAATTCCACCCCCTCAGGCTGGCCGAAGTCCGGCGCGAAACGCGCGACGCGATCAGCCTGCGCTTCGATGTGCCGGCCGAACTGGCCGATGACTACCGCTTCACCCAGGGGCAGCACCTCACGCTGAAGGCGACGGTCAATGGCGAGGAGTTGCGTCGTTCGTACTCGATCTGCAGCGGGGTCGATGACGACGAACTGCGTGTGGCGATCAAGCGGGTGCAGGGCGGGCGTTTCTCGAACTGGGCCTGCGATGCGCTGCACCCCGGCGACACGCTGGAGGTGATGACCCCCGAGGGGCGTTTTCATACCGAGCTCGACCCGGCCAGCCGCCGGCATTATGTGGCCTTTGCCGCTGGCAGCGGCATCACGCCCATCCTGTCGCTGATCCGCACCACCCTGAAGCGCGAACCGCACAGCCGCTTCACCCTGATCTACGGCAATCGCAGCCTGGCCAGCACCTTGTTTGCCGAGGCGCTGGAGGACCTGAAGGACCGTTACCTCAGCCGTTTCACCCTGTACCACGTGTTTTCCCGCGAGGAGCAGGATGTGCCGCTGTTCAATGGCCGTATCGACCGCGCCCGGGTGGCCGCTTTCCTGGACACCCTGCTGCCGCCCGACACCCTGGATGCGGCCTTCGTGTGCGGTCCCGGTGCGATGATCGATGAGGTCGAGGCCGGCCTGCTCGGTGCTGGCATGCCCGCCGAGCGCATTCATTTCGAGCGTTTCGGCGTGCCCTCCGATGGGGCGCCGGCTCACCATGTCGAAGCGGGCGATGCGCCCCAGGCGCGCATCACGATTGTTGCCGACGGCCTGCGCCGCGAAATGGACTTTCATGCCAGCGACCCCTCGATTCTCGATGTGGCCCTGGCTGCGGGCATGGACCTGCCGTATTCGTGCAAGGGTGGGGTATGCTGCACCTGCCGCGCCAAGGTCGTCGAAGGTCGGGTTCGCATGGACAAGAACTACACCCTCGAACAGGCCGATGTCGACGCAGGCTATGTATTGACCTGCCAGGCGCATCCGCTGACCGAAAGGGTCGTGATCAGTTTTGATGACCGCTAGCCACCGGCCGCTGGGCCTGTGTGGCCGGCATGGCTGCGCCGGCACTGACTGGAGCTGAACGAGAACATGGCAAGAGGAAAGGCTGCCACCTTCGAGATGCAACGGGCTTCGATCCTGAAGTCCGCTGCAGACCTGTTCGCCGACAAGGGCTACCACGCTGCGGCGATGTCCGAGCTGGCCCGTGCCTGCGGGGTGTCCAAGCCCCTGCTGTATCACTATTACCGGGACAAGGATCACATCCTGTTCGACATCGCCGACAGCTACATGGACCAGCTGCTGGCGATCATCGAGCGGGTGGAGGCGCGGGGGCTGGAGCCGCGCGCCCATCTGGAGGCGTTGATTGCCCGCTTTCTGGAAGAGTACGAGCACAGTCAGAGCCAGCACTCGGTGCTGGTGCAGGACGTGAAGCACCTGCCTCAGGAACTGCGCGACCGGGTGATGGACAAGGAGCGGCAGGTGGTCGCTACCTTCGCGGCGGTGATCGTCGAGATCGAGCCGGGCCTGAAGAAGCGTTCGCTCGACAAGGCGGTGGCGATGATCCTGTTCGGCATGATCAACTGGACCTTCACCTGGCTGCGGGCGGATGGCCCGCTGTCATATGCCGACATGGCGCCGGTGGTGACGCAGATATTCATGAACGGCATTGCCGGCCTGGACCAGCGTATGTCCAGCCGCCGTACGCGCAGCCGCAGGAATGTGGCGGACGCAGTGGCGGAGGATGCCCCGGCCGGCACCGCCTGATAACAAGACAAGAAACACACGAGGAGACAGACAAAGTGACCGAGGTTTTCATCTGCGACGGCATCCGTACCCCGATTGGCCGCTATGGCGGCGCCCTGTCGTCGGTGCGCACCGACGACCTGGCCGCGCTGCCGATCCGTGCGCTGATCGCGCGCAACCCCTCGGTGGACTGGGCGGCGGTCGATGACGTGTATTACGGCTGCGCCAATCAGGCCGGTGAGGACAACCGCAACGTGGCGCATATGGCCAGCCTGCTGGCCGGCCTGCCGGTGGCGGTGCCGGGCTCGACGATCAACCGCCTGTGCGGCTCGGGCATGGATGCGATCGGCACGGCGGCACGCGCGATCCGCGCGGGCGAGGCACAGTTGATGATCGCCGGCGGCGTCGAGAGCATGAGCCGCGCGCCTTTCGTGCTGGCGAAGGCCGAGTCGGCTTTCTCGCGCAGCGCGAAGATCGAGGACACCACGATTGGCTGGCGTTTCGTCAACCCGAAAATGAAGGCGCAGTACGGCATCGACTCGATGCCGGAGACGGCCGAGAACGTGGCCACCGACTTCGGCGTGTCGCGCGCCGATCAGGATGCGTTTGCCCTGCGCAGCCAGCAGCGGTATGCGGCGGCAGCGGCAGCGGGGTTTTTCGAGGGCGAGCTGGTGCCGGTGGAGGTCGCGCAGAAAAAAGGCGACCCGTTGCGCGTGAGCTGCGACGAGCATCCCCGCGAAACCTCGCTGGAGGCCCTGGCGAAGCTCAGGGGCGTGGTGCGCCCCGACGGTTCGGTGACGGCGGGGAACGCGTCGGGGACCAACGATGGCGCAGCCGCCCTGCTGCTGGCTTCCGAAGCGGCGGTGCGCCAGTACGGCCTGACGCCGCGTGCGCGGGTGCTGGGCATGGCCTGCGCGGGCGTGGAGCCGCGCATCATGGGCATCGGTCCGGCGCCGGCCACCCGCAAGGTGCTGGCGATGACCGGGTTGAGCCTCGACCGGATCGACACGCTCGAACTCAACGAAGCGTTTGCCGCCCAGGCGCTTGCGGTGTTGCGCCAGCTCGGCCTGCCCGACGATGCGGCGCAGGTGAATCCGAACGGTGGCGCCATCGCGCTGGGCCACCCGCTGGGGGCGTCCGGTGCCCGTCTGGTGCTCACCGCGATGCGCCAGCTTGAGGCCACCGGTGGACGGCGTGCGCTGGCCACCATGTGCATTGGCGTGGGGCAGGGCATTGCGATGGTCATCGAGCGGGTGTGAGGCGCGCGCGGCGCCCGGCGGCGTCCGGTTGTCCGCGATGCGGGTCGCCTGTCACAATTCGTTAGTTTTAAACAGATTAGAAATGAGACAATTTTTGCATGCATGACCGGTGCGGTCTGCCGGTTCTGCGCATATCAACGAGGAGGAGACACAGCATGAAAATCAAGCACACCCTGATGGCCGCCATCACCCTTGCCTTTGCTGCCGGTGCAGCGCAGGCCGAGATCAAAGTCGGCGTGACCGTTTCGGCCACCGGCCCGGCCGCCTCGCTCGGCATTCCCGAGCGCAACACGGTGGATCTGATGCCGAAGGAAATCGGCGGTCAGAAGATCACCTACATCGTGCTCGACGATGCGTCGGACACCACCAGCGCAGTGAAGAACATCCGCAAGCTGGTGTCCGAGGACAAGGTGGACGTGGTGCTGGGGTCGACCATTTCGCCCAACTCGCTGGCCATGATCGACGTTGCTGCAGAAAGCAAGACGCCGATGATTTCCTGGGCGGCCGCCAGCCGCATCGTCGAGCCGATGGACGACAAGCGCCACTGGGTGTTCAAGACGCCGCAGAACGATGCGCAGATGTCCACTGCGATCATCGAGCACATGACCAGCAACGGCGTGAAGACGGTGGCCTTCATCGGCTTTGCCGATGCTTATGGCGAAGGCTGGTACGAGCAGTTCAAGGGCGTGGCCGAAGCGCGTGGCATCCAGATCGTTGCCAATGAGCGCTTTAACCGTACCGATACTTCGGTCACCGGTCAGGTGCTGAAGCTGATGTCCGCGCGCCCCGATGCGATGTTCATCGCCGGTTCGGGCACGCCCGCCGCGCTGCCGCAAAAGGCGCTCAAGGAGCGTGGCTGGACCGGCAAGGTGTATCAGACCCACGGCGTGGCCAACAACGACTTCCTGCGCGTGTGCGGCGCCGACTGTGAAGGCACGCTGCTGCCGGCCGGCCCGGTGCTGGTGGCCCAGCAACTGCCCGACGACAACCCGGTGAAGGCCAGCGCGATGACCTACATCAACACATATGAAGGCGTACATGGTGCCGGCAGTGTGTCCACCTTCGGCGCGCACGCCTGGGATTCGGGTGTGCTGCTTGAGGCCGCCATTCCCGAAGCGCTGAAGAGTGCCCAGCCCGGTACTGCCGAATTCCGTGCGGCCCTGCGCGATGCGCTGGAAAACGTGAAGGAAGTGGCCGGTGCCCACGGTGTGTTCAACATGAGCCCCACCGATCACCTCGGTCTGGACCAGCGCGCCCGCGTGATGGTGCAGATCCAGGATGGCAAGTGGACGCTGGTCGACTGATCCGTCTCCTGTCCTGAATGCCCGGGCGTGGCTGCAGGCCCGCCCGGGCTGACTTCCGAACGTTGAATCCCCACTGCTGTGCCCTGCGCAGCCGGTGACAGGGAGGTTTTGTCCATGGATTTCCAGATTGCCCTGATCCTGGGTCAGGACGGCATCACCAACGGCGCGATCTACGCGCTGCTGGCACTGGCACTGGTGCTGGTGTTTGCGGTGACCCGGGTGATCTTCATTCCGCAAGGCGAGTTCGTGGCCTATGGCGCGCTCACCCTGGCGATGATCGAGAACGGCGTCTTTCCGGCTACGGTATGGCTGCTGCTCGCAGCCGGCGTGGCGGTGACCTTGCTCGATGGTGTGCCTGCGCTGCGCCAGGGGCGCGCCGGGCGCGTGTTGCCCCTGCTCGGCATCAACGTGGCCTATCCGTTGCTGCTGGTGGTGCTGCTCAAGACCCTGCCCATGAACGACATGGGGCTGGCGCTGCAGGTGTTGCTGACGCTGCTCATCGTGGTGCCGATGGGGCCGATGATGTATCGCATCGTGTATCAGCCGATTGCCGAGTCCCCGGTGCTGGTGTTGCTCATCGTGTCGGTGGCGGCGCATGTGGCGATGGTCGGCCTCGGGCTGGTGTTCTTCGGCGCCGAAGGCTACCGCACGCCGCCGTTCTCCACCGCCCGTTTCGATGTGGGGCCGATGTCGATTACCGGTCAGACTATCTGGGTGATTGCCTCGTCGGCCGTGCTCATTGTGGCGCTGGCGCTGTTTTTCGGCCGCACCCTGTACGGCAAGGCCTTGCGTGCCACGGCAATCAATCGCAACGGCGCGCGCCTGATGGGTATCTCGCCGGTGTTCGCCGGCAAGGCCACCTTCCTGCTGGCGGCGCTCATCGGCACCCTGTCGGGTGTGCTGATTTCGCCGATCACCACCATTTACTATGACAGCGGGTTCCTGATCGGGCTCAAGGGCTTTGTTGCCGCGATCATCGGCGGGTTGGGCAGTTACCCGATCGCCGCCGGCGGCGCCATTCTGGTCGGCCTGCTCGAAGCCTTCAGTTCCTTCTGGGCGAGTGCCTACAAGGAGGTGATTGTGTTTACCCTGATCATTCCGGTGTTGCTGTGGCGCTCGCTGACCAGCCATCACATGGAGGAAGAAGAATGAAACCCGGTCTTTCTCCCCGCCTGATCCTGGCGGTGTTCATGGGGCTGCTGCTGGTGGCCCCGCTCACCCTGTCGGCGTTCTACGTGACCTTGCTGAACTACATCGGGCTGTATGCGATGGTGGCGCTCGGGCTGGTGCTGCTCACCGGTGTCGGGGGTTTGACCAGCTTTGGTCAGGCGGCCTTCGTCGGTCTGGGGGCCTACACCACGGCGGTGCTCACCACCGCGACTGACCTGCCCGGCTGGATTGGCTGGGCCGCCGGCTCGCCCTGGCTGGCGCTGCTGGTGGGGCTGGTATTGACCGCTGCGGTGGCGGTACTGATCGGTGCGCTCACGCTGCGCCTGTCTGGCCACTACCTGCCGCTGGGCACGATTGCCTGGGGGATTTCGCTGTACTTCCTGTTCGGCACCATGGCCATTCTGGGCGGCCATACCGGGCTTACCGGCATCCCGCCAATCGCCATTTTTGGCTACGAACTGCGCCAGGGGCATCAGGTGTATTACCTGATCTGGGCCTTCCTGCTGCTGGGCGTGTTTACCGTCCATAACCTGCTCGATTCGCGGGAAGGACGGGCCATTCGTGCGCTCAAGGGCGGCATGGTGATGGCCGAGGCGATGGGGGTGAACACCGCCCGCTCGCGCATGGTGATTTTCGTCATCGCGGCCCTGCTTGCCTGCGCATCGGGCTGGTTATACGCGCACATGCAGCGCTTCGTGAATCCGACGCCATTCGGCCTGCACATCGGCATCGAGTACCTGTTCATGGCGGTGGTCGGCGGTGCGGCCCATGTGTGGGGTGCGCTGGTGGGCGCGGGGGTAATCACCATCCTCAAGCAGTGGCTGCAGGACTGGTTGCCAGCGTTGTTCGGCAAGAGCGGCAATTTCGAGATCATTGTCTTCGGCCTGCTCATGGTGGTGATCCTGCACAAGGCGCGCGGCGGCCTGTGGCCGATCATCGTGGGGGGCTTCAAGCGTGTGGTGCCGATTCAGGTGGTGCATCGCCAGATCGACGCCAACGCAGTGCCGCTGCCGCAGCGCGAACGTCCGCAGCCCGGACAGGTGCTGCTCGAAGCCCGCAATGTGACCCGCAAGTTTGGCGGGCTGGTGGCCAACAACAACATGAGTCTCGACGTACGCTCGGGCGAGATCCTTGCATTGATCGGCCCCAACGGGGCAGGCAAGAGCACCATGTTCAACCAGGTCTCGGGGGTCGATACGCCGACTTCCGGGGAGGTGCTGTTCCTGGGCGAGTCGGTGGTGGGCAAAGGGTCGCGCACCATCGCGAAGATGGGCCTGAGCCGCACCTTCCAGCATGTGAAACTGTTGCCGACCATGAGTGTGCTGGAGAACGTGGCCATTGGCGCACACCTGCGCGGTGCAAAGGGTGTGCTGTCGTCCGCGTGGCGCCTGGATCGTGCCGAAGAGGCCCGTCTGCTGGCCGAGGCCGCACGGCAGATCGAGCGGGTCGGACTGGCCGAGCACATGTACGACGAAGCCGGCAGTCTGGCGCTGGGGCAGCAGCGGATTCTGGAGATTGCGCGTGCGCTGGCCTCCGACCCCCTGCTGTTGTTGCTCGACGAACCGGCGGCCGGTCTGCGTTACAAGGAAAAGCAGGCGCTGGGCGATCTGCTGAAGAAGCTGCGTGGCGAGGGCATGGGCATCCTGCTGGTCGAGCACGACATGGACTTTGTGATGGGACTGGTCGATCGTGTGGTGGTGATGGAGTTTGGCGAGAAGATTGCCGAAGGTTTGCCGGAGGAGGTGCAGCGCAATCCGGCCGTGCTCGAAGCCTATCTCGGAGGTGTGGAATGAGGACGGAGCAGAACGGCGCGCAGTCCCGCGTGCTGCTTGAGGTGCGCGACCTGTGCGTGTCCTATGGCAAGGTCGAGGCGCTGACGAATGCCAACCTGAGGGTCGGCGAAGGCGAGATCGTCACCGTGATCGGCCCCAATGGGGCGGGCAAGACCACCATGCTGTCGGCGATCATGGGTTTGCTCGGCTCGCGTGGCCGGGTGGACTTCGATGGCGAGGTCGGTGTGGTGCCCGAGGTCGAGTACATGGTCACCCGGGGCATGAATCTTGTGCCGGAAAAGCGCGAGCTGTTCGGCGAAATGAGCGTGGAGGACAACCTCACCCTGGGAGCCTTCCAGCGCTACCGTGCGGGCAAGCGCGACCACGCGCAGACCATGGATGAGGTGTATCAGCTGTTTCCCCGCCTGAAGGAGCGCCGGCACCAGATGGCCGGCACGCTGTCCGGCGGGGAGCGGCAGATGCTGGCCGTGGGGCGTGCGCTGATGGCCAAGCCCCGGCTGCTCATGCTCGATGAGCCCAGCCTGGGCTTGGCGCCGCTGATCGTGCGGGAAATCTTCCGCATCATCTCGGAACTGCGCAGCCGTGGCGTGTCCATCCTGCTGGTGGAGCAAAATGCGCGTGCGGCGCTGCAGGTCGCCGATTATGCGTACGTGCTGGAAACCGGCAGCATTGCGATGGACGGGCCGGCGCAGCAACTCGCCGACGATCCGCGCGTCATCGAGGCCTATCTGGGCCTGGGTGGCAAGCATCAGGACATGCTCGCCGGTTGAGCCGGCGTTTGAGGAGAATTTCCATGCAAGCTTTGCGCATCATCCAGGATGAGCACCAGGCCCTGGCCGGCATCATTCATGCGGTGCATTACATGCTCAAGGAAATCGGGGCAGGGCAGATGCAGCCCGATTTCCGCCTGCTGCGCGCGATGGTTCATTATCTGGATGCCTATCCCGAGCAGCGCCATCATCCGCGCGAGGACCACTACCTGTTTGCCCGCCTGAAGCAACTCACCGGGGACGGCGCCGAAGCCATCGCACGGCTGGAGCGCGAGCACGCAATGGGCGACGCCCGCATGCAGGCGCTCAACGACGCAGTGCGGGCCTACGAGGCGGATCCGACCGGGCGCTTTGACGATTTCGTGCGCGCCTTCGACACCTTTGCCGACTTCTACCGCAGCCACATGATGCTGGAGGAGCGCGAAATCTTCCCCCTGTGCCGCAAGCACTTCAGTAGCGAGGACTGGCGGGTCATCGATGCGGCTTTCCGCGAGAATCGCGACCCGATGACCGGGGAGGCGCTGCCGGTGGAGCAGGAGGACTTCCAGCGCATTTTCTCGCGTCTGGTCGCCGCCGCGCCGCCGCCGATCGGTCTGGGGGCCGGACTGGCGGACGACTGATGCCGGCCGGGCGGCTTTCGCCGTGCTGCCGGCAGGGGGCACGCGTCCGCGCAGGTTCACATTTTTTTGAACGAGAGCGTATGCGAAATGCCCCAAGGCCCGCGACGATGCTAGAATTCCCGCCAAGTAACACCTCTCCAATCCACATCTCAATCGAGGACAAGCATGAACAAAGGTGAATTCGTCGAAGCCTTGGCCGACCGTATGGACGTATCGCGTGCAATGGCCGACCGCGCCCTGTCTGCCGTGCTGGACATCATTGCCGAGCGCATGGCTGCGGGTGAAAAGGTTTCGTTTACCGGTTTCGGCTCCTTCGAAGTGTCCGAACGCGCGGCCCGCACCGGTCGCAATCCGCAGACCGGCGCCAGCATCGAGATTGCTGCAGCCCGTGTGCCCAAGTTCTCCGCTGGCGCCACGCTGAAAAGCGCGGTCAATGGCAAGTAATTGGCAAACAAGCGACAAATGAGCGGTATGCCGGGTGGCTGAGAAGCCCCACTGCACCGCTGGCGCAACACCCCCCAGGGCCGGCATGCGTGAATGCGCATGCCGGCCCTGATCATTGGCGGGCTGGAATAAATCTGACCATGTGGCAGCAATCGGGTATACTGCGCGCAGTTGTGCACAGCAGCATTCGGTCCAGCAGCCATTTTAGCTTTCCCGCAGTCATGAACTGCGGCTCTCAACCGAGGGACTGTTACCACAGCCCCATCGCCCCGACCCGCCTTCCGAGTTCCATTCGTTCCTTTGATCGACTGGCATCGCGATAACCGGTTGGTGCCGATGAGCGGTCTGCACGCAATCCTGCGTCCAGCCGCCTTAGCCCATCGCGCGCTTGTCGCCTCGGCGTTCCACGGAACGCTGCGATGCCATTCAATGACGCTCCGTCGCAAGGCGGACGCCGGTGTTCGGACATGCTGTCCGCGCCGGAACCCTGTCAAGGAACATGAACATGCATTTCAACGAACTCGGTCTGGAAGAAACCATTGTCAAGGCTGTCGAGGCGAGCGGCTACACCGCCCCCACCGCCGTGCAGAGCAGTGCCATTCCGGCCGCAATTGCCGGGCGCGACCTGCTGGTGTCCTCGCAGACCGGCAGCGGCAAAACCGCAGCCTTCACCCTGCCGTGCCTGCAGCGGCTTGCCAATCACAAGCCGGAGGCCGGTTCCGGTCCCCGCGTACTGATCCTCACCCCCACCCGTGAGCTCGCGCAGCAGGTGGAAACCGCTGCCCGTACCTATGGCCGTGGCCTGCGCTGGCTGAACACGGCCTGCCTGGTGGGCGGTGCCCCCTTCTTCGCACAGGCCAAGCAGCTGGCACGGCCGGTGGATCTGGTGGTGGCCACCCCGGGCCGTCTGATCGACCATCTGCAGCGCCGCAAGCTGAAACTGTCCGACATCGAAGTACTGGTGCTCGACGAGGCCGACCGCATGCTGGACATGGGTTTTGCCGAAGACATCGAAACCATTGTTGCGGCCACTCCGCGCGACCGTCAGACCCTGCTGTTTTCCGCCACGCTGGACGGTGTGGTCGGCAAGCTTGCCGAAGCGCTTACCCGCAACCCGCAACGCATCGAAATTGCCCGCTCGGAAAGCAAGGACGGCAACATCGAACAGCGCCTGATGCTGGCCGACAACCTGGGCCACAAGAACCAGCTGCTCGAATCCCTGCTGTCGGGTGCCGATCTGCAGCAGGCCGTGGTGTTTACCGCCACCAAGCGCAGCGCCGAGGAAGTTTCGCTGAGCCTGCAGGAAAAGGGCTTTGCCGCTGCGGCACTGCATGGCGACATGCACCAGACCGCACGCAACAAGACCCTGGACAAGCTGCGCAAGGGCAGGATCGGCGTGCTGGTGGCCACCGACGTGGCGGCACGCGGTATCGACGTGGCGGGCATCAGCCATGTGATCAACTTCGACCCGCCGCGTCAGGCCGAAGATTATGTGCACCGTATCGGCCGTACTGGCCGTGCCGGTCGCGATGGGATCGCAATCACCTTGTCCGGGCCGCGTGAGATGGGCATCATCCGTGCCATCGAGCGCTTCACCGGCAAATCGCTCGCAGTGCATGTGATCGAGGGTCTGGAGCCGAGCAGCCGTCCGGTGTCCCCGCGCAAGCCGTCACGCGACGGCAAGAGCTTTGGCAAGCGGACGGGTTTTGGCAATCGTGACGCCCGTCCGGCTTCCAGTCCGGGCTGGGGTGGGGCGCGCGATGCAGCCGCACCCCGTCGCGACGCAAGTGGCGGATCGGCACGCAGCGGGCGCGATGCCGCTGCTGCCGGTGGTCGCCGTGATGCAGGGGCGGCACGCTTTGGTCGTGACGACCGGGCGTCGGCCGCGCCGCGTCGCCCGCGTGCCGATTACCGCTGAGCAGAGCACCTGAAATCGGGCGCACCGTATAGTGCGCCCTGAGTGATGCAGAAAAGCCCGCCAAGTGCGGGCTTTTTTCTGGGTTGCTGGGTGCCGGGCCGTTCCGTCGTTCAGGTGCGGTTGCGCATCACCAGGCTGATGAGCAGGCTGGCGCCGCCAACCACGGCAGCGATGCCGATGGCCTTGAGGGCGAGGCGGGTGAGATCGTCGGTGTCGATCACGTCGGCGATCAGCAAGACCCCCAGTGTGGCCAGCACGATCACCACCGTGGAAAGGAGCAGCTTGATGACCGATGACAGGCCACCCTTGGGTTCGTCATGTTGGAATTCCTGGGGTGACATGGAGGCCTCGTGTGCAGAAAAGGATGGATGGAGTGTGGCGTGCAAGGGCGGGGGGCGCTGATCCGTTCAGTGTCAGAAACGGATGTTAGCAGCACGATGCTGACATTGTCATCCGGTGCGCTTCGCAACATGCAGTGCTCCTGGATGAAGTCGCACTGCATTGAGGGTCGGTACCTGCGTCAGCTGTCGCGCTTCGCGCGTGCGCTCTGCACTTCGACCGCGCGCACGCGCGAGGCCAGCTTGTCGAGCACACCGTTCACGAAGCGGTGCCCGTCGGTGCCCCCAAAGGCTTTGGCCAGCTCGATGGCTTCGTTGATGATCACCCGGTACGGTGTTTCCGGGCGGGTGCTCAGTTCATGGGCCGACAGCAGCAGGATGGCATGCTCCACCGGGGACAGTTCGGAGATGCTGCGGCTGAGCAGCGGAGCCAGGCTGGCCTGCAGGGCTTCCCGGTTTTCGACCGTGCCGCGCAGCAGTTCGACGAACAGCTCGCGGTCGGCCTTGTCGAAACCGGTCACGGTTTCGAACTGACTCTCGATGCTGCGCGGGGAGTTGCCCGACAGCAGCCACTGATAGACGCCTTGCAGCGCAAATTCACGCGCGCGTCGGCGTGCAGCTTTTCCGCTCATGGATCAGTCTCCCTGCCTGAGGGTCTTCAGCAGGTTGGCCATTTCGACGGCCGCCTGGGCGCAGTCGGCGCCCTTCTCGCGCATGCGTGCGAGCGCCTGGTCGTCGTCTTCGGTGGTCAGCACCCCGTTGGCCACCGGAATGTCGGTGTCCAGCGTGACGCGGGTGATGCCGGCGCCCATTTCATTCGAAACCAGTTCGAAGTGGTAGGTTTCGCCACGGATCACCGCGCCGAGCGCGACCAGTGCGTCGAAGCGGCCGCTGCGTGCCATGGTCTGCAGGGTGAGGGGAATCTCGAGGGCGCCCGGAACGGTGGCAATGCACAGTTGTGCGGGCGCCACGCCCAGGCGCAGCAACTCTTCGGTGCAGGCGGACAGCAGGCCTTCGCAGACATCCTGGTTGAAGCGGCTCATGACGATGCCCACGCGCAGGCCGGTGCCGTCGAGGTTGATGTCGTGTTCGGTGATGTTTTCGTAGCGTGCCATGGTGTTGTGCGCAATGATGAGTGGAGCCGTGCGGGCTTACTGCTGCTCGACGAAGCCGGTGATTTCCAGGCCGAAGCCGGTCATGTTGGGGATTTTCTGCGGGCTGGACAGCAATTGCATGCGACCCACGCCGAGCGCCCGCAGAATCTGCGCGCCGACGCCGAACAGGCGCGGATCCCAGCGCTGTCGGCGGCCGGCGGCGTCGTTGCCGTTCAGCCCGGTGAGCATCTCCTGCCCGGTCTGCGGGCGGTACAGCATCACCACCACACCTTGTTCTGCGGCCGCAATGCGCGCAAGCGCATCGTTGATCGGGAAACTGTGGCGACCGCTGGCCGGGTCCAGGAAATCGAGTACCGAGATCGGTTCGTGCACCCGCACCAGCGTGTCGCGGTCGGCGTGGATGGTGCCGTGGGAGAGGGCGAAGTGCACATCGCCCGAGGTCTTGTCTTCGAAGGCGGTGAGCCGGAAGCGGCCATGCGGGGTGTCCACCTGCCGGTCGGCCACTTGTTCGACCAGGTGTTCGTTGGCCGCGCGGTATTCGATCAGATCGCGGATCGCGCCGATTTTCAGACCATGCTCGGCACAGAATTCGATCAGGTCGGGCAAGCGGGCCATGCTGCCATCGTCCTTCAGAATCTCGCAGATCACCGCAGCGGGTTCGAGCCCCGCGAGCTGGGCCAGGTCGCAGCCCGCTTCGGTGTGGCCGGCGCGGATCAGTACGCCACCTTTCTGCGCGGTGAGCGGAAAGATGTGGCCCGGCATCACGATGTCTTCCGGGCGGGCGTGGCGGGCCACCGCGACCTGCACGGTGCGTGCCCGGTCATGTGCCGAAATGCCGGTGGTGACGCCGGTGGCCGCCTCGATCGAGGCGGTGAAGGCGGTGCCGTGAGGGGTGCGGTTGTCGCGCACCATCTGCTGCAGGCCAAGCTGGCGGCAGCGGGCCTCGGTGAGCGTGAGGCAGATCAGGCCCCGGCCGAAGCGGGCCATGAAGTTGATGGCCTCGGGGGTGACATGCTCGGCGGCCAGGACCAGGTCGCCTTCGTTTTCCCGGTCCTCCTCGTCGACCAGCACGACCATGCGGCCGGCGCGGATGTCTTCGATGATTTCGGTGATCGGAGCCAGTGCGCTCATGAGTGTGCCTTGCTGCTGGAGTCTGCGTCTTCCTGACGCCATGCGAGCATGCGCTCGACGTAGCGGGCGATCAGGTCGATTTCGAGATTGACCCGGCTGCCGGTGTGCAGGTGTCTGAGGTTGGTCACCGCGACCGTGTGCGGGATCAGGTTGATGGAAAAGTCGGTGCCGTCGACCCGGTTGACCGTCAGGCTCACACCGTTGACCGTGACCGAACCCTTGCGGGCGATGTAGCCGGCCAGCGCAGCCGGGGCGCGGATGACCAGCTCGTGGCTCTCGCCCACCGGGGTGAAGTGCAGTACTTCACCCACGCCGTCCACATGCCCGGTGACCAGATGGCCGCCCAGGCGGTCGGCCAGGCGCAGGGCCTTTTCGAGATTCACTTCGTTGCCCACCGCATCCAGCCCGGTGGTGCAGTCCAGGGTTTCACGCGATACATCGAAGCGTGCCAGCGAACCCGCCATTTCAATCACGGTCAGGCATACGCCGCTGTTGGCAATGCTGTCGCCAATGTGTACATCCGACAGGTCCAGTCCGGCCGTGTCGACACTCAGCCGCACGCCGTCCTGCAGGGGTTGGATGTCCACGATTCGGCCGCAGGCGGCCACGATTCCAGAAAACATGGCAGGCGTCTTGAAGAGGGGAAGGGCGTAATTGTAGGCGAAAGCCGGGTTGAAAGGTCTGTTTTGGGCGGAGCCGGTGACAAGAAGGCGACCGCAGCGGTCGTGTTTGGTCGTGTTCAGCCGCCCAGCGCCCGGTCCAGTATCTCGCTGAACGGCCCGCTGCGCATGAAGCCGACCACGCGCAAGCCGTCGATCTCCTGCCCACCGGGCGAGAAGAATACGATGCCCGGCGGACCGAACAGCCCGAAGCGTGCGAGCAGGGCCTTGTGCTCATCGGTATTGGCGGTCACATCGGCCTTCAGCAGCAGCATCTGCTCCATGCGCGCGGCCACGCCGGCGTCGGTGAAGGTGTAGCGCTCCATTTCCTTGCATGAGACGCACCAGTCGGCATAGAAGTCGAGCATCACCGGCTGCCGGGCAGCGGCCAGTCGGGCATCGAGCTCGGCCAGCGAGGCGACCGCCTCAAAGCGGGGCTGTGCGCTGGCGGGGGCGGCTTCGGCACGCAGCACGGCGAGCGGTTGCAGCGGGTCGCGGGAGCCTGCCAGTGCGCCCAGCAGCATTGCGGCCCCGGCCAGCAACAGCGCCACGCCCACCGCTTTCCAGAAGCGTTGCCAGTTTTTGGCAGTGCTCGGCAGGGGGTCGAGCGCATGCAGGAACACCCCGGAAAACAGCAGCAGCGCGGCCCACGACAGCATGGTCATGAGCGCCGGCACCACCGGGGTGAGCAGCCACACCGCCACCGCCAGCAGCATCACGCCGAAGGCCTTCTTCACGCCCTCCATCCACGGTCCGACACGCGGCAGCACCGAGCGGGTGGCCACGCCAACCGCGATCAGCGGGGCGCCCATGCCCAGGGCCATCACGAACAGGGCCAGCCCGCCGAGCACCGCATCGCCGGTCTGGGCGATGTACAGCAGCGCGCCCGCCAGCGGGGCGGCCACGCAGGGGCCGACGATGAGGGCCGACAGCACGCCCATCACCGCCACGCCGCCGAGCTGCCCTCCCGGGCGGTGACTCGCGCTGCTGCTCAGTCGGCTTTGCAGGGCGCTCGGCATCTGCAGTTCATAGAAACCGAACATCGACAGCGACAGCAGCACGAAGACCAGCGCGAAGCCGCCCAGCACCCACACATTCTGCAACGCGCTGGTCAGGAGCGTGCCTGACAGCCCGGCTGCCACGCCGGCCAGTGCATAGGTGATGGCCATGCCCAGCACGTAGGCAACCGACAGCAGCAGCGCACGGCCCCGCGAAATGCTGTGCCCTTGTCCGACGATGATGCCGGACAGGATGGGAATCATCGGAAAGGTGCAGGGCGTGAAGGCCAGCAGCAGGCCAAAGCCGAAGAAGCTCGCCAGCACCAGCGCCACGCTGGCATCGCGCAGCAGGCTGGCAATGCGGCCGCTTTCGTCACCGCTGTTGTCCGCCGTGGCCGGTGCAGCGCCAAGCGGGGGCGGGGTGGGCGATGGGGTCGGACTGCCGGACAGCGCACGCTGAAGCAGGCTGCCGCCACCGGAGGCGCTGGCAAGCAGGTCCACCGGCAGGCTCTGGGCTTGTGGTGGGTAGCAGATGCCGCCGTCCCAGCAGCCCTGGCTGGTGACCGTCAGTTCAAAGTGGGTGACGCCGTCGGGGGCGTCGACCGGCAGCAGCATCGTCACCGTGTCGCGGTAGGTTTCCACGGCGCCGAAGAATTCATCCTGATGTACTTTGCCCGGCGGGCGCTGCGCTTCGCCCAGGGTGATGCCGTCCGAAGCGCTGAAGCGGAATTTTTCCCCGTACAGGTAATAGCCCTTGCGGATGCGGAAGCTGACTTCGACCGCGTCCTCCGCCACAGTGCGTACAGACAGCATGAAAGCCTTTTCCGGCTCCACCGGGTCGGCATGGGCGAGGCCGGTGAACAGGCCAGTGAGCACGAAGGCCAGTACCAGTACCAGAAGGAGACGGGAGCGCTGCGACAGGATGATCATTGAGCGGTAGGGTACAAGAGTGAAGCGAAAGGTTGAAGGAGGCACGGCCATGGCCGTGCCGTGCGTGCCCGGTCAGCCGGCCGGGGGCGTGGTGTCGATGAAGCTCTGGCGGGCGTGGATGCGTGCGCCGAAGGCCGCCAGCGCGGGGTGGGCGCTGCGCCAGTCAATGTCTGCAAAGCGCAGGTCGAGGTAGGCCAGGGCGCAGCCTGCGGCAATGTCGCCCAGTTGCAACTGCGCCCCGTTGAACCACGGCTTGTTGCCCAGACGCTGCTCCAGAGCGGTGAGGGCGCGTTCGATCTTGCTGCGCTGGCGTGCAATGTCAGTGTCGTTGCGTACGTTTTCCGGACGGCGCGACTCAAGCAATGCGCTGACTGCAGCATCGCACAGACCGTCGGCCAAGGCTTCGGTCTGGCGTACCCGCACCCGTTCCAGAGGGTCGAGTGGCAGCAGGTGGGGCGTGGCATTGAGGGTTTCCAGATAGCCGGCAATCACCGGAGAGTCGAAGAAGGCCTCGCCCTCGTCGGTGACCAGCACCGGCACCTTGCCGAGCGGGTTGATCTCGGGCACCTGCGTGCTGCTTTCCCAGGGCGAGTCGACGACCAGTTCGAAGGACAGGGACTTTTCGGCCAGCAGAATGCGCACCTTGCGGGCGTAGGGGCTGGTTAGCGATGCGAGCAGCTTCATGGCGGGGACCTCGTTCAGAGTGGTTGCCAGGTGCGGGCGACGATGTTGCGGATGACGTGCAGCTTGCCGTGGAAGAAGTGGTCCGCACCGGGCACCACCACCACGGGCTGCTCCTGTGGCCTGGCCCAGTCGAGCACGTTGGCGAGCGGCAC
The DNA here is from genome assembly GCA_041678045.1 of Rhodocyclaceae bacterium. Lineage (GTDB taxonomy): Bacteria > Pseudomonadota > Gammaproteobacteria > Burkholderiales > Rhodocyclaceae > UBA2357. The sequence continues at coordinate 38,433 of JBAYOV010000020.1, forward strand.
GGTTTCGTCGTGTTCGCCGTGGATCACCAGCGACGGGATGTCTGCAGGCAGGGGCGGGGTGTCGTACTGGCGGGCGCCATCGGCCGCCTCGCCTGCCGCCAGCCCGACCAGCACGATGCGCTTCGGCGGCGTCAAGCCACTGGCCAGGCGCGCGGCGACCCGGGTTTGCACGAAACCACCGAAGGAGAATCCCCCCAGCGCCAGCGGCAGAAAGCCCCAGCGCGACTGCGCCCAGCTGATCACCGCCAGCATGTCTTCGGTTTCTCCCTGGCCGTGATCGTGGTTGCCGTCGCTGGCACCTACCCCCCGGAAGTTGGGGCGCAGCGCGGCAAAGCCCTGGTCACGGAAGGCGCGTGCCAGGGTGTGGGCCACCTTGTTGGAGTGGGCTCCGCCATACAGTGGATGCGGGTGACAGATCAGGGCGATGCCGCGCACGGTCTCGGGGACATCGATGAGGGTGTCGATGTTGCCTTCTGCGCCGCGCAGCAGCGCCTTTTCGGTGGGCAGGGGTCGGCTCATGCTGTGTGTCCTTGTTCCAGGTGGCCGGGTGGGCTTGGGCCGGCGATCAGTCGGGCAGTTGCAGGCGGCTCACGATGCGGCCATGCACCAGGTGTTCGTCGATGATTTCGTCGATGTCTTCGCGGTCGACATAGGTGTACCAGACGTTGTCAGGATAGACCACCGCCACCGGCCCGTCGTCGCAGCGCCCCAGGCAGCCGGCCTTGTTGATGCGGATGCCGCCCTTGCCCTTCAGGCCGAGCGCGGCAATGCGCTCCTTGGCATGGGTCTGCAGTTCGGCCGCGTGATGGTCGGCACAGCAACTGTCGCCGGGCGGGCGCTGGTTGCAGCAGAAGAACACATGGTGGCGGAAGTGGCTCATCGGGAACGTCTCCAGGGGAAAGGCGGGTGTGATGGATGTGCGCGATTATAGCGGCTGGCCGGGGCCGCTCAGCGCTCGCTCAGATGCGCCCCCCGCCACAGCCCGAGGGCCGACAGATAGCCCAGCGCCACGAAGGGCCAGGCTGCGGCGGTCACCTGGGTCAGACCGTGGAAGTTGAGGAAGTTTCCGCGTGTCTCGAACTGCAGGTCGAGCGCGAGATAAGGGTTGTCGGGGATCAGGTTGCCCACCGTGGTGGCGATCAGCAGGGTGATGCCGGCCAGCGCGTGCTGCTGGATGCGCGGCAGGCGCAGGGCCGCGAGCAGCAGGAGCAGGCCGGCGACGAGTCCCGCACCGCTGCCCGGGGTGAGCCAGGCGGTGGGGGAGCCCGGCACCAGAAAGCTGGCCGTGGCGAGGGTCTTGGCGAGCAGGGCAAGGGCGATCAGGCCGGCCACTGGCCACAGGGCAGGGTCGAGCATGATGCAGCGTGCAAACAGGGCGATGGCGACCAGGCTGCAGGCCACCTGCACGGCTTCGAGCTGGATGAATCGCCCGGCGTCGAAACTCAGCGGGGTGACCAGGCCCAGCGCTTCCCGGATGTCGCCGCTGCCAAACAGCGGACTTTCCGGCATCAATTGCGCGAGCAGCCACAGTCCGAGCAGAACCAGCCCGAGATCGCCCGAGCGCCCGGGGATGATCAGGCGGGTGCGCAAACCCACCAGCCCCCCGTGCTCGTGAAACAGTCGATGCCCCCAGAACAGGCCTGCGAAGGCACCGAGTGCCGCCCCCAGCAGGTTGCAGCCCAGGTCGAGGTTGGAGGCCACCCGGCTGGGCAGAAAATGCTGGGTGGTTTCAATCGACAGGCTCAGCAGGCCGGCCACGAGCGTGGCGGTGGCGAGGCTGCGCCAGGGCCACGCCCTCCAGCCCAGCGCCGGCACCAGCAAGAAACCGAGGGGAACGTAACCCAGCACGTTCAGCACCAGATCCTCGACCCGGTAATAACGCGGCCAGGGCGCCACCAGATAATCGAACACCGGTAGCCCGGAATCCTGCCATCCACTCATCGGATGCAGGCAGGCATACAGCACCAGCAGCGCATACGCTGCGGCGAGGATGCGGGGCAACCGGGTGCTGGTGGCCGGGCCGGCCGGATCGGTCATGACGCGCTGGACATTCCGCTCGGATAAAGCGGGTGATTCTAACCGAGCGGCGGCTGGGTGTGGCAGGCGAGCGGCGCATCGGCGCATCGCTCGCGGGACCGTTCCCGTTCTGTTCGGGGCTTCATGCAATCATCGTGGAAAGGGACGCTTGCATGGAGTTCGACGCCATTTTTGACTATTCACCCGACCCTTGTGCAGGGCCGTGGGCCACGCATCGAGGCCGCTCAGTCTGCCTCGTCGCCCATGTCGCGGCGGGGTACCTGGGTGGGGTCGCAGATGATCGGGCGGTAGACCTCCACACGGTCGCCCGCTTGCAGGGGGGTGTCAGGTTTCACCACCTTGCCGAACACGCCGACCTTCTGCTGCTCCAGATCGATGTCCGGATACATGCCGAGCAGGCCGGACAGCACGATTGCGTCGTGTGCGGTCGTGCCTTCCGGCACATCGATGCGCAGCCACACTTGCTGGCCGCGATCGGCATAGGCAACGCCGACTCTCATGTCTTGTGCCCTCCCCGGTCAGATGCCTGCGCCGACGGCATTGCCCTGGCGGGCTGCCATGCGGCTGCGGTGGCTTTCCCAGGCGCGCTGTGCGGCCATCAGGAAACCCAGTGCCAGAAAGCCTCCCGGTGGCAGGATCATCAGCAGGAAGCCTTTGTATTCCGGAATCAGCGTCATTTCCATGAAGTGGAATTGCTCGCCGAGCAACAGGCTGGCACTGGCAAACAAGGTGCCACTGCCGAGAATCTCGCGGGTTGCGCCCAGCACCACCAGTGCCACGGTGAATCCCAGCCCCATGGCCAGTCCGTCGGCGGCAGCGGCGCCCACCGGGTGTCGCGAGGCAAAGGCTTCGGCGCGCCCGAGAATGCCGCAATTACAGACGATCAGCGCAATGAACAGGCCCAGCACCTTGTAGAGGTCATGCAGCCAGGCGTTCAGGCTCATGTCGACCAGTGTGACCAGCGTGGCAATGAGCACGATGAACACCGGAATGCGCACACTCGGGCTGACCCAGTTGCGGATCAGCGCAACGGCCGTGTTCGAACAGACCAGCACCGCCGTGGTGGCCAGTCCCATGCCCAGGCCGTTGGTGGCCGTGCCGGTGACCGCCAGCAGCGGACACAGGGCCAGCATCTGGGTGAACACCATGTTCTGCGACCACAGGCCGTCGCTGAAGATGCTGCGCATCGAAGGGCCGCGTGGCCGGTCGGGGACGGGGGTGTCGGGCGGTGCCGACGTGACGGTGTCATGGGCGGTGCTCATTGGGCGGCTCCATCGGGGGCAGAGGTCGGGGAAACAGGAGAGACTTCTGGCGCAGCGGGAAGGGGGCTGGTGCCAGCGGCCGGCTCATCGTCGGCAAACATCAGGTGCCGGCGAGCGGCGTATACCTCAAGGCCGGCCTTCACGGCATTCACCACGGCACGCGGGGTGACGGTGGCGCCGGCAAACTGGTCGAACACGCCGCCGTCCTTCTTCACGCCCCATTGCGCAGGCGGGGGGTTGTCCAGCGAGCGGCCGGCGAAGCTGTCTACCCAGGGGTCGCGGCTGATCTCGATCTTGTCGCCCAGGCCCGGGGTTTCGCTGTGGCGGGTCACGCGTACGCCGGTGAGTTGGCCGTTGCGGTCAACGCCCATCACCAAGTGGATCGGGCCGGCGTAGCCCTTGCCGGTCATCTGGAACACCACGGCGGTGATCTCGCCTTCACGTCGCGCACGGTGAATGGTGAGCGGACGACCGTCCGGCCCCTCGATCTGCGTGGTGTCGCGCAGCAGGTCGTTGTCGGTGCTGTTTGCGGGCAGCACTTGCGCGAGCGAGGCGGCCACGTCGCGTGCTTCGGCCTCGGCAATCGCCGGTCCGGTGTTCATGTGCGCCAGTGCCAGCGCGGCGCCGGCCAGCAGGGTGACCGTACCCAGGGAGACGGTCTGGTACCAGACGGTGTCGAACCAGTCGGCGGCACGGGAAGGTGAGCTCATGATCTCAGCGCTCCTGCGGGGCCAGCGAACGGCCGTCGCGACGGCGACCGAAGATGCGTGGCCGGGTGTAATGGTCGATCAGCGGCGTGGCTGCGTTCATCAGCAGGATGGCGAAGGCGATGCCCTCGGGGTAAGCCCCCCAGGTGCGGATGATCCAGGTGAGCAGCCCGCAGCCCGCGCCGAAAATCCACTGCCCCAGCGGGGTGGACGGCGAGGTCACGTAGTCGGTGGCGATGAAGAAGGCACCCAGCATCACGCCGCCGGTCAGCAGGTGCGCCATGGGGGGCAGATAGGCCTGGGGGGCCAGCAGGTTGGCACACGCCGCCGGGACGGCCACACCCAGCAGGAAGGCCAGCGGAATGCGTGCTCCGATGACCCGCCGGGCGATGAGGAAGATGCCTCCGGCCGCAAGCAGCAGGGCCCCGGTTTCCCCCAGGCTGCCGGCCCGGTCGCCCAGGCTGGCCATCACGGGCTCGAAGCTGTCGCCCAGCGATTGCGCGATGTCGACCCCGCGTGCGGCCTCGATCTTGATGTGGTCGAGCACCGACGCGCTGCTCAGGCCGTCCGGTACGCCGGCACCGAAGGTGATGTCCAGGGCGCTGGCAAAGCCGGGGGCCCCGTCGCTGCCCAGCGGGCGTGGGGCAATCCAGCGGGTCATTTCCACCGGAAAGGAGATCAGCAGCATCACGCGCGCGGCCATGGCCGGGTTGAACAGGTTCTGGCCCAAGCCGCCAAAAGCATGCTTGCACACGATGATGGCGAAGGCGCCGCCGACTGCGCCGATCCACCACGGTGCCCAGGGGGGCAGCGACATCGCCAGCAGCCAGCCGGTGAGCGCCGCCGAGCCGTCGGCCAGTGCACTGCGTACCGGCTGCCCGGCCAGGCGACGACACAGGGCTTCGGCGAGCAGGCAACTCAGCAGGGTGGTGATCCACAGCAGGATGGCCGGCCAGCCAAAGCGCCAGAAACCGTTCAGGGTGGCCGGCAGCAGGGCAAGCATCACCAGCAGCATGACCTGCCCGACCGGGCGGGCACCATGTGCGTGAGGGGAGGCGAAAACGGTACTCATGCGGTGTGCTCCTCCTGCGCGCGGGCGGCGGCTTCGGCCTTTGCGCGTTCGCGTTCGGCCTTGCGGCGGGCGGCGGCTTCGGCCTTTTCGCGGGCTTCGCGCTCCATGCGCGCACTGCGCGCCTCCACCAGTTCGCGGATGGCGGCTTGCTTCATGCGGTTGCGTTCGCGTGAGGCCAGTTCGCCCTTCGCATGGTTGAAGTACTGCACCAGCGGAATGCGTGACGGACAGACGAAGGAACAGGTGCCACAGGCAATGCAGTCCTTCAGGCCAATGTCTGCCGAGGCGGCCAGATCGCCGGCCCGGATGCGCGCGGCCATCTCCAGCGGCAGCAGCCCGATCGGGCAGGCGTTCACGCAACTGCCGCAACGGATGCAGGCCGCCTCGGCATCCGACTGTGCGGTTTCGGCTGCGGTCAGGGCCAGCAGCCCGCCCGAACCCTTGATCACCGGAATGTCGGTCGAGTGAATCGCCAGCCCCATCATCGGTCCGCCCATCACCAGCCGGGCCGGGGGCTGCGTGAAGCCACCACAGAACTCGATGAGGGCGGAGACCGGGGTGCCGATGCGCACTTCCAGGTTGCGCGGGGTGCGGATGGCGCCGCCTGCCACGGTGACGATGCGCCGGGTGAGCGGCTCGCCAAAGCGGATGGCCCGGTGGATGGCTGCCGCAGTGCCCACGTTCTGCACGACCACGCCCACGTCGGCTGAGCGCCCTTCGGAGGGCACCTCGCGACCGGTGAGCCAGGCAATCAACTGTTTTTCGGAACCCATTGGATAACGGCTGGGGACGGCTTCGACGCGGATTTCAGGATGCACCCGGGCGGTTTCGCGCAAGGCGGCAATCGCTTCCGGCTTGTTGCTTTCGACGCCGATCAGGATCTGGCGGGCGCCGACCGCCCGGGCGATGATGAGCGCGCCATCGACGACCTCGCCGGGGCGCTCCTGCATCAGGCGGTCGTCACATGACAGATAGGGCTCGCACTCGCCGCCGTTGAGGATCAGCGTTGGAATCGGGTTGTTGCGACCGAGCGACAGCTTGACGGCCGCCGGGAAAGTGGCGCCCCCCATGCCAACCACGCCTGCTGCGGCCACCCGGCGAGCGATCTCGGCCGGGGTCAGCGAGAACGGATCGGTTTCGGTCAGCGACACACCCTCGTCCAGGCCATCGGGTTCGAGCAGGATCGCGGGGGCGCCCAGGCCCGACGGGTGCGGGATGGGCACCTCTCCAATGCCGGTGATGAGGCCCGAGGTGGGCGCGTGAATCGGCGCCGAGATGTTGCCCTGTGCTTCGGCCAGCAGTTGGCCCCGCAGCACCCGGTCGCCCGCCTGCACCACTGGGCGGGCAGGGGCGCCGATGTGCTGGCTGAGGGGCAGGCGCAGTTGCGGCGGCAGGGGCACCGGCGTCACGGTGGTGCCGGCGGCGGGGTGCTTGCGTCCGTCCGGGTGTGTGCCCCACTGCGCCAGATGGCGGCGCAGGCGGGTCAGCAGCGGGGGATGGGACGAAATGTTCGGAGTGCCCATGATGATCTCACGCATTGACCGGAGTGGCCTGTGTCGCCAGGGGGGGCGACACTGCCGGGCGCGGCCACACCCAGGTCTGGAGGGTGACCGGCACCGGTTCGATTTCGATGGCCCCGGTGGGGCAGATGTGCTCGCACTTGGCGCAGCCGGTACAGGCCTCGCGGATCACCGAATGGATCTGCTTGACCGAGCCGATGACCGCGTCGGTGGGGCACGCCTTGAAGCACTTGGTGCAGCCGATGCAGATTTCCTCGCGCACGCTGGCGATCATCGGCACGCTCTCGGTCAGGGCAGCCCCGTCCAGCGACAGCCCCAGCCGTGCCGCGAGGGCTTCGGCCAGGGGCTTGCCGCCGGGCGGGCAACAGGTGGCCGGGGCTTCACCGTTGGCCAGTGCCGTGGCGGCCCCTGCACAGCCGGGGTAGCCGCACTGGCCACAATTGGTGCCGGGCAGCATGTCCAGCAATTCGGCTTCGATGCCGTTGCTGTCCACCCGGAAGCGGCGCGCGGCAAGGCCTAGGATCAGCCCGAACAGCACGCCCAGGGCAGAAAGGCTGAAGATGGCGTTGAGCATGGTCTGGTTTCCTCTGTGCAGCAGTGATCTCAGTGGTGGGTCAATCCGGCAAACCCCATGAAGGCGAGCGACAGCAATCCGGCGGTGACGAAGGCAATCGGCGCACCGGCAAACGCTGCGGGCACCCGCGCCAGCGCCAGCCGCTCACGCAGGCCGGCAAACATCACCAGCACCAGGGTGAAGCCGATCGCCGAACCCAGGCCGTACAGCACACTGGTGACAAAGCCGGCTTCTTCCATGATGTTCAGCAGTGCCACGCCGAGCACCGCGCAGTTGGTGGTGATCAGCGGCAGATAGATGCCCAGCACCTTGTACAGCTCCGGTGCGTTCTTGCGGATGGCCATTTCCACGAACTGCACGGTGGCCGCAATCACCAGAATGAAGCCCAGAATGCGCAGGTAGGTGATGTCCAGCGGCACCAGCAGCCAGTGCTCCAGCATCCAGCTCAGGGCGCTGGTCAGGGTCAGCACGAAGGTGGTGGCCAGCCCCATGCCCACGGCACTGTCGATCTTGCGCGACACGCCCATGAAGGGGCACAGGCCAAGAAACTTGACCAGGACCACGTTGTTCACCAGGGCGGTGCCCAGCAACAGCATCAACCATTCGTTCATTACGGTTCTCCGTTCGCTCGTGTTGCATGGCAGCAGAACCCGTGCCAGGGTGGCCTGCAGGCAGATTGCTGTGCAATTTCAGGGAATGCGCGCCCTGAACGGGTGCATGACTGTGTGTCGATTGCGCCAGCCGGCCGGATTTTGTTGCAAACGCGACAGCGTGCTGCGGGACAAGCCCAGGGGGGTGGCTGGGGCTGCAGGGGAGTGGCCCGGCTCCGGGGATGCTGCGCTGCACCGATGGCACATCGATTGCTTGGTGTTTGGCAAAGCGCGTCGAGAGGGTTTGCCATGAACGTCATTTCCAGCCTGGGCCGGGTAGGCAACACCGTGTTCCAGTACGCCGTCGAGCAGTCTGCCGTGGCCGTCACGATTACCGACGAGCAAGCCAGGGTGCTGTATGTGAATCCGGCCTTCACCCGCATCACCGGCTACAGGGCTGACGAGGTGATCGGTCGCAATCAATCGCTGCTGTCGTACAAGCGCACGCCGCGCGATGTGTATGCCCAGATGTGGCAGGCGCTGCTCACCGGCCAGCCCTGGTCGGGGCGTCTGCTCAACCGCCGCAAGGACGGTACGCCGTATGTCGCGGAGCTGACCGTGACGCCGGTGAGTGCGCCGGACGACGCCTCCGAAGGGCGTTATTACCTGGGGCTGCACCGCGATGTCACCGAGGAGCATCGTCAGGCGCAGGTGCTGGCCAATCACAAGCACCTGATCGAGTCGGTGATTGCCGTGGCGCCGATGGCGATTGCCCTCATCAATAGCCAGGGCGAGGTGGTGCTGGACAATCCCGCGTATCAGCGGGTGGTGAGCGAACTGGGCATGGCCGAGCCCGCGCATGCGGTGATGACGGCGCTGCGTGACGACATGGGGGAGGCCTTTACCCATGCGATGGCGCACCGCCGGCCGCTGCACAACCGGGAAGTGCGCTTCGAGCGGACAGGCGGGGAACCGTGCTGGTTCTCGTGCTCTCTGGCCTGGTTCGAGGAGCATTCCACTGCGCCCGACGGCTTCTATGGCGCCGCCAGCAGCGACTACACCCTGCTGATGATGCACGACATCACGGCGGCACGCCGTCAGCAGGAGGCGCTGCGTCTGGCAATGCTGCGCGAGCATCTTTCCGAAAGCGAGTTCAATCAGGCCCTGCGCGAGACGCTCGGAGGCGCCATTTTCCAGTTGCAGGGGCCGGTGAACCTGATCTCGGTGGCGGCTGCGCTGCAGCGGCGCCGCAGCGGACCTGCTGCGGCAGATTCCGATCCGCTGCTCAAGGCGCTCGACGATGCACGGCAGGCCGGACAGCAGGCCATCGAAGCACTGCATGCGGCGATGCCACCGGAACGCATGGGCACGCTTGGGCGGGTGAATCTGAACGAGGTGCTGCACGATGTGCTGATGCTTGAAACCCGCACCCTGCTGTCCGCAGGGGTGACGGTGGACTGGCAGCCGGCCCATGTGCTGCCTGCGGTGCAGGGTGATCCGGCGGCTTTGCGGACCCTGTTCCGGCAATTGCTGCTCAACGCCATCGAGGCGATGAATGTACGCGGCTGGGCCGAGCGCAACGTGCGGGTGGGCACGCAGGCGTCCGCAGAGCGGGTAGAGGTGGACATCACCGACTCGGGCCCCGGCATTCCGGAAGCGTTGCGGCGGAAGGTGTTCGAACCCTTCTTCTCGACCAAGCGTACTCATCGGGGCGCCCGCGGCATGGGGCTGTCGGTGGTGCAGGAAGTGGTCAGCCGTCATCGTGGGGTGCTGGAGATCGATCCGCAGCACCGTGACGGCTGCCGCATCGTGGTGAGTTTTCCGGTGGCGCGTGTGGCAGCGGAATATCTGGAGGAGGCCGAATGAACGCGACGCTTTCCTCTCGTGACGAACGGCTTCGCGAGGCGCGCATTGCATGGCTGGAGAGCTCGCTCGAGGCGCTGTACCGGGTCAGCCGGGTGCTCTCGCGCAGCCTGCAGTTGAGCGAAACCCTCTCCGAAGTGCTGCGCGTGCTCGATGACGAGTGCGGCTACAACCGGGCGCTGGTCACGGTGAATGAACCGGATGGCGAGTCGATGGCCCTCTGTGCGCTGCATGGCGTGGAAAGCCGGTTCGATCCGGATCTGCGCTGGCGCGCCGGGGAGGGGGTGATCGGGCAGGTGCAGCTGACCGGGCGACCGATCATGCTGCACCGGCTGGCCGAAGACCGGCGTTATCTGTCGCAGCGGGGGCTGCTCGACGGGGAGGCGCCATTCATCGGCGTGCCGATCCGGGTCGGGCACGAGACGCTGGGGGTGATCGCGGTTCAACCGCCGCTGACCGATGTCGATGTGCTCGACGATCATGCCCATTTCTGTGAGATGGTGGCCAACCTGGTGGGCCAGAGCGTGCGCCTGGCCTCGCAGGTGCGCCAGGAACGGCGTGATCTGGCCGAGGAGCGCGATGCCCTGCGACGCACGGTGCGCAATCGCTTCGGTTTTGACAATGTGGTCGGGCGCACGCCGCGCATGAAAATGGTGTTCGAACAGGTACGGCAGGTTGCCAAATGGAACACCACAGTGCTGGTGCGGGGCGAAACCGGCACCGGGAAGGAGTTGATCGCGCAGGCGATTCATTACAACTCGCCGAGGGCCTCCGGGCCTTTCGTGAAGCTCAACTGTGCGGCGCTGCCCGAAAACCTGCTGGAGTCCGAACTGTTCGGCCACGAAAAAGGGGCGTTTACCGGCGCGATGAGCCAGCGCAAGGGGCGGTTCGAAATGGCGGACTCGGGGACCCTGTTTCTGGATGAAATCGGCGAGATCTCCGCTTCGTTCCAGGCCAAGCTGCTGCGCGTGCTGCAGGAAGGCGAGCTGGAACGGGTGGGCGGCGGGCGTACCCTGCGGGTGGATGTGCGGGTGATCGCGGCGACCAATCGCGACCTGGAGTCCGAAGTTGAACAGGGGCGGTTTCGCGAAGATTTGTACTACCGCCTGAACGTGATGCCGATCAACCTGCCGCCCCTGCGCGAGCGGGTGGAGGACATTCCGGACATCGCACGTCATCTGATGCAGAAGATTTCCGGTGTCCAGGGGCGCACCTTGCAGATTACCGACGACGCGATACGGGTGCTGCTGCATCACAGCTGGCCGGGCAATGTGCGCGAGCTGGAGAACTGTATCGAGCGTGCCGCCGTGATGAGCGACGACGGCACGATCAACCGGGACCTGATCCTGATTTCGGGCATCGAGGAGCGGGTCAGCCCGATGCGCGGGGGCGCAGCCCTCGACCTGCAGGACCCCGACCTCGACGAGCGCGAGCGGGTGATTGCCGCACTGGAACAGGCTGGCTGGGTGCAGGCCAAGGCTGCCCGCCTGCTCAACATGACTCCGCGCCAGATTGCCTACCGGGTGCAGACGCTCAACATCAAAATGCGGCAAATCTGAGCGGGCGTCCCGAAAGACGCCGGGCGTGTGAGGACTCGTACAGCCAGCCCTGTCGGGTGTACGACAAAAGCACTCCGGCAGCTTTGTTAAGATGTTGAATGTTTTGTGTTTTTTTGTTCTGATTGGGGTGGTACGCCACTTGCGGATGAGTTTCTGTCAATCATCGCAAGGGGAACGACGATGGAACTCCCGGTCATCAGCAACGCCGCACCTGCCGCCGCCAGCGGCTGTAGCTCCAGTGGCTGTGGCAGCGCGCCGGATGCGCTGGCGCATCTGCCCGACCACATCCGCGCCAAGGTGCAGGACCATCCCTGTTATTCGGAAGAGGCCCACCACCACTTTGCCCGCATGCACGTGGCAGTGGCCCCGGCCTGCAACATCCAGTGCAACTACTGCAACCGCAAGTACGACTGTTCCAACGAGTCGCGCCCGGGGGTGGTGTCGGAGTTGATGACGCCCACGCAGGCGGTGAAAAAGACGCTCGCGGTGGCCGCCGCCATCCCGCAGATGAGCGTGCTGGGCATTGCTGGCCCCGGAGACCCCCTGGCCAACCCGGAACGCACCTTCGAGACCTTCCGCATGCTCTCGGAGCAGGCCCCGGACATCAAGCTGTGCGTGTCCACCAACGGCCTGTCCTTGCCGGACTGCGTCGACGAACTGGCCAGGCACAACATCGACCACGTCACCATCACCATCAACTGCGTCGATCCCGAAATCGGCGCGCAGATCTACCCGTGGATCTTCTGGAACAACCGCCGCATCCGTGGCGTGGAAGGTGCGCGCATCCTCATCGAGCAGCAGCAAAAAGGTCTGGAGATGCTCACTGCGCGCGGCATTCTGGTGAAGGTCAACTCGGTGATGATCCCCGGCGTCAACGACCAGCACCTCCAGGAGGTGTCGAAGATCGTCAAGGCCAAGGGCGCCTTCCTGCACAACGTCATGCCGCTGATCGCCGAGGCCGAGCACGGCACCTACTACGGCATCATGGGCCAGCGCGAACCCACCGCGCTGGAGCTCGAAGCCCTGCAGGACGCCTGTGCCGGCGACATGGCCATGATGCGCCACTGCCGCCAGTGCCGTGCCGATGCGGTCGGCATGCTGGGCGAGGACCGTGGCGACGAATTCACGCTCGACAAGATCGACGCCATGGAGATCGACTACGCCAGCGCAATGGTCGAGCGCGCGAAAGTGCATGAGCAGATCGCCGCCGAACTGGAGATGAAGCGCCAACTGCGCAGCGCGCCCAGGTTCCAGCCCGAAGGGGTGGATATCGAGCCAGCCGCCCCCGTGCTGCGCAATGTGCGCATCGCCGTGGCCACCAAGGGCGGCGGGGTGATCAACGAGCACTTCGGCCACGCCCACGAATTCCTGGTGTACGAAGTCGGCCCGCAGTCGGCGCGCTTCCTCGGTCACCGCAAGTGCACGCCCTACTGCATGGGCGACACCTCCTGTGGCGACGGCGAAACCGTGCTCGCCGGCATCATCCGCTCGCTCGAAGGCGTCGAAGTGCTGCTCGCCAGCAAGATCGGCTTCGAGCCCTGGGGCGACCTGGAAAAGGCCGGCATCCAGCCCAATGGCGAACACGCCATGGAGGCCATCGATGACGCGCTGCGCGCGGTGTATGACGAACTGGCTGCCGCCGGCAAGCTCGCCGTGCCGAGTCCGGCTGTGGTCGCCATGGCCGCCGTGGCGGCCTGAAGGGGAGAACCGACATGTCGCTCGAAATCCTGGATGTCTGTGTGGGGTGCTATGCCTGCGAACCGCTGTGTCCGAACAAGGCGATCAGCGCCGTGATGCAACCGGGGCAACCCCTGTTCTTCATTCATCCGGACAAGTGCACCGAATGCCTGGGGGATCATGATTTGCCCCAGTGCGCGGAAATCTGTCCGATCGAAGGGGCGATCGTCGATGAGTATGGCGACCCGCTCAATCCGCCGGGCTCGCTCACCGGTATTCCGCTGCATCTGCTGGAGCAGATGAGGGAGGCCGAATGTCGTCAGTAACGTTCTGGTGGAAGCCCGGTTGCGCCACCAACACCCGCCAGATCCGGCTGCTGGAAAAGGCCGGCTGTCAGGTCAAGGTGTGTGACCTGCTCACCGAGTTGTGGACGCCGCCCCGGCTGGAAGTCTTTTTTGCGGAAATGCCGGTCAGCGAGTGGTTCAACCGTTCGGCCCCCCGCATCAAGAGTGGCGAGGTGGTGCCCGTGGGCATGGCGCGCGAGCAGGCGCTGGCGCAGATGCTGCTCGACCCCTTGCTCATTCGTCGTCCGTTGATCGAGCTCAATGGTCAGTACATGGCCGGGTTTGATGCACAGTGGCTGCTGGCCCAAGGGGTGACGCTGCCTGCAGGCGAGTTGCCCGAAGCGTGCTCCCACCCGGCGGCACGCAGCGGGGTGGCCCGCTGTGGCTCGTCCGGCAGCGGTGGCGTGTCATGAACACGCCGGTGCAGGTGCGTGCGGGGGTGCCGGTCGCGTTGATGCCCGGGGTGCATTGGGTGGGGGCGCTCGACCCGGATCTGCGCCAGTTCGACATCATCCTGCGCACGGCCAACGGCACCACTTACAACGCCTATGCGGTGCGCGGACTCGACGGGGTGGTGGTGATCGACACGGTGAAGGCCGAGTTTGCCGAGGCCTTCTTCGAGCGGCTGTGGGCCTGCTGCGAACCGCACGAGATCCAGGCCATCGTGCTCAACCACCTGGAGCCCGACCATACCGGGGCCCTGCCCGAACTGCTGGCCGCCGCACCCCAGGCCCGGGTCTATCTGTCGGCGCCCGCGCTGAAGATGCTCAAGGGGCTGGTGAAGGGCGGACTCGACGACAGCCGTATCGTGGTGGTCGATGAGGACACGCGGATTTCACTCGGGGGCAAGACCCTGCGCTTTCTGTATACCCCGTATTTGCACTGGCCGGATACCCAATGCACCTGGATCGAGGAAGACCGCCTGCTGTTTTCAGGCGACGTATTCGGTTGCCACTTCTGCGACGCCCGCCTGTTCAACGATGCAGTGGGCGATTTCCGCTTTTCATTCGATTACTACTACCAGCACATCATGCGCCCCTTCCGGGAGCATGTGCTCAATGCCCTTGAGCAGATCGAGGCCCTGCCGGTGCGCATGATTGCCCCGGCTCATGGTCCGATCCTGCGTGACCGGCCCGACACCTATGTCCGCAGCTACCGGCAACTGGCCGCGCCCCTGCTGGCCAACGAGGCGGGCGGACGGGACAAGACCCTGCTGGTGTTCTACATCAGCGCGTATGGCAATACCGCCCGCATGGCCGAGGCCGTGCGTGACGGCGCCGAAGGGGTGGAGGGCGTGCGGGTGTCGCTGTATGACCTGGCCGGCGGCGAGGTGGCCCCCTTCGTCGATCTGATCGAGGAGGCGGACGGGCTGGTGTTCGGCTCCCCCACCATCAACGGCGATGCGGTCAAGCCGGTGTGGGATCTGCTGTCCTCCCTCACCGTGGTGAAGGTGAAGGGCAAGCTCGGCGCGGCCTTCGGCTCCTTTGGCTGGAGCGGTGAGGCCGTCGGGATGATCGAGGACCGCCTGCGCGGCCTCAAGCTGCGTGTGCCGCGCACGGGGCTGCGGGTCAAGCTGATCCCCACCGATGAAGAACTCCAGGACTGTACCCGGCTGGGTCGGGAGCTGGCCGAGCACCTGGTGGGACGCAGCGCTCCCCGGCACATCGACTTCACCGCACCGGGGGCGCTCAGCGCATGAACAACACAACACGTCGCACGCGACGCACAAGGAGGAAACATGCCCAAGGCCCAGGTCACATTTGAAGATATCGACGTCACCGTCACCGTTCCGGCGGGCACCCGTCTCATCGAGGTGTCCGAAAAGGTCGGTGCCGGCATCACCTATGGTTGCCGGGAAGGTGAGTGCGGCACCTGCATGATGAAGATTTCCTCCGGCGGTGAGCACCTGTCCAGCCCTTCGGTGCTTGAAGACAAGGTACTCAAGGAAAACTATGCCGGCGCAGCCACCCGCCTGGCCTGTCAGGCCCAGGTGCTGGGCGGGCATGTCGTGGTGCGTCCGGGTTGATCGGTCCTCGCAGCACACTCTTTTTTCAACACACACGGAGTACAGCAATGCCCAATATCACTTTTTCCAGTCCCATTCACAAGGACAAGACGGTGTATGCCGTGGCCGGGTCGCACACCCAGACCATCCTCAAGGTGGCCAAGGAAAACCACATCCCGATCGACTTTTCCTGCGAAGACGGGGAATGCGCCACCTGTATGGTGAAGGTCACCGTGCTGTCGAAAAAGGGCAGCATGGCTGGCCCGCTGACCGACAAGGAGGTGCTGGTGCTCAAGGAACACAAGAAGATCACCGCCGAGGAGATCGAGCGCATGCGTGTCGATGACGTGCCGTCCTCGCCGTGGCGCCTGGCCTGCCAGCTGATCCTGCGCGACGAGGATCTGCTGGTCGAGTACTGATCCCGGCAGGGGTGGGTTCATGCCGGCGCGCACTGCGCTGAGCGCCGGCAATGCGCGAAAGAACATCATTCAGGGGATTCGAAACATGCTTGCTCCTCTCAGCTACCGTCCATCCTCCGCACAGTTGGCCATGCACGAGCATTTCATGCGCTTTGCTGCAGGGGGTCCGAATGACGAATTCCTGGCCCGGATGATCGCCGGCTGGACGCTCGGCGATGGCGTCATGCCGGTGGATCTCGGCCTGGGCACGCAGCGCTTTGCGGCATTGGTCGAACGCCATTTTCCGGGGCTGCGCTGGGCGCCGCGCTGCCATGAGGCGGATGGTTTGACACGCCACCCGGAGTTTCCCGACCTGCTCGCCTTCCTGAGCGCCGAAGCCGATCCCGAGGTGCCCGGCGCAGCCGACATGGCGGTGGTGGTGGCGACCGGCTGCATGGGGTCGGAGCACCTCTGGCAGGATCTCGGCCTGCCCTCCCGGCGCGAGCTGTCGCAACTGATGGCGCTGAACTTTCCGGCCCTCGCCCGTGCCAACGACCGTGACATGAAGTGGAAGAAATTTCTCTATCGCGAACTGTGCCAGCGTGAAGGCATCTACGTGTGCGCCGCACCCAGTTGTGAGCAATGCAGCGACCAGCCGGTGTGCTTCGGGCCGGAGTGCTGATGCCTTGCGCAGTTCAGCGCGATGCCCTGATCAACCGCGCCTGTGGCGCAATGCTCGGACTGGCGATAGGCGATGCACTGGGGGCGACGGTGGAGTTCATGACGCCGCGTGAGATCGTCACCGAATATGGAGTGCACGACCGGATTTGCGGCGGTGGCTGGCTGCGCCTGCCCGCTGGTGACGTGACCGACGACACCACCATGACGCTGGCGCTCGGCCGGGCCTGGCTTGAGGCCGGCCGTGCGCCCGATGCCGCGCAGTGCGCCATGGCTTTCGATGCCTGGATGCGGGCCAAGCCGGTGGATATCGGCAACACGGTTCGACGGGGCATCATGCGCTGGCGCCGTCATGGCAGCGCCCAGGCGGAAGCGTCGAATCAGGCGGGCAATGGGGCGGCCATGCGTTGCCTGCCGGTGGCCCTGGCCACGCTGGGCGATACCGTGCCGGCGATCCGTGCGGCAGCACTCACGCAGGCACGGGTGACGCACCATAACCCCCTGAGTGACGCCGGAACCGTTGCCGTGGTGCATATGGTGCAGGCCGCCCTGGCGGGGCAGGGTATCGGCGGTGTTCTGCGGGCGGCCCAGGCGCTGGTGGCCGCGCAGCCCGAGTTTGCTTTCCGCAACCGGCGCTGCGATAACCCTTCGGGCTACATCGTCGACACCCTGCGCGCGGTGTGCCAGGCCCTGGACGGGAACGATGGTTTCCGCGCGGTGCTCGTCGATGTGGTCAACCGTGGTGGCGATGCCGATACCACCGGGGCGATTGCCGGCATGGTCATGGGGGCGCTGGTGGGGGAGGCTGCCCTGCCGCGCGACTGGCGGCGGGCGGTCAGGGTCGAGGTGCGGCGCGAGGCCGTGCGCCAGGCCAGCGAACTGATCGAACTGTCGCCCGCCTTGCGCAGGGGGTGACACCGGACATGCCGTGCGTGGCCGATGGCCTCGCCGGCGTGCTGGAGGGGGAAGACGATTCGGTTAAAATGAAATTATTGAGTCCGTTGCTGTGTTTGTGCTCAGCCTCGGGCACTGAGTGCTCCCGTCATTGCCGGACAGACAAGCGCCTGGGATGACCCCAGTCCCGAGCCCTATCCCTTCATGAGCCTGTATCAAGACCTTGCCGACCGCACCGCGCGGCTGATTGACGACGGCGTGCTTCGGCCCGGCGACCGCTTGCCGTCGATCCGGCAGGCGTGCAAGGCGTATGCGATCAGCCCGATTACGGTCACTCAGGCCTATCAACTGCTGGAACAGCGGGGGTTGGTCGAGGCGCGGCCCAAATCGGGCTATTTCGTTCGCGCACGGCTGGGCAGTTCTCTGCCTGAGCCGCGCATGACTCGCCCGGTGGGGGGAGCGACAGCGCTTGAGGTCAGTGACTTCATTTTCCAGATACTGGACAGCGTTCGTGAGCCCGCAATTGTCCCGCTGGGCTCAAGCTTTCCGAGCCCGCATTTGTTTCCGCTCGACAAACTGGGGCGTTTCCTCGCGTCGGCGGCACGTCGGCTGGATCCGTTGGCCACTGTGACCGATTTGCCTCCAGGCAATCAGGCGTTGCGCCGTCAACTCGCGCTGCGTTATCTCGCACATGGTGCCTCGGTGTCACCGCAGGAAATCGTCATCACGTCGGGGGCGCTGGAGGGAATCAACCTCTGTTTGCAGGCGCTCACCCGGCCAGGTGATCTGATTGCGATCGAGTCTCCCACCTTTTATGCGGGTCTCCAGGCCAGTGAGCGCCTTGGCCTGCGGGTCATCGAGATCCCCAGCCACCCGCGCGAGGGGGTGAGTCTGAGCGCGCTGGCCGATGCGCTGCGCCAGCATCCGATCAAGGCTTGTCTGTTCATGCTCAACTTTGCCAACCCGACCGGCAGCCAGATACCGGATGAGCGCAAGCGCGCCCTGATCGAACTGCTGCATACACACCAGGTGCCGCTGATCGAGGACGACGTCTATGCCGAACTGCATTTCGGCTCTGCGCCGCCCCTGTGTAGCAAGGCGGTTGATCGTGACGGGCTGGTGTTGCATGTGTCATCGTTTTCGAAATGCCTTGCGCCGGGCTACCGGTTGGGCTGGGTGGCTGCGGGGCGTTATGCGCAAGCGGTGCAGCGGCAGAAGTACGCCACGAGTCTGGCGACTACGGTTCCGGTGCAGATTGCAGTGGCTGAATACCTGAAGCACGGTGGTTTCGACTCGCACCTCCGGCGCTTACGTCAGCAACTGGCCATACAGGAAAGGCAACTGGTGGCCGACATCGAGACGCTGTTCCCCGTAGGCACGCGCTTGGCCCGGCCCGGCGGTGGGTACTTTGTCTGGCTGGAATTGCCCGGTCAGGTCGACACGCTGCGTCTGCAAGAAGATGCCCTCGTGTGCGGCATCAGCATCGCTCCCGGGCCGATCTTCTCGGCCAAGCGCGATTTCCGCCGCAACTTGCGGCTGAATTTCGGTCACCCGGCGAGCGCTCGGCAGCGGGAAGCACTGGTCATACTGGGTGACTTGATCCGACAGCAATTGGCCGCTTGAGGTCCGACGGTATCGCAAGGGGGGGGACGCTGAATCTGTGCCTATCGGAAATTGAACAATCTGAATCTGCCCTCATTCGGGACAGAATGATGTACTCGCACCATCGTCGGAAGTGGAGCAAGTACATGAATCAGGCTGTCAGCAAAGAGCGGGAAGCCAGGCTGGCGTTTTATCGCAAGCAGGGGAAGGTGCACGCAAAGTCGGTGGAGGGGCGTTTCAACACGGCGCGCTGGACCATGGTGTGGCTCACGCAAATCGTGTTCTATGGCGCCTGTTGGCTACCCTGGCATACCGAAGCAGGCACGCGTCAGGCGATCCTGTTCGATATAGCGAATGAAAGGCTCTATCTCTTCGGTCTGGTGCTGTGGCCGCAGGATGGGTTGTTGCTGGCCTTCATCCTGATCCTGGCAGCGACCGCGCTCTTTTTCGTGACTGCGATGGCAGGACGCCTGTTTTGTGGTTTTGCCTGTCCGCAAACCGTGTATACCTCGATTTTTGTCTGGATCGAGCGCAAGATCGAAGGCGATTATCTCGCTCGGAAGCGTCTGGATGCCAGCTCGAAGTCGATGCGCAAACTGTCGATCAAGGCAGTCAAGCATGGAATTTGGGGGGTGGTCGCAGCCTGGACCGCCATCACCTTTGTGGGCTATTTCACCCCGATTCAGGCGTTGCTGCCGAACATTGCCCGCCTGCAAACCGGGCCGTGGGAAACCTTCTGGCTGATCTTCTACGCCATTTTCACGTATGTGCAGGCCGGGCTCGCGCGTGAGGCGGTGTGCCAGCACATGTGCCCGTACTCGCGTTTCCAGGGGGTCATGATCGACTCGGACACCACCAGCGTCAGCTATGACCCACTGCGCGGCGAGCCCCGCGGCACCCTGCGCCGCTCGGGACATAACAACGACCAGGGGGCTTGCATCGATTGCGGTATCTGTGTCCAGGTGTGTCCGACCGGCATCGATATCCGGAACGGATTGCAATACCAATGCATCAACTGTGGCTTGTGCATCGATGGCTGCGACCAGGTGATGGACAGGATCGAGGCGCCGCGTGGCCTGATCCGTTTCATGAGCGAGAACGATCTTGCGGGCAAACCCGCACGGACTCACAGGCGTTTGATGCGACCACGTGTGCTGATCTACGCCAGTTTGTTGCTGCTGTTTTCCGCGATGACGCTATGGGGGATAAACGAACGAACCCTGCTGTTGCTCGAAGTGCACCGCGATCGGGGCAACCTGATGCGGGAAACGACAGAAGGGCGTATCGAAAATGCCTACACGCTCAAGCTCATCAACCGAGAAGAAGTGCCACGTATCCTGCACATCGGCGTCAGCGGCCTGGCGGGCCTGCGCATCGACGGTACCGACACCTTTGCAGTGGCGCCTGGTAGCTTGCGCACCGTATCGCTCACTGTCTCCGTTCCGCACACAAACATGCCCGCCGGCGCCCAACTGATCGAGTTCAATGCCGAAGCACTGCATGGCCAGGCGCCGACCGTGCGCGAACCGAGCACTTTCATCCTGCCTGTTCACTGACCGGGCGCTGCAATACACTGCAACGCGGTGGCATCTCAGACGGTCGCTTCTGTGCCCAGTCCGGCCACTTCCCGCAGGTCGGCATCCACCCACTCCAGGCCGATGCGCCTGCAGAAGCGCTGTTCCTTGTCGTTGGCTCCGGGAATCAGTGCCCAGCCGGCCGGGTGTGCGGCGCCATATACGATGTCGTTGAGCATCATGCGGGGGGTGTCGCGGTTCAGCCGGATGCCGCCGACCAGATAGCGCAGGCCTTCGCGGCGTTGCTTGAGGAAGGGGGGAATGGCAAAACCGCCCATCAGCTCGGTGATGTAGTCGACAAAGTCGGCATCCGAGGCGATCCAGTTCGGCTCCGGCCATGGCGTGCCACAGGGTTTGAACAGGATCGGAGCGCTCGGATCGATGCCGGCTTCGTCCACCTCCGCGCTGTAAGCCTGACCGTCATGACGGTACAGCTTGTAGCGCACGCCGCGCGCAATCCGGGCGCAGCCCACGATGAGGGTGTGGGGGCGGTCGGCGTACAGCTTCTGCAGGCCGGTGTCACGGTTCAGGTCGACAATGTAGGGCAGGTGCAGCGAGGCCAGCCAGGCGTGCAGCGGGGCCGTGCTCCAGTTCGGATCATCGTAGGTCTGTTCGAGAAAACGGCTGACCGTGGCGCGGCCGCGCTTGAGCTCGATGTTCATCGCGGCGCGCGGAAACTCGTACATCAGCCGGGGGGCCATGGGCTGGCCGTTGTTCATGGCGAGGATCAGCTCGTCGCTGGTGGCCGGAATCTTTCTTCCGTCGAGCTGGTGGGTGACGTCGTCCAGGGCTTCGGCGCCGATGAAGGGGACCAGCGTGCCCGAGGCCAGCGCCTGGAGAATGTCGTCGAATGAATGGCTCATGGTTTTTCCTGTTGCGGACTGTTCAGGCAGTCGTCGCAAGAAAGGTGCCATGCTCATGCATCGGGCCACAGGCACCGGCCCGCAGGGCAGACGGGGGCGAGGGCGCTTCAGTTTGGCGGAGGCGGGTGTGTCGCATGCCTGCCGCTTGTCGGCTTTACGACAGTCCGCTGGTTGTGCAGGGGGCGGGGGTTGGGGCCTGGCCCTGGCCGTACACATGAAGGGTGTTCTTGCCGGCCAGCTTGGCCTGATACATGGCCTGATCGGCTTCGATCAGGAGTTGCTCTTCGTCTCCCGGGCCACCGGGGTCGTGGTAAGTGATGCCGATGCTGCAGGACACCTGCAGTTGCAGCGCGCCATGCTGTACCGGCAGGCTGGCGGCCTCCAGCAGGCGTTGGGCGAGGGGGCGGACGTCGTACTGTTCGGGCAGCGCGGTGAGCAGGGCGACAAACTCATCCCCGCCAAGCCGGGCAATGGTGTCCTGCCCGCGCAGGCACTGTTGCATGCGCTGGGCAACGGCCATCAGCAGGGCGTCGCCAGCGGCGTGTCCGTGGGTGTCGTTGATGGCCTTGAAACCGTCCAGATCGATATACACGACCGCCACCCTGCAGCGCTCGCGCTGGGCCTGGGCGATGGCCTGGCGCAGGCGGTCGGCCAGCAGCATGCGATTGGGCAGGGCGGTGAGCACATCGTAGTGGGCGATGTATTCGAGCTGCTGCTGGTATTCCTTCTGGGTGGTGATGTCGCTGATCAGCGAGACATAATGGCGCGTCTGGCCGTGTGCGTCCCGCACGGCGCTGATGGTGAGCAATTCGGCATACAGATGCCCTTGTTTGTGCCGGTTCCATATTTCGCCCGACCAGTGCCCGGTGTCGGTGAGGGCTTGCCACATGCCGGCATAGAACACGTCATCCTGATGGCCGGACTTGAGCATGCGCGGATTGCTGCCGATCAACTCGTCCCGGCTGTATCCGCTGATCCGGCTGAAAGACTGGTTGACGTTCAGGATGGTGCCGTCCGGGGCGGTGATCATCACGCCTTCCCGGGCGTGGGTGAAAACGGTGGCCAGCTGCTCCAGCTCGGCGTTCGAACGCGCCAGCGCTTCGGTCTTGTCCTTGAGATCGTTGTGCAGCCGGTTGAAGCCGTCGATCAGCGTGCCGATCTCGTCATCGCGTTCGACCGGCAAGGCCGCAAGCCGTCGCCGGCCCTGGCGCATGGCTTCGAGGGCGCGCGCACCGCGCAGCAGGGGGCGGGTGATGGTGGTGGCCAGCAAGGCCGCCAGGGCAATCAAGGGGACGGCGATCAGCAGCACCAGACGGGCACGCCCGGCAAGCCGCTCGCGCACCAGCGCGCCCACATCGTCCACATACACACCGGAGCCGATCACCCAGCCCCAGGGGTCGAACCGCATGACGTACGACAGCTTGGGGTACTGGCTTTCGGTGGCGCCGCCA
>JBAYOV010000021.1:0-57938 GCA_041678045.1 Rhodocyclaceae bacterium
CGCCTGGCGGTAGAGCCGGATCACGCCAACCGGCGCGCGCTGTTGCTCTACCACCCCGGGGAAGGCTCGACGGCCGAAGGTGAGGCGTCGTTGAGACAGCGGCTGTGGTCGCTGGTCACCGAGACCTGTCACCTGCCGCTGCTGCCCGCGTGGCGCGACACGCTGCTCGAGGCCTTCCAGGCCGCGGGCTGGATCAGGAACCTCCAGGGCGTCGGCCTTTCCGCCTACGCGCTGGATCTGGGTGACGATGAGGTTGAGAACGTTGTCAGCCGACTGATCCGGGAACGCCGATTGACGGCCGCCGGCTGAGCGATCGACGACTGACTGTATCTGATCGGCTGTTTTGGGATGCCGCCCTGCGGTATCCATTTGTTCCACCCCACCGGGAGACTTCCGTCCCCGGTGGGGACGGTGGTCTCTCCATCCATCAACCGAAAGGAGAACCATCATGAACGAAAATCCAACGGTCACCGAGTTGTTCGGTGAGGTCATCTACCGCTACACCCGCGCCCAGGCCCTCGAGGATGGAGTGCTGGTGGACGTATCGGAGACGGCCCGCGAGGCCGGCTTCCGCTGGCCGGTGGCCATGACGTCGGCGGCCTGGGCAGACTGTGTCGCCTGGTCCGAGGAAGACAACCAACGGCAAGTCTATCAGGACGAATCCGGTCGCCTGTGGGACGTGCTGTGGATGGCGTTCGTCGCGATCCGCAGCGCCGACGGCGGCACGCAACTCGAGTACCAACTCTATCGTGTATCCCGCGATGGCAAGGGCGTCGAGGCAAGACTGACGACGCTGAAGTTGGTCTGTGGACCCGGTGATGCCGGCGAACCGGTGATCACCATCATGCTGCCAGGGGAGGACTGACCATGACCCTGGGGGATGACATCCGGCGCCGCTATTCTCGACTGATCCGCAGCATGCGCCGGGCCGGACAGCTGACCGAAGCGGAAGCCGTTGGGGCCTTGGTGGAATACAAGGTCTTCGGTATGCGTGACGACTTTGGCTCCGAAGCGGTCGTCCATCTGGGCGGTCAACTGGCCGCCATACGCTTCGGTATCCAATACCGGCATCTCACTGCAACAACGCTATGAGTTGAGTTCATAGCCCACCCACTGGGGAGACCTTCTCCCCGGCGGGGTGAGGTCTCTCCTGTTTTCAACCACGCAGACGCGGCCTATACCGTTTGAAATGAAAACCCGGCCCCGTACTCACGGGGCCTTTCCCGAGCATCGCCGCCGCGGTGCTGGGGAAAGGTTTAACCGTAGCCGCTGCGGTTTCAGCGGCACCTTTGCAGGTCGTACACCTGCGCCCGAGCGCCTTGGCCGGACGGTGCAACAGGCGCAGCGATTCCTATGTTGTAGGGGGATCGACGGTCCATTTTGTCACTCAACCCTCACGGGGCGGATTCAGCCCCTCGGGGGATGGTCTGCCCGTTTTTTACTTGAAAGGAGCAGACCATGAACGCAACCGCAGAAACGCTTCAACTCGAAATCGACGGTTCCAACGTCATCCCGCTGTCCCAGTTCGTCTCCGATTTCGGTGACGGACTGCTGGAGGCGGTCACCCGGAAAAACCCGCCGGTCTACGATGGCACACCCGATCCCCATCGTGATGGGGTGATGGAAGTCCTCAAGCGCGCACCCTTTCCGGCACAGCGGGCGGTGGTGCAGGCGGTGACCCGGTTGTTGGTGGACGAGGCCGAACAGGCCGCGGTCATCAACGCTGAGATGGGCACCGGCAAGACCATGATGGCCATCTGCGCCGCCGCGGTACTGCATGCCGAGGGTTACCGGCGCACCCTGGTGATCGCCCCACCCCACTTGGTCTACAAGTGGCGGCGGGAGATCCTGGAGACCGTACCGGGCGCCCGGGTATGGGTGCTCAACGGCCCGGACACCCTGCGCAAGCTGTTGCAGTTACGGGCCGCGCTGGACGAGTCGCCGACCCACCAGGGTCCGGAGTTCTTCATCATCGGTCGCGTACGTATGCGCATGGGTTTTCACTGGAGACCCGCGTATGCCGTTCGCAATCTGCATCTGTGCGAGCACACGGAGCGGGGCAACGAACACTCGCCTACCTTCGTGCGTAGCGTGCGCTATGCCACCTGTCCCGCCTGCGGGACGACGGTGGTCAATGGTGATGGGGATCCGGTGCCCCCGGAGCTGTTCCCCGAGGAACGGCGCCAAAGCTGCCGGGAGTGCGACGAAGCGATGTGGACCCTGATGCGGCCGGGCCGCAGGCAAAAGAACCGGCGTGAGCTGGTGACCGAGGCCATGTGCCAGCTACCCACCATCGGACCCAAGACGGCGGACAAGCTGGTGCGGACCTTCGGCGAAAACCTGCTGTCGGGGATGCTTGCGGACAACGTCCACGAGTTCATCAATCTGATGGACTCTGACGGCGAGCTGGTGTTCTCCGATCGACAGGCGGCGCGTATGGAACGTGCCATGGCGAACCTGGAGTTTTCCTTCGGCCAGGGTGGCTATCAACCGACGGAGTTCATCAAGCGCTACCTGCCGGACGGGTACTTCGACCTCCTCGTGGTCGACGAAGGCCATGAGTACAAGAACGACGGTTCCGCTCAGGGCCAGGCCATGGGCGTGCTCGCCAACAAGGTCCGCAAGGTCCTGCTGTTGACCGGCACACTCATGGGCGGTTACGCCGACGACCTCTTCTACCTGCTGTGGCGCATTATGCCGCGGCGGATGATCGAGGACGGCTACCGCTACAACGGCCAGGGCACCCTGGGCAGCGCCAGCATGGCCTTCATGCGGGACCACGGCATCCTCAAGGACATCTACAAGGAGTCCGAGGGGGACAACCACCGCACCGCCCGCGGCAAGCGCATGACCGTGCGCACCGTCAAGGCACCGGGGTTCGGCCCCAAGGGGATCGCCCGCTACGTGCTGCCGTTCACGGCCTTCCTCAAGCTCAAGGATATCGGCGACAAGGTGTTGCCGCCCTACCGCGAGCACTTCCAGGAGGTGGTGTTGGCTGCGGACCAGGCCGAGCGGTATCAGGCCCTGTCCACGACGCTCACGGCCGAGCTGAAGGAGGCCCTGCGCAAGGGCGACAACAGCCTGTTGGGCGTGGTGCTCAACGTGCTGCTGGCCTGGCCGGACACCTGCTTCCGCGAGGAAGTGGTCAAGCACCCGCGGACCCGGCAGCTGCTGGCGTTCGTGCCCTCGATCCTCGGTGATGCACCGTCCCCGAAGGAAGCGGAGATGCTGCGCATCTGCCGGGAGGAGAAGGCCCGCGGCCGCCGTGTGCTGGTATACACGACTTACACCGGCACCCGTGATACGGCCAGCCGGCTCAAGGGCCTGCTGGAGGGCCACGGCCTCAAGGCCGCGGTGTTGCGGGCCAGCATCGACACGAGCCGGCGGGAAGACTGGATCTTCGATCAGGTCGACCGCGGGATCGAGGTGCTGGTGACCAACCCCGAGCTGGTGAAGACCGGTCTGGATCTCTTGGAATTCCCGACCATCGTGTTCATGCAGACCGGCTACAACGTGTATACGTTGCAACAGGCCTCCCGCCGCTCCTGGCGGATCGGCCAGAAGCAACCGGTGGACGTGTATTTTCTCGGCTACGGCGAGACGGCGCAGATGACGTGCCTGTCGCTCATGGCCAAGAAGATCGCGGTGAGCCAGTCCACCTCCGGCGACATGCCGGAGACCGGACTCGACATCCTCAATCAGGACGGGGATTCCATCGAGGTGGCTTTGGCCAAGAAGTTGGTAGCTTGACCTTCAACCCACCTGGTGCCTTTCGGTGCCGGGCGGGGTTCTTTTTGCGCTCCAGAGACCGCTTCCGGCCATCAAGAGACCTTCCCGGAATTTCAGACGTCCAGCAAAAATGAAAACAGCCCAGAAGGGCCGTTTCTGGTTGATATTGTTAAGTAGTTTTCCTACGTCTCCCAATTCCAACTAAACCCAGCAAGCCACTCCCGAATAACCAAGCAGCTGCGGGTACGGGTACAATAGCCTCGCCTACATCACCCGAATGCACAGCCCACGCACGTGTACTGAAGGAGGCATTAACTTGCTGGCGTCCATTGTTAAAGTCGAATGCCATACCTGTACTTTGACTGTTATCATACGGCGTACCCGACCAATAGAGATCGGGAGTGAGATTGCTAAAGTTCGCTGTGTTGCTTAAGCCCCAGCCGGTCTGTCCGCCGCTGCAATTAGTGGTGGTCGCAAATTCCGGATCACAGTAGCTAAGGTTACCCAGGGTGATGTAGAACAGATGCGCCATCTCGCTACCGATACTGCCTGCATACATCGTTCCGGGAGCGCTGATGTTATAACTGATGTCTGAACTCCCGTCATAGGAAACACTCCAATTATAGGCTACGCCGTCCACCGGATTGGTATCTGGCAACCGCCAGCCGCTGATGCCGTTGATATTGAGTCCGGCCGCCCAAGTAATGGCGGGTGCCCACAGCATATACCCATCTGTATCGTCGCCTGTGGTTTGGGAGTAATTTGCATCCGCAAGCCAGGTGATATTGAGGTCGGTGTCGTAATAGGCTTCGATTGTGGAAGTGTTACCATCTAGGTCACGTGCCTGCAGCGTGGTCTCCCACGTGCCCTGGTCGGAGACGGCGACAGCGTATGCGGTGGTGGAAAAGAGGTTCAGTAACAGTAGGCACGCCGTCAGCGTACCGGGCAGGCGGAATTGTTTCATGTTGCGTTCTCCGTAAAAATCCGTTGTTGTTGGCTCTTACCCGGAGCCGCCGGTCTGTGCCGACTTGGAAATGGCCCACTAATAATAAAATTCAGGCAAAAATTATTCCGGATACCGCGACAGGTCCGTTACGTTCCTGTTTTTTTAACGATTTATTTTGGCTGGATTTTCAGAGCGGAAATGATCGCAAACTTTGTAAGGGATCTCGACAGCACCATCTGCATGCATGTCTGATAAGTTACTTTAATTCAGGTAATTTTACAGATTCCCCTGACCCGCCCACCAGTGTCGAGATCCTTAACACAAAAAGAAGTCCGATTATGCCTGATCGGGCCTGGAATTTACGGAGTCGAATACGGTTCGCATTCGATGAGGAAACACTACACCCACCCTCCCTACAGATCACTGACACATTGCGAACTCACCCAGAATGAGCATTAAGCGAAGGTCTCGAATGAGTCGAACGCGGCTGGCCATGCTCGATCGTTAAGTAGGTGTTAGCAATCTCCAATTTCGGCCCCAATCGCGACTAATCCCTTCAGAAATTCCATAACGTTTCCCCTTCCTTCCTGCCCCCACATTCCAGACCATCCTGCCTCGTACCCGGAACGTGATTTCCGGATGGGTTCCACGCATGACGAGGAAAGCAGGATGTGCCAGTCGAAGAATGCTGTGCCTTTGCCTGATACCGGTCGGAAGCCGGGTTCAGCCAGCTCGCTCCCCCCGGAGGTACGTGAAGCACTGGCAGCCGCGGAGGCCCTATACAGGGCACTCAAGGAACACGCACCGGCCGTCTCTCTATCCAGCGATGTAGTACAGGAATGGAAGCGCCTCGGCGAGTGTTTGGCCTGGTTGCAGCGATAGCTTTGCTGGTTGCCGGCACAGGCCAGGCTGGCGAGCTGGGGGAATGCTTCAGTGAGGCCGGCGAACGGTACGGTATCTCGCCGGCGCTCCTGCGGGCCATCGCCGAGGTGGAGAGCGGACTCGATCCGCGCGCGATACATGTCAATGGGAACGATACGGCTGACATCGGGCTGATGCAGATCAACTCCTGGTGGATTCCACGCCTGCAGCGCTACGGCATCGAGCCGGAAGACCTCTGGGACCCCTGCCTCAACATCGGTGTGGGTGCATGGATCCTGGCCGGAAACGTCCGGCAGTTCGGTTATAGCTGGCAGGCCGTTGGCGCCTACAACGCCGGCACGAAAACAGATCGGAGAACAAAGCGACGACGTGAAGACTATGCGATCAGGGTTTATGGGCGTCTGCCTTGCGGCGCTGGCGGGTTGTGCCTCGACACCGCCCAGTCCGAGTGAGCCAAGCACACCGGCAAGACTGGGCGTGATACAGCAACCCGCCGTTGCGCACGGGGACATGCACGCGTTCTACGTGGTATGTGCCGACTGCGCCGGGCCGACGCCGAAAACGCCTTTCCTGCGGAAGGATGAACCGATCTCCAAAGTCGCGCCCACGAGGATGGAGCAGGACAAGGACGAGATCGATAGCGTGACGGACGAGACCCCATCCGATGCAGCCGGGTCGTCGGACGGGATTCTGTTCACCACCCGCTTCGTCTTCGGCACCGCCCGGCTATCCGAGGCGGACAAACAGGCCCTGCTGAATGTCCTGCCCGAGTTCGAGCAACAGCGGCTGTTCGTCGCGGGATTCACCGACAGTGTCGGTCCCCAGGGTCTCAACGACTGGCTGGCATTGCGTCGCGCCCAGTCCGTCAAGGCCTATCTGGTCGAACACGGCCTGAATGCCAACGACATTGAAGTCAGCGGTCGCGGCAAGTGCTGCTACCTGCAGGGCAACGACACCGCGTACGACCGGGCCGCCAACCGGCGCGCGGAAATCCGGCTCATCGCCTTCTCGACGGACCCCACAACCCAACCTGGAGACAAGCAACCATGATTCGATCCACCGCACTTCATCAACCCTTCGCCCTTTTCGTCCTGCTGATGCTGCCGCTGGCGGCACTGGCCTCGACGACGGGCGCGGAGTTTCAGTCCGCGTATCAGTTCTTCTACGACGCGGCGACCGGTTATCTCGGCCGCGGCATCGCCATCGTCGGCGGCCTGATCGGTCTGGGCTACGGCGCCGCCAAGGGCAGTCCGTTGCCCGCCATCCTAGGCGTGATCCTGGCGGTGTTCGGGGCGCTGGGTCCGACCATCATCGACGCCATCTTCGGTTCGGCCGTGGTGTAACCGATGGACCAGGAGCGCTACCTGATCCCCCGCCGCCTCGATGATCCGCCCCAGTTCTTTTTCTGGGACGCCGACGAGGCCATCCTGGTGATCTTCTTCACCCTGATGGGGGCCTTGCTCGGGCAGATCCTCGTAGGGGTCGTCATCGGCCTGCTGCTGTCGCGCGGCTTTGCGCGGGTGAAGGCGGAAGGCGGCCGGGGGATCATCGCGCGCTTTCTGTACTGGTACACGCCCTCGGCCTGGTGGTTCCGGGGTCGGGCGCCAAGCCATGTCCGGGAGTACGTGGGATGAGGGAGAGCCGCTACCGCTCCCTGCTCACGGACACCCTCTGGCGTCGCAACCTCTGGATGGCGGTCGCCCTGTTGCTGGCCGCCTCTAACTTGGGGCTCGCCTACTGGGTGCTCAACACCGACATGCGGGAGAAGACCATCGTCGTACCGCCGAGCTTTGAGAAGACTTTCTGGGTCCACGGCAACGAGGTCTCGCCCGAGTACCTGGAGCAGATGGCGGTCTATTTCGCCGGGCTCGCGCTGACCTATAACCCCGACAACATCGGCCATCAGGTCAGCCGGTTCCTGCGCTATGCCGATCCCGAAAGCCACGGTGCGCTCGCTGCGCGACTCGAAGGTGATACGCAGAAGATCCAGCGCAACCGCCTGTCATCGGTGTTCTATCCCCAGGAGGTCAGGCTCAAAGACGAGCAGGCCATCCTCGCCGGGCAGCTGACCACGCTGGTCGGCCACAAGCAGACCGCACAGCGTCAGGCACGGTTCCTGATCCGCTTCACCTACCGGGATGGGCGGCTGTTCGTCTCACAATTTACGGAGATACAAGACAGTGAGAATCCATTCGCTCCTGGCGCTGGTTCTGCTCGGCCTGAGTCTTGAAGTCCACGCCCTGCAATTGGTGGACGTGGTCGATGGCCAGACCGTCACCGTGAAGGTCTCGAGCAAGGACCTCACCCGCATCGCCATGGCCGACGGAGGCCGGATCGATCGCGTCTGGGGCCTTGAAGATTACATGCAGGTAGAACCCGACCGCGAAGGCGGCCAGGTGTTTCTGCGTCCCGCGCCGGGTTTGACATCGCGCGCATTCAGCTTCTTCGTACGGGACGACCGGGGCGCCACCCATACCCTGCTGGCGGTGCCGGTGGACATGCCCTCGGACACGGTGCTGCTGCGACCGAAGAACCGGGCAGCTGAACTATCCAATGCAGCCGCACGTGCCATTCCCTACACCGAGCGGATCAAGCACCTGGTGCGCGCCCTGGCTCGTGGTGCGGTGCCCGAGGGTTACATGCCGTCGATAGAGAAACGCGAGATCCCGCTGTGGGCGGAGGCCCGCATCGTGCTGACCGCGCGTTACAGCGGCGAGCTTATGGGCGAGGTGTACCAACTCACCAATATCTCGGATGCCGAAATGCGCCTGGATGAGCGCGAGTTCGCGCGCCTCGCTACCGACATCAAGGCGATCGCCATTGTGGAACACCGTCTGGCGCCCCAGCAGTCGACCCGACTCTATCTGGCCAGGGAGGGGCGCTAGATGGACGACAGCCGCGGCATCAAACACCGCCAGGTCTGGGTGACGCTCGCCGCCGTAGGCAGCCTGGTCTCGCTGGTGATCCTGGGGCTCTACCTGTCCGATCCTTCGCGCCGGATCGAGCAGGCCGCCGACAGCAAGGAACTGGTCAAGAACTACCGCACGCCGGCGAGCAGCCTGGACCCCAGCGAAGTGTGGATCGCCCGCTCCGAAACCGAGCTGCAGGGCTTGAAGCAAACGAATACGGAGCTGCGTCGCCAGATGGATGAACTGCGCGGCCGGCTCGAAGACATACAGCGCCAGCAGCGTGCAGGTGCCACGGCGATGTACAGGGATGTACAGGTGTCGCGGGAGGCAGGAAGCCGGGAGCGACCGACGACCCGGGCGCTTCCACCACCCCCTCCACCTCGGAGTCAATCTGTGGCCCGACCGTTGACCGGTAACACACCCTCACCTCAACAAGCGAACGAGACCGCCCCAGCAACATCTGTCGAAGCGACATCCACTGCCGCCAATCCATTGCTGCCTCCCCCTCCGGCCCCCAGACGATTCGACAGCGCGACCCGCAGCGCGACGACCGCATCCACCGGCGCGGCACCCGGCATCCTGGTGGTCGATCTCACGACCAATCCCAACACAGGGGACAGCAAGAGTGCCGACGGGAAAGACAACCTTGCTGACAGCGGGGCTGCGGGCACCGGCAAACCGGTCACACATCATGTTCGCGACTTCCTGCCGGCCGGGGCCTTCGCCAAGGCCGTCATGTTGTCCGGTCTCGACGCACCCACCGGCGGGCTCGCCAAGACCAACCCGCAGCCGGTGCTGCTGCGTCTGCTGGATCACGGCACCCTGCCCAACCGTTTCCGCTCCCGGGTGCGGGAGTGTTTCGTCACCGCCGCCGGCTTTGGGGACCTGGCCTCCGAACGCGCCTACCTGCGGCTCGAGAAACTGAGCTGCGTGCTGCGTGACGGCACCGCGCTGGAGGTCACCCTGAAAGGCTTCGTCGCCGGCGAGGATGGCAAGGCAGGCCTGCGCGGCCGGGTGGTGAGCAAGCAGGGACAGCTCATCGCCCGCGCCCTGGTCGCCGGCGTGGCCAGCGGGATCGGCAACGGCGTCGCTCAGTCGTTCACCTCCTTGTCCACCAGTGCCCTGGGCAACGTGCAGAACATCGATCCCGGCAACATCGCCCAATTTGGCGTCGCCAACGGCTTCGCCGCGGCGCTGGATCGCATCGCCGAGTGGTATCTGGAACGGGCCAACGAGGTCTATCCGGTCCTCGAGGTGGACGCAGGGCGTGTCGTCGAGGTGGTGCTGAACGAAGGCCTCGAACTAGGGATGGATATGCTCAAGAACGCCAACGACGCTGGAGGATCCTCATGAAACCGACCCACCAACGGCTCGCTGGCCTGCTCGCGATCCTGGCGAGCGGCCTCGCCCCCGTAGCAGCCGAGCCGGCGCCGAGTTTCGCCGCCGTCGAACAGGCCGTGCGCCAGGCCATGCCATCGACCCGGATCGATGCCATCGCACCCTCTCCGATTCCGGGGCTGGTGGAGGTCGTGGCCGGCCGCAACATCCTCTATGCGGACATCTCGGGCCGTTGGCTGGTGGTGGGCCACCTCTACGACCTGACAACCGCGCGGGACGCGACCGCCGAGCGCAAGGCGCAGCTTGCGCGTCTCGATTGGAAGGTGTTGCCGTTTGACGCGGCGGTGCACTACGGCGAGGGACCTTTACGGCTGGCCGTCTTCTCCGACCCCGACTGCCCCTGGTGTCGCAAGCTCCATCAGACGCTGCAGCAGGCCGAGGGCATCGAGGTATGGGAGATCATGTTCCCCGTTCCCGCCCTGCACCCGGAGGCCCGCGACAAGGCGGTGGCCATTCTCTGCGCTGCGCGACCAGCCGATGCGCTCATGCGTGTCATGGAAGGTACGGCCAAGGGCAGCGAGCCACCGGCCGCCGACTGCACCGAACGGGCGCGCAGACTTGTCGATCAGGCCTTGGCCTTCGGTCGTGCCCATGGCATTCAGGGCACCCCGACACTGGTCGCTTCGGATGGG
Source organism: Rhodocyclaceae bacterium (assembly GCA_041678045.1). Lineage (GTDB taxonomy): Bacteria > Pseudomonadota > Gammaproteobacteria > Burkholderiales > Rhodocyclaceae > UBA2357. The sequence continues at coordinate 10,497 of JBAYOV010000021.1, forward strand.
CGCATACACAACGGTTACCTGCCCATCGAGCAACTCAGGGCCTGGCTGGAACAGGGCACCGCCGGGTCCACGGATAGACCCGGCAGAGCGACTCCGGACGCCAAAGCCGAGCGCGGGGTGGTGCAATGACCAAGGCGTTTTTGTCATCCCTGCTGCTGGTCCTGCTGGCCGGTTGCGCCGGCAATCCTAAATATACCTGCGGTGTACCCGATGGCGTGGGCTGCAAGCCCGTCGGTGAGATCTACCAGGCCTCGGTCATGGGTACCCTGCAACGCGACCGCCTCGATGGTGATGGTGGAGGCGAGTACGACAAGAACGATTCATCCGACCGGCCACGTATAAACGCAGCGGACACACCCATCATCGCCACCGTACAGCCGGATGACCCGCTGCTGACGCGGCCGAGACACATCCGCGTCTGGATCGATCGCTGGGAGGACAAGACAGGCGATCTCCACGACGAGACCTACCTCTATTTGCGGTTGGACAACGGCACCTGGCGGCTCGGGCAATGATCGGCCTCACCGACATCAAACAGCTCGTCACCCACGAGGTCCGGCGCTGGTTCCGGGAGGAATCACCGGGTAGCGCCTACGCCGCCGGTGATCTGCCGCCTTCGCTGCGCACCGCGCGCCTGCTGGCCGAGCACCACCCGCTGGCCGGCCTCTTACCCTACGAGCGTTTCGACCCGCAGACCCAGCTGTTCTTCAACGAGGACAGCGTGGGTTTCATGCTGGAGGCCACGCCGGCGGTGGGGCTCGGCGAGAACCAGCTCAAGGTCCTGAGCGGGCTGTTCACCCAGGGCCTGAAACCCGGCACCTCGGTACAGCTCCTGTTGTATGCCTCGCCCGATGTCCTGCCGCTGTTGGAGCATTGGGCGAAGGCCCGTCGTGGTAGTGAAAGCGACGGCCAGGATGCCGTGTTCCGATTTCTCGCGGACAAGCGCGTCGACTATCTGCGCCGCGGCAACTGGCACTCGCTCCTTTCGGACCAGCCGATGCTGGTACGGGACTTCCGGCTGTTCGTCACCGTGCTGCGACCCGCTACGAGGGGCGCCGGCGACACCGCCGAGACCCAATGGCTGTCGCGCACCCGGGAGGCGATCCGCGGCATCCTCTCTTCGGCCGGCCTGCCGAGCCGGACCGTGGACGCCGATGTCCTCGTCAACCTGCTGGATACCCTCTTGAGCCCGGCGCAGGACCGACGCATCCCACTGCATTGGGAAGACGACCGCCTGCTCAAGGAACAGGCGGTGGACGGCGACACCTTGCTGCTGGTCGGCCGCGACGGCCTGGGGCTCGCCCGCGGCGATCACGTGATCGAGGTGCGACCCTATTCCGTGCGCCAGTATCCCCAATCCTGGACGGGCTGGGGGATGAGCGACCTCATCGGGGACCTGTTCAGCAACACCCTGCGCCTACCGTGTCCGTTTCTCTATACCCTCACGGTGCACATGCCGGATCAGATCTCGGCCGCCCACGGCGCGAAGATGAAGGCGGCGCGCGCGACCCAGATGGTGGACTCGGCCATGGGGCGCTTCCTGCCTGCCTGGCGGGAGCGCAAGCAGGATTGGGACTTCGTCACCCGCCTGGTGGAGGACGGGCATAAGCTATTGCAGGCCCACACCCAATTGGTGCTGTTCGCCTCCCGCAATGAGGGCGACGACGCCGAACAGCGGCTCCGTGCCCTGTTCGAATCACGCGGCTGGACCTTGCAAAAAGACCGCTTCACCGCCTTGCACGCCTTTCTTTCCAACCTGCCGCTGATGCCCGGCCCCGGTTTCGTGGAAGAGATGCGTACCCTGGGCCGGCTGCGCACCTTCCTCACCTGGTCCTGTATCAACACCGCGCCGGTGATCGCCGAATGGAAAGGTACGGGCACGCCCCTGCTGATGCTGCTCGGCCGGCGCGGCCAGGTCATGCACATCGACCCCTTCGATAACAAGAAGGGCAACTTCAACGTCGCCGTGGCCGCAGCCAGCGGCGCCGGCAAGAGCTTCTTCACCCAAGAGATGGTCACCAGCCTGCTCGGCACCGGGGGCCGGGTCTGGGTCATCGACTCGGGGCGCAGCTACGAACGGCTCTGCCACCTGGTGGGCGGCACCTACCTGGAATTCTCCGAGGGGACGCGCATCCGGCTCAACCCCTTCACCGGCATCCGTGACATCGCCGAAGAGATGCCCATGCTCAAGGCGGTCCTGGCGCAGATGGCCGCCCCCAAACAGGGGCTCAACAGCTTGCAGACCGCCTTTCTCGAAGAGGCCATCAAGGCAGTCTGGGGCACCCATGGGGGTCGTGCCACCATCTCCGAGGTCGCCGGCTGGCTGCTCGGGAACGAGGATGAGAGCGCCCGCCGTGTCGGCCGCATGCTCTATCCCTACACCGGCGAGGGCAGCTACGGCCGTTACTTCGAGGGTGCGGCGAATATCGACCTGGCCAACCCCTTCGTGGTGCTGGAGCTGGGCGAGCTCGATGCCCGGCCGGATCTGCAGACGGTCGTGCTCCTGCTGCTGATGATGCGCATCACCGAGGCGATGTACCTGGGGGATCGAAACCAGCGCAAGCTGTGCATCATCGACGAGGCCTGGCGGCTGATGGGCGAAGGCAACGCCGGGCAGTTCATCGAGCAGGGCTACCGCACGGCGCGCAAGTTCGGCGGGGCCTTCATGACCATCACCCAGGGAATCGACGACTACTTCAAGTCCGGCACCTCCAAGGCCGCACTGGACAACGCCGACTGGGTGTTTCTGCTGCGCCAGAAGCCGGAATCGATCAAGGCCGCCGAGAACAGCGACCGGATCATGATGGACGAGCCCCTGCGCCGGCTGCTCACCAGCGTCGATACCCAACAGGGCAAGTACTCGGAGATCGCCATCATGGGACCCGGCGGCACCACCGTCGGCCGCCTGGTGGTGGACCCCTTCGCCGAGAAACTCTACTCCACCCGCGCCGAGGAGTACGCCGCCATCGCGGCCATGCAACGCCAGGGGATGAGCCTGGTCGAGGCGATCGAGCGACTGGTGGAAACCGGAGCAAGCCGCTGATGCCCCGTTGGATCTACGGCCTGCTGTTCGGACTGGCGGGTGGCCTGATCGCGCTCCTCGTGGAACGCATCGCCTTCCCGCCACTGACGGTCGCCCAGGTGGACCTCGCCGGCCTGGTCAACGAACACGTCCGCCATCCCGACTTGATGAAGCTGCCGGACGCAGAACGCTCGATGGATGCGGTACGATTCGCGGCCCGCCTGGAACAGGAGACCGCGAACCTGGCGCGCGACTACCGCGTCATCATCCTCGCTGCCCCGGCCCTCGTCTCCGGCGCCCCCGATCTCACACCGGTGCTGCGCCAGCGCATCGAGGCCCCAACCCCATGACACCCCGGACCGCGACCCGCCAACCCGGAGACCTGCGCGTGCCGATCCGCCGGTTCCTGCGATGGCTGGGCCTGCCGGTCGGCATCGTCCTGTCCGTCTGGCTCGCGTCGTTGATACTCTCGCCCTGGTACCGCCTCGGCATCAACGGCACCGAAAGCCTGCCGGGCGTGTTCTACCTGGTGCTCAAGACCGAGACCCCGGCCGCCCGTGGCGATCTGGTCGCCTTCTACCCACCGCAGAATCGCTTCTATCCGCAGGGCATGTTTTTCATCAAGAAGGCCATGGGCATGCCGGGCGATAAAGTCACCCGCGAGGACCTGGATTTCCATATCAACGGCGACTACATCGCCACCGCCAAGACCCGTTCGCGCTCCGGCCAGCCCCTGCAGGCCGGACCCACCGGGGTGATCCCGGCCGGACGCTACTTCGTGTGGACACCCCACCCCGACAGCTACGACTCACGCTATGAAGACATCGGTTGGATTTCCAAAGATCGCATTATCGGTCGCGCTGTTCGCCTGTTCTAGCGTCCTGCTCGCCCGTGACCTCGGCGTGGTAGGACCCGTCTATCCCATCGCCGAGCATGACATGCTGCAGACCATCGAGCATCGCCTCACTGCGCTCGAAGAAAGCGGCGAACTGACGCGTCTCGAAGAAGATGCAAAGGCCAGGTACCAAGCCTATGTGGAACGCCCCGAAGGCGTGCAACTACCACGCGCGACGAAGAACCGCACCTACCATGTCGATCCCAGCATCACCGTGCCCTACGACATCAAGGACCACGAAGGCCGCATCATTCATCCGGCCGGAACGACGATAAACCCGCTCGACTACATGACATTATCGAAGAAGCTGCTGTTCTTCGATGGCGACGATCCTGTGCAAGTCGTTTGGGCGCGATCGATGGTTGACGGCGATCCACTGCATATAAAACCGATTCTTACCAATGGACCCGTGCTGGCGCTCATGAAGGACTGGCAGGTGCGCTTGTACTTCGATCAACGGGGGCAGTTGGTGGACCGATTTCAAATTCAGCGCGTACCAGCATTGGTTGCTAGCGATGGAAGTCGGCTTAAGGTAATGGAGCTTCATCTAAGCACCCAAGAATGAACAGCATTCTTACCCTGGACAAAGCGACCGACTATCTTGATTCGACCCTCTACAGCCATTCGTGGCATCGGATTCAGCGCCCTAAAACCGACGCTCAACTCGACAGCTGAACTACAAGGCACAGACCTACTGACATGACCATCTGCTGCGACAGGCAGCTTCGCGATACCGATCCAAAATGCCCACTGGCACCTGGGACACGATACCGGGCTCGACATCCTAGTCAACCAGCGACACGTTCATCGCGTCCATTTGAAACCCTGTAGAGCTGACCGCGAGAAGGTACTGGCATCTACGACAAGGACGCACTGCGCGTCTCCATATAGATGATGGGACCACGATCACCCATATCGCAAGGCGCGCATGCGACTGCTCAGACGCAGACACGCCGCATTTGCTGAAGTTAGAGCCCGCTCCTCAGACATCGACATCGTCGAAAATGCTCCGGGTGCCATGTGGCTTGTCGATGGTCCCGGCTGTGCCGAGCGATCGGGGTGCCCTATCTGGACGTGCATGGTCGTTGTCGTTGATCCAGTCTTTCACCAGATCGATCTCGCGATCAATGATCCGCACCGCTTCCGCGTCATCGCCGAACTTGTCCTTCAGGGTCTTGAAGCTTTCGAACATATGCTCCATGTATTCATCGGCAGGTTCGTCAGCCCTGTATCCATCCTGTTCCTCTTCGCGCACCCTGCCCAGCCTTGGCAGTAGGTCTGCGCGGACTCTGGTGATAAGCGCGTCGAATTCAGCATCTGTGAACACGCTGCGAATATCCTCGTCGTCGAGCGCGTACACGTCTTCGCCACTGATGGCATATGCGCTCACGGCTTGAACAAAGATTTTCCTGTTCTCCTCTGGTAGCAACCCGAACTCATGCAAACGCACAGCGAGGGCTACCTTGGAAGAAGAGCTAAGCAACAGGCCGGGGCGGCAAACCTCGTCAATCAGTTCCGGGTTCGTCTGAAGGTATAAAGTCAGGAATTCCTTCGAGCACCGCCGAGTGAGGAATGAATGCAGCGACCACTTCGCGCCCCAAATCGCCAGATGCTGGGACTTGTATTTATCGCTCGCAGTGAACTCCGCAAGCCGCATGATCATCTGCGGATAGAGCGGCTTCGGCACCATCACCGCTTGCTCAACACCAACGTTGCCACAGGTTACCTGCTCAATCAGATTCTCGGTGGCGCTTCCCAGCAGGAAGATGCCCAGAAGGTCCGGACTCCGAGCCAACGCCGAAGCGAACGCGTCGCCGATCGTCGGGTGTTTGAAGCGCCATACTGACTCACCGTCCGCCTGCTGGTGCAGGACGAGACTGCCATTCAAGGACTCCAGTGCCGTAATGCATTTCCCGAGGCTACTGCCTAGCCTGCGAAGCGCATCTTCTTCCGTTTCCTGCAATGAAATCGGACTTTCGAGATAGTCCTTCTTCATGTAGATAAGCGCTAGCGCCGCCATGCTGTCCTTATCCAGTCCGTCGAGCACTTCCTGCAGCAATTGTTCCCGCTTCTGCACGAATTGACCAAGGTGATACTCCGTCAGATGGAGTCGCTTGGTGAAGGTTGGGTCCGCAAGCCGCCTAGCGATTTCGGGAATGAAGCGCGGGTGTGCCGCCACCGATGGAAGATGCGGCTTGATCTCGGCCCTGAACGTAGGGAGCTGACTACCGAGCTTCAGATGGTTGTAGAGGATCTGTTCCTTCTCTTGGATTGAGAGGTTGTGAACGTCGATCACTACTTGGCTCTCGTTGAACAGCGGGAAGGCGCCTTCTTTGAGATCACGCCGGGCACGCTTGTAGATGTAGTCCCGCGAAGTCATCACGATCTTGGCCCCCTGGCGCAGCATCGTCCTTACCTGCGGCAGGATGTGGTTCCACGAGTGCGCCAGAGACGATTCGTACTGCATGATGCCGAAGGCGTCATCGACCCAGAAGAACTGCGAGGGTTCCTCCGGATTCCATCGTTCTTCCACCTTGGCGGGATCATTCAGCTTCAGCACTGACGAGCCCCATTTATCGGCAGCGGCCATGGCCAACATGGAGGCGATCGTTGTTTTGCCTGCCGCCGGCTCGCCAATCAGCATCACGAACCCATGTTCGTTTAAGGCCTCCACCGCTTTTCCGTAGGAGGCCGTGATGACCACCTTCGCGAGCTCTTCGCGCATCGACTCCAGAACTGCTCGGGCTTGTGCATAGGCGCGCTCATCCAGAATCTGGCTCAAGTCTCCGAGCCCATACATGCGCGGCACATGCATGCGCAGACTCTTCCTCTCCCTGACCTGCTGATTGATCCAGGTGGAGCCAAAAACCAACACATGCTGAACCCCGGCCTGGGCCAGCAGGGCTTTAACCTTGGTCGTCTGCACCCCTGAAACTCCGGCATTCGTCATCAGTACGTAAACGTCGCACTGACCTGCGGCTACGAGCTTGCGAACCTTCTCGATCTCGTCGTTGATGTCTGATGGCTTTAGGTTATACCCGGCAACCGCCGTGAATTTGCACTGGATCACGAAGCTGCCTGCATAGACTTCGCCCGGCGCAGGAGTCCAGGTGCCGGCAAACGCGCCATCCTTGCCTGCGTCGTTCGAATCGAGGAACGATTCGACAGTCTGCCCCAGAACCTCGCGGCAGATCGTCTGGCATAGCTGCTGAAAGCTGTTCCACCCTAGGCGGTGCAATTCGTACATGGCTACCGGCCTAAGCGAAGATCAAGGCCATCCAGCGCCTCGAGGGTTTGAACCACTGTTTCCACAAGGGCAGCGTCAAAGTCATCCCGGTTTGCTTCTTCGTGCGTGCCCTTGTTCAGATAGGTCCACACTAGGTTGGCGGCCGGGATGCCAAGAATCCGGCCATAGGCGGCCACCAGCACCGGCTTGTTGGCGTGGTTGAAGGTCTCTGCGTCTTCGAGCCGTTTGCGGAGTGCCTCGCAAAGATTGCGCAAGCCGGGCTCCGCGCCGACGCCAGCGAGCTGCAGGTTCAGCACGCCCAGATTGTGGCTGGCGAGCCAGCGCCACGCCTTCTCAGACAGCATTTCGAGGCCCTGCCGGCAAGACGCCAGGGCCTCGCGGTTGTCCAGCGCGTCTTTTGACGTGCGGGCCTTCACCACATAATTCTTGCTCGGGACATTGCCCGTCACGCGCGGTTGGTAGTTACCGATGTGGTTGCGGAACAGGTAGACCTGACAATCGCCACGCCGCTGAGCGGGCAAGTGCTGTTGGATGTCCTTGATGAACTCGTTGCTATGGCAAGTGACAATGAGCTGTGTTTGGGCGAAGTGGTCGCTCTCGAAAATCGTCTCGCGGATGCCGCTGCGGTGATCGTGGTCGATGGCGTTGATTGCGTCATCGAAAACGATCAGCGGACTTTGGATGCTCTGGGCCTTGGCGAGCAGGATCGCCAGTCCCAGGCACCGAATGTGGCCTTCGCTTAGGATATGTAGCGCGTCCACGCGAACGCCCGGATTGCCTCGGAATGAAATCTCTATCTTCTGTTCGCCGGTCAGTGGCAGATGGAGCGCCGCGAGCTTGTCCGGCTCCAAGTCATTGCGGTTGAACTCGTTGTAGAGGTTCATAGCCGCATCGTTGAGGCCAGTCATAAGGGTGCCGGGAAGCTGGTTGCGGTAGGTTCTGAGCAAGGCCAGGAAGCGGTCGTATGCGGCCTTGATTGGGGCATCGCGCGCGATGTCAAGCGCTTCCTGGGCAACGTCGCGGATGAGTGCCGCGTTGTCCACATCGAACGCCGCGATCCGGCCCGTGGCCGCTGCAACGCCATCGACAAGCTGTTGCCGCTTCAAATCCTGGGCTTGGACAGACAGTTGAAAAGCAATGAGCCCGTCACGCTCGGTGATGTTACGTTGGCGCTCCTGGCGGGCCAGCAGCGAGGCCGCGTCTTGCACCGCCACGCGGTCGGCGACCGCCAAAACCTGCTCGAGCGTCACGGCGGCTGCAGCAGCGCCGCCCTCCTGCGGCGCCCGGGCGGGGTAGACTGCCGTCCACCAATCTCCCGCAGGCTCGGCTACCAGGCCGGCAAGGTATCGGCCCACCGGCGTCTCTTGCTCCCCATGGGTCGCGACGAACGCGGCCAGGTTGGCAAGCTGCCGCCGGAGTTCGCGCGACGCGGTGGCAACTTTGCCTTGTGCGGTCTTGCGCTCCTCTTGCAATTCGCCGAGCTCCTTCAACTGCGCCAGGCCAGCCGAGGCCTTGTCGAAGGGGTTGGCTTTCGTGTCCGCCAACGGCGTGTCACACGCCGGGCAGTGGTCGCCTTCGGTGGCTTGCAGAGCCATGACTGCGGTGTAGAGGTCTTTGAAAGAAACCTGGCTGCTGCGGGCCTCGAGCTTGGCGGCGATGCCTGTGAGCTCTTCTTGGCCCAGGCGCGACGCCTCGAAGGCGCTCAGCAGGCCTTCACGCGAAAGGCCGATCGCCGCTGGTGGCACGGCGTTGAGGATGCCTTCGAGCTGTTGCAGGCGGCCGGGCGCGTCGGCTGTGCCGATAAGCGCCTTGAGTCCCGCATACGTCATGCCCGCAGAGTGCGTAAGGGCGAGGGCAGCCTCTTCGCTAGCCAGGCCCAGCAGGGCTTTCGCCTCGCCATTGACCATGGCTTGGTCGGTGGCCAGGGCGTTGCGCTTGCCGGTCAGCGCGAGTTGCTTGGTGGCGGTCAGTACGAGCTGCTGGTCAATGGACTCGTTGAAGTGGCCCACGAACTCGTTGAACTTGTCCATTCCGAACAGTGTGGCGATTAGTTCGGTGCGTTGAGCGGGCGGCCGAGCTGCGATTCGGGAGAACGCGTCGATCCGGTTCTTCTCGATGAAGCAGAACCTGAATGTGTCCGGGTTTGAGTCGACCGCGACTTCCCGGTTCTGATTGTCGGTCGCCCGCAGGGTCGGCGGTGCAAAGCAGCGCGCGTGAAGGTTGGCGAGATATGTGCGTCGGTCGATGCGTTTGGTCTCGGCCTCTTCGACCGAGCCCAGCAGGCTGTATTCCAGGCCTTCGCAAAAGCTGGTTTTGCCGCTGCCGTTGGGGCCGTAGAACAGGATGACCCGCTTTTGTAGATCGAAGGGCTCGGGCGTCCGAAAGCCTCGGAAGGGGCCGATAGTCATGTTCCGCAGCCGTTGCCACGGCCAAGTGCCATCGGCCGCCACAGCTTGGATATTGGGCGGTCCGTCGGACGTCTGGGTCAAGGCCCTGCGAGCGTGATCGACCAAGTAGTTGGACCGCTGGCTGTGCTGGCGAACGGTCTTAGCCAGCCCATCAAAGTTGGCCAAGGCGAGGTTCGCCAGTCGCTTCACCTCTGGTGGGGCTTGGGTGATTGGCAGATGCAGCCACGCTACGAACCGCTCAAAGTCTCGCTTAGCAGATGCCATATACCCCCTTTGTATCGTTGTCTACTACTCACGCACTACGTGAACTGGTTATCGAACAAAAAGGTGACAGATATATTTTATCGTTGATTGCGACGGGCAGCCGCGCAGAAAAATAAATCTGTCACCTTTCCTCTTTCAGTCACCTTTTCTCTTTCAATAGCGAAACCTCTTCGTGACCTTCGCTTCTGAATCCTCTCGCGCGGCATCGCGCTCGTAGGACGCGGCGATACCTTCGAGGACTCCCCCGACATAGGGATAGTCGAAGTGCAAACGTTCGGCCCAGGCACGGTATTTTGCGGCGAGCTCGCGCTCCTGATGGCCCCCTTCGCCCCGCCAGTGAACACCGCGAGAGTTACGAACACCAATATGGAATCCCCTGCCGACTTCCGAGGATGCTATCCCCTCCATCGCCTCGCAGACCGCCTCGCAAGGCCATATACTGTTCTCGCCCTCGGGCGCCTTGGCGAGCAATTGACCGAGACATTGATCACCAATATCGCCGCGGGCGTACTGAAAACACAGACGCCGAACCTCAGCAAGCCACGCAATGAGCGACGCCACTTCGATCCTTCCGCTTTCGTCTGTGCCAGGGATCTTCTTCATCTGGTCAAGAAGGCGATGAGCGGCCAACGCGAGTGCCGTTCGCTGCTCGGGATTCTCGGTCCGCCATTCCGGCGGATCCTCTCCTTCGTCACTCCGTTTGTATACGAGCGCCACGGCCTGGGCGAATAGTGCCGGCGATTGCGCAATCTGACTTTCAAGATTCGGGATTCCGTGCTTGCTGTCGTCGAGAGCGTCGATAAAGAGGAATTCGAGCTGGGCCATTTCATCACGGGTGACGCCCGTGCGGCCATCAAGCGTATCCAGTGCCTCGGAAATATAGTAACGCTCGAGCTTGAAATTGCCTGCCGGTTCGGCATCAACGGTGGCGACGTCCCTGAGCAGCCGCTTGAGGCGGGAAGTCTCTATATCCTTGAAATCCATGTGGGCGGCGTGGAACGCTGCGCGTGGCCGCCGTGCCTCCAGAAGGCGATCGATCATTTCGGTAAGCTCGGTGGGCGTGTGCCGGCCCCAGGACGGGAGCACGTCCCTCCAGTATCCGTCACGCATCTCCTCTCCATAATCGACCAGCAGGCGCCAAGTGGATGCATCGAATGGAGCGCATACAAATAACCGCACTTGCTCTTCAGCAGGCAGACCTTCGGCTGCGGCCTGCAACACCCCTGCGCGCAGCTCGTCGTCGATTCCCCAAAGGAAGCCCTGCAGGCACCACTCCCCTGTGCTCCGAAGCTCTCCTTCGCTTGAAAGGCAGTGCCGGATTAAATCTATCCGCGCCTCAACGCCTGTAACACAAGACGCCACATAACGTCCCACGGTGCCGGCGGCACCGCTGCCGGTTAGCAACGCCTTAACACCTTCGAAACCGCGCTCAGCCCATACCTCAGCCATCGCTTCACGGCGCAGCCGGTCGATCCGCTCTTCGCGCTTCTGATAGTCGAAACCCTCCTCTTCGATCTCGTCAGCCGATTCCTGCACCCACTGGTCGGCGAACAGCCAACCGTGACGGACAACTGGATCGCGGGGTCGGAGGCTATCATAAGCCTCGCGGGCGCGGTCGCGAGTCGTTTCCCCAAGGTTCAGGCGGCGACCACGTCGGGTGAAGGCGAACCTCCGGATGCGCTCACGCAGTGCTGCTTTGGCGGCTTCTTCAGCTTTTTTGGCCCATTCATCGATGAGGTCCCAGACCTTAACTTGGTCTTCCTCAGACATGCCCTGGAGAGACTCGACGAGATCGCCGAGGGTCTTTTCGTCGTGGAACGACCAAGCGATTAGCAGATCGAAAATTTCTCGGGTGAATTCATATATCTCCTTATACGTGACGACCTGTCCAGATCCAGAGGCGTCGCTGCGCCAACGAGGTCGGTAGCTGTCGGAACCGATCCGGGGACCCGGCTTGACCTGCTCAATGCATAGCTCCCAGCCGATATCCGGGAAATGCTTGGTGAGCATCTTCAGCGCTTTGACCCTTTGCTCTACCGAAGCCGCCGTTTGCGGCATCCATGACCTGAAGATGGCCTGAAGGCTGGAGATCGGTTTATTCGCCCAGTTGTCATCGATCTGCCGCCGAGAGAGCCGGGCGAGGATCGCCGATACGCGCGGGAGGTTCTGCGGTTTCCAGGCAAGGCACTCCAGCGCCCAGAGAAGACCCGTCCGCGATGGCGACGCCCAGAAGGAGCCGCTGTCGACCGGCTTAAGAAGGCCGAACACGACTGGGTCATCGCGTCGCAGGTCCTCTTCGATGATCTTCAGGAATTCATCCGGCGCGGCTTCTGCATAGCGCGGCAAGTCGTGATCGTGGGAGAGCAACTTTTCCAGTGTCAGCGGCGTCAATAGCTTGTGAATCAGAACTGCGACCCGGCCTTCGACATCGATGCCGAGACGACTTTGGAAGAGGTTGTTACCGTGGATCGACAGGATCACGAGTGTCTCGCAGATACCCTCGCGCAACGCACCGGAGTGATCGCGTGTCTTGCCGTACAGAGCCGCAGCCCACCTGTCCTTTTCCGGCAGGTCGAGCGCCGGATCGGACTCCGAAAGGACGATTTCGGCGGCGAAGAAGAACCGGTCGAGGTCCGCTGGCGTGACCATCTTCGCAATCGCAAACGTGGCGTCGATCTTAGAGGCGACACCCCGGTAACGTCCGGCGGACCACACCGGGCTGTCATTGAACTGAAGAAGACGTACGACGTCGTCTTCGATTGCCTCGTACTTTCGATCCGCCAAATAAGAGACGACCTCCCGATCCGCCCCTGGCTCAGCATGCCAAGCGCCGATCAGCGCCAGTGGCACGAGGGTCTTTGCCGTGTCGTCATTGTCAGCCCATGCCGGCGTCCTGATCGCGGCATTACTCGAGAGACGGCGGCGCAGGATCGTCGGGGAACGGCCCGACTCCCTTGCAAGCCGCTCGACCTCGCCTTTGTCGATGCCCATGGCGGTGAGTGCCTTCTCAAACGCATCGTAGCCGAGCAAGTCGAGCGCAATATCGGCTTCCGTATCGACCGCATTGCGAGGACGGAAAACGATACAATGTAGCCTGCGATAGGCGTCTGCGAGTTCGCGCTCGGCGTCTTCGGAATGGACAATCGGGATAAAAGGCACGGAAGATACGAGGAGTGTCCTGAGCGTCGCCGGAGAGGTAAAGACCGCGGCGAGGTCTTTGAAATTGCGGAGTTCTTTGTCATTGAACAGGCAAGCGAGGAAGGCGAGTGCCTCCTCCCGCGAGTCAGCTGCGACGACGAAGGGCCTATCGCTCGGTTTCTCGAGCCACACCTTGAACGCGCCCCGGTACGCGGCGATCGAGGGCGCGAAAATATCGGGCGTCAGATGGGGCTCGCTGGCGTTCGCCCAGCGGCGCCATGCCTGCTCCAGCGTCTCATAGCCGCTGACCGGCGGGGCGATTTGTTCGGCAAGCCAGATCTGCGCCGGCACCGACTGCTCCAACCACTGCTCGAGATCGCTCACATCGAAGGCCCTGATGGCCTTCCAGTCGCGGGCCTCGTTCTTCCGCTTCTCCCAGGCGGTCTTGCCGGGCCAATTACGAGGTGTCACGAAGATGAAGGTGCTGTTTGCCCGCTCAACCGGATCCACCGAGGTCAGCCGGGCGGTGTAATCGCTCTCCGCCTTGGCACCCGGCCTCGCATCGGTGCCGAATTCCCAATAGGACTTCCCTTCAGGAACCCACGGTGTGGCAGCGCCGGCCTCGACGAAACCATCGGAGCCCTTGCGCTGCGCGTTGTCGTAGCCGGGGAAGTCGACTTGGCGTAGGTCGTTGCTGGTCGAGTGCACCAACTTCCGAAGTAATACGGGAAGGTGGGCGCGGGCGTCGATTTGGCTGTCAGCCCAACCCTCGATTTGCCGCGCCTTGATCGTTAGGAAACTCGGGACGAATGCGCGAACCGCGACCTCGTTTTCCCCGACTCGCCGCTGCTGCCCGTCATAGGAGGCTTGCATGTCAAGCAACCGCTTCCGGTCGGCGCCGAACGCCTTCTCCAGTCTGACTGCCATTTCGGGGGACAGGGCAGATTTGCCGTTTAGGAAGTTCGATAGGGCCGGCCTGCCGATACCGAGCCGCTTGGCAGCATCCTTTACAGACATGCCAGCAGGGATAATGCTCTCGCGGACGTAAACGCCGGGATGAGAGGGCATTTTTTGCGACATTGCCATCGACATCACTCCTGCTGTGTACTGTGTTGCGTCACACGATACACTAATTTCCTAGTGTCCGCAAGGGGTTCTTACTAGGGCAGTTTCAGCGTGGATCAAGACCAGTCAGTAGCAATCAAGGAACGGGAGCGCTGAGATTCGACATCCGCGGAATGTCCACTCCTGGCCAACCTGAGTTACGTAGTTCTCAACTCGCTGTAACGAAAACCCTCTTGCGCAGGAAGTAACGTTTCCCCTTTCTCGGACATCCTGACAAGTGAACGATGGGCGCCATGAAGCGCCCCTCGTTCCATCAGATCCTATTTGCGACCTGCCTCGCCACAGCACTGGCCTGGCTGCCCGCACCGCCGGCCTCGGCCGCCGAGCCCTGCTACGGCCGTTTCCCCAACCCCTTCACCGACGTGTGCTGGAAGTGCGTGTTCCCGATCAGCATCGGGCCGCTGAAGGTGGACATGGGGATGGAGGATGCCGGGGACAGCGTGCCGCTGATCTGCACCTGTCCGGCGCCACCACCGGTGTTCGTCCGGATCGGGCTTGGGGCCGGGTTCTGGGAGCCGGCCCGGGTGGCGGAGGTGGTGCGCACGCCGTTCTGCTCACCACTGCTGGGCGGTGTCACCCTGGGCTCGTTGGCAGCACCGTCGGGCACCAATGCCAAGACCAGCGACCGGCGGGACGCCTTCTATCACGTCCACTGGTACAGCTACCCGCTGCTGGCCTGGATGAACCTGCTCACCGACCTGGCCTGCGTGACGCCGGAGTCCTTCGACATCCTCTACCTCACCGAGCTGGATCCGCTGTGGGAGGATGACGAGCTCGCCTTCCTGATCAATCCCGAGGCGGTGCTGTTCGCCAATCCCGTCGCTCAGGCGGCGTGCGCCGCCGATTGTGCGGCGGCTACCACCGGCTTTCCGCTCGATCCCCTGTTCTGGTGCGCCGGCTGTCAGGGCTCCATGTATCCCATCGACGGCAACGTGAAACACCACGAGGGCGGCGTGGACAGCTCGCTGCTGCTGGTGCAGCGCATGGCGGCCAAGCTGCACCGGCAGTTCATCGCCCTGGACACATCCAGCCGCGACGCCATGTGCATGCCCCTGCCACTGCCCATCCTGCGTAAGACCCAGTACAAGACCCAGATGCTCTACCCCGTGCCCTACACGCTCGATGCACAGCCCTTCGGCCGGGTCACCATCCCCTGGGGCGCGGGACGGGAGTTTCCGGTGCGCGGCGAGGACTGGGCCTATCTGATCTGGAGGAAGAAGGCATGCTGCGCGTTCTGAGAACAGAGACACTCGCTGCCCTGTGCCTGGCGACCGCGTCGCTCATGGCGGTGGAGCCCGACGCCGGCGATCTGGATACTGCGAGCACCCGTTCGACGGACGCCGTGGGACGGGCCAGCCGTCTGAGCCGGGACACCGGCTTCACCGGCAAGTGGGAGCGTGAAGCCGAACGCGCCCTATCGGCCGCCGGGCAGGCCGGTCGCGGTCGTACTCCCGCTCTCAATGTCCCCGAGTTCGGCAAAAATGCACTGGCCAAGGCGCGAAAGGACATCGAGGCACTGCTGGCCGATCCCGGGCTGGCCGTACCCGATGCAGCGTCCTCCGGGGACGGCGACCCGCATCCGTTGATCTTCGTCTCCTTCTCGCTGCCCGAGGATTCCCTCCGGGCGCTGCTGGCGGAGGCGGGGCGAACCGGTGCGCCGTTGGTGCTGCGCGGACTGATGGAGGACTCCATGCAGCACACCGCGGCGCGACTCGGCGAGCTGCTGGGAACGCAGAACGACCGTGAGGCATCCGCCGAATCCTCCCCCTCCCTGGCCATCGATCCCACGCTGTTCGAGCGTTTCGACGTGGACCAGGTCCCGGCCTTCGTCCTGCCGCAGGACACCCTCGCCCCCTGCACGCCGGAGGGCTGTCCCGTACCCGAGCATCTGAAAGTGGCCGGTGACGTCAGCCTCGCCTACGCCCTGGGCGTCATGGCGCGGGAAGCCGGTGGCACGACCCTGGGCGACCGGGCCGGGCAGTGGCATCAACGGCTGGAAACACGGCCATGAGCCGCTTGCGTATCCTGCTTCTGGTCTGTCTCGCGCTCCCGCTGGCCACGCCGGCGGTGGCTCTTACCCGGGATGAGGCTCTGCAGCTAGGGAAGGATTTCGGTAATACCGACAATACCGGCGTGTCCGATGCGGCCGGCAATCCTGACCTCACTACAGTACCGAGCTACCAGGGCACCAACGTCCCGGAAACCCAGTACTACGGCTCCGGCCTCGGCATCGAGGACGCCGCACGGCAGGCCCTGCCCGATAGCGAGGTCGGCAGCTTCGTCCAGGAGAGCGCCCTGAGCCGCCCGCGCTTCACCATCGAACGCAACGACCCCATCGTCCAGCGCGGCGATGCCATCAGTGCCGATCCGGAGGCCGTGCTCGGGCAACAGCTCAGCGGTCACTACAGCGGTTGTCAGGAAGTCACGACCACCACGGCACCGGAGACCTGGTCGGAGGAGGTCTGCACCGAGTGGGGCATGGAGCAACAACTCGGTTGCCAGAGGACTCTCACACTATCCTGCAGCCACCCGATCGAATGCGACGCCGGCGGGATCGCCCTGGACTCTTTGCAGAGCGACATGCGCTGGACCTACACCTACCCCAATTTGACCATCGGCACCATCAGCGACGACTACTGGCGCGGCTATTGCGCCGTCTTCGACCGCAGCACCACCTTCACCATCGAGGACATCAATAAGGTTCAGGAATTTACGCTGATCCAGGCGGGTTTCGACGACTGGATCAGCGTGATGGTCAACGGCGCACTGGTCTATGTCGGGCCGTACGGCGACGATCGGCTGGAGGTCGTCACCGGTGACCGATTCCAGTATGTGCAATATGGCGCCTCCAACTACGGGGGTTGCGAACTCAGCACCAGCTGGAACCGCCCGCTCAACGTCGATATCAAGCCCTACCTGCGCACCGGCCTCAACACCATCGACATGCGGGTGATCGTCGCCGGCGGCGGCGAGGGCTGGATGAGGTTCAGGGCCACGCAGTACTGCGACTGCCAGTGGTCGGAGACCTGGGAGAGCACCTGCGGCGCACTGGAGCAGCAGGCACGAGACGGGATGTGCGTGCAGCAATCCCAGACCTGTGTGGCGCCGGGGGAGACGCGCCTCATCGACGGCATCGAGGTCTACCGCGACTGCTGGCGCTATGACCTGTCCTATCGCTGCGCCACCGGCGAGACCCGCGAGGAGCCCTATTGCCGGGAACTGCGCGAGCGCGGTTGCAGCCAGGTCAACTCCATCTGCGTGGACACCCTGCCGGACGGGAGCTGCTACGAGTACCAGCAGACCTACCGCTGTCTCCGAGGCGAGGCGGTCTCCCAGACGGTGATGGACTGCGGCGATCAGACCTTCTGTCTTGACGGAAACTGCTTCGATGTCGGCTATGAACCCAACCAGGACTTCGCCCTCGCGGCGAGTCACTTGGGCGGTCTGGAGGCCGCGGCGAACGATTTCGACACCGACGACATGGAAGTCTTCCAAGGCCAGGACCTGCGCTGCGAGAAGACCCTGCTCGGCTTTTCCAACTGCTGCAAGGATAGCGGCTGGGGCATCGACCTGTCGCTGGCCCAGTGCTCCGAGCAGGAGCGGGTCCTGGGCCAGAAGCGCGAGGCCGGGCAATGCCACTACGTCGGTTCCTACTGCAGCGCCAATTCCTTCTTCGGCTGCCTGGCGCGCAAGAACACTTACTGCTGCTTCAACTCCAAGCTCGGCCGCATCATCCAGGAACAGGGCCGCGCCCAGCTCGGCATCGGCTGGGGATCGGCGGAAAACCCCCAATGCCGCGGCTTCTCGCCACAGGAACTGACCAGCATCGATTTCGCGAACATCAATTTCACCGAGTTCTACGCCGATGCCTTTGCCGCCGCCGATCGCGCCGACCGGCCATCGGGCAACCAGATGCGGCAGATCATCGAACAGGGTATCCAGAGGTTGCTGCCATGAGGCGTTGGGCAGTGCTGTTGGGATTCCTCGCCGCGAGCAATGCGCAAGCCGAGCCAGGTGATCCGCAGGTCTATTACAAACGCCACGGCGAGGGTTGGTTCTGGTACCAGGATCCCGAACCGGATCCGGAGCCCGAGAAACCCGAAGCACGAGCACCGGCACCCACCGACCCCGTCGCAGCGCTGGCCGTCTTCCAGAAGGAGATCGAAGTCGCCAAGGCCCGCGCGATCCTGGCGCCCACCGACGCGAACCTGAAGGACTACCTGCGCCTGAACCAGCTCGCCATGAACCGGGCGGGCGACTTCGCCCAGGCCTGGCAGCGGGCGGTGTGGACCACACCGGCCCTCGACACCCGCCTCACCAATCCGGTCAACGACCAGGCGGTGCAGGTGTTCAACGACGAGAAGCTCCGCCTGGTCGATGACTTCCTCGTCAAGACCGCGCGGAGCCATGGGCTGTTTTTCTTCTTCAAGGGCTCCTGCCCGTTCTGCCACAAGCTTTCGCCCATTCTGAAGGCCTTCGCTGAGACCTACGGCTTTCACGTCATCCCCGTCAGCCTGGACGGCGGCACGCTGCCCGACTTCCCGAACCCCCGCGGCAGCACGGAGGTGGCGGTCAAGCTCGAGGTGGACACGGTGCCAGCCCTGTTCCTGGTGAACCCGCGCGACCGGGCCATCCATCCCGTTGCCTTCGGCTACGTAAGCTGGAGCGAGCTGCGCGAGCGCATCTACACCCTGTTAAACGACCAGCCACCGAATCCGCTGATGCAGGCACAGATTTCAGGAGACCCGATCGATGCGAACGAGTAGACCACGTGCAATTGTCTTGGGCTTGTGTCTCGGCGTGACGGCCTTCAGCGCCCGCGCCGACATCGCCACGGACATGGACAGCTTCTTCAACGATCTCAACTTCAGCAACGTCACCCGGCCCGGCGTCTACGAGGGACAGAGCGCTGGCTACTTCACCGGCGGCGGCGTGTTCATGCGAGTTCCGCAGCGCAACTACACCCTCTACTCGGTGCAGTGGCCGCGCTTCCGCGCAGGCTGCGGCGGCATCGACTTCTTCAGCGGCGGCTTCTCCTTCATCAACGCCCAGGAGTTCGTGGCCATGCTGCAGAACATCGGCTCGGTGGCCGTGAGCCAGGCCTTCATGCTGGCGCTGCGCACCATCAGCCCGCAGATCGCCTCCACCATGGAGCAGATCCAGACCTGGGCGCAGAAGTACGGGCTCAACAGCATCAACAGCTGCGAGGCAGGCTCCGCCCTGGTGGGCGGGGCGCTCAAGACCTTCGGCATGTCCAAGCAGGCCTGCATCATGGAGCGGGTCAACAGCCGGGGCGAAGCGTGGTCCGAGGCGGAGGTCGCCTGCACCACCGGCGGCGAACGCATGAGCACCCTGCAGAACAGCCAGATGAAGAAGCTGATGGTGACCGAGGGCAACCTCGCCTGGCGGGCCATGATGCGCAACCCCTTCTACACCAACGACAAGGACCTCGCCCAGGTGATGATGAACCTCTCGGGCACGGTGATCATGCGGGTGGACAACCCCGGCAGCGAGGACACCACCACGACCTACCAGGTGATCCCGTCGATCCTGGCGGACAACTCCGGCCAGGGCCTGCTGCGGGTGCTGCTCGAGGGCGGCAGTGTCACCGTGAAGGCCTGCTCCAACGGTATCGCCGACGAGTTCGCCTGCACCGAGATGAACGGCACACAGACCATCGCCATCAACCAGGGGCTGATCGCGAAGGTCCGTACCATCCTCGACGGCATCGTGTTGAACATCCAGAACGACACCCGCCTGGACGCCGTCCAACAGGGTCTGCTGGCCTCCACCTCGCTGCCGGTGCACAAGTACCTGACCGTGGGCGTGGCCTACATCCCCGGCGCGCTGCAACCGGAGATCGAGAGCTACGCCATGCTCATCGCCAAGGACATCCTCTACACCTACCTGAACGATCTGCTCGGCAAGCTGGTCGCCTCGGTGCGCGCCCTGGAGAACAAGGAGGACGACAAGATCAAGGACTTCCTCGACGGCGTGATCAAGGCCCGGCGCGAGATCCGCAGCTACAAGGACGACGTGCGCCGCGGCTTCGACGAGTCGCTGGTATTCACCCAGCGGGTGCGCGAGTACGAGAAGGCGCTGGTCGGCAAGCTCTCGCCGGGCATGTTCCGCAGTCTGGTGTGGGCCTCGGCACAGTAACCCGGCACGCATGAACTGGGAGATCTTCACCTACGGCGGCGGCGAGTTCCTGCGCCTGGTGTTCAACGGCGTGGCCGCCATCACCGGCAACGGCGGCTACATCACCGCACTCAAGATGACCGCCATCATCGGCCTGCTGTGGGTGCTGATCGAGGGCGCCTTCAAGCACCGGTCGATGAATCTGCAATGGCTGTTCGGCGTCATCCTCGTCTACAACGCCTTCATGGTGCCGAAGGTGGACGTGATCATCACCGACCGTATCGATCCCACCCAGTCAGCCGTGGTCTCCAACGTGCCGCTGGGGCTGGGCGCCGTGGCGGGTACCGCCAGCCTGGTGGGCGACTGGCTGACCCGCGCCTACGAGACGGTATTCAGCCTGCCGGGCGATATGCAATACCAGCAGAACGGCATGCTGTTCGGCCAGTACCTGGTGGAGGCCTCCACCCGCTTCGAGATCACCGACAGCCGGCTGGCCGGCAACTTCAGCGAGTTCTGGCAATCGTGTGTGTTCTACGACATCCTGCTCGGACTCTACGCCTGGGACGACCTGTTCGCCGCGCCGGACCTGTGGGCCTTCATCCGCGCCAACACCTCGGTCTCGCGCAGCTTCGCCTACCGGGACGCGGCCAATAACCGCCTGATCCTGGGCTGCCGTGACGGCGCCGGCAACCAGCTCAACACCGATCTCACCGCCGACGTCGACCAGGCCCGGCGGTACTACGGCGAGAAGCTGGTGAAGGCCCCCACCGCGGCGGCCGCGGTGGCCAAGTTCGCCGCCGCCATGCCGGTCTCGTACCAGTACCTCACAGGCCTGAGCGTCAGCGCCGAGGAGATCATCCGGCAGAACGCCCTGTCCAACGCCCTGCACCGGGGCCTGAGCCAGTTCGCCTCCAGCGCCGGTGCGCCGGCCGCCGCCCAGGACTTCGCCCTGGCGCGCGCCGAACAGGAGCGGCGTACCACCTACGCGGCGCTGGGCGAGATGGCCGCGCGCACCCTGCCCATATTGCGCAACCTGTTCGAGGCCTTCATCTACGCCGTCTTCCCCATCGCCTTTATGCTCGCCATGCTACCCAGCGTGGCGAAGGTGGCGCTCACCTACCTGAAGAGCCTGGTGTGGATCCAGTTGTGGGCGCCGCTCTACGCCGTGCTCCACTTCGCCATGAGCCTCTACAGCCAGTACCCGGCCGCCAGCAGCCTGCTCCTGCCTGACGGCAGTACCGCGCTGTCGCTGGCCAACTACACCGGCCTCGGCCAGGTCATGAGCGACACCGCGCTCATCGCCGGTTATCTCAGCCTCTCCATCCCGATGATCTCCTATCTGGTAGTCAACCAGGGCGGCGCCATGATGGCGAGCCTCGCCAGCCGCGTCGCCCAGAGTTACGAAGCACCCGTGAGCCGGGCCGCCGACGAGGCCTCCACCGGCAACATCAGCCTCGGCAACACCAGCATCGGCAACGCCGGCTGGTGGCAGCAGAACCAGAGCCCGAGCTGGCAGGCCGGTGTCTCCACCATGGGTAATCCGGCCACCGGCGCCATGTACACGACCACGCCGGAGGGCCGCTACGTCGACGTGCCCCAGTCCAACCTTCCCTTCTCCGCCAACATCGGCGACGCCGTGAAATCCTCGGTCCAGACCCAGGCAACCGCCTCGCTTCAGGCCGCGCAGACCCAGGTGGCCGACTACGCGAACCAGGTATCGGCCAACTACAGCAACATGGAACGCTTCACGGGCCAGACCGCCACGGAGACCGGCGTCAGCCTGGACTGGAACCGCTCCGACATGGCCGCGTTCCGCCGCGAGTTCGGCGAAACCCAGCGCCTCGCCGACGAGTTCGGCCAGAATCGTGGTTACAGCGCGAGTCAGGCGGCTCAGATGCTCGGACTGGCCTCGCTCGCAGCCCAGAATCCGAAGCTGCTCGACTTGGTGAGTCCCGTGGCACTGCGGGGAGAGCTCATGCTCCGCGGCCAGAGTGACGCCCAGATCAAGGAGGACTGGCAGGATGCACTGCGTTACGCCGAGGGCACCCAGTACGGCAAACAATGGCAGGCCGCCATCGACGCCGGCCACACCGCAGCCGCCGGCGTCCACCAACGGACCGGCGACAGCCTGGCGCAAGAGCTGTCCGGTGGCCTACAGCAGCAGATCGGTCACCGCCACGCCACCACCGCCACCCTGCAGGACGCCGCCGCCTGGCAGGAGGCACAGTCCAGGGTGGAAGAACAAGGCTTCGCCTTCAGTGCCGATGTCGCCATGCAGGTTCGCGACCACATGATCGGCTCCGACAAAGGCATCTTCTCACGTCCCGGGAGCCTCGACCCGACCTGGATCGAGCAGGAGGTGGACACCTTGTTCGCCCGTGCGGCGGCGGGAGATGGCACCGCCATGCGAGCCATCTCGCATTATGCGGACGAGTACGGACGGCAGGAGGGGCTGGCACTTGCAGGGGTACGCGATACGCCGACCAAAGACGACGTGTTCAGGAAAGGCGAAGCGTACATGGCCACGGTATCCAACAAAGAAACCGAGCCCGGTGGAATCCGGGATCGCACTGCCGGTTTCCAGGGCGCCGCCCGGCATGCGGCCGAGCACGCCGGCATTCCGACCGACAGTCAGGTCCGCCAGGGATTCGCCGCAATTCAGAAGGAAGTGGAAGAAGAGCGCGCCAGCAGTGGCAACATGATCGATCGAGGGGAACGCGATATTCGGGCATCCAGCAGCGCCGTGAAGGCCGAGGCTGAAGGACGTACGGACCCGGACAACCAAACGCTTCTGGGGGATGCGATCAAGAACGGTGTGGATCAGGCACTATTCAGCAAAAAGCAGCTCGGTCAGCTAAAGGACAGGTTCTTCAAGGATGAGGACGAATAGGGTCCGGCAGTCAATCCCGCCACTCGTAGGGGCCGATCTGCCGACGCCGCATGCCATCGTGCCATTCTTCGAGCCACTCTCCAGATTCCCTTCTGTCCGAAGTCCGCTCCTTGTACAAACGAATAGGACCTTTCCGCTTCGTGCGGAAGATGAGTACCAATCCAGCAAAAAACACCACCACGCCGGTCCACCAAGCAAACAGCAGACCCATGACCAGCGCAATGAGCGCGGTCACCAAGATATCGGCGATTTTCCTGGCTGCTACATATCTCATAGTGCAGAGTATGGCATACACCCTCATTGGTGTGTATTCCGCTTACAGGTCGTGACCTTCGACCAGCTTGCATGCGAGGCCAGTGACATTTAAACAATATCAAGTAGGGGTTTGGCGTGCATGACGCGCAGCACCTCCCTCTACCAGCCGAATCATCCGCGCGGGACGCGGTAGGTATTGCCAAGTTTGGTGGCGCATCGCGAAGCTGAAGTCCTTCTACAGGTGTCTGGATGACATTAGGCCGTTGGAATCTACTGGACTGTGCCAGGTGATAGCAGGCCCGCGATTTCCTCCAGAAGCGGATGCAGTTTCTGATGATCTGCTCGAGCGATCACCATATCAATCCGGGATGACCAATGTCCATGTCGGTGCAGGTTCGCAGCCCGTTCCAAAATTCTTCTTGCCGCACGATCACGGACCTCCTGTGCTGGCGCCGCCTCGCCAGACAAACGGGCTGCTACCGCAGTTCTGAGCTCCGAAGTCTGTTCATCTCCACCCATTACAGCGAATGCAGCGAGACCGCAAAGCCCCCGCTCTAAAATGCCCCATCCTGTTTCATATCTCCCGCCTTTGAACGTCCAGGACAGGAGGTTCGCCCCAATTTCATTAGCAATTTCATCGCAGCCGCGATTACGCGCGTCTATTGCGGCTTCGAACAACGTCTCCGTCATCTGGTAGTTTTCAACGAACGTGACCGATTCCTTGTCATCGGGAATCCAGGTCAATGTCGCGATCAACCAGCGCGCATGCTTCTGCAGTTCCTCTTGGCTGTGATGGTCGCATGCGGGCGCATTCGACACAGCCAACAAGATTTCCGTCACGCCCGTTATCCAGTGAATCATGTCGAACGCGAAGGGAGACTTCGCCTTTACAGCTTCGAGAAGGAGCTCCTTCTCCGTTTGGTAAAGGCCATCTGCCCAACGCTCGATGTTTCGTATAACCGATTGGGCGTCCGTGTTGTCCGGATGCGCTTCAGAGATCGCGTTCGCCAATACCGTAAGCCGCGACCTCAAACTCTGTATGCTCGTCGACGAGTAGTACGGCCCCAGGAATGTGCTATGGCTGCTCGACAGGGGTGTATCTGGTACGTTGAGAAACAACTTCGCCACCAAAGCAACATCTCGACGGACTTCCCCAACGGCGAAGTGAATGTCGCGGCTCCCAGAGCGAAGTAAATCAAAAGTGAGATTCGCAAGCTGCGCCATGCCTTCCATCGTGACGGGGCGGTAATCCTCTTTCGCGCAGCCGGTACACGCAATCAAAGCAATTTTTTCGCTGAGCACTGCTATGTCGTTCAGATCTCCATGCGCGAGGATGTATTGCGCAGACTGCCCCATAAGCCGTTGCCCCTCTAACAGAACATCGGCCATGCCATGAGGAACGACGGACTGCACCGCGCTTGCAAGGTATCCTGCCGCGAGCTGCGCGTGGCTTTTCGAGGCATGCGGGCTGGAGTAATCAATGCCGAGATACACCCGGACGAGTGCTTCCATTGCTTGCAGTGTCTGCTCGACCTGCTGCTCATCCCGGCGCGCAATCCCACTCTGTAAGTTTTGCCGCAGGTGCTCCAGCGTGTCGTTGATGAAGCCGTCGCTGGAGAAAGGATTTTCGACAAAGGGGTTGTTGGCGTAGAACGTTTTCCCCTTGGAGTCGATGTAGGCAGCATTGATGCCAACGACGGCGTTCAGTGCAGCGCCGGAAACTTCATAATCTCCCTGCTCCGCATAGCGCCGAGCAAACGACATGGCATGCCGAACCGCTCGTTTAGTGCCATCGGTCCATCGATTGTTGATCTGAAAAAATGCGGTACGGGCCAAGTCGTGCGTGGAGTCCGATGGTGACGACGTGGCACTTGCACTTTCATCACGCTCAAGCAGCGGCATCGCGCGCTGAGCCCGTCGTGCCCATGTCCGCAATTCCTTACGAGTGTCTTGAATGAGTATGCCCAGTTGCTGCAATGGGTTGATGAGAACCAAAGCGCGTCGATAGGCGTACATAAACGAGATCAGTATGAATACGACCGCCCAGGAGGCTGCGAGCACGACGTGCGCCAGCCGGGCCTGATCCACAAAGGTCGTCAGCGTTGCGACGCCTATTGCCAGAAGGAATGCCAACGCGAACGCACCGAGCAACTTCCGATCCGCACTCAGACGGCGAAATAGTCCGTGAGGCATGCGCTCAATGTTCACCTGCATGGCGAACAGTACGAGAGATGTAACAATCGCAGCAGCCCCTATCAGCGCGCTTCCCGTATTTAGGATCAGGCCGCGCAGACTATCGATCGCGTGTTCAGTCGAGTAATAGCTCGCAAGCACATTTTGGAGCGCCGGCGACAGGTAGGCGCTTGCAGAAACGAGAAGGAGCAGCAGAGCATAAAAGGCGATAGTGCCATATCGAAGCTTCCATACCCCAAGCTGGTGTTGGGCTCGGTAGGTGTACTGCCATAATACTGCGATTCGCCTGGCGACCGCTTTACGCATGCGCTTTACAGCGAGGTCGATGTGGGATCGCCAGGACATGAGCAATGACTACCTCTGACGCAAAGCGACAAACTGGTTACTCGGACCTTCCGACCGGAGGTCGAGGTCCGGGCAGTTCGACACCACGATGGATTCGTCCAGCACGCTCATGTCTCGTCATCCTTCATGCATCCGTGGCGTGCTACCGCCAACGATTTCAACGTATCCGATCAATTCGGCCGAGTAGCTGCCATCACCGTTCGCCGCCCCCTTGTGCTTCAGCTCCCGCTGCAGGGAAGGCTCAACGGCTCGTGCAAACAGATCCAGCCGCTGCTCTGGTACGAACTTTGGTGATGTTGCCGGAGCTTGCAGGTAGCGCTCGCATTGACGCTCAACTGCCGGAACTCTTGTGCCGTCCTGCTTGACGGCAATGGGTTGAACCACCACGCGGCGTTCCCCATTGCCTGCTGATGTTTCGACCATCCAGAGCGACAAGAGTACCGGCTCCTCGACATCCCCCGAAACGGCGATGCCAACGTCTTCCGGTGGGACGCTGCGCCACCGACCAAGCTCCTCTTGCAACAAGGGGTGATCCAGACCCATCAGTTCCAGATCGTCCTGGTTCGTGGCGGTGTCGCGGTTCAGCGTGAACCGTGCACGGCGTGCGCCATCGACCATCACGAGGTCGTAGGTTTCGTCGTCGACCTTGATCAGCTTCTGCTGGCGATACGCGACCGCGGCGGAGAGGAATCGCACCAGCCGATCCAAACTGGACGATACGTCGGAGAAGGGCTTGTAGTCATCAAGGCTGAAGCCTTCGAGGTCTTGGAACAGATCGAACACCACCTGCCGCGCTTCGCGGGAATTCGACAAAGCAGCTTCCAGTTCGACCTGCGTGCGCTTCAGCTCGGGGTCTGACAATGCTTCCTGATACAGCCGGTCGTAATTGAGCCGCTCAGACAATTGGCCAAGAATCTGCGCCCGCAGATCTTCGGCAACGTTGCCTTGGTCATCGACCTTGCCCACCGTCCGAGCGATCTCGGTCAGCTTCTCGTCGAGCAGCAGGAAGATGCGTCCCTCGATGGTATCCGACAACACCAGGTTGTAGACCTGCGCCGTGTGGTTCTGACCGTAGCGGTGGATGCGGCCAATGCGCTGCTCCACGTCCATCGGGTTCCACGGCAAATCGAAGTTGAACAAGATGCGCGCGAACTGCAGGTTGATGCCTTCGCGCCCGGCTGCGGTACAGACCAGCACGCGCGGGCCGTCTTTCTGACGGAAGCGACGCTCAGCAGCCACCTTGGCTCCATGATCGCCACCACGCAGTACCACAACGCCCTGACCGGGGAAGGTTTGATCAATCTCCCGGGCGATCAAATCCACCGTGCCGAGGTAGGTGGCGAACACCACGATCTTCTCGTTCGGGTTCTGCCGCCACAAGATGCCTAGGCCATCAAGCAGCTTCTGCGCCTTGGTCTCACGCTGCTGCGGGAAGACCTTCAGCAGATCCCCGATGCGGAGCCGTTCTTCGGGTAGGTGCAGCTCCACAACAGCCGATGCGGCTTCTTCAGCGTGTGCGGCTCCGTATTCGCTGCCGTAGGGGTCGGAGGCCAGCTCCAGCGCTTCCTCATCCAGCTTTTTAACGAGCCGGTACTTGAGATCGGCGAGCACACGATCCACCTCGCTGCGACCGATCGCGTCGCTCGGCAGGCCAAACTCCTCGTGGATCAGCTCACGGGCCTCTTCCATCAGGCGCTCGCGGCCTTCGATGTCGAGGTCTTTGTCCCGCAGCAGGGCCTCGTGCAGGGTCAGCATCAGCAGACGCCGTTTCAGAGTTCGCCGAACGGCGGCGAAGCTCGACGCAGCAATCTTCTGGAAGATCGCCATCAAGAAGCCTAGGGCCTGCCCCTTGCCACCCTGACGGCGTGCCAGATTGAATCCGTCCTCCAGGTACTCGCGCAACTTCTCGTAAAACCGGCGCTCCTCTTCGTTCATGAGGAAAGATTCGGTATGCACCCAGCGCCTCGCAAACAGCGGCGAACCATCCGGCTGGCAAGCATCTGCCTTGGTGCGTCGATACATCACCGTATTGAGCCTGTGCCGGTGCTCCAACATTTCTTCCGGGCTGCCAAACAGCGTCGGATTCAGCAGCTGTGCCAGCATCCAGAATTGGAAATGGTTTCCCTGGTGCGGTGTTGCCGACAACAGCAGCAGATCGCGCGAGTGATCCTTCAGCGCCTCTGCCAGCTTGTAGTTCTCGGTCTTCCTGACCTTGCCGCCCGTGCGGTAGGCGGTTAAATGATGTGCTTCGTCGAACACCACCAGATCCCAGCGCGGCGCGGCCAGCAGGCGTTTGATGCGCGCTGGGCGCTTGAGCGTGTCGATGCTGGCAATCAGCCGGTCGTGCTTGGCGAAGGCATTCGTCTTGCGGTCGGTGATGTCACCCTCGGAGCCGAATACCTCGAAGTCGAGATTGAACACCTCGTTCAGCTCGCGGTGCCAGTTGTTCACCAGCCCCGCAGGTACCACCATCAATGCACGACTGAGTTCGCCCCTGCTGGCCAGCTCGCGCAGGATCAGCGCGGTTTCGATGGTCTTGCCCAAGCCCACCTCATCGGCGATGAGATAGCGCCGGGGCGATGCGGTGGCAATGCGGTGAGTCAGCACCACCTGATGGGGGAGCAGATCGATCTTGGCTGATGTGAGCGCCGAGGCGCTTTCCATCACCGGCAGTGCGTGCGCCTCGTAGGATAGCCACGCCTTGCGTGCGCGATCAGCGCCGCCATCGACGGCGCGCAAGATGCGCTCGGTACGGGAAAGCTGGCGGCGCACCGAGCCAACCGGCACCCGGCGTTCGCCAACGCCAAAGAAAGCGCGCAGGTAGCCATCACGCGCCGAGTCAAGGACGACACCTTGGCCGAATTCGTGATGGGTAATCCGTTCGCCGGGTTGATACTGAGCCTCTGCTTCCACGCGCCGACCTCAGGTAATTCGCAGATGGAACAGGCCAGCGGGCTTGCTGTCTTCGCGCAGCAGAATCTCCTGCGGGTATTCGTTCGCTTCGCCCCACAGAATGCGGCCAAACGCCAGCAGGCTGTCGCCGTGGGGTGCTGCGCAGCGCCATTCGATGGAATCCGTGGCGGGGTGGAATTTGATACGGCCCTGGCCGGAGGGCAGCCAGAAGACCAATGCCGCCTCACCTTCGTAGTAGGACTGAAACGACAGGATCGCATCCTTGACCGTATCACCCAGCCATGTCTCGGCATCGTCCGGCGTCAGCAGATCGAGACTGCCTCCCAAGCCAGCGACCACAAGCGTGTTACTGCCGTTGCTTGGCAGATCGTCTGGCCACCGCCCGACCGCCTGCAGGAACTGGCGCAGGCTCCAGACCTCGCTGGCCGCGCATACCTGATTACGTGCTTCCTCATCCCAAATCCAGCTGGTGCCGCGCCTTTGCCACACGGTATCGAGCAGTTGCTTCATAGCTCATACTCCTCGAACAGCGAACCCTGCGTCGGCTTGACGGCTTGGGTTGCAGACCACGCGTTGTAAATCGACACGGAGCGCGAAGCAGCATTGCGGCTGACCTGATCTGGGCCGTTGCGACTCAGCCACTCCAGCAAAGGCTTCAGTGCCACGTGGGGCTTGAAGTTTTCGTTCTTCAGCGTGTCTGAGGCGTTGATGCCGCTGCCGTCGAAGCACGCCCCGATGAGCACCAGCGCCTGATCCAGATCGGAGGTCAGGCGGCGGCGGTGCTTGCCAGACCATTCGCGGGCGAAATCGAGCGGATTGGTACGAGTGAACACCTTCTTTACCTCGCTGCACCAGCCGCGCTGGACGAAGTCGTCTGGCGTGGTGATGGTGCCGCGCAGGAACTTCTGCAGCTGATCGCGCTTCATCTCGGCGGCCGTGCCGAAGGTGCGCAGGAACTGGCGCGTGATCGGCTCGGCATTGACCGGCGGCGGCTCCTTGCCCTTGTCGGCGTCTTCGTCGATGAGCTGGTTGATGCCGACCAGTGCATCCTTGACACTGATTGCGCGGCCCTCGTCCACGTACACCTTGCCGTAATGGCGGGAGAAGTACTCCAACGCCTTACCACGCCGGATCACCTGGATGTCCGCCGCAGGCAAGCCTTCTTTGGCGTGGTTTTCCAGCATCGCCTGCAGGTGGCGAACATCGGCCATCACCTCGCGCCGCATCCGGCCCCAGCTCACAGACTTGGGTTCTTCGGTGCGCTTGCGGCAGACGTGGATGATATCGTACTCGATGGTCTTGGAACCGAATTCGCCTTCGCCTTTGGTTTCGTCGGACCGAATCGGGTACGTCGCCTCTAGGTAGTACCCCGCGTCGAACAGTGATTCGAGCACCGCCACCCACGGCTCGTCTTCGCTGTGGTGAAATGTGAAGGCGAGGATGCCACCCGGCTTCAGAAGGCGATGTGCCTCACGCCAGCATTGGGTCAAAAGCCGCTGATAGAAACCATCCGCATCCTCGGGTTCCCTTGCACGATTGGCGACTGCCTCCAGGGACTTCGGTGTGTATTCGGCGCCGAAATAATCTGGGAATTTACCTTTCAGGGCGAGTCGCAGCCAAACGTAGAAAAAATCGGCCAGTTCGGAATAGTGGAGCAAGCCTCCAAAAGGAGGGTCGGTAATTACGAGATCCAAGCTATCGGACGGCAACTGGGCAAGATCGGTCGATGTGCCGCAGAAGGTTTCGGCACCAAGAAGAGCATCTCCAGGAAAAACCTTTTCACTCTTCCCTGTGATTTCGCTCGCGACGCTCGAAGCATGGCGTTTAAGATGCTCAGCGCTTACCGCTTCCCATGGGCGAGTGGCCCACTCACCGCCCTTGAAGATCACTTCTACGGTAGAAGACCAAGGGCCATAACCCATGGGTGGGAACACTCCCACCTCCACCACATTGTTCTTTGGGTGGTAGTTGCTGTTAGACATTGCCGGGGCGAGCTTGTCGAGCTTCATGTGCCAGAACGCGAAAAGGTTCTGATTGCGAAGGAAATTCTGGAAAGCGCCAAGTACGTACTCGCGAATGCTCCAGTCGTAATCTCCCACATTAACAATGGCTTTTAGCAGTTGGGCGTGAACCAGGAGCTGGCGAGGGTTGAACATTGTCCACCAATGCGTGAAACCATAGTTCTCACGGAGCTCGCTATTGGCGATGGACGTCATGAAGCCATAAGGTATTTCGGACCGAGGCCAATAATCTGCAAGATCAGTGTCTTTTCTTGCCTCCCATTCCGCAGTGGCAGCGTCGTAACGGTGCGCAACATTCGTATCAAAGGGAGCGAAGAATCGTCCGCCATAAGGAATACCATCTGCATTTCTCTTCGGCGAATATCCTTGAATTGCATAACCAGCGACCTGAGCGCTCTTTTTCGTGACTCTGATTGAGTTCATGACGTCATGAACAGCTCCACATGCGCCGCAAGCAAAATTGGAGCGTTTCGGAACAGTGCCTACTTCTGCCTGGAACGTAACCCCAGTTAATGGGCACGTGACTTCCTCGGGCAAACTGCCTCTCACTTCAAGCAGCCTAATCTTTGATGCGCGCTCTTGATTCCATCGTGCAGATGACACAGCGTCGTCCTGGGCCGAGCCGCCATAAGGTTGGCCATTCGCGTCCTGCTTTGGCGATCCGGCAAGCCATTGCGGATGCACCAGCAGGCTCAATTCGACCTTCTTGTTCTTGCCCTTTCCGAGGTTGACGAGTACCGTGTGGCCGCAATGCGGGCAGACAACCCCCTTCTTTCGGTCGAGCACAGAGAACGGATATTCATCCGGGGCCACATAAAGCGGCACATCAGGCGCCATGCGCGCCGCATTCTCCTCGACGTGGAAATCGCCACCACATTTGCTGCAAGAATACTCCCAGTGCTTAACGCTGATCGTTTTAATTGCCATCACAGGCTTAGTCATGATCGGCGTCCGATGGCCGCAACCGGTCACCTGACAGGGGCCGTGCTTGGCCCAGAAGGTGTAGATGATTTCCGGACCTTCGTAGCGGTAATCCTTGCGTTCGTCACGCGGGATCGTCAGCGGATCGAAATCGGCTGGCATCACCTTCTTGGTCGGCAGATGCGTCCACGTGCCTTTCTCGCCGTTCGGGCCGTCGCAGTAGTAGTACGGCATGATCTGCGGCTTGACCTCGGCCTCGATGTCAGCGAGTAGGCGTTTCACTTCCTCCAGGTCGACATTGGCCAGCTCCTGCTTGACCACGAACCACGCGACCGGATTCAGGTCATTGCCGATCATCTGCATCCCGAGACGGGAACCTTCAACCAGTGTGGTGCCGCCGCCCATGAAGATGTCGGCCACCTTCAGGTTCTTGAAAGCGCCTTTCTTCTGATGGTTGGCGTAGTAGTTGTCCCACACTAGCTTGGCCGCGTGCGATTTGTCTTCCGGGGCCTTGGTGGCCGCCGCGATCAACATTGAACGGAACACGCTGGAGCGACGCCGTGCCCACCACTTCGACATCTGGTAAATCGGCTTGCCCGCGTTGCCTTCGATGATCGCCACCTGATTGACGGGCAGGATCGGGAAATCGACTTCCAGGCAGGTCTTGGGGCGGTTCGGGTCGTTGAAATCGACGGTTTCCATAGCGACCGTCTTGCCAGCGCCCACGGCCTTGGCGACTTCTTGTGCGATTCGTTCTTTTTTTGTTGCCATACCGGGCGATCCTTATTTCGTGAGCTCGACGAAGGGCGACAGCACCTCAAGCAGCGAGAGGCCGCCGTGCGTCAACGTCGGGTAGCCGCCCTGGCTCTTCCATTTCCAGCGGCCAACGGCCAGGAGATGAGCGCCGTGCGGGCTGTTGATCTGGAGTGCAACCGGCGGCACGAACGGGCCGGTTTCACCGACGCCCTTGGCGCTGCGCCCGCTGGCGAATGTTTTCTTGAGGAACTGGCCAACCTCGCCATCCGCGTCAGGGAAGTAGCCGGTAGCGGCGTAGCCGTGGTCGGAGGTGATGACCAGACGCCGCCCGGTCGCCAAGCCCTCGACGAAAGCCCAGAATTCATCACTGCTGAGCTGATCGGCTGCGTCGCGGGTCAGCGTGTCGAGGCCCTGGCCCGCACCTGATCCGTCGTGAAGCTTGCTGTCCGGCCAGTGGTGCCAGAATACCCAGTTCGGCGCGCTGTTAATCAGCCCCTCGCAATCTTTCCACGGCATATCGACACACTCTGTATGTGCCGGTTGAAGCTTGTGGGTAAGGCCGCCACCGTTGTTCTGGAGTTGGCTGCGACTGCCGAAGCCCAAGGCCCGCGCGAACTCATTGGTTTCGCCGGGCAGTTCAGATGCGTTGGCCGTGACCGCGTGCAGGGTGAATCCACGTTCCTTGGCCCCTTGCAGTAGCCAAGGCAATTCGCGCAACGACAAACCGTCGAGAATCAGCACCGCCTTGGCGCTGTAGGGTTCGGCCCACCAGCGGGCAAGGCGATCCGAAGTGCGTTCGACAGTGTTGCCGAAGGCCTGCCACAGATCCCAACCGGTGGACGACAGGAAGTGATCGAGCGCACCGATCTCCCGGTCACGCTTGATGACCTCGCTTGGCGCATTGCCTGCGGCCAGCGGTTTGGACGCAATCTCGACGGCCTTATTGATGATGACGCGCCACGCGTCCTCGGCAGAGCCTTTGGTGAGGCTGTGCAATACCCCGGCGTCGAGTGCCATCAGTTGTCCTCCTTCTCAAGACTCAGCTCGAAGGTCATGCCGTCGGGCAGCTTCTTGAGCAATTCCTTGAGCTGGGCACCGTTGGCCGCAGACACTTTGATCGATACGTCGGCGACCTGCGTGGCGGGGCCAATACCCCAACCTTCGAGCTTGCCGATCAGATTCAACGGTGAGGTGGGCGGGTTGCTCAAAGGGATGCGCGGCTTGCCGCCTGCGCCCGTCGAGCCGCCGCCGAAGATCCCACCGCCGGTCGGGGGCGTACCACCGCCACTTGACGTATCACCGCCCGAGGGCGGCGTTGCGCCGCCTCCGAACAAGCCGCCACCATCCCCGCCAGCAGGCGGCTGGGGTGCAGGAGGCGTCATGCCACCAGTGGTTGGCACCGCCGAGGGCTCCATCAGGAACACTTCGTCGAGCTGGCGTCCGGTGTAGGAGAGCTTGGGGCGCAGCCGCTTCCAAGCCGTGTCCTCATCTTCGCCGGGCTGGGTTTGCAGGTACTCAAGACCGCGCAGGTTGATGGCGATCTTGCCCCGAGCGCACAGACGCAGGATGCGCTCCTTCATCGCGGTTTCGCCGAGCCAGGGGATGCAATCCTGGCCCGCCGGGCGAGGCTCCTGCAGCTCGCGCAGGAGCTTGCCAACCGGAGAGTTTTCG
Organism: Rhodocyclaceae bacterium; assembly: GCA_041678045.1. Classification (GTDB taxonomy): domain Bacteria; phylum Pseudomonadota; class Gammaproteobacteria; order Burkholderiales; family Rhodocyclaceae; genus UBA2357. The sequence continues at coordinate 44,699 of JBAYOV010000021.1, forward strand.
GTGGCCGCTTCGAGCACCAGGTCTTCAAAGTCCTCTGGCACGAACAGGTCGTTGACCAGCGCTTCTTCGATACCTTCGGGGATTTGCGCGCCTTGCTTCTTCAAGCTCTCGACGCTGAACAAGCACTGGTTCGGGTCGGCGAAATTCCAGCGATGCAGCACGGCGAAACGGTCAAAGCGCTTCTTCAGGATGTCGCGCAACGCACCTTGAAATTCGGTGTGCAGCTTCTTGTACTCGGGGTTCTGGCCGCTCCATTCCTGCGCCTTCATCTCGGCGCGGGCCAGGATCAGCAGGTCGCGGTCCTGGAAGGCATTTGTGGAGCCGGATCGCGGCAACAGGAAGCGGATCGTGTTGCGACGCTTCTGCAGATGGTCTTTGAGCCAGCGGCCAAGCCGCTGGTCGACATTATCGGGCTCTTCCGGCAGTACCAGGATGGGCAAGCGGTCGTCCCAACGCTCGGGCTGCTCGGCCTCATCCAGTGTTGACCAAGGGTCGGTCTGCCAGGATTTCGGCAACGCGATCACACGGAAGGTCTTAGCCACCTCGTCGGTGCCGCCGATGACGTACCGAACTTGCTTGGCAAGCTGCGCCTGATCGGAACCATCGGTGAACAGCTTGTCATTGCGCGCGCAGGCCATCAGCTTGGCACGCGGGTTCTCTTCCTCGCGGAAAACCAGACGAGGGCCATCCTGGTGAATGTTGAAGCTGTTTTCGACGATGGTCGCCAGTTCTACCTGGAACGCGTTGTCATCGACGGCCTTGTTGCGCGTGATATCGACCTGAAGCGTCGCGGGCTCGGCACCGGCCAAGTTGCCGACGGCAATGGATCGCAGCCACAAAGCACCGACAATCTCCTGCAGGTGCGGGGCGAGGCTGGCATGGTCGGTCACTGCTTCGGTGACCGAAATGATGTTCTGCTGGGCCTTCGCGCGAAGCGTGCGGTGGTGCTCGTTGGAGACGGAGTCGAGCAGCGCGCCAATACCCGAAGCATCGTCATCAAGACGGAAGTCCGCAGCCGTGAGTACCGGGGCAGACTCACCACGACTCTTGTAGAGGTTTGCCAGGATGCGAATCATGTCGCGCGTTTCCTGCGCGTCGGTGGCAATTAGTACCTGTTCTTCAAGCAGGCGCAGCAAGTGCGGGGCAAACGGCCAGGAGACCAGAAACTCCTTACGTTTGCGCTCGTGTTCGGCAGCGGGCACCTGCATCAGCCGCAGATAGTCGCTGACGTGGGCTTCGATTAGATTGGCGATTTGGGGCTTGGTGATCTGCAAGCGATTAGTGAACAGGCGGTGCAGCAACATGCGACGTCGATCCTGCTGCACTCGTTCAGGATTTCCGCCCGCCATGAAGTCGATGGCGACCGGATTGACGCGGTGCACCTGCTGGTAGGCATCGCTGCCACCGTTGCGAACCGAGATGACAAGCACCAGCAACTCCGGATGCTCCTTGGCGATCTCGGACAGGATCTGGATGAAGTTGAACGCCCAGTTCTTCCAGGGGTACTGCTTGGTGTTGGTCAGACCGTCGTACCAGGTCTGGAATTCGTCCAGCAGCAGCATCGTGGGCGTGTGCTGCAACAGTTCGAGGATCAGCTGGTCGGATGGGATGTCGGTCTTGGCCGCGCCCATGCCTTCCCATTTGCCCTTGATGTAGGTGCCGTGGGGATGGCGCTCGAACAGCAAATCCCACAGGAACTTGTAGCGCTGTCGGTGCAGGCTCTCGCCGATCACCAGCATTCCGCTTCGCAGCGCAATCTTGCCGATCTGCGGATCGCCAAGCGTCGTGGCCCAGGAATTCAGCCACGTGCCAGTGGAGGCAGCGTCATTGACGGCGTGGTAGAGAGCGGCCATCAAGTGCGATTTACCAAGACCGCGCTCACCGATCACCACCACCGGACGCCCCTGGTTCGGACCAACGGCCTCGATCCCCTTCAGCAGGTCGTGGGTCGGATACGTGATCTCCAGGAACTCCTTCGCGGCGATCTGGGTCGCGCCGGTGTTCGTGTCGTTGGAGAGCTCAATGGCTGTCCCTTTGAGGCGTTTGCCCCGAAATTCTTCTCGTAGAGTCAGTCCAAGCATTACTTTCGCTCCCCATCATTCGATTGGCCCTTGGCCGAGCCATCATCCTCACGTCCAGCGTCGAGCCCCTCCATCGACTGCTGCTTGATCCAGGTGTCGATGTCAGCGCGCGAGAACCGCCACGTACCGCCTACCTTGAACGCCGGGATCTTCTTGGCTGCAGCCAAGCGATAGACCGTTCGCTTGCCCACCTTGAGGTAAGCGGCCACGTCGTCAAGGGTGAATATTTCGCCAGTCACGTCTTTCATCGCGTCCTAACCCGCCATGGCGGCATGCACCAGTTGTGATGGTAATCTTGGCAAGGATACGGCAAATTTGTGCATACTTGAACAGCCAAGCAGCAGAAGAGGGCATGCTGCCCCCACCACCCAGACCCATTTCAAGGAGAGACTTCAGAGCACATCGGCTCAGAGTACCCTCCCCACGAACGCGACAGAAGGCCTTAACATACAGAAACCTTGAGCGAACACTTGTTAAACGAAATTATTTCGGTGTAGAATCCGTGTATGCGAAACCCCTACCAGCGGAGCTGCCGATGACCGAACCAACCCAGGAAACCATCCCTGACCTGCTCGTGAGGAACGTACCTCGCGAGGTCGTTTTGGGAGTTGAAGAGGCTTTGGTGGTCGGAGCGCAGCGGGCCTATGTGGGAGGCCGCGGTATGGATGACGGCCATCTGCCTCACGTCGTGGGTCAGCTACGCCACTTCCACATGAATGAGGCGTTTCAGCGGGCACTTGCAGCCGCTGATGCGTCTCCCTCCCCGATCCGAGGCAACGGTATCGTGACCGGGCGAACCGGGGTTTTTACACTCGCACGCTTCAACATCCCTGAAGGGTTCTGGACCAACGGTCGGCGCAGCCACACTCGCAGACAGATGTCGATGGCGAACATGGCCATCGAGCCGCTCGTGCAGCCTGAGCTTTTCCGCGAGTATCAGCCTCCTTCCGAGGCCGTCGCTTTTTTCGTGGCCTGCTTTTCCGGTTCGCTACACAACCAGCCCGAATCCCCAGCTTCGATTCAGATCGCGGTACCAGACCGGCACATGCACGGCTGGCTCTTCAGAGAACCCCTCGATACGTACATAAAACGATACGACCAGAAGCTGGTGTCGCAGCATGATCTTGCGGTTCCGAAGCTCAAGAAAGGCATCGGCAAGCAACTGGATAAAGACGGAACCACACCATGAGCCGGGGTGGAGTACAAGGATTTCAGAAGGACCGCTTGAGTCAGATCCTGGCGGTACGTCGCCTGACGCAGGTACAGCTCGCGTCGATGGTGAGTGTTTCGCCTGCAACTATAAGCAAGTGGCGCGCTGGAACGCAGGCGCCGGAGCGTGAGGCGCTTGAGCGCCTCGCAGGAGTGGTAAACGTGACGCCGGAGTGGTTCACTCGCCACCCAGCGGCGAAAGTATCAACGCCGCTTTTCCGCAGCAACGCATCTGCACATGTTGCAGCACGGGCGATGCTTGAAGCTCGTCTGGAGTGGGCTCAAGACGTCGGCGCCGCCTTGATGGAGTTTGTTGACTATCCCGAAGTCAACCTGCCGGCTCGCTCCTACGCCGATCCAGAAGCGATCACGGCCGAGGACATCGAGCAGGCTGCATGCGAATGTCGTGACTTGTGGCGCCTCGGGCGATCAATGGTCCAAGACTTGGCGCTCGCAGTCGAAGGGGCGGGAGTCATCCTGGTCCGCGAGGAAACCGGCATCGCCCAAATTGAAGGGCTTTCTGCTTGGAGCGAGGTCCTGGGGCGACCCCTCATTCTGCTGTCGGCCGACAAGGATAATGGCTACCGCAGCAGGTTCGACCTTGCCCACGAGCTTGGCCATCTTGTTTTACACCGACACATCAAGCGCCCGACTGAGCGCGACCGCCACAAGCTGCTCGAACAACAGGCTCACCGATTTGCCGGCGCATTTCTGCTTCCCGCAGAGACCTTCGCTGCGGAGGTCCGTATGCCGGCAGCACTGGATGACTTGCTGTTACTCAAGCGCCGATGGGGCGTCTCGGCTGCTGCGATCATCATGCGCTTGCGAGCTCTTGAACTGCTGGACGAGGATGATGCACTGACGCTGTTCAAGCGTCGCTCTGCCCGCTGGGGCGCCAAATCAGAACCGGGTGATGGTGATCGGATGCCCGAGCAGCCCCGCCTGTTGCGCCGTACGATTGACCTATTGGTTGACGAGAAGGTCATGCCGCTGGAGGCCATCCCAAGGCACGTTGGCCTAGCCGCATCAGATGTTGAGTCTTTGGCAGGACTGCCCGAAGGGTACTTCCAGGGCAAGAGCAAAGTTGTTCAGTTTGCGCGGCTGAGAACTACCCAGCCAGTTTCGGATGATCGAATCGAGCGCAGCAGCACCGTGGTTCCATTCCGAACTCCGGTTAAGCCGTGAAACAGAAAGGAGGAGCAATGTCCAAGAACACGAAGCATACTTCGTCGCGGATCGCCAAACTGGCGGCCGAGACTTTGCAGGACAGCAAGTCTTCGCAGGTCGCCAAGAGCCTTGCGGCATCGGCGCTGTCTCAGCGAAGCGCTGCCAAGCAAACGGGAGCGAAGATGGAAGATGTCGCTGCCAAGGTGTTGGCAAGTGACCGGTACGCAACAGAAACCAAGGAGCTTGCTGCTTCCGTCTTAGCTCAGGCGAACAAGGAACGTTGACCCAAAGCCCCCGATGGCACTGGAGGATTCAACCAACGTCGATCTCAAACGGATCTGGCGTCAGGGAGACATTCCGGTCGTTTTCAAGCGAAGACGTCCCCTACCACTTCTTGCGCGCGTCCCATTCGCTGTTGGTAACAAAGACTGGCTGCGTGATGGGAGGCGAAACATACCAAACTGGAACCCGCAATTTAAAGCATGGGAGACTCCCACCGCCTGGTTCGATAGCGTCATCAAGTTATGTTTGAGACGCTACGCTCAAGCCTATGTGATTCAGATTTATCGAGAGCAGCAGAAGTGCGCTCCCGCATGTTGGAATGCCAAGGGTTTTCACTGCGAATGTTCTTGCATGGGAGAGAATCACGGGTCCGGCCACCCTGGTAGCAGTTGGTATGAGGTATCAGAAACGTTTGCTTTCTCATGGGGTCTTCAGCGCTATTCGTGTCGTCACCTGCGGGCAATGGGCAACTGACCAACTTGCTTCTCGTCACTGCCATCAAACTCGCGTTCATCTCTCGATCGACCCCGTGTACTCAAGACGCAAAGGCTACTAAGGGAAGGGGGCCGTAATGGCAAAGGCCCTACCCGAAAGGGCCGCCGCGCTGGAAGAGGCGCGCGGCGCTGAAAGGGTTACTCAAACGGCGGTGCGTCCGCCGCTGCAAAACCCACCCCGAACAGGAATCACGTTTTCCATGGTCTGACCCGGCCGGCGTTGGCACAGTGCCGGCACATGAACACGCTATCTGCCTGTCCTCTCTCCATCTCACGAATTCACCATGCGGGGCTTGGTCCCTGGATCGAGCCCTGCCGGATTATCCTCGAGCACCTCAGTGGCCTGGAAAGGGTGATCGAGAGCCCGGACGAGCTCCCATCGGTCGCCGTTCTGTCCGCTTTGCGCACCGCCATGGCAGCGCCGCTGCCGCGCCAGGCGGCCATCCTGCGCCAGCAGCTCTGTCGGCTATCCCTGTTCGAGTATCGGGCGGCCGCCGCCCGTGAGATGTGGCATCCCCTCGCGGAACCTCTTGAGGATTTTCTTCGACGGAACGGCAATGCCGTGCAGTTTTGGCGCGAATGGACTCCCTGGCCCCGGCCCGAAGCGGTCTCGGAGTGGCTGGACCAATGGGTGCGCTGCTGAACCTCTGGGGCCGAAAACACCCACCGGCACCGCCGATGGAGGGGGCGCTGCCGGTGCTGGACCCCGCTACCCTGCTCCATCCGCACCGTCCGCAACTGGCGGCCATCCGCCAACTGGTCGGGGTGCCGCGCGCCCACTGGGAGGCGTTCTACGCCACGGTCTTCGAGGCCTACGCCGGCTTCGTGCAACAGCTGCCTGCCTCGGAGGCCCATCATCATGCCGGTCCCGGCGGCATGCTGGCCCACGGCCTGGAGGTGGTGCGCGAGGCCCTGAAGCTGCGCCGGGGCCGGTTGCTGCCGTCCGGCGCCGCCGCTGAGGAACTGGCCGCGCGGCAGGACCTCTGGACCTATGCCACGGCCACAGCCGCCCTGCTCCACGACATCGGTAAGCCGGTGACGGACCAGCGGGTGCGCTTGTACGACCGGCAGGGGCGGGAACTGGGCTGGTGGGATCCCTGGGCCGGTCCGCTATCCCTCGATGGGAATTGGTACCGGGTGGTGTTCGTGAGGGAGCGCCGCCACCGCTTCCACGAACAGGTGTCGCCCCTATTGGTCCGGTTCATTCTGCCCCAGCGGGGTCTGAGCTGGCTGGCTTCTGATGCGGATGTCTTCGCGGCCTGGCTGGCGGCGATCAGCGGGAATGCCGATCGGGCGGGCGTCCTCGGCGAGCTGGTGCACCAGGCGGACGGGCTGTCGGTGGCAAGTGACCTCGTAGGCGCACCGACCCGGATTCCGATGGCCCGGCGAAAATCCCTTTCGGCACGATTGCTCATCGGACTGCGCTACCTGCTGGACCAGGACGTGCTGCCCCTGAACCGCCCCGGCGCCGCCGGCTGGCGGCTCGACGATGATCTGTGGCTGGTCAGCAAGCGGGTGCTGGACAGCCTGCGCGAGCACCTGAACCAGGAGGGTCAGGAGGGTGTACCGACGCGCAACGACCGGCTCATGGACGAGCTGCAACAGCATGGCCTGCTGACACCCACCGGCGACCGGGCCGTCTGGACCGTCCGGGTGACCACCGGTGACTGGTCGCAACAGCTGACCGTGTTGCGCTTTCCCGTGCAGACCCTCTGGCCGGACCCGGACGCCCGGCCACCGGTGTTCGAGGGGACGGTGACGCCCGTTGTCGACAAGCCAGAGGGTACGGTGCAGAAGGAGCACCAGGACTCATCGATGCAGGCCTCGCCGCAAAACCGGCGTGCGGAGACCGCCAGCGAGTGCGATTCCGATATAGAAGGTGTCGGCGACAGTCCGGTGATCGCCGTGGATTCGCCATCGCCGGCGCCCGGGGATGCATCGCCCATGGCTACCGGAGATGATTCTGTTTCGGGACCGCAGGAAACCGATGCGCCCGGGGATGACGACGATCCCGGCCGGCGCTTTCTGGTCTGGCTCAAGGAGGGCCTCGCCTCCGGCACGCTCGCCATCAACACGGTGCATGCCCGCATCCATACGGTTCCCGAAGGCCTGCTGCTGGTGAGTCCCGGCATCTTCAAGGACTTCGACCGCGAGAACTGGAGCCTGGCGCAGAAGCGGTTCCAGAAGCTCAAGCTGCACCAGCGCACCCCGCAGGCCACCAACATCTGGGTCTATCTGGTCAAGGGCGAGCGCAAGCAGAGCCGCATCAACGGCATCCTGATCCCCGAGCCGGAACAGGCCCTCGGCCTGCAACTGCCGCCGCCCAATCCCCACCTGTCGCGCAAGGAGTGATCCAGTGGGACCGACCTTCGACAACCGCCTGCGCCCCGTCATCGAGTTCATCCCGGCCACTGTGCTCCTCGGCTTGGCCGGGGTGCTGCTCCACGACCCCGTTCTGTTCTTTCCGCTGCTACCGGGCCTGGCCCGGATCGCCGCGGCGGGTCTCGGGGCACTGGGCCTGCTGCGCCTGTGGCAGGGCTGCGTGATCATCCGCTACCGGCGGCAACTGCGCCGCCTGCCGCGCTATGTGCTGAACGGGCAACGCATCCCCCTCTCGCGCCACAAGCTGTTCCTCGGCCGGGGTTTCGCCTGGGATCAGCGCCACAGCCAGCGGCTGGTGGAGGCGCGTTCGCCCCAGGCCCGGCGCTGGTTGGAACCGGGGGTGTTCTACCGGGCCGCCCGGGCCTTCGAGCTGCGCTTCGAGCACTCTCGGTTGCTCGGCTGGCTGACCCGGCTCACCCGCGTCGATGCGGGGTGGAATCCGTTGCGGCCCCTGCCGCCCCTGGGCGGTGATCCGGCCCTGCACGGTGTCGGGCTGGAGGACGAGTGCCCGATCTGGATGGACCTCGCCGACCGGGTGGGCCATACCCTGGTGCTCGGCACTACGCGTGTCGGCAAGACCCGCCTGGCCGAGCTGCTGGTGAGCCAGGACATCCGCCGCGGCGAGACGGTGATCGTGTTCGATCCCAAGGGCGACATCGATCTGCTGCGGCGCATGTTCGCGGAGGCCCGGCGCGCCGGGCGGCTGGAGCAGTTCCACATCTTCCATCTGGGCTTTCCGGATCTCTCGGAGCGCTACAACCCGGTAGGCGAGTTCGGCCGCATCACCGAGGTGGCCACCCGCATCGCCTCGCAGCTCCCCTCCCAGGGCAACTCGGCGGCCTTCCGCGAGTTCGCCTGGCGCTTCACCAACATCGTGGCCCGCGCCCTGGTGGGACTGGGCCGCAAACCCGACTACGCCGCCATCGCCCGCTACGTCACCAACATCGAGCCGCTGCTGGTGGACTACTACCACCTATGGCTTGAGAGCGAACTGCCCGGCGGGTGGCGCGCCGGGGTGCAGACCATCGAGGCCAACATCGACGATAAGAAGCTGCCCTTCGCGCTGCGCGGCCGCGACCCGCACGGGGTGGCGCTGGTGAAGTTCGCCAAGGAGCGCAACCTCTACGATCCCGTCGCCGACGGCCTGCGCTCAGCCTTCGAGTACGACAAGACCTATTTCGACAAGCTGACGGCGAGCCTGCTGCCGCTGCTGGAGAAGCTCACCAGCGGCAAGAGCGGCGAGCTGCTGGCACCCGACTACGCCGACACCCGCGATCCCCGTCCCATCCTCGACTGGATGCGGGTGATCCGCCAGCAGGGCATCGTCTATGTGGGCCTGGATGCACTGTCAGACGCCGAGGTCGCCGGCGCCGTGGGCAACTCCATGTTCGCGGACCTGACCTCCATCGCCGGCCAGCTCTACAAGCACGGCGACACCCTGGGCCTGCCCGAGGTGGCCGGGCACCGCCGGGGACGGATCGCCATCCACGCCGACGAGTTCAACGAGCTGATCGGCGACGAGTTCATCCCGCTGCTCAACAAGGCGGGCGGCGCCGGCGTGCAGGTCACTGCCTACACCCAGACCGCCTCGGACATCGAGGCCGGCATCGGCGACCGCGCCAAGGCGGGCCAGGTGAGCGGTAATCTCAATACGCTGATCATGCTGCGGGTGAAGAACGAGGAGACCGCCGCCCTCCTCACCGACCAGCTGCCCAAGGTGCGGGTCTACACCAAGGTGGCCGAGTCGCGTACCACCGACAACAACGATCCGGACACGCCGGTGGACTTCGTCGCCCAGAACGCCGACCGGCTGACCGAGGTGGAGACCGAGATGCTCACCCCGGCGGACCTGGTGCAGCTGCCCAAGGGGCAGGCCTTCGGGCTGCTCGACGGCGGCCGGCTCTACAAGCTGCGGTTGCCGCTGGCCGGGGACGACCCCCTGCTGCCGCGGGACATGGACGAGATCGGGGCCTGGGTGGAGCGTTGCCGTGGGGAGCAACCATGAACGGCCGGCGACTGACCGGGGTGCTGTGGACGCTGAAGTGGTTCTTCGTCGTCTGCCTGCTGGTGTTGTGCGTGGACATGCTCTACGTGCTCTGGCCCTATCCGGGCGAGGCGCGGGGCGTGGCCGCCCTCAAGGCCAACCTCACGGCCGAGACGGATCTGATCGGCCGGCTGGCCGATGAGCGCTCCTGGGCCATCATCCTCACCCTGGTCGACGGCATCTATGAGGTGGTCTTCGTCTGGACCGGGATGAATGAATTCATGCGCCGCGCGGTGGACCCGACGCCGCTCTCGCCCCTGAACGAGACCATGCGCAGCTTTGTTCTGGGCAACTGGGTCTTCCTGGAGACGGCCGCCACCGGCCTGCAGCTTTTTTCACTGCGCCTGGGCGTGCTGCTCCTCACCCTGCCGATCTTCCTCGTCACCGCGATCGCCGCGGCCGCCGACGGTCTGATCACATGGTACCTGCGCCGCACCGGCGCCGGCCGCGAGTCCGGTTTCATCTACCACCGCACCAAGCGCGGCCTGGCCCTGTCGATACTCGCCCTGTGGCTGGTCTACCTGGTGCCGCCCGTGCCGCTGGACCCGCGCTGGGTGACCCCGCCGTTCGTGCTCGTCTTCGGCATCGCCGTGCGCGTGAGCATGGCGTACTTCAAGAAGTACCTGTAATCACGACCGCTCATCGATACGCACCGGCGCGCTTTCAATGCCGAAAGCCCGCACCTGTCTGCCCGCTTTTCCAAGTTTTTACCGGCCGCCGGCTCGCTACCATGCAACGCCATCGAGGCACAGTGGAGCACCTGAGTTCATGCGGCAACCGACCATCGCACAGCAGCAGCGCCTTGGGTGCCGGCACGGTGCGCGGGCACCGCGGATGCGTCGGTGCCTGCAGGTGCGATCCGCCCCGCCTTCAGCGCTCGCCATGGCGGTTCGGCACCGGCCATGAGCCGCCCCGCCGACCGTTTTCCCCGCCTCGTACCACGCCTGATCCGGCTGCGGGATGCGCCCTTCTATGTCGGGATGGACCGGAACCGCTTCAACGCGGAGGTCCGCCCGTATCTGGTTGAAATCCGTATCGGCGAGCAGGGCGTCGCCTTCGACCGACTTGATCTGGATACCTGGGTGGACCACTATAAATCCCGCAACGGGCGTTCCGGTCAACTCAGAGGAGAATTGACATGGGACGCAAAAGAACGGCCGGGCTCTACAAGCGCGGTGACATCTGGCATATCGACAAGCAGATCCGAGGTACCCGCATTCGCGAAAGCACTGGAGAAAGCGATCTCGCAAGGGCGGAAGAGTACCTCGCAAGGAAAACGGAGGAAGTCCGGCAGGCGACCATCTACGGAGTGAGACCGAAACGCGCCTTTCGGGCGGCCGCGACGAAGTACCTGAACGAGAGCCAGCACAAGCGTCGGATCGCCGATGAAGCGCTGCATCTGAAACAACTGGATCCGTTCATCGGTCCCTTGCCGATCGAGTCGGTCCACATTGGGACGCTGCAACCCTTCATCAAGGCCCGACGCAAGCAGGGGATCAAGACCAAGAGCATCAACCTCGCCCTGGGCGTGGTGCGGCACATCCTCAACCTGGCGGCATCGGAGTGGCTCGACGAACACAACCTGACCTGGTTGCAGACGCCACCCAAGATCAAGTTGCTGCCGGTGACGGACGCGCGTATGCCCTACCCCCTGTCATGGGAAGAGCAGGCGCGGCTGTTCCAGGAGCTGCCCACGCACCTGGCCAGGATGGCGCTGTTCAAGGTCAACACCGGCACCCGGGAGAAGGAGGTGTGTAACCTGCGCTGGGAGTGGGAGGTGTCCGTGCCGGAGCTGGACACCAGCGTGTTCATCATCCCGGGGAATCGGGTAAAGAACGGCGATGAACGTCTGGTGGTGCTCAATCGAGTGGCCGGTTCGGTCATCGAGAAGGTCCGCGGTGAACACCCCGACTACGTGTTCACGTACCAAGGCCATCCGGTCACCACGATGAACAACTCGGCGTGGCGGAGGGCAAGGAAGCGCGCCGGACTCACGCAGGTACGGGTCCACGATCTCAAGCACACCTTCGGTCGTCGTTTGCGCGCGGCGGGAGTGAACTACGAGGATCGTCAGGACTTGCTGGGACACAAGTCGGGAAGGATCACCACACACTACTCGGCGGCGGAATTGCACAACCTGATCGAGGCCACCAACCGGGTGTGTGGAGGGCATTCCCGCAAAAGCCCCGCACTGGTGTTACTGAAACAAAAAGCGGTCACAACGCTCTCTGTAACTGCTTGATGTAACTGTGGATTTTGGCGCGCCCGGAAGGATTCGAACCTCCGACCGCCTGGTTCGTAGCCAGGTACTCTATCCAGCTGAGCTACGGGCGCGTATGGAAGGCGGAGATTATCCAGTATCAGCGAGAAAATTCAAGGTGAAAATAGAAGGCCAGGGGATTAACCCTTAGGACGCACGTTGTGCCGATCTTCGGGAAAACAGGGACCTCGCTGGTCCCCTTCCGCTTGCTTGACGGAAAGAGAGGGATTATTCGGGCGCTTTGCGCCCTCACCCCTTCGGGGCCGCCTCCGCTGCGCTCCGGCGTTCTCCGCGGCCTCCGGCCGCTACGTCGAACCACAGGGTCCTCACCAAAGCCTCTCACTTCACCAAATAAAGAAGGCCCCACACGGGGGCCTTTTTTATTTGGCGGAGAGAGAGGGATTCGAACCCTCGATAGAGTTTCCTCTATACACCCTTAGCAGGGGTGCGCCTTCAGCCACTCGGCCATCTCTCCACGCCCGACGCTCGCAGTCTGTTCAGAGGCTTTGCGGCGGGGGCGGTAGGATACCGTGAAGCGATGTAGGAGGTAAAGTGCAGCCGGAGGCTGGAGAATCAAATCAATCGCGGCCCTCAGCGGTGGCGCCGTCACCCTGCTCCTGTTCGCGCTGAATGCGCTCGTAGATCTCTTCTCGATGCACCGCGACATGCTTGGGAGCATTCACACCGATACGTACCTGGTTCCCTTTCACGCCGAGAACCGTGACCGTCACTTCATCACCGATCATCAGTGTCTCACCCACTCTGCGAGTCAAAATCAACATGTGTGAATCTCCTTACTCATTCACTTCCGATATGTAATCCATCACTGGCGCAATAACCAGCAGAACACCCGACAGAGCCGGCATACGCATAGTTGTCGGCCTTGACGACCGAAACTATAGATCCCTCATTAACCAACTATTTTTATTGTGGAAACCATGAAACCGTGGTGGGCAAACCGTCACACGGCCCGGCGGGAGGCGGCGCTCAGGGCGCCTTGTCCAACTGGAAGGCGTCGTGCAGGGTGCGCACGCCGAGCTCGAGGTACTTCTCGTCGACGACCACTGAAATCTTGATCTCGGACGTCGAGATCATCCGGATATTGATGCCCTCTTCTGCCAGTGCCCTAAACATAGTCGAGGCAATCCCGGCGTGCGAGCGCATGCCGACGCCGACCAGGGAGATCTTGACGATCTTATCGTCGCCCAACACCTCGCGGGCACCGAACTCCTTGGCACCCGTCCGGATGACCGCCATCGCCCTGTCGTAGTCGTTGCGGTGCACCGTGAAGGTAAAATCTGTGGTATCACCCGCCGGGGAG